>DATJXZ010000134.1:0-85029 GCA_035499815.1 Candidatus Solibacter sp. | reverse complement strand
TCAACGGTTTTCTTTGCCGTGTACGGTTTTAGTTTAGTGCTTTCTGCCTCCACGGCGAAATGCTGTAAACTCAAAGATAGACGCCGCACGAAGAGGACATTCAGAAAACTGTGTTCACGGGAATTATCGAACATCTCGGGGCGATTGAGTCCCTCGAACTAAAACCCGGAGCTGGGCGCGTCACCGTTCACGCGCCGGGCGGCTTGCCCGCGCTGGCTGTGTCCAACAGCATCGCGGTAAACGGCTGCTGCCTCACCGTCGTTGCTCTGAGCAAAGAAAACTTCTCCGCCGATCTTTCCGGCGAAACCATCCAAAAAACTTCGTTCGGCGCAGAAAGCGGCGGCCTAAAAGTGGGTTCGAGTGTCAATCTCGAGCAGCCTCTCACTGCCGGCAAAGAATTTGGCGGCCACTTCGTCCAGGGACACATCGACGCCACGGGTCGGGTCACGCGCCTCGATCCCGAAGGTCCTGAAAGCGAAAATTGGTGGCTCGGCGTGGAGGTTCCCGAAGATTTTGCGCGCTACGTTGTTCCGAAAGGCTCGATCACCATCGACGGCATCAGCTTAACCGTTGCCCGCTGGAACAATAAAGGTCGCACCGCGGAAATCGCCATAATCCCCTACACCTACGAGCACACCAATCTTCGCGACCGCAAACTCGGCGACGCCGTAAATCTTGAGGCCGACGTCCTCGGCAAATACGTCGAACGCTATCTCGAAGCGCGCAAGCACGCGCCATCTTCCTCTATCACGATGGAGAAACTCTCGCGCCAGGGTTTTGCTCTCGATTTCCCGATGGATTCTTCGAATTAAACAGCCCGTTCCGGGGATCCTTCCCGTTTTGTCCGCACGCCGCGCCAATACAGAGCCAGCCCGACGAGCACCGCCGCCGCGGTTCCCCCGATCAGCTTCGCTTCAAACAGAAATTTATTTGCTTCTTCTCCTGGCGGGATAAACGAAAACGCAATTCCGCACAATACCACCGCAAATCCGAGCCCTCCAGCAATCCATACGCCAAGCTTCCCGCCTGGAATCAAGACGGCCTGAGGGTTATCCCTCCGGTCTTTTCGCCCCGCAAGTTTGATCACCGCGGCATACATATACAGGAACGGAATAAAATAAAGGATGATTGCGGCGTCCACCAAAATCTGATACGCCCCGCGCATCGTTTCTTCCTTAACCTGGCTGAGTAGCAGCACGATTCCAGAAATAGTGGCCTGCACGAGAATGGAAATATACGGCGTCTTCCACTTTGGATGGATCTTTCCAAATGCCGCCGGCAGATACTTGTCAATTCCCACGACGAACGGCACGCGCGCGATCCCCGCAACAGTACTTCCCACGCCGCCCGCGTTTCCGACGGACACCAGCATCGCCGCGAGAACGCCCACGAATCCAATCCGTAGCGCTGCCGAGCCCAGAGTCAGTGCCTGAAACACGCCGCTCTTTGGATCCACTTCCGCCGCGGGCGCCAGCGCCAGCACTGCAAACGTTCCGAGAATATAAATCGCCGCGATCATTGCGCCGCTGCCCAAAACGGCGCGCGGCAAGGTCCGCTGCGGATCCCGGATTTCGTCGCTCATTGCGGAAACCAGCTCGAGCCCGCTAAACGCAAACGCAATCTGCGACCAGAAGTTCACCGTATCCCAGCTCCAATGCGGCATCATGTTCGCCAAAGTGAATCGCGTCACCGAGCCGTGGTGAAACCACAAAATCGCAGCCACGCCCGTCAGCATCAGCAGCGGAAGATAGGTCGAAACTCCTCCGGCGTTTTGCAGCCACTTTCCCACGTTCATCCCGACAATGTTGAATCCCACGGCCACAATTAGCAGAATGAACGAGCCCACCATCAGAAAAGTAGTGCTTTGCGCAAGATCCACGCCCCGCGAACCTGCCACATACGCGCCCATCGCCGCGCTTGCCAGCAGCAAGCCGGGGAAATAAAAGACCGTGTAAATCCAATATGTCCATCCCGCCACGAACCCATGGAAATCGCCGAAGGCTTCTTTCGACCACACGTATAGTCCGCCCTCATTGGGAAAGCGCGACGACAGTTCGTTGATCACCAATGCCGTCGGCACAAAAAAGAAGATCGCCGCGAGCACCCACAGGCTGATGGAGGACGTACCGTTATGCGCAGCTGCGGCAATCCAGCGGGGGCCGAGCACGGTCGCAATGTTGAAAAACAGCACATCCCAAAACCCCATGGTCTTGGGCAACTGCTTGATCGGATCGGCCGGGCCGCCCGGCGGCTGGCTCACAGAGTCACGTCCAGCGCGGGTATCAGTGCATCCTGCATGCGGAAGTTATGAAGAAACGGATCCGTCGAGTTTTCAAAATTGTCCCACGGCCCGAAGAACGCAACTCGCCCGTCCTGCAGAAAAACCACGCTATCTGCGAGCTTCTTCGCCAGATGGGTATCATGGGTCACCACAATCGATGTGCGGTGAAACGCGTCTTTCAGCCTCAAAATCAAGTCGCCCATGTGCCCAGCCATGATCGGATCTACCATTGTTGTAGGCTCATCAAACAATATTGCGTCAGGATTCTGCGCAAACGCCCGCGCCATGGCCACCGCGCGCTTCATCCCCGTCGACAATTCGCTCGGCAGTTTATCGAGGACCTCTTCGACTTCCAGCATTTTGGCGAGTTTCACAACGTATTCGTCGATGTCTTCGTCTTCAAGCCCCGGTTGTTTTTCCAGCGGAAACGCGATGTTGTCCGCAACGCTAAGCGAATCGAAGAGCGCGCCGGACTGAAACACCATCGTTACTTTGCGCCGCACTTCTTCGAATTGCTGCTCGCTGAAATCCGTCACGTCTTCGCCGTCTACAAAAATCCGTCCCGAATCCGCTTTCATGAAACCCATGATGTGTTTCAGCGAAACTGACTTTCCCACGCCGCTGCGGCCCATAATCACGCACGTCTCGCCGCGCTTCACTGTAAAACTGACGTTCTTCAGCACCTCGTTCTCGTCGAACGATTTGCACACGTCGCGAAACTCAAAAAAGTTTTCGGCGCGAGAATCCTCTTTTTCTTTCGCGATGTCGAGTGCCGTCATTCTCGTTCCGTTTCCACAATGCGCCGCGCTTCCTCGTAATCCGCGACCGTATTCATGTTCCAGAAGAGCCGCCCAGCGCTATCAAATCGTTTCCAGTCCGCGGCGTCAAGAACTTCCGAGCGCAAGAGTGAGATCCCCTGAGTCACTTTTCGAACGCCTCGTTCAAACGCCGCCTGAAGCGTTTCCACCGTGTCTGTCCGCCAGCACGCGCACAACGGCTCCGGTCCGCTGGCCGAATGCGCCAACACAACCTGAGCCTCGCTTTTCGCTGCTCGATCCGCCAAATAGACAAGCCATTCGCGCGTCAAGAATGGCATATCGCAGCTCACGATCAAGTTCCAATCGCAATGGGGTGCATTCCGTCGCGTGTTCAACAGCGCGGTAACAATTCCGCCCAGTGGCCCCTCGCCCGGCCAGCGGTCTTCCACAATTTCTGCTCCGAAATCCGCATATTTTCCAGGAGCGGCCACGATCTTCACGTCTTGCTCCAAGCTCCGCAGCAATTCGAGGGCGCGCGCGAGCATCGGCTTGTTCGCGAACTCCACCAGCGCCTTGTCCCTTCCAAATCGCGTGCTCCCGCCGCCCGCCAAAACGTATGCGCCGACTTCCAATTCGTTTCTCCCCGCGGTCATTCTTAACCTCTCGGTTGCTTTTCTCCGTGCACTCCGCGCTCCCTGTGAATTCTGTGTAAATTCCTATTCTTCTTCCGATATCTCCCGTCCCGGCCGCCGGATTCCCAGCTCGCGCAATTTCTCCTGTAAACTCTGTCGGTGCAACCCGATCGTCGCCGCCGTCTTCGATACATTCCATCGATGCTCGACGAGCTGTTTCGTAATGTACGCGACCTCGAATTTGCGCTTTGCCTCGCGAAAATCCTTCTCGCCAAATCCATTCTCGCTCGCGCCGTTCGAATTCTTGTGCAGCGTCTCCTCCCCGCCCACCACTTCCTGCGGCAAATCCTCCACGCCAATCTCTTCCGTGCGGCAAAGCACCAGGCTCCGCTCCAGCGCATTTTTCAATTCGCGCACATTTCCCGGCCAATCATACCGCTCGATCGCGTTGACTGCTTCGCGCGTCAATTGCGCCCGCCGCCCCAACCTCGCCCCGTGCATCTGCAAGAACGCATCCGTCAGCACAGGAATATCCTGCTTGTGCGCACGCAACGGCGGCAACTCGATCGTCACCACATGCAACCGGTAAAACAAATCCTCGCGAAATTTTCCAGTCCGAATTTCCGCCGCCAAATCCCGATGCGTCGCGCTGATCACCCGCACGTCCACGGGAATCGGCTGCGTCCCGCCCAATCGCTCGATCGTGCGATTTTCCAGCGCCCGCAAGACTTTTGCCTGCGTCACCGGATTCATGTCGCCAATCTCATCCAGGAACAGCGTTCCGCCCGACGCCAGCTCGAACTTTCCTTTTTTCTGCTGCGCCGCGCCGGTAAACGCTCCGCGCTCATAGCCAAACAATTCCGATTCGATTAAAGTCTCCGGCAGCGCCGCGCAGTTCACCGCCACGTACGCCTTCCCCGCCCGCGGCGACCTCGCATGAATCTCCTGCGCCATCAAATCTTTTCCCGTCCCGCTCTCGCCGAAAATCAGCACCGTCGAATCCGCCCGCGCCACGCGATCCGCCATCTCAAACGCGCGCCGCATTTCCGCCGTTCGCCCAATCATCTGCCCAAACTGTCCCTCCGTCGCCATCCGCCGCCGCAGCGAATCATTTTCTTTTTCCAATGTCGCCAGCTTTAGCAAATTCGCCACGCGCTGCCGCAACTCTTCGAGTTCGAATCCCTTCACCAGGTAATCCGCCGCGCCAAGCTGCAGCGCCTCGACTGCCGTCTTCGCCGTGTCCAGCGCCGAAACCATCAGCACCGGCAATTCGCTTCCCTGCTCTCGCATCCACCGCAAGAAGTCCAGCCCGCTCTGCCCCGGCAAAACAACGTCCAGCAAAATAAGATCCGGCAGTTCTGTATTCAACGCTTCGCGCGCCGCTTCCGCGGACCCCGCCTCCGCCACTCGGTATTTCGCTTCCAGCGCTCGCCGCAATCCATACCGCGCCGCCGGCTCGTCATCTACTATCAGGATCGTCTTCATGGCATCCTCTTGCTCTTTTGAAATGCATCGCTCCGTCGTTCGCCATCTTGGCTCAAGTTTTTTCTGAAGCCACTTTCTGAATCCCAGACGGCTCCGCTGAGAAGCTTCTGCGCCTCATCGCGGCTGGCCAGATCCTTACCTCAAATCGGGTTCCCCGGCCGTTCGTAGCCGGACTTACTATTTTCAATTCGCCTCCAAGTTCCACAACCCGCTTCGCGACTATCGCAAGTCCCAGTCCCGTGCCCCGCGACTTCGTCGTGAAAAAAGGCTCCAGCACTCTCTCTTTCAGATCCGCTGGTATCCCCGGTCCTTCGTCCTCCACGCTGACCAGGCATTCCAACCCGAGCCACGCGAGTTGCACGTTCACCTGTCCGCCTTTGGAAGATGCTTCAAGCGCATTTACCGCCAGATTGCTGATCACGTCGTGCAGTGCCTCAGCGCTCGCGTCCACGATCGATTCTACATCCGCCATTCTCGACCCAAGCCGCACTCCTCGCTTCTCCGCTTCTGGCCGCAATACCGCGAGCACGTCGTCGATCACTCCCCGGATATCGCAACGATCTTCCGTCCGGCCTCCCTGCAATACCGGCCGGCTGAATTGCAGAAGTTGGTTCAGCTTCGACGACAATCTCCCAATCTCCTCCAGCACCATCCTCGTTTCCCCGCGAATGGACTCCGGTAATTCGTCGCTCTCCAGTTGCACCTGCAAAATTGTTTTGATCGACCCCAGCGGATTTTTCAAATTGTGCGAAATGCTGGCTGCCATCTGCCCCAGCACTGCCAGCCGCTCCCTCTCCGCCAATTCCCTCTCCAACCGCAATTTCTCCTCGATCAACCGGCACAAATCCAACGCCCCAGGCAACTGCTCGCACAAGAACTCCAGCGCCGCCGCCGTCTCTCCCGACAACATCGCACCATGCGCTCTAACACGCAGCGTTCCCAAAGTCCGCCCGGATTGCCGTATTGCCAAAATTTCCTCGGATCCCTTCTGTTCCGAGCTAGTCTCCGCAGCTCTACCGAGCGAAAGTTTCGCTTGCGCGAGCTGCAACTCTTCGCCGATCCATTTCTCGATAAAAGCCGTTAGTTCCCCCAGATTGCCCAGCCGCGCCACTTCCTGAATCCGTACCATCATGCGCTGCGCGTGGTCCATCTCCGTTTGCGCGGTTCGCCGCAGAATCCCTCTCATCAACCTCTGCAGCGGCTCAAAAAACACAACAGGCAGAAACAACAAGATGGCCGCCGTTGCTTCCGGGGGCAGATACGGCTCCATCCACAAACTCGCTCGCCGAATCAGCCCCAAATAAAGCAGCGCTAGGAACGTCGCAAATACCGCATAAATCAGATTCCTTTGCCGCCCGATCTGGAGGAAGTTGAATCGTTGCACATTACGTATTAAGGACACCAACGGCGCCAGCGCAAAACAAGCGATGAAGGTTGCCGCCGCCTCGTGGGAGATTCCCCAAGCGCTCCAAAGCTGAGGCATGAAATGAACTGCCAGAATGCACAGAGCTGTCCCCGACATGTAGAACTGGAGCGCCCGATGAAACGATTTTTGTTCCTGGTCAGGTGCAGCCTTCAGAAAACGCCATTGCCAAAAGTCCGAAAGTGCCAGCGACACAACCAGCCAGATTTGAAATGACCTGCCCAAGACCTCACTTGGCAGCAAGAAATTAAAGCCGTCCCGCAAACGAAGCGCCGCGTATAGCTTTGGCAGGAGCAAGACGAAGGGTGCATAGGCCACAATGAGCCACAACTTCTTTCGAACATCCCGAGGCAGCAGCTCCCGAATCTGCGCATATTCCACATGCAAATGGACTAGCAGCGACGGCAGAAACCACAACCCAAAGCAAACCACCGTCCAGCAAAAAATAGAGAGCGCCACAGGAATCGTCGCGTAGTACAACTGCGCGTTCAGCTCCAGCAGCGATCCCCCGAAAATGAACACCAGCGCTAGGCATAAAAAGAAGAAGATCCGCTCGAAATTCCGCTGCCGTCTGTGTCCGAGGATCACCACCATCCAAAAGAACGGCAGCAGCGTCCCCGCCGTCAGCACGATCAGCCGCAAATAGATAGAGAAGTGCAATTTTAGTTTCCGCCGCCGTCCTCTGCCCCAGAAAATAGCACATCCGCAGCCAAGTGTCGTATTTTTCTTGCACTATTCAAATATATGAAAATACTACACTTAAATGGTATCTAGGTCGACCCAAAATTCCACCCAACTGTCCGATTAATCCTTGACATGCAACTTCTTTCTGCTATATTAGCAGTCGGCTGTGAGGAGTGCTAATTCATATTTCGCTCTTCCGGCCTCTGTTCAATCAGAAAGTCTACCTACGGAGGTTCTTCCAAGATGGCAGTGAATCTGACCCCGCTCCACGACCGTGTCATCGTGAAGCGCATTGAAGAAAAGGAAACCGTCAAGGGTGGCATCATCATCCCTGACTCTGCAAAGGAAAAGCCCATGGAGGGCGAGATCATCGCCGTTGGCGCCGGCAAACGCGAAAAGGGCGAATTGATCCCTCTCGACGTGAAACCGGGCGACCGCGTTCTCTTTGGCAAATATAGCGGCACGGAAATCAAAATCGAGGACGAAGAGTATCTTATTCTCCGCGAAGAAGAGATCCTGGCCAAGCTGAGCGGCGCCGCCAAAGCCGCCAAGAAGTAAGCAGTCGTAGCGACGGGCTTCAGTCCGTCATTTCGCCAGTAGCAGCCCGTGAGTTGGCAGTGGTAGTGGCCGGTCTTTAGACCGGCGCAGTTCTCTTCAAACTTTGCAGTAAGCATCAACAGTTCGCAGAAGAAATCAGGAGGAAATACCAGATGGCGAAGCAGATTGTAACAGGTGAGAATTCCCGCCAATCGATTCTACGTGGCGTGAACATCCTCGCCGATGCAGTGAAGATCACCCTCGGCCCCAAGGGCCGCAATGCGGTGATCGAAAAGAAGTTCGGCGCGCCGATCATCACCAAGGACGGCGTCACCGTAGCCAAGGAAATCGAGCTCCAGGATCCACTCGAGAACATGGGCGCGCAGATGGTTCGTGAAGTCGCCTCCAAGACGTCCGACGTCGCTGGCGACGGCACCACCACCGCCACCGTTCTCGCGCAGGCTATCTTCCGCGAAGGCGTCAAGACTGTCGCCGCCGGCGCCAGCCCCACTGCTCTCAAGCGCGGCATCGAGAAGGCCGTCGAAGTCGCCGTGGAAGAAATCAAGAAGCTCCACAAGGACGTCAAGGGCGACATGATCGCCCAGGTTGGCACCATTTCCGCCAACAATGACAAACAAATTGGCGGCATCATCGCCGAGGCCATGAAGAAGGTCGGCAAGGATGGCGTCATCACCGTCGAGGAATCCAAGACGATGGAGACGACCCTCGAAGTGGTCGAAGGCATGCAGTTCGACCGCGGCTACCTCTCGCCCTACTTCATCACCGACCCCGATCGCATGGAATGCGTCCTCGAAGACGTTCGCATCCTCATCCACGAAAAGAAAATCTCCTCGATGAAGGATCTGCTTCCGTTGCTCGAGCAGACCGCCAAGATGGGCAAGCCCCTCTTGATCATCGCTGAGGACATCGAAGGCGAAGCGCTCGCGACTCTCGTCGTCAACAAACTCCGCGGCACGCTCCAGTGCGCTGCCGTCAAAGCCCCCGGCTTTGGCGACCGCCGCAAAGCGATGCTCGAAGATATCGCCACCCTCACCGGCGGCAAGGCCATCACCGAAGACCTCGGCATCAAGCTCGAAAACGTGAAGCTCGAGGACCTCGGCCGCGCCAAGAAAGTCACCATCGACAAGGACAACTCCACGATCATCGAAGGCGCCGGCAAGTCCGCGGACATCGAAGGCCGTGTGAAGCAGATTCGCGCCCAGGTCGAAAACACCACCAGCGACTATGACAAGGAAAAACTCCAGGAACGCCTTGCCAAGCTCGTCGGCGGCGTCGCCGTCATTAAAGTCGGCGCGGCCACCGAGACCGAACTGAAAGAAAAGAAGGCGCGCGTCGAAGACGCTATGCACGCCACCCGCGCGGCTGTCGAAGAAGGCATCGTTGCAGGCGGCGGTTCCGCTCTGCTCCGCTGCATCTCGGCTGTCGAGAAGCTCAAGCTGCATGATGATGAAGCCGTTGGCGCAGGCATCGTGCGTCGCGCTCTCGAAGAGCCTTCCCGCCAGATCGCTCTCAACGCCGGCCACGAAGGCGCTGTTGTGATCGGCAAGATCCGCGAGTCCAAGGAGGAAAACTTCGGCTTCAACGCTGAGACTGCCGAGTACGGCGACATGGTCAAGATGGGCGTCATCGACCCAGCCAAGGTCACTCGCCTGGCCCTTCAGAATGCAGCTTCCATCGCGGGCCTCATGCTCACGACCGAAGCTCTCATCGCTGAAATCAAGGAAGAGACCAAGGCAGCAGCCGCTGGCGGCCCTCCTGGCGCAGGCGGCATGGGCGGCATGTACTAAAAAAAGGAGCACAGGCTTCAGCCTGTCCTCAGGGCTTGCCCTTACCAGCTCGCCCAAAACCTCAATCCAAAGGGCGTCCCAGGTGGAAACCAGGACGCCCTTTTTGATTGCCTCACTCAGATTGAATTCCCTCTCAATCCCCTTCCGGAATTCCCCTTGTCACATCCGTGCTCCTTCTGATACACAATTCCCATCCAACCCGAGGAGACCTACATGGGCACCGGCAACACGTTCAATTCCGGCGGTTCGCGCGAACTCAATTTCGAACTCTTGATCATGCGCCTGGCCTGCTCCCTCCCCTTCCTCTACCACGGCAGCGCCATCCTCTTCGGCGCGTTCGGTGGCCCCGGCCCGCACAATTTCTCCGCCTTCATGAAGATGCCTCTCTTCGTCGGCTATCTCGTCGGACTGGCTCAATTCGCCGGCGGCATCGCCATTCTGCTCGGCGTTCTTCTCCGCGTCGGCGCCGTCAGTGTCATGATCGTCATGCTCGGGGCCATCTTCATGGTCCATCTCCCTCACGGCTACGACGTCGGCCACGGGGGCATGGAGTTCGCTCTTACCGAACTGCTCCTCTCTTTCGGTCTCCTCCTCGCCGGCCCTGGCAAATATTCGCTCGCCGGCATCCTCCCGGCCGCGCTCAGGAAGCTCTAATAGCTAGGACTCTCTCCTCATCCATCGAGGCTGGCCACATTTCCCGCGGGACGGCTTCCTCGTCCATGCTGTAATCTGCGCTTGACAGCATACGCTTTCATCACTTAGCATCCGCCAAATTCGTTCTGGATACGGCCCAATTCGTGCCTTTTCCAGATGGCGTGCACCGCGGCCTGTCTTCTTTCCCCCAGCCCCGCGACGAATCCGTCCCTCGGGCTCCTCAGGGCCTCGATCTTCGGTTTCTGCGCGGATCTGGCTATAGACTTCACATGGCGCGGCGCAAAATTTCTTGGCGAATATCTTATTCAGATAAGGGGTAAGTCCTATGTTCACTATCGGCCTTCGAGGAAAAGCGGCGACGTTCGTCGCAGGAATCATGGTTTTAACTCTCGCTTCCGCACGTTCCGCTCGTGCGCAAGACGACCGCCCAATTTCCGTTACCATGAGCCAAGCCGACAAGACCGCGGCGGCCCAGGTTACGAACCACTTCCGAACTGCTACTCCGCTCTACGCACAACGTGCAAACTCCTCGCGGCCAGACCGAATGCTGGCGCTCCGGCCCTCGCACACTCGGCAAAACGGGCCCGCCACTTCAATGCAAAAAAGCGTTCGGTATCCTGCAGATTTGTCCTACCTGGGCGGTGCCGTGGTGAATTACGCTCAGTCGCACGCCGTCTATCTACTTCCCAACGCCACATGTCCCGTCGCCAGTTGCTGGGGCAACCCCTAGGGCTTTCTGAAGGATCTTTCGGGCAGCGATTTCATCCATCTCGTTGACCAATATGTCGGTCTCTTCGCGAGCAGGCGTTACACCCTGGGAATCTCAGCCAAGCTTGGCTACACCCCTCCCGCGACTCCGCTCACTGATGACGATATGCTCGCAGTGGTCCATGCGGTGGCTTCGGCAACGGGCGACACTGGTTACGGCCACATTTTTCATGTATTCCTCGCACCGGGCCAGGATGAATGCTTTGATTCCTCTTTTTCCGTTTGCTATTCGCCCGACAACAACAATTCCTTCTTCTTCTGCGCCTACCATGGCAGCGTCGACTTCTCGGATATCGGCCACGTTCTCTACTCCGTCGAGCCTTTCCAGAACGTGCCCGGCTGCCAGGTACGCCCGGGGACGCCCAACGGTCAATTAGTGGACTCAACCAACGACACTCTTTCGCACGAAACCATCGAGACGATTACCGACCCGGACGGAGATGCCTGGTGGAATTACACCGATGGCGTCTTGTTGGGAGAAGAAATTGCCGACGAATGCGCCTTCGTCGTCTTCACTCCCACCAACGCCTACGGCGATCCTTTTGTCTACAGGATTGGCAACAAGCTCTATGCCACTCAGCCCGAGTATTCCAACGAATTGCACGGCTGTTCGGTCCACTGACCTTCACAGGTAATCGCGATGGCGGGCCCGCGCTTCTCAGCAGATCCTGCGCAGGCCCCCTAACCCAGCCAGTTTGTCCAGCGAGTATTTCGCCCAAGCGCGGCCACGCCCTAAAGCAATAAAGCTGAGGTCATCCACTTCCACCCCCTGCTCCCGGCACCCCGTGTGAAGTTCGCACCGGCGGCTCCTTCGGCTGCGCAGTGCGTTGAGAACTGCTTATGGCTTTATGCAGACTTCGCATTAGTCTCCGCTGCACCCGGCACCTTTGCCGCCAGCAACTCCATCTTGTGAATCGCCGGTTCCTTCGCAAATAGTTCCTGGGCCCTCGCGAAAAGGGCTTTCGCTATCTCGCCCGTTAAGTGTGCTTCCCGACCCTTCTCATCCGCGAAGGTGTCGAATATTCCGAATTTCGGGCCGCCCAGCCTCATCGCGTACCAGGTGATGGTTCCCGGTTCCTTCTCCGCCAACGGCTGCGCCGACTTCAGAAAATTCGCCACTTCTTCCTCTTTCCCTGGTTTCGCTTCGAGTTCCGCCCAGATCGCTAGTTTTCGCATGGCTTCTACCCTCCGGATCTTGAGATGCACCAGACCCACACATGGTTTGGCCGCATGATTCAAGGCGAGGCAACTTTCTACGACGCTCTCACAATTCTCCGTCTCCTCGTTGCTCGCTAACTTCGCTGTGTAGTTCCCTTTCCTGGTTATTCCACATCCGATTCGAAAGTACTGTTTTCGAATCTAGTACTCGACAATAATATTCCTTGACAGTTATACAAACCTGCGCTATCCTTCCTTATGTTTACCTCGCAAAAATCCTTTCTGTCTCTCCCGCATCTCTCCTTCTTTGTGAAATCCGCGCCCTCTGCCTGGAAACCCCCACGAAGCTGCTGCACCCAGCTCCCACCACGCGGCCTCCAGCCCAACTTATTTCATCTTTTTCCACACGCGGCACTCTTCGCGCGGACACCAAAGCTCGCAAATCCTTTTGCCTGCACGGTTTACTTGACAGTTCTCTGGATAACTCCCGGGTGGGGTACACGCGCCGCTCAATCGCTCCGTTTCCACTCGACTCAGTTACTTGCGTCTGTCCGAAATTCGTCCACAACTCCTTTAAATGCAACACTTACGAGAAGCCTCGCAACTACACATTCTAAAGCACTTATGCCAAAACTAAATCCTTTAGATGCAACACTTGCAAAAAATCAGGAGGGCCCTTCGACTCACATTCCCTTCTTTCCTAAACTCGTGGCCTCTTTACGTCATTACTTCCTTGCCGCAAATTCGCTAAACTACTCCCAGAGCGAATACCATAATGCCTGACCAATCCATCTTTGCCACCGTCGAAGAAGCCGTAGAAGACATTCGCCAGGGCCGTATGATCGTCCTGGTTGACGACGAGGACCGCGAAAACGAAGGCGACCTCACCATGGCCGCCGAAAAAATCACGCCCGAAGCCATCAACTTCATGGCCAAGTTCGGCCGCGGTCTCATCTGCCTTGCGCTCACGGAGCAGCGCTGCGAAGAGCTCAATCTTCCCCTGATGTCTCCCATCAACACCTCTGTCCACGGCACGGCCTTCACCGAGGCCATTGACGCCCGCCGCGGCGTCACCACCGGCATCAGCGCCTCCGATCGCGCCATCACCATCCTTACCGCTATCGATCCGAAGACCAAGCCGCAGGATCTCGCACGTCCCGGCCACGTCTTTCCGCTTCGCGCTCGCAATGGCGGCGTCCTCGTCCGCGCCGGACAGACCGAGGCCAGCGTCGACTTGTCCCGCATCGCCGGACTCAATGCATCCGGCGTCATCTGCGAAATCATGAACGAAGACGGCACCATGGCGCGCGTGCCGCAGCTCCACGAATTCTGCAAGCAGCACAATCTGAAGATGCTGACTGTCGCGGATTTAATCCGCTATCGCATGCAGCACGAGCGCTACGTCCGCCGCGTCGCCGAAGCCATCCTCCCCACCCGTTACGGCGACTTCCGCATGATTGCCTACGCCAGCGATGTCGATCACGATCAACATATCGCTCTCGTTCGCGGCAGCCTCGAGGGCGAAACACCCGCTCTCGTCCGCGTCCATTCGCATTGCCTCACCGGCGACGTTTTCGGCTCGACAGCCTGCGATTGCAGTGAACTCGTCTCCCGCTCGCTCGAGACCATCGCCAGGGAAGGCCGCGGCGTCTTCCTCTATCTTCACCACACCGGTCGCGGCTTCACCGTTGAAACGGCCAACGAGCCCGGCGCCCTTCCGCAAATTCATTTTCACAAGCGTGGCCAACTCGACCGCGAACCGGCCCGCCAGCGCATGGTCCAGCACGAAAGCGGCATCGGCGCCCAAATCCTCATTGACCTCGGGCTGAAAGACATCCGCGTCCTTACCAATCACCCCAAAAAGGTAGTTGCTCTCGAAGGCTACGGCATCACCATCGCCGACCAGGTCCCCCTCCGCATCCACGAATCCAAATCCGGCGATCCCCGCCCCACGCACCAGGTGCTCTGATGGGCATGCAATTCGGTCTTTCACCAACACGGTGCACGCCGCGTCCGCTGACTCGCGCGCATGGGAGGCCGCCAACTCGAGAAAATCTCATTCCGAGCGAAGCGAGGATCTCTGCGCCTCTGAGCGGTTTGTGCAAGGAGAATCTGCTTTTTGTTTCCGATGCTGACTTGGCCACAAGCTACGTGGAGGGATGCAACGCCCTGGCGGGCGTCGCTGATGGCCGAGTGTTTTTCTGTGCGCTGGTTTTTCCGACCGTCAAGTATTTGCGCATTTTTTCGAGCCGCTTGGGACCAATGCCCTTGATGGCCCGCAAATCATCCACGCTCTTGAACGGCCCGTACGACTTGCGCATCTGCAAAATCTTCTCCGCGGTCACAGGACCGATCCCCGGCACCTGCTGCAGTTCCTCGGAGTTTGCCGTATTGATGTTGATCGGAACCGCCGGCGGCTTTTTCTTCGCGGCAAGCACCGGAGAAATCGCGCAGAGCGCAAGGATGACAAGAGACGGTCGTGCGGCAAACAGCCAGGCCATAACAATATGATAATGCAACAATGATATTTATAAATCAACAATTAGAACCGCCGGCCGGTTTAGCTCAAACGTTTGCCTTGGGCGTCGAAGACTTCGAGATCGCCGAAGAGTGCGGCTTGCGACTCGATTTGCGTGCGGTCGCCGACCACGACAATTTGCATATTGGCGGAATCGAGATATTTGCGGGATGTTTCAAGCAAATCCGCCGGTGTGAGCGCGCGAACTTTCTGCCGGTACGTTTCGAGATAATCCTCGGCCAATTCGTTCAGCGCCACGACAGCAATCTGCCCAAGCAAACCGTTTTGTGTCGCGAGGCCCATCGAGAAAACACCGCTCAGGTAATTCTGCGCATCGGCCAATTCGGCTTCCGGAACGGGCACCGAGCGCAGCTTGTCCATTTCGTAGAAAATCTCGGTGAGCGAAGCGGCCACCACGTCGTTCCGCACCGCCGCCGAAACAGAAAAGTAACCGTACAGGCGGAGCGCGTTCACGCCGCTTCGCGGGCTGTACGTATAGCCTTTGTCCTCGCGGATATTCATCACCAGCCGCGAATTGAACGCGCCGCCGTACAAACTGTTGGTCAGCCCTAGCTTTACCCAGTCCGGATTCTTCCGCGTGATGGCATGGCAGCCCGCAAGAATCTGTGTCTGGACTGCGCCGGGCAAATGCACCAAGTAAACACGCCGCCCGCGTGGATTGGCCGGAGCAGGATATACGCTCGCTTGCGGCTTTTTGCCGCGCCACGCGCCAAAGACTTTTTCAATGCTCTCCAACATCGCGTCCGGCTGAAAATCTCCGACGAGCAACAACAAACCGTTCTCAGGCGTGTAGAAGTCGCGGTAAACACCGATCAACTCTTCGCGCTTGTACGCTGCGACCTGATCTTCGCTCGGCGAAACCTGCGCATAGGGATGAGCGCCAAACAAGACCTTACGGAGACTTTCACCCGCAAGAAATCCCGGCTCCGTACGGCTGAGCTTGACTTCCTCGAGTTTTTGTCGCCGCTCGCGCTCGAATTCGGATTCCGGAAACGACGCCTCGCGCGCCAATTCGTCGACCATGCCGAGCAACGGCTCGGCAAATTCAGAGAGTCCGGCGAACGAAATTGCGCTCGTATCCGCGCCCGCGCTCGACGCCAAATCCGCGCCAATTCTTCGCAGATCTTCTTCGATCTGCCGGCTTGCTCGCTTCGCTGTCCCCGTGCGCACCACGCTTGCCGTCATTTCCGCGAGGCCCGACCCGCGCTCGATGGCCGCGGCATTGCCAGAACGAAAATAAAGATCCCCATGAAATTTCGGAATCGTGTGCGACTCGACGAGAATCACTTCCAGCCCGTTCGAGAGCCGCGCCTTCGTGCGCTTCGGCCAGGTCACCTGGCGTTCGGGGGCCAACGCGGGAACGGCGGTGTTTTCTACCACAGCGCGCGTGGCCATTACGCAGCCTCCTTCGCACGGGACGTGACCGGACGGCGGAATACGATGGCGCGCTTTTCATTGCGCAAGTACTTTCGCGCTGCCGCCTGGATTTCCTCGCGTTTCACGCCGAGGAAACCCTCAAGAATCGTGTTCACGAGCTGCGGCTCGCCGTCAAACAGCGTAAAGCACGCCAGCAAATGCATCAGGCCATAACGCGGCATCCCTCCGTGGCCGCTCTCGAGCAGCGAAAAATAATCCGATTCCCATTTCACTTTCAGCTGCGCGAGTTCGTCCTCCGTGATGCCATTCTCTTGGAGGTCGCGAATCACGCCGTCGAAAGCGGCCAGCGTCGTTGCACTTGTATACTCCGGTTTGTGCAGAATGCGCGTCACCATCTGCGTCGGCCCGTTGTAGCCGAAAATGTCTTCAATGCCGCCGTCGAGTTCGACGGCGATCTGTTTTTCCAGCACGAGTTCGCGATAGAGTTTTCCCGCGCGTCCGCCGTGCAGCGCCTGGTCGAGCAGCGCCATCGCGCACCAATCGGCCGTTCGGCGCTTCGGTACGACGTAGCCGATGGCCATCGCCGGCAGCGTTCCGAATTTTTCTTCGACTTCGCCGCGCCGCTCCTCGTTCTGCTCCGGTTCCGTTGGATCCGCAAATGGCGGAGGCGCTCCGGCAGGAATATCGGCAAACAGTTTTTTCGCCAGCGCGAATCCTTCTTCGGGCTTCACGTCGCCCAGCATCAGCAAAACCGCGTTGTTCGGCACGTAGTACGTTTTGAAAAACGCAAACACATCGGCAAGGTCAGCTGCATCGAGATCGGTGAAATCGCCGTAAAAATTATGCGAGTTCGCCCAGTTGCGGAACGCCACTGGCGGCAAATCCAGCCAGGGAAATCCGCCGTAAGGCTGGTTGAGGACGTTAACGCGAACTTCTTCCTTCACCACATCGCGCTGGTTGCGCAGATTTTCGTCATCCACTTTCAGCGCCCGCATACGATCCGCTTCGAGCCACAACACGCGTTCCAATGCGTTGGACGGCACCGCCTCATAATAGTTCGTTATGTCGTAGTGCGTCGATCCGTTGAGCACGCCTCCGCTCGAATTGATGAGCTTGATGTGCTGCATTTTTGGCGCGTTCGTGGAACCTTGAAACATCATGTGCTCAAAGAGATGTGCGAATCCGCTGCGCCCGCGCGGCTCCAGGCGGAATCCTATCTTGTAATACACCCCGACGGTCACCACCGGCGCCGTCGTGTCCGGCGCGATGACCACCTTCAAGCCGTTCGCCAGCGCCGTGCTCTCCATCGCAATCTGCAATCGTTTCACGCTTATCCCCCCGTCGATGTCACTTTGACTCTGGATCTCCTGCCCACCGCAATTTTCTCCAACTCCGCCAGCATCGCCTCGGAATCCGGCGCCAGGACCAGCGCGGCGAGGCGGTTCACCGCTTCGTAAGCTTGCGTGAACTCCGGCGGCAGATCCTTCATCGCGCCGAGGTGCGCGGCCACCACGTCATAATCCTTCCGCGACAGCGGACCGGTCCACGCAGCGCGCGGCCCCAACCGTTCAAAATTCTCAAGCACCTGCCGTGTCAGGGGCAGCAGCGCACGCACCGATTCGCGCCGCTTCATTCCCGCAGCCGTCATCAAGCGCGTCGCCGCTTCCATCAACGCCAGAACATTGCCCGCGGCAAGCGCCCCCGCCGCGTGATAAAGCGGCTTCTTCGATCCTTCGATCCGAACCGGGATCGCGCCGAGCGCTCGCGCGATTTGGCGAGCAGCGCGCACGGCCGCAGCGTCGCCTTCGATGGCAAAGACTCTTCCTTCGAGAGGCGGCACGCCGACTCCGCTGAACGACTGCAGCGGATGCATGGAGCCGACGGCAGCTCCGCAACCTCTCACCGGCGCGAGAACTTCCGAATTCAGCGCTCCGCTTGAATGCAGAACGACCTTACCGCTCAATTCTTCCGCGCCAATGCGCGCCAGTTCGTGAGCAATTCCGGCGACTGCGCGGTCCGGTGATGCAATCAGGATAACCTGCGTGAGGAGCACCTGCCGCGTGACAATCGCATGCGCGTGCCCCGCTCCGATGAAGCGCACTGCTTTGCGCGCGCTAGGCTCACTTCGCGCGACGACCGCACCAACCTTCCAGCCCAGCTCGTGGAGGCGCCGGCCAAGCGCGCGTCCGACGCGTCCTGCACCGATGATCGCAAGGGTCCCTGGCATTACATGCTAGGATACCCGAGGCCGTGATTCGACACCAATTTTGATGCATACATTTGGACTTGTTTTTTTCTCGCTCGTTGCCACTTTTTGGATTCTGCACGGCCTCCGCATCGCAAATGGCGCAAGGAAACTCCCCTGGTTGAGAGATTTTGGCCCCGCGCGCGACGAAAATTGTCCCAGCATTTCCCTGCTCTTTGCCGCGCGAGACGAGGAAGAAAAACTTCCTGCTGCGCTTGCAACGCTGGCCGAACTCGATTACCCAAAACTGGAAATCATCGCAGTGGATGATCGTTCGCAAGACGCAACGGGACGGATTCTCGATGAATTCGCGGCGGCGCATCCCCGTTTTCGCGCGGTGCATGTCGGAGAACTTCCTAGCGGATGGCTTGGGAAGCCGCACGCGTTGCAAAAAGCTTATGAAGTTTCGAATGGCGAATGGTTCTTGTTCACTGATGCGGATGTGCGATTCAGGCGCGATGCGCTGCGGCGGGCCGTCACATTGGCAAGTGAGCGGAATCTCGATCACCTCACGCTCTTCGGGGACGTCGAGATGCACGGCTTCTGGGAGAAGACACTAATCACTTTTTTCGGATTTGCATTTCAGCTAGCGACGGATCCGCATCGCGTCGGCGATCCCCACTCGCGCGCGTACGTGGGAGTCGGAGCGTTCCAACTGTTGAAACGCTCTGCGTACGAGGCCAGCGGCACGCATCGGCGGCTGGCGATGGAAGTTGTGGACGACATGAAACTGGGAAAACTCGTGAAGCAGGCAGGATTTCGCTCTGGAATTGGAATCGCTCAGGAAGCAGTATCGGTGCGGTGGCACGCGGGGCTTGGAAATCTGATCCGGGGAGTGACGAAGAACTTTTTTGCCGCGGCAAATTTCAGTCTGGTAAATGTTGCTGCCGCCCTCGTAGGCCTGCTGCTCACGAATCTCGCGCCGCTAGGCGGGATTTTTTTGGGGCACGGATGGATTCGCCTAGTTGCGGCGATTTCGGTGGTTGTGGCGCTGGGGATGGCGTGCGGGGTCGACCTGGTGATGGGCGTGTCGCCGCTTTATGCACTGACGTATCCGCTCGGGGCTCTCTTGCTTTGCTATATGCTGTTGCGCTCGACAGCCGTGACGCTGAGCCAAGGCGGAATCACGTGGCGCGGGACCTTTTACCCGCTTGAAGAATTGAAGCGGGGCATTGTTTAGCGGCGGAATCCGCCGGGGAAGTTCAGGCGCCCGATTCCGCGGCGGAAGCTATTTCGGTCGAAAACAATCCGGCGAGATCCTTTTGTTTCAACGAGCGGATGCGGTCGCGAAGCTGGGCGGCGCGTTCGAATTCGAATTTCTTCGCGGCTTCGCGCATCTGCGTTTCGAGCTGCTGCAACATTTCGGCGAGTTGCTGTTCGTTCTTGATTTTCGCGGTGGCAGCGTCCAGCTCGGTGTCGTCCGTCGGAACGGTCACGTAATCGGCTTCGACAATGCGCGCGAGGTCCATGTCCACGGACTTGATGATGGACATGGGCGTGATGTTATTTTCGTGATTGTAGGCAAGCTGTTTCGCGCGGCGGCGGTTGGTCTCGTCGATAGCCTGATTCATCGAGCCGGTGCGGCGGTCGGCGTACAAAATCGCGCGGCCTTCGATGTGGCGCGCGCAACGTCCCATGGTCTGTATCAACGCCGTCGCGCTGCGCAAATAGCCTTCTTTATCGGCATCGAGAATGGCGACCATCGACACTTCCGGAAGGTCCAAGCCCTCGCGCAAGAGGTTGATGCCAATCAAAACGTCGAATTCACCGCGACGCAAATCGCGCAGGATTTTGATGCGGTCGAGGGTCTCGACTTCGGAATGAAGATAGCGGCAGCGGACGCCAACTTCCGTGAAGTATTCGGATAAGTCCTCGGCCATGCGCTTTGTCAGGGTGGTGACCAGGACGCGCTCGTTTTTTTCCGCGCGCACGCGGATTTGTTCGAGCAGATCATCCACTTGCCCCTTCACGGGACGAATTTCGACTTGCGGATCGACGAGACCGGTTGGGCGAATGACTTGCTCCACAACGACGCCGCCGGCTTTCGTCAATTCGTAGGGGCCGGGCGTCGCGGAGACATAGACAACCTGATTCATGCGGTGCTCGAATTCCTCGAACGTCAGCGGCCGATTGTCCAGAGCCGAGGGCATACGGAATCCGTAATCGATGAGGGTCTGCTTGCGCGCGCGATCGCCGTTGAACATGCCGCGGACCTGGCCAACGGTTTGGTGCGATTCGTCGATAAACATCAGGAAATCCTGCGGGACGTAGTCGAGAAGGGTCGGCGGCGCTTCGCCCGGCAAACGTCCGCTGAGGTGGCGTGAATAATTTTCGACGCCGTGACAGTAGCCGATGGTACGCATCATTTCGATATCAAACATGGTGCGCTGGACGACGCGCTGGGCCTCGACGAATTTGCCTTGCTTCTCCAGCTCTTTTTTCCACCACCACAGTTCTTCCTGAATCGTGACGATGGCGCGGTCGCGCTGCTCCTGGGGCATGACGTAATGATTTCGCGGGTAGACGGGGACACGCAGCAGGTCTTCCGCGCCGGCGCGGACTTCACCGGTGAGCGGATCGATCTGACGAAGGTTGTCGATGGTCTCGCCCCACATCTCGATGCGGTAGGCATAGTCATCGTACGTCGGGAAGATTTCGATCATGTCGCCGCGGACGCGAAAAGTGCCGCGGCGCAAATCTTCGCCGCGCTCGAATTGAATGTCGACCAAGCGCCGCAAGAGAGCTTCGCGCGAAGTATGCTGGCCTTTTTCGAGCATGACCAGCATGCCGTAATAGGCTTCGGGCGAGCCGAGGCCGTAGATGCAAGAGACGGAGGCAACGATGATGACATCGCGGCGCTCGAAGAGAGAGCGAGTGGCGCTCATACGCAGCTTGTCCAACTCATCGTTGATGGTGGCTTCCTTATCGATGTAAATGTCGGCGGCGGGAACGTAGGCTTCCGGTTGGTAAAAATCGTAGTAACTGACGAAATATTCCACGGCGTTATCGGGGAAGAAGGACTTGAATTCGTGATAGAGCTGGGCGGCGAGCGTCTTGTTGTGCGCTAGGACGAGAGCGGGGCGGTTGGAAGCCTCGATCAGCTTGGCCATCGTGAAGGTCTTGCCAGAACCGGTGACGCCGAGGAGCACCTGATGTTTTTCGCCGCCTTCAATGCCGCGAGAGAGCTGTTCGATGGCCGCGGGCTGGTCACCGCGTGGCTGATAGTTGCTGCGCAGCTTGAAATTCATGGAAGGGGCTCCCAATGCGAATTCCGGACACTGCCGAAACGCCCATTATACTACTTGACGCAAATTGACGCGGAATTGTGGTTAGGCGCGGAGGTCAGGGGTGATTGGCCGGCGGGTCGGCAAGCAAGAGCACGCGCGCGTGACTTTCCGCGGTGATGGTGTAGTGAACTCGATTTGAACCGTCCGCAGTGGCTACTGTCACGCTCATCGATTGATTCGCATCTTCCGTCGCGCGAACGACGAGGCCGGTTTTCAAGGAAAAATAGCTGATGACCTGGTTTTTGCCCGACGCCGTGCCCGTATTGCGCAGATCGTGGAGCTTGTAATCTTCTGGCGTGGCGTTCTTGGGAGAGGACTTCTGCTTCAGGATTGCGGTCGTGAGAATCACCGCGCAGGTTTCCTCCGATTGCGGGCCCGCGGCTGGATCGCCCGCGGCTGTAAGCTTTATGGCAAAGCACGGAGCGTCGTTCACGTACTCCGATTCTTTTTCCCAGGAAAGCCCGGCGAGCAGCGCATTGGGAATCGGCTCGTCGGTCTTCCACTTTTCGCCTAGCTTCACGCCTTTTTCGGGAAGTGCGGCGGCGCCACCGAACCGGTCCACCCATTCCTGCCAGGCGGCTCGCTCATCGGAGGAGAGTTTGTCCACGCCCTCGATATCGGTGACCAGACCGCCGGTGCGAAGGGTGAACTCAATCGACTTGCCCGGCTTCCCCGAGGCGACGGCGCCGCTCGCATTCTGCTCAGTGTTCCGCGGCGCACCGGATTTCGCCGAGACTGCATCAGGCTCGACGATCTGAACGCGTAACCTTGCCATATTATCGCCGGCGTCGTTGCGCAAGTCCTCGACCTCGACCTGCAAAAAAAGATTCGCGTTCGTCTGCCCGCCGCTCGGAGCCATGGGAGCAGCGACAGAGCTTTCCGTGTCCGTCTTGGTCGTGGAGCGAAAGCCGACCTGGTAGCGGAGGATTTGTCCGACATAGAGCTTCGGAAAAAGGAGAACGCGATCCGCAGTGCGCCACGATGCGGACGGAATTGCCAGGAGCAGCAGGAAGCCCAGGAATAGAGGAATTCTATTCATGGCCGGCGCTCCTGCCACGCTTCATTTTGCAGGCGTCCTAAAATACTTATCGAAGAAATTGCTAGCTGCATGATAAGCGGCCAGCCAGGTACGATGCATGAGGAAGTCATGAATCTCATCGGGGAAAACGAGCTGCTCGAAAGGAACGCCCTGCTTGCGCAGCGCCTCGGCAAGATCCACGGTTTCCGCGAAAGGAACGTTGCGGTCGTCATCGCCTTGAATGAGCAATACGGGTGAACGCCACGTCTTGATGGAAGAGAGTGGCGAGGATTCCCAGGCCAGCCGGGCGAAGTCGGTGCGCTCTCCAGGTTTATAGGATGCGGCGAAGGTGGGAATTTCCGTGTTCCAATCGTGGACGCCGTGCATATCGACGCCGGCGGCGTAGAGGTCGGAAGCGCGAGCGAGGCCGAGCGCGGTGAGGTAGCCGCCATAACTGCCACCCCACAGGCCGATGCGGCCGGGATCAACGTCCGCACGCGAGCGCAGATAGAGTCCCGCGCCCTGAACGTCGTTGAATTCGCTAGCACCCGCGGCACCGTAGTTGAGAGCTTCGCGGAAATTCAGGCCATAGCCGATGCCGCTGCGATAGTTGACGGCGAGAACGATGTAGCCACGGCTGGCCAAGTACTGATTCAGGGCATAGGCGTTGCTGTAGTAGAGCATGTAGTGCCAGCCGAGAAGCATCTGGCGGCGCGAACCGCCGTGGAAAAAGACGAGCGCGGGATGGCGCGCGCCATCGTTCGCGTCATGCGGCAGAAAAAGCTGGCCGTGAATCTGCATGCCGTCAGCAGCGGACAGAATCACCTGCTGGGGAGTGACTGTGGCACTGGCGGGAAAATCCGCGGGAAGCGATTGAGGAGCGAGGTCGCGGAGTACACCTTTTGCGGCGACAAGAGCGGGGCGCATCGTGATGTGGGCATCGGAACGCAGAACCAAAACAGTTTTGCCGTCGCTCGCGAAGACGGGCGACGTTTCGATGCCCGTGCCGCTGGTGACGGGTTCCGGATGATCGCCCATGGGCGAGACTTTCCAAACGTGGCGGCGATCTACGTCATCCTGATTTGAGGAGTAGACGATTTCGCGTCCGTTGTCGCTAGCGGCGACGTATTCGACCTCGAAATTTCCGGGAGTGAGAAGCTTAGCGGCGCCGCCGCTGACCGGAGCGGACCACAGGTGAAGCCATCCACCATATTCCCAGGGAAACACAATGCGATCGTCAGCGGCCCAGATTAGTTGATTTTCAGCGACCATTTCGTGGAAGACGCTGCCGCTGCCGGGATCCGCGTGCCAGATTTCCTGGCCTTTGCCCGTGGATGCATCGGCAATGCGGATGGACCACGGCTGGCCTTCGCGTCGCGGGCTGAAGGGCAGATTGTCTTTCGCGACGGCGATGCGCAAGAAAGCGATTCGCCGGCTGTCCGGCGACCACGCGGCATCGTGGTCCGAGTCCACGCTCGGATCGAGATAAAGCAACGATTTGGCGGCGAAGTCGTAGACGCCGATGAAACCGTGGTCATTGCGCCTGCTGGCAAAGGCAAGCTTTGAACCGTCCGGAGACCAGCGCAGCTCGCTTTCGTTGCCGTTGGCGTGAATCAATTGCTCGGCCTTTTCGCTGCCGTCGAGCATGGCGAGCCAGATCTGGTTCTTGAAAATAAAGGCGACGTTACCGCCTTTTGGTGAGACGGTAGCCGAGTGACCTTCGCCGAGTTTTTTCGGAGCGCCGCCATCCAACGAAACGGCCCATATGTCCTGCTCGACGCCTTGCGGCGAGCTATCGGGATTGGGATAAGAGGCGTTTGGAAATTCGAGATCGCCGCCGTGCGTATAGACAATCGTTTCCGCATCCGGCGCCCAACTGAGTTCGCCGACGTCCTGGCCGTCGTCTTCCTTATAAGAGGTAATTTGTCGCGACGTATAGCTGCCATCCGCGGCCGGCTCCGCGACCCAGATATTGCGCGCGCCCTGCGCGTTGAAGACCCAGGCGACGCGGCCCTTTGAGGGCGCGGGAGTTAATTCGGTCGGAAACGGCGCGCTCAAAAACTGTTCCAGCGTGGGCGATTTTTGCGCTTTGGCCGCCGGGCAAAGCAGCAGCACTGCAAGCATCAAGAACGGTGCGTAGCGTTTCATTAACAGCCTCCTGGAGTCATAGAATTCTTCCGCTAAATTCGCCTGCTTCAAATCTCTATCCATTTTTTAATCCGCGGGCTGACGCGCGGCCGTTTTTTCAATGGAGACGCGCGGCCCATCGAGCGGCCCAGAAATTTTGAGCACGCGGCCAGTTTCTCCGGCGCCTATCATTTTGCCGCTCCGTTTTGCCGCGTTCGACGTTTCAATAGTGAGGTTCGCATCGCGTGCAAAACTCACTGTGCCTTGCAACGAAGTCTCCTGCTGGCCGGATTGCAGCGTCAAAGAATCGATGGTGACGGCGCGGTTGCGCATCGTAAACGTCCCAGCGCCGCTTGTCCACCGCGATATTCCGGCGTGGGGTGAGCCATCAGCCACGCTGGCGCCGAGGTCCCAACCACGAAATTCCACGTTCCTGAATTGCAAGTCACCGCCGCCCGCCAGACGCTGCAGAAGCTCGTCGCGGCCGACGCCCGCGGTCACAACGTGCACGGTTCCGGAAGCGAGCCCATTCACACGATCCGCAAACTGGCCAGATGCCGGAAGATCCGCGAGATTCATGCCAGCCAGTTTCGCGGTGACGTCGTACTTCGGGACAGGGGCAAACGTGGCTTTCATCTGAGCGTGGACCATGCCGCCAGCCCATTGAGCGTCAGCGTCGCGGACGTCTAGCTGGAAATCATGGAGACTACCCTCCGCGCGCACATTCGCAAACTTGAGATTTTCGATCGTCAACTGGCCAATGTTCAAATCCCCTTCGGCGCTCATCTGGCGGACAAGATCACTTGCCGCTGGGGTCGAAGAGGTGCCGCCAAGGAAGGAGGAGAGCAGACGCCGGAGCCAGTTGGGACGGGCACGAGGGCCGACCCAGCGGTCTAGCTCGGCAGCGCTCAGATGATCTGTGGTGAGGCTGAAATTCCAGCGAGGGCCGACGACTCCATCAGGAATATTTCTTTCGGAGATGGAGCCTGACCAGGCGCCGCCGAGACCATTTACTTTGGTAACGTCAACGGAGCGCAGGCCGTCATTCCAATTCACGGTGCTTTCCTGAAGGGCGAGGGGTTGGTTCAGTCCGGCAACGGCGAGTTTGGCTTTTTTAAATATGATTCTGCCGTTCCAGCGGCTGCTGGCGGATTTCTGCCAGTCCCACCGCATCACGGCGAGAGCATCTCCGGAAAGCTCCCAACCGTGATTCAGCGGCTGGCCTAGCGCTGCTGCCGCCTTAAGGACGTCTTCGGATTTTTGGACGTTCCCTTCGATGCTCATACTTCCCGCCTGGCCGCTCAGATCTTGCGTATAAGTGATGTCGGCGGCGTTTTCCATTTGCGTGGCCATGCGGCGTTTGCGGGGCGCGATGACGTCGCGAGCGGCGCCGCCGAGTGCGACGCGCACCGGTTCGGAGATAAGCATGTTTCGTTCGCGTTGAACGCGAACGGGGCCGATTCGGATGGGAACCATCAGGCCCGGCACTTGCACGACGCCGCCGTTGCTGGAGAAAGCCGCGGCTTCAAGGCGAATCGGCCATCCGCGCAAAGTCAGCGCGCCGGTGAAGAATTGTTGGGCCGAGGCTCCATCGTCGATGCCCGGATGAAACGCCCGATACCACGCGAGCAAGTCCGCCGCTTGTATGCCAGCGGAGTCAACTTGCAACTCAAAGCTGGGAGACGGGCCGGTTGAATAGTTTGCCGAGCCTCGCAAATTCGAGCGAGTCGCTTCGATGCGGACTTCGTCCGTGCTGACGCTGCCAGCGGCCACATCCCAGAGACCTTTGACGGCTACTCTCAGTCTGGGATTGTCAGTTCGCTCGATCAGATCCCAACGATGAATTTGCGCTGCGCGGGCTTCGAGAGAGAAAACCCAATCTCCTGGCGGCGCTTGCTCTATTCCGGCGCTACTCACTGCGCCGCTTTTGAGCAAGCCGTCGAGCGTAAAGACGCCGCGCACGCCGTGGTCGCTCCCCAGGAGCAACCGGAAAAGATCCGCGAGCGAGACGTCCTCCCAGTGCACGGTGATTTGCGCCGGTTGTAGCCGCGCAGAAGTTCCCGCCAGGTCTCCGCGTACAAGTACCGTTCCGGCAGATTGCAGGACGACGCCGCTACGCCACGGTTGCGCTTGAAGGCGCAGTTGCCAACGTCCCGGCAATACCTGATCGACGCTGCCTGAGACGCCGGTTAACGCAAACGGAAGCTTTTCGTCGGAGTTCTTGAAATTGACGCGGCCGTCGTCAAACTCGATATTTTGGAGGCGGTTGACGGGTGCGATGGCCGCCGGCGGGCCGTAGAGGCGCGCGGCCGCATCCGCGGTGGATTTCGCGGGAGGCAGCCACTGCTCCAAGTTCCATTTGCCGAGATTGTTGCGCACGAGGATCAAGCTGGGCCGGTTGAGCGAAAGAGTCCCGAACTCAAAATGGCCGAGGAGCAGGCCGGTCCATCGCAGGCCCGCGGACAAGTTGTCGGCCCTGAGAAAATATTCGTTTCCGAAAGCGGATTCTTCGCCGACCGTCACTTGCTCGGCATCCAGTTGCGGAGCAGGCAGTAATTGCGCAGAAAATTTTCCCACTTCGACGGGCCGGCCAAACGTTCTTTCCAGTTGCGCGGTGAGATAGGCGTGCATGCGGTGAGTCCGAACGAGCAGCGACACGCCAATCTGCAAGGCCACAAGAAGCGCGACTATCTTGAGGGCCGGCTTCCACCACTTGTGTAGCGTGTTCATCTTGTCCGGAAGTTTCGCAGACTGGCAAACAAATGAAAAGCCGCCAAGACGAAGGAAACCTTCTGTTTTTGCGTCAGTTCAGAACGGCGCTTTCCAACGCAGCGATCAAAATGGGCTGCACATTTCAGTGCACGGTGCGTAGCATTCTGGTCCAGCGAGTTCGCGCGGGAAGATGCGCGAGCGTCTCGAAGACTCCTTCAAGCCGCTGCAAGAAGCTACTTTGTGTATAGTCGCTGCTGGTGGCATCCACCGACCAATATATCAGGAAAGGGCGGCCCATGATCGCGCTGCGGTCGACGAGTCCCCAGTAGCGGCTGTCTGAGCTGCGGTCCCGGTTGTCGCCCATCGCGAAAATCTTTCCAGGCGGCACTACGAGCTCATCCCCGTGCACGTAGCTACGAATGGTGTCCCGCCAGCCCGATTCCGGGACGACTTGCGGGGAAATCATCTGATCGCTCGTAGGCGGAAAGTTGTAGTTGAAGCTGTCGTAGAAAACAGTCGGGTCGTGGATGACGTACGGCTCATTTAGCAGCTTTCCGTTGACGTACATGTGTTGGTCTACCATCTTCAAGTGGTCCCCAGGCAGGCCAATCACGCGCTTCACAAAATGCTGATGGTCGGCGTAGGGATATTTGAAAACAATAATGTCCCCATGATTCACGGGCCGGTAGGGGAGCCACTTTTCATACCAGGCACCAGTGCCGCCGAAAATGAATTTGTTCACGAGCAGATGATCTCCGATGAGGAGTGTGCCTTCCATCGAAGCGGAGGGAATTTTGAAGGCCTGCACAACGAAGCTGGTTCCGAAGAGGGCCAGAAGCACGGTGACCAGCAACGATTCCAGGTATTCGGAAATCGTCGTCGGATCGTCGTGGTGCTCCTCTTTCTTCGGCTCCGCCGGCGCCACCGGCTCCTCGACTTTCACCGCAGTCTCGTCAGCCATTCGTTCTCGGCCTTTCCGATCCTCTAGTAGCTCACTTTCCTTCCAGCATTTCCATCGCGGTCCGGGCGGCCCGTTGCTCGGCCTCTTTTTTTGTGCTTCCCTCGCCGCTGGCCATGCGTTCACCTTTGATCCAAACATCGACCTGAAATAATTTCTGATGATCGGGCCCGCTCTCGCCGGAGAGCCGGTACTCGGCTGGCGGCTGGCCACGGCCTTGCAAAAATTCTTGCAGAGCGGATTTTCGGTCCGAATCCCCGATACGCTCGCCCCGCTCTTCAAGTGCTTGTTCGAAAAGCAGCCGCCGGAGCACATCTCGCGCGGCGCTCAGGCCTGCATCCAGATAGACCGCAGCCACCACCGCTTCGAACGCGTCGGCCAGCAACGCCGGCTTGTCTCTGCCCCCGGTTTTCTCTTCTCCACGCCCCAAGCGCAGATGGTCGCCGAGATTCACGCGGCGTGCGGCATTTTCTAGAGCGCGCGCGTTCACAAGCCGGGCGCGGCTTTTCGAGAGTTGTCCTTCTCTCCACCCAGGAAAAGATTCCAGTAGATATTCCCTGGCCAACAACTCGAGAACGGCGTCTCCCAGAAACTCCAACCGTTCGTTATCCCGGATGGCGGCCCCTTCTGTGGAGCCTTCCGCAAGTTCTGCCCGTAACTCCGGAACTGCGGAACTGTGCGTTAAAGCGAGTTCGAGGAGTTCCGGTCGCTCGAAACGATGGCCGAGACGCTCCTCAAGCGGCTTTGCATCTCCCTGTGTCATTTCCTTCCGCAGTGCGCCGAAATTCGGCGTTTATTGAGGTGCGCTCAACTGCGTGGCGCCCAGCTTCTTCGCCTCTATGGCGCCGTTCTTGCACGTCGGCTGCAAGCCGCCCGGTACGGTAGCGCACTTGTTGAATGCCGCAACGGCGGCATCAAAATGCGAGGTCTTTTCCTCCGCAATAGCCAAGACGTAAAAATTCACAGGATCAATTTCCGGGCTTGGATCAACTCTGGTGGCTTCTTCGAACTCGGGAATAGCTGCGTCAAATTTTCCGCGTCGGAAATAGACCAGCCCCAACCCGCTGTGAGCCATCGCGAGCGTCTGATTCTTCGCCATCGTGAATTGAGCGTCGGTCAACTCAGCCGGCTTGGCGATCGTCGGAGTAAGTTCGATCGCCGACTTCGAGAACTTTTCCGCCTTGTCGAGCTGCACCGCGGCGTTCGGCATGCTGGCGTTCCAAGCCCGGGGAAGTGTCTGGCCGAGGATGGCCAAAGTCTGCACGTCGTTCGGAGCCAGTGCCACGTCCTTTTCGCCGACGTCCTGCATTTTTTGTATCTCATTCGCCTGTAGGTAAAGTTTAACGAGATTCGAGTAGATGGGCGGAAGGTAGCGGCTCTGAGGATATTTTTGAACGAACTGTTCGCCCGCCAAAATCTTCCTCGGCCCATCCGTCAGCGGCATGGCTTCGAACGCCTTGTAGGCGGCGTCTTCCTCCGCGTTCACGGGCGGCGCCGGCGTGTCCAGCGTCAGCGTATTCGCCTTATCTTTGTCCGCTGGCGTCTGTCCGGCGGGTGTGCTTTGGCCAGTCTGTCCGGTCTGCCCGCTTTGCCCACTCTGCCCGCTCTGCGCACTCTGGGCTGCTACCCCAGCGCACGCGCACAAGAAAAACCCCGCAAAAGTTCCAATACCCATTAATTTCTGCCACTTCCCCTTCATGTCCTGCCTCCTGTTTTCATCTTCAAGTCATCACTCGAGTCTGGATCCCGAGCTTAGCCCTGCTGTCTTTCGAAAATCATCTGCACTTCCCGTTTAACTGCTAAGGCCGTTCCGTTGGTTTTTCCAAATTGACGACTTCCAGCCCCTGCTGGGCCGCGCGCCTGGCCCGATCCGGCCCTCCCGGTACCGCGAGCGCTGCCTGAAACTCGCTTTTGGCCAGCGCCTGCTCTCCTTCATCATCATAAATCCTTGCCAGGTAAACGTGTGACCATGCTAGCACCATGGGGTCGTGTGTCGCAGCGTGTTCTCCTGCCGTGAGCCTTCCGAAGACCTGTTTGGCGCGCGGACCATCATGATCAAGCAGGGCCACCATTCCCAGTCCGTACCACGCTCGAATTTGATCTGGATATTTTGCGAGCACCTTTTCGAATGCTGCTTGCGCCGCGCGCGGATTTTTTTCCGCGATTCGCCGCTCGCCATCTGTCAGCTCCGCGATGGCCTCGGCGTCGTTTGGCACGGTGGTGGGCACGATTCTGTGGCGGACAACCTGTTCGGCGCCGCCGTCCTCGGCGCTTTCTCCATACTGCCCGGGCGCAAACTGGATTGCGGCAATTCTCTTGGACTCCGCCGCCAGATTGATTCCTCGAACCAGGTCCGGAAAATACAGTGCCATGGACGGTTCGGAATTTTCGTACTTCGCCAATCCCTCAAAGATAGATCGCACTAGCGCGTATCCGTCCACGTCGTCGCGTTCCATGGCTGCTTCCCGTTCACCGGGAGAGATGCGCTTCAGCTTCAACTCTACGGCTCGCACCAGGCATTCGGCGAAATACGCTGAAAAATCATCTTTCAGGTCCGGCGAGAGCCGAGGCGCGAGCGCCACCTTGTCATAGAGCGGGCGCTTGACCGCCAGCACATGCGGGTTTTGCTGCGGGAGCGGATCGAGCAGGAAATGCAGAAAGGCGTGCCTGACTATGTCCACCGGGATGTCGTCGGCGCCGCTCAGAACGATCGAATAATGCTCCCCCGAATTCCGCACATTCGAGATGCGCCCCACCAGCGGCTCGATGATCACCGTAAACTGCCGATCTGTCGAGGGATCCTGGAGCTGCCGCAGATAGCCCGTAGCCTTAAACACGATGTCGGCAATCGGGTCGTGCGCCTTTTCGATTTCGCTTTGGTAAATAGGCTGTAAATTCCTCCACAGTTGGCCAATGTTTTGTTCTACGTAATAATTGGAAAGAATTTCGCTAAAGCCTTCGAGGGCGAGCACCTCCGTGGGTTGGTCGTCGCGCTGGAGGGTGATGCGGAATTTGGGAGCAGGTCCGGAGAGCAGACCAAACCAAATGTAACGCGAGAGCGTGGCGCCCGGATCGGGCAGCTCGTGCTCTTTGTAAAATTGTCGTAGGGCATCCACCGCAGGACCTTGCTGCTGTTGCATTTGTTCGCGAAGCCGCGCTCGCAGAGGGTGCCAGTTCTCCGCGCTCACATTGGATTCGAAGCCGGAAGCCAGCAACGCACACATCGTGGTGAACATTGCCTCGCTGGGGGCGATCGTTATGTTTGTGACGGGCGCCGCCTTTGGACGCTGAGCGGGCAAGGGCATCTGCCCTCTTGCGGAAAGTGGTCCAAACAAAAAAACTGCCGCCGCGCACGTCGCAGCCATCGCCATTCGCCAACGTTGTTTTGACATGAATTCTGCGCAGCCCCGCTCGAACCGGCACCCTGCAACTGCTCCCTCAAACTCTAAGGTGAAAATGACGAAAGCGCGTGCCTCATCCTTCACCGGTACAATACCCTGGGGCGTTCCTTACATCACATCCTGGCCACCCTGCGGCATCTTGCCAATTTACAAGCGCACTTCCCATCCGTCAAGGAATCGCACCTCCTGGAATATCCCTGTCACATCGTATCCCCCTGGCTCCAGTTAGCATTCAATCCAACTCTTGCAGCGTTGCCATGCATCTGTTAAGTGTCAGGATGCGTTCACACGGTCCTGGGGATGGCTCGGCTGCATGCGTTCTCCCACTGTGACGATAGCTGCCCATTGGCTGTTTATCTGTACCTGCCCTGTGCTTTCGCTCTCGCCTCTCAGCGCGCAGCTTGTTTGGCAAGGCGCCGCCCCGGACGCGCAACAATCCCCAGCGGCGTCTTCATCTGCGGACCCGCCCGCCTCTTCGACCCCTACCGGGACGTTTCGGGCGTCGCAGGAAATTCAGCTGACCGGAGATTCCCTATGGGCCGACACAGGCATCGACGTGCAAGCTGGCGAACGCGTCTCCATCATAGCCACGGGGACGATGCGGTACTCCGGCCAGCTGACGGATATCGCTCCTGTCGGCGCACCTCGCGGCTTCAAAGATCTTCTCCGCGATCTGCCCTTCAACGGTGCTGGGCGCGGCGCGCTCATCGGCCGCATCGGTGACGAAGGTATTTCGCAACCTTTTCTGATCGGCGCAAATCGCCAACTTGTCTCGCCGATTGCCGGCCGCCTCTCAGTCGGCATCAATCAACTCAGCGATGGCCGGGGCGATGGCACATACACAGTTCAAATTAAAATTTTTCCTGCGGACTCACACTCGCGCTTATTTGTCGCTCGAACAGTGGTTTCCATGCCAGACATCGATGGCCACCTTTTCGCCAAAATCCCGCGCCGCGTCTCCGATAAAGCCGGCAATCCCGGCGACATGGTCAACTTCCTGATTATTGGCTCTCAGGACGAGATGGAAAAGGTCTTCGTCACCGCGGGCTGGGTCAAGGTCGACGCCAACGTCAAGGACGCTCTGCTTCACGGCTTGCTCGAAAGCATTTCCAAGGAGTCCTATCTCAACATGCCGATGAGTCCGCTCTACCTCTTTGGACGTCAGCAAGATTATGGGTGGGCGCACGCCGAACCGATTTCCGTCGCTGCTTCGCGCAATCACCTGCGCATCTGGAAAGCGCCCATGGAAATCAACGGCCAAACTCTCTGGGTTGGCGCCGCAACTCACGATGTTGGCTTCGAAAAAGATCAGCGCAACAATGGGATCACTCACAAGATCGATCCCGACGTCGACCTCGAGCGCGACTACGTGGAAAAAACGCTGGCCTCGACGGGCATGGTCGCGGAAGTTACGCACATCCTTCCTGCAAATCCCATGAAGGAAGCAAAGACGGCCACGGGCGGCAACTTCCATTCGAACGGCCAGGTCCTCGTCTTGAAACTGGGCGAAGCGGCGCAGAAACCTTGATTGCTGCGGTGCGATACCGTTCGCCCGACTTCCTGCGCGTCGCCCGCGAGCCATGAGGCGCTATTCGAGAAGTTGGAGTATGATGGCGGCCATTCGGCGCCGTAACGCCAGCCTTTCGATATGTCCCGGAGCGCATCATGCCCCTAACCAAACCGCTCAACGAAGTCGCGCGGCTCGCTGCTCTCGAGCGCTACGCCATCCTCGATACCGACCCCGAACAACCCTTTGACGATCTAGCTCAGTTGGCTTCCTTCATCTGCAAGACTCCCGTGGCCCTGATTTCGTTGATCGACGGCGAGCGCCAATGGTTCAAATCGCGCGTTGGCGTCACGGTGACGGAAACTCCCCGCGAAGTCGCGTTTTGTTCAACGGCGATTCTGCAATCGGAAGTTCTTGTGGTGCCGGATGCTCTTGAGGACGAGCGTTTTCGCAATAACCCCTTTGTTGTTGAGGATCCGCACATCCGCTTTTACGCCGGAGCGCCGCTGATCAACGAGGACGGCTACGCGCTGGGCACGATTTGCGTGGTCGATCTAACTCCCCGCGAATTGGCACCGGAGCAACGTGACGGGCTTAAGGCGTTGAGCCGCCTCGTGCTGGCTCAGATGGAATTTCGGCGCAACTTGATTCTGCTAAAAGAAGCCCTCAACGACCGCTCCAAGGAAGAGCACGAACGCGAAAGAGAGCTACTCAAGCTCCAGGCTACCCTGATGCGCGTCCTCGGCCTCCGCAACTCCGCTTCAGCCCGATAGTCTGACCGCGCGCCGCAGCACCTCTCGAGAAATATTCGCGCCGCTGACAATCAGCACAACGTTTTCTCCGATATCGGCACTGCTGCCCATGCCGAGCAGCGCCGCCGTGCTCGCCGCGCCTGCCGGTTCCGCCACGACATGCTCTTCGATAAGCAGTGTCTGGATCGCATGCAGCATCTGCTCCTCGCTCACCAGCACCACATCGTCCACCAGGCGCTTGATGTCGCACACGTTTTCCGCATCTGGAGTACGCGTCGCCAATCCATCCGCGATCGTGTCGCACGTCGCTGTCCCGACAACCTTATTTTCCTGCCAGGATAGGTAATACGCCGGAGCTCGTTCCGCTTGTACGCCGATCATCTTCACGGCCGGCGAAAGCTGTTTTACCGCCGCGGCGATTCCACGAATCAGCGCGGTATCCCCCATCGGCACCAAAATCGAGCTGACCTCGGGCAACTGCTCAAGAATTTCGCAGCCAATCGTCGCGGGACCTGCAGGCAAATCCGCGTCTGTCGCATCATTCAAGAAATAGACGCCTGGCAGCTTTGCATACTCCGCCGCCAGTTCGAATGCCGCCGCCCCATCCGCTCCGCTGCTCTCGACAATCTCCGCTCCTAGCGCAGCGATTCGCCCCCGTTTTACGGGATTGCAATTTGCAGGCAGAAAAATCCGCGCCTTCACCCCGAACAACTTCCCTGCATACGCCACCGCCGCACCGTGATTCCCCGTGCTCGATGCAATCACTTCTTTAACTGGCCCCTTCTTTAATCGCGCAGCCAAAGCCCAAAGCGCCCCGCGCACCTTGAACGAGCCAGTCGGCAGCTCCGCTTCCAGTTTCAAGTAAACGCTCTTCCCCGTCCGCTCGCTCAAAAATGGCGCAGCAACCAATCGCGTCACCGCAAAGAATTTCGCCAAAAACTCGCGTGCCTCTTGAATCGCCAAAATGTCCGGTCGAATCTTCGGCATTCTCCCCGCGTTCTCTTCTCGATTCATCGTTCCACCAAGTTTGTATTCGCCGCCTGCCTGTCAGAAGTTGTCCGAACGCGGCAATGATGCCACTGGCACCCAAATCACGCCATCCCGCAAGCCCCCAAATTCAGCTATCATCTGAACACCGTAGTCGCAGGGTTGCGAGTGCCCCGGTTTCGGCCAAAGGAGGCCACGCGAATATGCGAGCCCTTTCTTGGTTCTCAACCTTTGCGCAAGATTTGCGCTACGCCGCACGCGGCCTCCGCAAGAATCCCGGTTTCCTTTCGGTCGTCGTCCTATCCCTGGCTCTCGGCGTCGGCGCCAATAGCACCATTTTCAGTGTCATGAATGCGCTGCTCTACCGCCCGCTTCCCTTTCCTCACGCGGACCGTCTTGTCGCCATCTGGGAAACTGCCGCTGGTCATCCTGACGATATGCAACCACCTCCAATCGCCGAGATGCTCGACTGGAAAGCACAAAATCACGTTTTCGACGACATCGCTCTCACCAGTGGCACCGAAACCGCTACGCTTGCAGGCATCCACGGCGGCGAAACCATTCGCGAACAAAACGTTTCTCCCAATTTCTTTAGCCTTTTAGGCGCGAAGCCGCTCCTCGGCCGGATTTTTGTTGCTGATGAGATGCAGGACACCACGCAAACTGTCGTCATCAGCAACTCTTTCTGGAAAACATATTTCAAGGGGGACCCGGCTGCGATCGGAAAAACTTTCAAAGTCACTGGCGTCCTCTCGACGGTCGTAGGCATCATGCCTCCAGGCTTTACGCCCTTCTATGGAGAACCGAACGATCTCTGGCAGCCTATCGACCCGGCCAGCCGGCGATACGTCGCGCGCCAGGATCACTGGCTGATGCCCGTCGCACGCCTCAAAGATGGCGTTACTCTCGCACAAGCACAGTCAGAAATGGACATCATCGCCCGCCGCATCGCGCAAGCTCATCCAGAAACGAATAAAGGCGTTGGCAAGCACCTCATGCCTCTGCATGAAGCGCTATTCGGATGGGCCCGGCAGCCGCTTTACCCGCTCTTCGGCGCAGTCGCTTTCGTCCTTCTGATCGCTTGCGCCAATGTCGCCAATCTCCTCCAGTCGCGCACAGAAACGCGCCGCAACGAATACGCCGTGCGCGCCTCCCTCGGCGCTACCCGTGGCCGCCTGATTCAACAACTCCTCGCGGAAAGCCTCCTGCTAGCAGCCGTGGGCGGTGCGTTGGGAATTGTTCTTTCCATCTGGGGCATCCAGCTTTTTCGGAAACTCGCTGGCGACATTCCCGGCTCGCATAACTTCACGATTGACGCTCGCGTGCTTCTTTTCACTCTCGCCATTTCTCTCTTCACCGCTCTTCTTTTCGGTTTGTTTCCCGCAGTGCAGGCTTCAAACCCCAATTTGAACCTCGCCCTCCGCGAGACCGGCGCCCGCACTGCCGCTGGCTCTCGTGGCATCACCCGCCACGCCCTCGCCGTCTGCGAAATCGCTTTGGCCATGGTGCTGCTCATCGGCGCCGGTCTCATGATCAACTCCATCCTTCGGCTGCATCGCGTCAATCCCGGCTTCGATTCCAGCAATCTCCTCACGATGGACATTGAGCTGCCGGAAGGTGGCAATTACGTCCACCGCGTCCCAGGCGGCGACATGGAGCGGGCCATGCCACGCGTCACCGCTTTTTTCCAGGAACTCCTCGAACGCGTCTCCGCGCTTCCCGGCGTCGAGTCTGTCGGCGCCATCACTGGCCTTCCGACCCAATTCTCTGAGTTTTATTCCTATTCGATTGTCGGCCACCCCGCGCCTCCTCCCGATCAGCGGCCACGCGCCGGATACGACGAAGTCAGCCCAAATTTCTTCCGCACACTCCGGATTCCGCTGAAGAAAGGCCGTTACCTGGATGACCACGATACGCAATCCGCACCGTGGGCAGTCGACGTCAATGAAACCTTCGCCCGGAAAGAATTCCCCAACGAAGATCCCATTGGACGCGAGGTGCTCTTGCGCTACGACCCCTATCCCGTGGACGAGGAGCGTCCGCGCGTCATCGTCGGTGTCGTCGGCGATGTCAAGCACTTCGGTCTGTCGGAGAAGGCTCCTCCCTTCATCTATTCTTCCTTTCTCCAGCAACCCGCCGTTTTCCCTGGCGGCACCATTGTCAATAGTCTCTGGAAAGAACTGGCGATTCGAACGGCTCCTGGCGCCGGCAATGCAGGTCTAGTTCCCGCCATAAAGCAAATAGTCTCAGACCTCGATCCCGAGCAACCCATCACGCACATCACAACCATGGATGAAGTTCTCGATCGGTCCGTCGGAGACTATCGATTTTATATGCGCATTCTCGGCATCTTCGCAGGCATGGCCGCGCTTCTCGCCCTGATGGGCATTTATGGTGTGATGTCGTATTTCGTGAACGAACGCACTCGTGAATTCGGCATTCGAATGGCTCTCGGCGCTCGCTCATCGGATGTGGTTGGTCAGGTTGCCAAAATGGGTTTGAAGCTCGCCGTCATCGGCGTAGTCGTCGGCATCGCCGTCGCTCTCGGCGTTGCCCGTCTCATCGCCACCTTCTTGTACGGCGTTACGCCTACCGATCCACTCACTTACGCTGGCGTCGCCGCAGCACTGATCGCGGTGGCGCTGCTCGCAGCATATATTCCTGCACGCCGCGCGACGAAGGTTGACCCCATCACGGCTCTGCGTTACGAATGAGTTTTGTTTACTTAACCGGGTAGAAGGAGTTTTGACTCGCTCTGCCGGTCTTTGTGGCTCGCTAAGTAACCGCTGTTAACGATCCTGCTTGTTCTCGAGCAGCGCGTTCAGAATGCCGGCAAGTTGCGATTCTTGTTGCAGAACAATTTGTTGATGCTGGGCGGCGCCATCGCTGTTCGCCAGTTGTGCAAGATTGGCAGCGAGAATTTTCACCGCCCCGTCATTGGAAACATACGTTCGATCCATTGGCGTAACAGCTTCGCAGCCCGATCCCGTTCGCCGCAGTTCCCACCGCACTTTTTCGTGCCGATGCTTCACACGAACGACTCCGCCGTCAATCAAGACCTTGGAATCGACGGCTACGCGTGCCCAACCGTGGTCGTGCTTTACGCTCACCTTTTCCACCTTGAATTGCTGGACAATCTCCAGCGGCGTCCGATTCTGGAATGGATTCTCGCCCTGCAACGCGACGCCCATTGCCTCATTCGCTCCGGAAATGCCTTCCGCCACTTCTTCGCGCGTCGGCGCACGGTTCCCCGTAGCGATCAGCAAGCTCGCTGGAATCTCGAACGCCGGAGCCGTGTCGTTCGAGGCCTCTGACCCGCGCCGAACAGCCTGGTTATACATGGTCTCTGTCTTCACCGGCGACGTTATCGCCGGCTGTCTCGAAGAAACACCCGCCATTGTGCTTCGTTCTTCCGTGGGCGTTTTTAAACTTCGCGCTGTTTGTGCGTTCGAAACGCCGGACGAGTCCGCCACACTCGCCGTTCGTACCACTCCGCCCGTTTCCACCTTGTACCGGTAAAATCGCGGCCTCCCTCTCGACCTCCAGTAAGCCGACTGATAATCCTGCTCTTCCAGGCCCGTCCTCACCAGACTGTAAAAACTGTGCTGCAGCGGATCCACAACGATTCCCACGTGTCCAGGCCAGGCAATCAAATCTCCGGTATGCGGGTATTTCACCCGCGTGAAATTCCTGTTCCCCGCATAAATCTCGAAAGAGCTCGCATAAGGGTACTCAAATCCCGCATGCACGTAAATCTCGTGAACAAGGTGCGAGCAGTCACGCGCGCGAGTCTCAGCCCGTTCCTGCTGCCAAGCCAGATGCACGATCGAGCGTCCTTCCTCGATGTTCAACAACCGCACGCCCGAATCCGAATCGTGAACTGCTGTCGCAACCTGCGCAGCAGCGGTCGTCACAACCATCAGACACAAGCACGCGATTGCCAAACACGGAAACGGCAAAACGCCGGTCTCGCCGCAGCCAATAATCCAGCCCAATCTCGTGCATTTGTCTCCCATTGCCGTAGACCTCCTGCACGTCTTCAGAAAAAGGGTCCCCTCTCTCTAGAAAACATTCAGGTCTGCGCCCGACAATAGGACTTGTCGAGGGCGTACTTGGCCTTTCGGCCAGTCGCCTAAACCCTTTAGAACTGGCTGGATTTCGGCTGCATTCGGGGAACGCAGGCAATGTTGGGAAGGCTCGGGAACACTTCCGGCTGAACCACGCTTGCGCTGGCGACGATCGCAAAGCTCTTGCCGTGTCTATTTTTGCGCCCGGCCGTCCATGGTGGCCAATCGCATCTGCGCCAATCGGTACGAACTTCCCGGCACTTGTAAGGCCTTCTCCGGCTTCTTCACTTGCTTGTAATCCGCCCTCGCAACTTCATTCTCCCCATATTGTTCGGCGACGCGTCCAAATGCGTACCAGTAATTCGGATCCGGCTCATCCAGTGCCAATTGATCCATCGCCTGCAGCAACACTTCCAACGCTTCCTTGGTCTTTCCTATCTCCGCATAAACGCATCCGAGTGTGTGCAAGATCCCCGCATTCTTGCTCTGGCTCAACTCCGCGCTTTTGATCGCGGTGTCAAGATCGCTTGGGCTCACTTTGCCTGTAAATAAGGAAGTCCACGCAACCTCATTCAAGTCGTTCGCTTCCGCCTTGCCGGACGCCGCCAATTTTTCGCCTAACTCGTGCGCTTTGGCATAATCCTCGCGCGCCACGGCCGTATAAATGAATGCACGCGCGATATCTGTATCCTCCGGAAGACGCTTGCTCATCTCCTGCGCCAACGAGTCCGCGTCCCCGTACTTTCCCATCGCCCGCAGCGCAATCTCCCTGTCAAAAAACAGCGTCTTGGATTCGGGATACTCCTTCGCCATCTCCGCCGCCTTCGCCTCTAGCTTTTGATACTCCGAGAGGTTGCTGTACGCGCTCAATAGGTCTATATCCAGGTTAAGTTTTTCCGCGTCGCTCTTTGCGCTGGTCCGTGCCGCTTCCAGAATCTTCACGCCGTCCCCTGCCGTTTCTGCCGTCTGCGCCAGGATCGCCGCGGCCGCAATTTTCATCGTTTCCGCCGCCGCTTCTTTTCCTTTAGTCCACATTCGCGGAAACGCATATCCCGCCAGCGGATCATCTCCCCCCGCCAAATGCTCTTCCTCCCGCACCCAGTCCAGCAGCACCTTTGCTCCCGAGTTGTTTCCGGCCTGGACACGGTCGAGTATCTCGAGTGCGACTGAATTGGGTTTGTCCGCACTATCCAGCACGCGGTACTTCCCGTCCTCCTTGACCACCCACATCGTAGTTTTGTTCGTGCCCATTGGCGTCAGTGTGACCCGGTACCCGGACGCATCGTCTCCCTCGGCCTGCTCCTGCATCGCCGTCATGATGATGTCCACCATTACGTCCGCGGGAAGACCCATGCGGGAGATGCTGCGACGGATGGACCGCATCGAGGTCAGCGTCCGTTCTATTTCTTCGGGTGTCTTCCTCGCCGTGACCTTCTTTGCGTTCCGGCTCTCAAACGCATCTAGCTTCTCCTCCGTAATGTCAGGCTCCATGGCCATCAGAAACATTCTCTTTACCAAATTGCTTGGAGTATCCTCGGCCTTTATCGTTTCATGTGGCACCGCCTTGCGCAGCATGGCCGCAAGCGCCATCGTGTTCGATGCATTGTTTCCAGACGCGCCAGCTGCCATCAAGTCCGCTGCGGGTGCGTAAATCCTGGCCCGCATCAGCATTCCCCCGGCACCCATAAGGACTGTCTTCAGGTCGGCTTCGCTCGCGGTTCGCTTCCGGGCCTCGGTCATTCCCGCTTCAGCCCCATGAAGAGCCGTTTCCGCGGCAACGATCACAGAGCTCAGCTGAGGATTGAGGCTCTCAGAGTATTTCTGCGCGCCTGCGAAATCACCCGCATAGAAAAGCGTGAACGCCAAATTGTTGGCCACGCCTATTTTGGCTAATTGCTCCTCCGTCAAACTTCGGTATTCCGCAACCGATTCCTTCAGCTTCGCTCCAGGCCCGTAGCGCTCTCCTTCTCCGTTGTACTCCAGCAGAATGGCCAGGTTGCCGGGGATCTCGTTGTCGTCCTTGTCCAGTTTCTGGGCGGCGCGGAATGCCGCTTCTGCTCCCGCGTAATCGCTGCCTCTCTGAAACTGTCTTCCGAGCAAATCGTATTCCAGGATTCCCGCCAGCGTTTTCTGCGCAAGGGCCGAGCCGGGCTCCAGTTGCGTGGCCGCCATTGCCTCATCCCTGGCTGCCTTTCCCATCCCTGCGGCGAGCAGCATCTTGGCCCTTCGCAGATGAGGAACGGCGTCTTTCGGGTGCTTTGCGATCAAGCTGCGGCTGGCCTCGAACCCCTCTCGCATCTTTCCTTCGTTCATCAGCGCTTCGGCAATCGGTTCGAAATAGACCATCACCGGTGCGCCTTCTCGCGCTTCCGCAACTTTCTCTTTCAGCTCCTTGGCCTCCGCCGCTGTAATGCGCCTCTTGCCCGTGTCAAATTGAATCGTCGCGCGTACGCTTCCGTCGCTCTCTTTGGCGAACTCCTCCGACATCGTGGCCGGCCCAAGCGACGTCTTCATATTCGGCGGCAGCGGTTTGGCCTGAAATCCATCGGGAGGCAAGATTCGGTACTGCCATTCGTAGGAATACGCCACTGGAAGCTGATAGTCTCCAACTCGAGGCTTCTTTGGTTTGTCTTTCGAGGGATCGTCGTCTTTCTCCTCGTCTTTGTCCCGTACCGTCAGTTCTTGCGGCAGCCTGTCAAATAATGATTCCACTCGGATGGCCGCGACAGAAACCTCCAGGTCTGTCGACCCACGTTTTGCTTTTCCAGCTTCGAGCTTCAATTCAAATTGCGTCGAGAGATTGGCTGGATCGGAACGCTCCACTCGCGTCATGTTGTCCGCCAGATATTCGTACGCCAAGTAGTCTTTCAAACTTTTGCGATTGTCTTTGTTGTCCGCGTCCGCATAGGCCGCGCGAAACTGGGATTCGAACACTCCGTGCGGCTCCGTCGTTTCCACCACACGCGCTGGTCCGTTCTCCGCTAGAAAGATATCTCTCTTTTCCACAATGAGATTGTCCTGCGACGACGCTTCCGGCACTTTTACCAGCCCAGTGGTTTCAGCCCGTGCTACCAGCGCCAGCCTCCCGCCGTCGCCGTTCGGCAACTGCCCCAATCGCGCATGCTCATCTGTAAGATCCATCCACAAATCTGGCGTGCCCGGCGCATACACGATCGCATGATCGAACATGCCCATTCCGGGAAGTTCCGTGTCAACGTCAGCGCGCGCTCCCACGTTCAGCAATGCCACGAAGGCCGGAATGCCCGCGGCTCGCAGCATGGCCACCCCCAGTGTGGCCTTGTCTTTGCAATCGCCATATTTCCGCTTTAGCGTTTCGCTCTGAGCATGCGGAACGATCGCTGCGTCTCCAAATTCCACGCCCGTATAGCGAATCTCCCGGCTCAAATATTCAACGATTGCCGAGGCCCTTTCCTGACGCGTGGTCTTGCCGGCGACCAATCCGTTCACGAGAGTCTGCACCTCTTTAGTGCTGGCTTTCTCATCCACGATTTTTGCGTACCCCTCCGCGATCGCTTGCCAGGAAGCCCCCGTCGAAAATCGTATCTCGGGCCGCGACGGCACGTCCGCAGGTAGATAGTTCTCGGCCGAATCAAGTGCGTCCATCGGGCCTTGCCGGAAGATGATTTGTGTGCGCCCATTGCTCTCGCTCTTTTGCGGTTTCACGTCTGGAAGCAATTTCGTCTCGTAGCGCAGCGGAAGCGCCGAAGGCGCATCTAGTGTGAGTTTCGAATTTTGCACGGGCACGCCCCGTCCAAAATAATCCAGCGACACCGTCCCCGCTCCAAAAAATGGCGCGCTTTCCCTCAGTACCTCTTCTTCTTCCACCACCGATCCGATGGCAATCGCCGGCAGAGGAGCACGCACGATTCGTCCATCGCCATACGTCTTCTCATCCGAGTCCGCCGCCGGCGCGTCGGTTATGGTTTTCGCATCGAGGGTATGAACAACGTTGTCCGCAGTGATGACTCGCGCCCTGATTGAGGGGCGCTCCCCATGCCACGGTTCCCATCCCACGGCAATCGCGTCCCAGCCGGACGCTCCGTTCTCCGTCAAAACTTTATAAACCAAATACTCTGTCCGGACGGATTTCCCATCCGCGTCAAATACGTAGCTTGACTCTTCGTCCAGAACGATGACATCCGTGCCGGGCTTGGGCGTTACGCTCGAAGCGGCCTTGTACAGAGGCGCGCCGTCAGCCGCGAACCGCGGCACGTTCCAGCCGCCGGTGTCGTCCTTTCCATTCAAACTCAAAGAGAGCATGCATGAAGACAGAACAAGGGAAAGGCTGAGGTGCCAACGCAGCATTAAGACAACTCCTCTGGAGAGTTGGTAGAAAGTAGCTTCATTTTACGCGTACTTCAAGCCTTCAGGCATGTAGGGTTCTTCTCTCGTGCACTGGTTAGAACACGCTCCTCAATTAGGCGCGGCTCAGAACTAACCTGCTTTGGCGGCTACTTCTATTGTTCTCGAGGTCTTCCACAACTGGAAGTACGGTTCCAGGTCCCTCATCATTTTCTGGAATTGAGGCAGGTCGAGCGACTGGGCTCCGTCGCTGATCGCTTTTTCCGGCGCTGGATGCACTTCGACGATCAAGCCATCGGCGCCGATGGCTACGCCTGCGCGTGATACCGCCGGGACGAGGCTGCGCTTCCCTGTTGCGTGGCTTGGATCGAGGATGACCGGCAAGTGCGTCAACTCATTCAACGCAGGAATCGCTGCAATATCGCACGTATTCCGCGTTTCCGTTTCAAATGTCCGGATCCCGCGCTCGCACAGGATCACATCGGAGTTTCCGTGCGCCACAATATATTCCGCGGACATCAATAATTCCTTGATCGTTCCGCTCATGCCGCGCTTCAGCAGTACCGGCTTCCCGCACTTGCCCAACGCCTTCAGCAAAATAAAATTCTGCATGTTTCGCGCGCCCACCTGCATGATGTCCGCATAGTTCGCGATCAAATCCACGTCGCGATCGCTCATCACCTCCGTGATTATGGCCAGTCCCGTCGCCTTTTTTGCTTTCTGCAGTAATTTCAATCCTGCTTCTTCCATGCCCTGAAAATCGTACGGCGATGTCCGAGGTTTGAACGCGCCGCCGCGCAGAATTTTCGCGCCCGCTTTCGCCACGCCCTCGGCGGCGCGCATGATCTGCTCTTCCGATTCCACTGAGCACGGCCCTGCCATCACCACGAAGTCGTCCCCGCCAATCTCCGTGCCGTTCACGCGCACGCGCGTCTTCCCCGCGCGAAACTGCTTGCTCACGAACTTGTAGGGCGCAGAGATTCGCACCACTTTCTCCACCTGCGGCATGGATTCGACGGATTCCATGCACGCCGTGACATCGCCCACGCCAACCACCCCGATCACCACGCGCTCTTCTCCTTCGATGGAGTGCACCTTATAGCCGAAATGTTCCACCTGGCTGCGCACTTCATCGATCTCCTGCCGCGTGGCATGCATCTTCATCGAAATAATCATGACTCGTTCCTCTCGCCTTCATTTTTTCGTTCCCGGCTCTTTCCTCAAAACTTTTTCCTAAGAATTTCCGCCCCAAAAATTAAAAAACCCACTCGCTGCGAGTGGGTCGAAACTTCTTTGCGCTGTTGCTGATTACAGAATCGCCCCTCGCCTCCTAGATGGGTGGGTACCAAAATCGAAACCAATACGAATGGGCGCCGCGATTCATGGCGGCATTGTATTTCGATTCACAGTCCAAAACAACTGATTCTTTTTTTCTCCCAGCGCTCGGCGCCCTTTGCCGTTCCACGCGAAAATTACAGAAAATTTCATCGATCCCGCTCTCAATTGAGCAAAACGGCTATGCGGTAGCGGGTAAATCCCCCGGGATCCGTGGAGGGGCACGCCCCCACGGCGGCCTCTTGATACGCGCGAGTGTGGACTTTGCTCGCGAGTTGGTCCGGGAGTTTGCTCAAATCCATCACCTCAAAATGAACGATGTACGACACGCGAGAGCCTGCGTAACCACTCGCCATGGCGCAGGTTTTGCGCGCATCCTGTGTCGCGGTGGCTCGCCGCAAGCCGTTTTTCAACAGCAACGATATCACCTGCTCTTCCTGCTGCCGCAAAGATAAGTCCTCGACTTGGCGCGCGAAATCCTGCACGGCGAAGAGGCCGGCGCTCCCCCGTATCGTTGCGATGCCTACCGCAGTAAGTTCGGGATTGAGGATATTGCGACGGTGGCCGGGCGAGTGCATCCATCCATAGTGGATGTCTGCCGCAGCGGGACCCAAGGCGATATTCTCCGCGACGCTCGAGAATCGCGCGCCCGCCTGTGCTGCGCGTTCGGAGAGAGGAGGCTCACCCGGATATTGGTGCGACAGGTCGGGCTCGCGGACCATGCGTTCTGCGTGACGGAGCGCCGCGGCGGCGAGTGCATCGTCCCACTTGAGAGGTTGCAATCCTGCTGCCTCGCGTTCGCGGTTGACGGAATCGAGGAGGATCTGCTCATCGGAGGAAGGATGCAATGCTGGAGCGGGCACCACTGGGCGATCTTGCGATTTGGCAGTGGAAACGATCAGAAAAAAGAGAAGCGCGACCGCGGCCGGCCGGCAGAAGCGATGGGCTTGCATGGAACGTTAGCCGCGGACGCGGACGGCGCTGAAGCTCAAGATGACGTGACCACCGGAGGTCGGGCGGCCAAAACTCATCATCGGCCGAAAGCGGGAGAAAAAGAGCATTTGATCGAGTTGATGACGCAGATCAGGGCTGTTGGGGCCGGAAAGAATTTGATAATCGGCCATCTGGCCTTGCGCATCCACCGTGACATCGACGAGCAGGCCATGCGGCAGAGCGAGTTCAAGGTCGTGCTGTTCGGGTGCCCACGATTGCGGGTAGTCCGAAAGAGTCACAAGTTCGGCAGGGCGAAGAATACTGAGCGGCACATCGTTGGAGACTGCGCGCACGGTAATGCCCGGAACCATCAGTTGGAGAACGATGACGAAAATGACGATTGCGGAAAAGACTCCGCCCGTGGCCGGAACCGTGAGTGGACGAAAAACGTTGTCGAGCAAAATTTCGGCGCGATCGCGAATTTTACGTAGACGGCTGGGCCAATCCTGGGAATGGTTCGCCTGGGCGGCGGCAACTTTGATGCGCACGGCAAGATCAGCCGGCGGAATATTTTTCGGCACGCGGGAAAGCAGGACAGCGAGCTTGCGGAAGCGCTGCAATTCTGCGCGGCAAGCGGTGCAGCCATTCAGGTGCTCGCCAATCTGAACGCGCTCGGCGGCTGACGTCGTACCGGCGATGGCATCGTCGAGATAGCCCGCGAGTTTGGTCCGAACCGTGGTGCACTTCATGGGAGCCCCTCCCCCGCGTGATGTGCGCGCAGGGATTGATCGTGCGAAGAATCTTGGATGCGGCGGGCTGCTGAAAAGGCATCGCCGAAAGGCGAAGGCCGCGGCTCGGCGACAGCGCCATGCGAGGGAGTGCGTGGTTCGCGCTCGCTGAGGAGCGGTTCGAGAACTTGGCGAAGTGTGCGGCGTCCGCGCAAGATGCGCGACTTTACGGTGCCGACACTGCACTCCAGGACTTCGGCGACTTCCTCGTAACTCAAACCTTCGATATCTCGGAGGATGACGGCGGTGCGGAAAACATCCGGGACTTCCTGCAAGGCGCTCTGCACAGCGATCTGAATTTCGCGCGAAGCAAGCTGCTCGAAGGGAGTGGCGCCGAGATCCTCAATTTCAATGGAGGCGTGGCCCTCTTCGGGGGCGGCGTCGATCGAAACATTTTTCTGCAAATGGCGTTTGAACCAGCGCTTGTGATTGAGCGCTTCGCGGATGGCGATGCGATAGAGCCAGGTCTTCAAAGAGCTGCCTTGACGGAACTTGCGGATACCGCGAAAGGCCTTCAGAAAAACTTCTTGAGAGCCATCGGCGGCGTCCGAGGTGTCGCCGAGCATACTCAGGATGAGGTTGTACACCGGCGCGTGGTAGTGAGTCACGAGCCAGTCGAATGCCGTTTCCGAGCCGGCTTGCAGCTCAGAGACGAGTTCGGCTTCATCGCGGCCCCAAGAAAGGGCGCTAGCCCATTCGGACACTGCCGGCCTTTCCGACCCGATTCGACTGCTCGGGCCACCCTGCTGGTAGGTTCCATCTTAGAACGATGGAGCCAGGCCTTCTTGCGAGTACGATCCCGAAATTGCCGGGAGCGACTTGCGACCGGGAACGGCAGTCTGCGGTTGCCGAACCCGATGTCCGCTCTCCTGAACTTAGACACCGGGAGGAGCGGAGAAGTTTCCCACCGTCTGGCTTTGTATCAACCATCCATGCCGATTTTGGCACTATGCGCGGGGCGACGCAACAGTACGAAGGTGCCTGTCACCCATGCTCAAAAGGGCTCTTCCGGCTTGGTCGCGAAGAGCGGAAGCACGGTCCAATCCTCCCCGCGACATGTCTTGCGAGTCCCCTCAAACCATACGAATTGCTACTCCGCGCGTCCAAACCAACTGTCGGCGACATCGGTCGCCGCGCCAACTATGAATGGCTTTGAGGTGCTTCCATGAAACACGTGAAGTGGCTCCTGCTCTTTGTCCTCGCTAGCCTCTCGCTGCCTCCTGTTCGCGCTCAAGTCCTCAGCGAAATCACCCTCCCGCCCACCGGCGACAACGAGCGCTCCGAGGTCTCCCAGTGGATCGGTCTCGTCAAGATCAGCATCGACTATCACGCCCCAAATGTTCACGGCGGAGGCGGCGCCGACCGCACCGGCCACATCTGGGGCGAGCTTATCCGCTACGGCTTCTTCGATGACGGACACGGCCCCTCCCATGCCACTCCTTGGCGCGTCGGTGCCAACGAAAACACCACCATCTCTTTTTCTCACGACGTAAAAATCGATGGCCATGACCTCAAAGCTGGCACCTACGCTCTTTTTCTCGCTCTCGACATGACCGGCCCCTGGACCTGGATCTTCTCGAACAATTCCACCGGCTGGGGCAGCTACCAATATGATTCCAAGAACGACGCCCTTCGCGTCTCCACCACGCCGCAAACTGCCCCCTACACGGAGTACATGACTTTCCTGTTTGACGAGCGCCGCCCCGATTCCGCCGTCGTCTACCTCCAATGGGAAAACAAGCGTATCCCTTTCAAAATCGAAGTTCCCAATATCAACGACCTCTATGTCGCGCAAATCCGCAAGGATCTCCAGGGCTGGCCTGGATTTAACTATCAGAATTGGCAGAGAGCCGCCTCTTTCTGTGCCTCCCGCAAGATCAATCTCGAGGAAGCTCTCGACTGGGCCGATAAAGCCATCAACCAGCCGTTCCGTGGTGTCTGGACTGGCGGCCGCGAAGATTTCTCCACGCTGCGCACCAAGGCCGCCATCCTCGAAGCTCTGGGGCGCCAGTCCGAAGCCGACGCTCTCACCGCCAAGGCCCTCAGCTTTACAGACACCCCGGTCATTTATCTCTACCTCTACGGCAATAAATTGCTCGCCAATAGCAAAAATGAAAAAGCTCTCGAGGTCTTCAAGCTCAATCGGCAACATCATCCCGACGAGGAGTTCTGGACCCATGTCGGCCTCGCTCGCGGCTACACGGCCGTCGGCGACAAACCCAACGCCATTCAAAACTGGGAAGCCGCTCTCCGCAATATTCCGCTCAGCGAACAAGGCGATTTGCCGTCGTATGAGGAGTCCTTGAAAAAACTCAAAGGCGGAAACTAAGAATATTCATCGATCAATTATCCGAGAAACGTGGGTCCTGCATAGAGGCCTTGGCATTCTTGGCGGTCTTGCGCCGGGACTGCACAACACTCCTGTAATTAGCCGAGGGTGAGAAAGGCGCGTCACTGCCGAAATCAATCCCATCTGCGTGGCATTCGCGGCGCTCCTTTTCTCTTCGCCACCCATTCGTCGAATCAGTTCACTTGAGAAAGCGGAATGATCAGGCTGCCCACCTCGGCGGTGTTCGAATCTTCGACCACGATCCGCAATGTCGTCACGCCGGCTTGCGGCTGCACAAACTGGTGAAACGGAAATCCCGTCTTCAAATACCCTGAATATTTCGCCTCAGAAAAATCAAAATTGATCCTGCTAGCGGATTGCCGAAGGATTTTGCCCGTTTCATCTTGTTCGATCGTGGCCACTTCGACAGCGCCTTTGTGTGAGCCGTCGCTCTGCGCGAACCGGAGCTTGCGAATATCGATCGAGCCGAAGAGGCTCAAGCAATGTTGTAGCGGCTTTTCCACACGAACCACCCTCATCGTTACGGGAATGGAAGAAGATTCAAGCGGACTTTGGATTGCCACGAGATAACCGTTGTGACGATCCTCTTGCGTGGCTTGGGCGTCCTTGAAGGCATAGTAGCCTTTGGGGTAGCGGAGGTTGAGCCCGGCCTGCTTAGCCCGCACTTTAAGTTCGTGGAATTTTCCATCCAGCGAGTCGGAATTGATGTAAAAGCCGAGCGTATAAGTGACGGCGGAATCTTCAACGGCTTCGCGGATTGCGCGGGTGAGGTCGTTGGTGTTGACAAACGCCCGTCCTCCCGTCTCCTCGGCGAGCTTTTGCATCGTGTCAATGCCAATGGGCTGCGAAGACTGCGCGGGCATGCCCAAACCTAAGACACCGGAAAGTTGATCGTCTATCTCCCACTGATTCTCGGGAGTTCCTCGTGTCAGCAAAGCGCGACCGTCCACAGGATAGGCCGCGATCTGTGCAGGACCTAGCATGCGGGCAAGGGCGACGCCGGAGAAGGGAAGATTGGCAGTCAGCCAGACTAGATTTTTGCGGCCGGGTATGTTGGCGACGTGTGAGGCAATGGATTGAAGAGCGGCCATCGTTTGCGCGGCGCGCCGCTGATTTGTGATTCCGGCCAATTCCAGCGCTTGCTTTTCTAGGTCGGGATTAAACTCCTCGGGCACGGGTGTGTGCCATTTGCCGGGCTCGACCTCATCGCGGTTGGTCCGGGAAGTGGTGTCGTAGTGCTTCAGGATGGCGAGAAGACGGTCGCGTTGGTTCGTGAAGTCGCATAGCACGTGCAGGCCGTCGCTCAGACCATAAATCGCAACCCGATCTTTCGGGTCCATCGTCTTGATGAACTCGATGAGGTGTGCCTTCGCATTCGTCAGAGCTAGATCTTCCATCCACCACGGACTGGTTTCGTATCCTTCGTGCCCATTGCCCGAAAGCGTGTTGAGGTTATCGAGAAGAACGATCGTGACGCTGCGCACCGTGTTGCCGCTGACTTGCGGAAGGTCTGAGAAAGTATTGGGAAGCAGGGACTGGGGTCGGGAGCCCTCAGGTGGCGAACCCTGTGGGGCAGACGCTGTAGATTCTGCTGTAAAGACGCTGATCTTCTGCGGCTTCCCGTGATCGATCACCACGAAATCGTCCTTCGACAAACCAACGACTGGGCCGTTCTTATCGCGGACGATGATGCCGATCTGAACCAGGTGTGTTGTTACGTGGATTTTAGGGGCTTGCGGTGGGCTCTGCGACGCCAAAACGGCCGGCAAAAGTAGACAACCTAACATGGCCACCAAGCGTTTCTGTACGAATTCGGCCAATGGTTTCATGGTTGATCCCTTGCCGCTGCCACGCTTGAGGCTATCACCTTTTCCAGGCACTTGTTAGGAGCCCACACTGCCCCCGCCAAATCGATGCCCTTGACAGCATGTACCTGTGAGAATCGCATTCCACTTCTGCTATGAAGCAGATGACCGTGCAAAACCGGACAATAACTCCGCGGCAAAATGCCATGCTTTCCGAATCAGTTGACGCGCGAAAGCGGGATGATGAGGCTGCCCACTTCGGCGGTGCTGGGATCTTCGACAACCATGCGCAACGTAGTGACTCCAGCTTGCGGTTGGACGAACTGATGAAACGGAAAGCCCGTTTTCAAATACGCCGAATATTTCGCTTGCATAAAATCAAAATTGATCCTGCTCGCGGACCGGCGCAGGATTTTCCCGGTTTCATCTTGCTCGATCGTAGCAACTTCCACCGCGCCTTTGTGCATGCTGCCAACCTGTTGGAACCGAACACTGTGAATGTCAATCAAGCCGGACAGGCTCAAGCAATGCGGCAGCGGCTTCTCCACGCGAACCACATTGATCTTTACGGGAATGGAGGAAGACTCCAGCGGACTGTGAAGCGCCGCCAGGAAATTGTTCTGGCGCTCGTCCTGCGTGGCGGCCGTGTCCTTGAGCGCAAAGTAGCCCTTGGGATAGCGAAGCTCCAGCCCGGCCTGCTTGACCTTCACTCTCACTTCATGGAATTTTCCATCAAGCGCATCGGAATCGATGTAAAAGCCGAGCGTATACGTGACGGCCGAATCTTCCACCGCTTTGCGAATGGCGCCGGTGAGGTCGTTGGTGTTGACAAACGCCCGTCCTCCCGTCTCCCCGGCGAGCTTTTGCATCGTGTCAATGCCGATGGGCTGGTCGGACTGGGCCGCGTTATTGTTGAGACCGAGTGCGCCGCGGACATAGGCGTCGCCGGGGTTGAAACCCTCTGTGGAAATGGAGGGGGAACGGGGAAGCAAGCCTCGTGCGTCGACCGGGTAAGCGACGATATTAGCGCGGCTCAGAACGCGCGCGAAGGCTGCGCCTGAAACGGCGAGATTCGAGGTGAGCCAGAGCAAATTCTTTCGCCCGGGAACGTCAGAAACGTGCGCCGCAATGGCCAATAGGGCGGCCATCGTTGCCTGTGCACGGTTTTGATTATTCATCGTCGCTAAGCGCTGCTCGTCGGCATCGATCAGCCGGTCAAATTCGGGAGGCGCATTGGGTAAATGGAATTCGCCAGTTTCGGCGGTTTCGCGCTGAGTCTTCGACGTGGGGTCGTACCTCCTGACAACGGCCAAGAGCTGGGCGCGATTGCAAGTGAAGTCGCACAGGACATGTAGAGAATCGGTGAGCCCATAGATGGCAAGGCGATCGTTTGGATCGAGCTGGTCCAGAAATTCGATGAGATGCTGCTTGGCGCTGGCGAGGGCATGGTCTTCAAGCCAATAGGGCATGGTTTCATAGGGCTGAGGGGATGAGCCAGTGAGCGTATTGAGATTGTCGAGGAGGACGATGGTCACGCTTCTCGGCTTGGCGGCCTCATACTGCGGCAGATCGGAGAATGTGTTGGGCGGCAGCGGCTGCAGTTGCACGTTTGCTGAGTGTGATTCTCTGGATTCGGCGGAGAAAACGCTGATTTTTTGTGGCTTCCCGCGATCAAGGACCACGAAATCGTCCTTCGACAAACCAACGACTGGGCCGTTCTTATCGCGGACGATGATGCCGATCTGAACGAGATGAGTCGTCACGTGGATGGGCGGAACCTGGGGCGGGTTCTGGGCTGCCAAACCAAATGGCACTAGCAACAGAATGGGCACAAGCGGGGCGCGACCAAAAAGGACCACAGTAAATGGCCTCATCGCAGCTCCCTTTGCCGCTTAACCGACATCGAGACTAACACGTTGTTCGCGCGGGGTGAACGGGTCGAAACGGCCGCAACGGCATGCAAACCTCGCCGCAAAAGGCTCGAAATAAGTGAGGTGGCGAGGCTTGCGCGAATGTGTCATGGGAGCGAATCAGTTCACCCGGGAGAGAGGGATGACGAGGCTGCCGATGGCGGCGGTGACGGGGTCCTGAACGAGCACGCGAAGGATGGTCGCCCCGGTTGCGGGTTGCACAGACTTGCGAAAAGTTATACCGGAATTTAAGGTCGCTGCATATTGCTCGTCGGTGAAACGGAGATTGATACGATTCGTTGATTGATGGAGCACTTTGCCGGTCTTATCTTGCTCGATCACGGCGATGTCAAGCGCACCCACGTGAGACTGGCCAGACTGCGGAAGATAAACTCCACGAATGTTAACGGAGCCGAAAAGAATCAGGGAGTTCGGCGCAGGCTGATTGGCTCGATCGACCTTGACCTGCATGGGAATGGCGGAAGAGTCGAGTGGACTGTGCAGAGCGGCGAGAAAATTGTTGTGACGCTCGTCCTTGGTAGCTGAGGAGTCCTTGAAGGCGAAGTAGCCCTTTGGGTAGCGAAGAGTGAGCCCGGAGTCCTTGACGCGAACCTTCAGTTCGTGAAATTTTCCGTCCAACGAGTTGGAATCCACGTAGAAGCCGAGCGTGTAGGTGAGGGCGGAGTCTTCGACGGCCGAGCGAATAGCGCCGGTGAGATCGTTGGTATTGACGAAAGCACGGCCACCCGTGACTTCGGCCATTTTCTGCATCGCATCGATGCCAGTGGGTTGATCCGAATTGGCCGGAGAAGAATCGACTCCGAGTGCGGCGGTGGCACCCGCTTCGGACGGCTCGATGTCGTCCGCCGAGGTGAAAGGCATGCGAGGGAGAAGGCCGCGGGCATCCACAGGATAGGCGGCGATGTTTGCGCGACCCAGAATGCGCGCGATGGCTTCCCCTGAAAATGGAAGATTGGCCGTCAACCAAAGCAGATTCTTTCGACCCGGAATATCGGCAACATGGTCGGCTATGGCAGTGAGAGCGGCAAAGGTCGATTGTGCGCGGACTTGATTATTCATCGCGGCCATGCGCTGCATAGCCGCATTAGTCAATTCGTCAAAGGTGGCGTCCCCTCCCGTTCCCTGAGGGGTGTGAATGGCACCGGGATCGACCAACTGTCGTTGGGTTTTCGAAGTGGGATCGTACTTGGTGACGACCGCCAGAAGGTCCGGGCGATTGCAGGTGAAGTCACACAAGACATGTAAGGAATCGGTCAGGCCGTAGATGGCGATGCGGTCGTTGGGGTCCAACTGCTGCAGAAATTCAATGAGATGCTGCTTGGCGTTGGCGAGGGCGTGGTCCTCGAGCCAAAAGGGGGTGTTTTCGTATAGCTGGGGTGTCGAGCCGGATAGGGTGTTGAGATTGTCGAGGAGGACAATGGTCACGCTTCTGGGTTTAGCGGCGCTGTATTGCGGAAGGTCGGAGAAGGTGTTGGGTGGCAAAGGCTGCTCGGGCGCGGCGGGCGACGGCGATTGGCTGGATTCGACAGAGAAAATGTCGATTTTCTGTGGTTTGCCGCCGTCGAGGACAACGAAATCGTCTTTCGTCAAATTCGAAACGGGGCCATTTTTATCCCGGACGATAATGCCTATTTGGACGAGGTGAGTGGTTACGCGAATTTCCGGGGTCTGCGACGGGTCCGGAGAGGCCAAAGCCAGCGGAACCAGAAGCAAGCAGAGCAGAGCTGCTATGCGACCAGCTTTGAGTCCAGCCAACGGCTTCATTGTCGCTCCGTTGCCCTCGATCACAGGCCGAGATTAGCACATGATTCGAATGGGATGTGGAGCGGGGAGTGTGCAAGTCCGTGACAGCAGATGCCTAGGCAGTGTGGCGGTCGGGGTGGAGGTGTGTGTCCTGAAAGCGAGTGGGATACTTCAGGCCGAAGCCGAGCATCCGGTCAAACGCGATATGCGCGATCCAAACGAGGGACACTGAAAAAATGGGGATATTGTTGGCCACAGCTCCGCAGCCCGCCAGAGCGAGCGGGCCGATATAGGTGTGGACGGCGTTGTAGACGGCGGCTCCGACACGAACACCCGCGAAATAGCCGAGCATCGAGAGATCGGGCAGAAGAAACAGCAAGGCAAATTGGAGCCAGCTGGCGTGAATCCAGTGGTAGGCGAGGATGCTTACGACGAGGAAGGCTGCACCTTCGAGATGCAAGAGTAGCCGTGGTTTCACAGAATTGACGCTCCTTTACGTTTCACTTTTCACATCGTGGCTTGAGCCCGGATTTTTATGATCGAGCAGTTCGCGGCGGAGGACCGTGGGCCGCGCTCAGATGGATTTCTTTGTGGGAACTTTTGCTCCTCGCTTGCGGGCCTCCGACAGACCGATGGCGATGGCCTGCTTGCGGCTCTTCACGACGCCGCCTTTGCCGCCTTTTCCGGAGCGGAGCTTGCCCCGCTTCTCTCGAGCTAATGCCTTTTTTACGCTCGCACTCGCTGCTTTTCCGTACTTTGCCATCTTAGCCTCCCAAACCGCTTATCGATTTCCGAGCGTACTCCAAACGCAATGCGCATGTGAACCGCAAATTGCCCCGGCGGGGAGGGAGATCAGAGGCAAGTGAGATTCCGACGAAAATTTATCGCTTGGCCTAAGCGGCACCATGATGGTCCTTGTGCCTCTTCGAGGGCGAGGCTTACTACATTTGGAAGTGCGGCGGGGAGTGTTTGCAGATTGGAGGGAGATGGGGCAGAAGGACTCGACAGGACGGCGGCTTCGAAGATAAAGATAGAGCTGACAATCGCAGGACCAATCCAGAAGACCTTCGCGGGCGGACGGAGATTTACAATCACTATGAGCACCCTGTCTGAGCTCGAATTCCTCTTGGTGTCGAACGACTATGCGACGCTAACGGCGGTTTCCGGAGGCGTGAAAAAATACGAGGCGAAACTTGGGCTTGTGCCGACGGCGGAAGCGGCGCGCGAATATCTGGAGAGGAAGAAAATTGATGGAGTGTTTGTGGATATGCAGGTGGCGGGGGCGCTGCAATTGATTGAAGCGGTCCGCAAAGGGCCATCGAACGCAAAAGCGGCGATTTTTGCGTGCGTGCAGACGGCGAAAGAAACGACCGGCGCGCTGAATGCCGGAGCAAATTTCGTTCTGCGAGCGCCGTTAAGCCTGGAGCTGGTGGCGCTCCACATTACCATCACGAAGGAGCTCATGTTGCGGGAGAGGCGACGGTACTTCCGCCATCCCGTGAATCTTGCCGTGACTCTGAAGGAAGGGGATGCAGAGCAGAATGCGCGAATCGCCAATCTGAGCGAAGGAGGAATGGCGATTCGCGGTATGCGAACATTGAAGCGTGCGGCGGCGGTTGAATTCTGGTTCGAGCTTGCGTTAGGAGTGGATATCAGCGGGAAGGGACAGGTGGCGTGGACGAGCTCTGAAGGAATGGCTGGAATTTTGTTCCAGACCATACATGGAATGGGGCGCGGGCATCTGGGCGTGTGGTTGACGGCGCGAGAGCAGCTTCTGCACCGGGCGGAAGAGAATCCGGGGCAAAAAGCAGGATAACGGAACGGCATTATTTTTTGCGCGCCAAGCAAAGAGCCGCCTGGAGCCGGGAGGGATTGCCTAGATTGAAAAACCGGACCAGTTAGGCCGACGTTAGCGTGAAACATCTAGTAAAATTGAAGTTTACGGCTCTCGAGCGAGACGATTTGGCCGGAAGGAAGGTTCAAATCGGGACGCTGGTGGTGTCGGCGGATTTGTAAAGAAACGGTGGCCAATTCCCTCCCCTGGGCGGCGCCAGGGCGGGGTGGAGAATCCGGGATGACGCGGTCGGAGGCGATCAAGAACGCGGCGACGGTGGCGATCCTAGCTGGGGTGTACTTCCTTGCGGGGAAACTGGGACTGCAACTGGCGTACGTGAATGCAAGCGCGTCGGCCGTATGGCCATGCACGGGGATTGCGATCGCGGCGTTGCTTGTCTATGGGTTTCGAGTCTGGCCGGGAATCCTGATTGGCGCGTTTTTTGTGAATTTGACGACGGCGGGGAATGTGGAGTCGTCGATCGGCATCGCGGCGGGAAATACGCTGGAAGGGCTGGCGGCATGGTATCTGGTGAAGCGGTTCGCGAACGGGAAGGAAACTTTTGCGCGGGCGCAGGATATTTTCAAGTTTGCACTACTAGCGGGGATTCTGGCAACGGCGGTCAGCGCCACCATTGGGGTAACAATCCTGGCGACTGGGGGACTTGCGGATTGGCCGGCGTTTGGAACGATCTGGAGCACGTGGTGGCTGGGAGACGCGGTGGGAGCGGTGGTGGTGACCCCGCTGCTTTTACTGTGGTGGGAGAATCCGCATCTGAGATGGACACACAAGCAAATGGGAGAGCTGGCGCTGTTGCTTCTGGGTCTGCTCGGGACGGGCTGGGCGGTGTTCGGCAGTGTGCTGCACCAGGAATTGAAGAATTATCCGCTAGAGTATTTGTGCATTCCATTTCTGATCTGGGCGGCGTACAGATTTGGACGGCGAAAGGCTGCGACGGCGGTGTGCGTGCTGTCGGGGATTGCGGCGTGGGGGACGGTACACGGATATGGACCGTTTGCGAGGGAGACGCAGAACACATCGCTGCTGTTGATGCAGGCATTCATGGGGATCATCGCGGTCACAACACTGGCACTGGCGGCGGAAGTTACCGAGCATCGGCGATCCGAGGAGCAGGTGAAGCATCTGGCGCTGAGCGATCCGCTGACCGGACTTGCGAACTATCGGCAAATTGTGGAAGCGCTGGAGACGGAGATTAAGAGGTACGGCAGGACGGAGCGGCCGTTTGTAGTGCTGCTGATGGACTTGGATGAGCTCAAGAGAATCAACGATGTGTTTGGGCACGTCGTGGGAAGCCGGGCGCTCTGCCGGCTGGCGGATGTGCTGCGGCTCTATTCGCGTGAGATGGATACGGCAGGGCGATATGGAGGCGATGAGTTCGTGCTGATTCTGCCGGAGACGGACGCGGAAGCGGGGCGGCTGGTTGCGCAACGGATTACGAGAAGGCTCGCGGAAGATGGAGAGACTCCGAAGCTTTATGTGAGCATAGGGACCGCTGTGTTTCCAGACGACGGAGAAACACTGAACGAGATTTTGGGAGCGGCGGACCGCGATTTGTATCGAGAGAAAGGCGTTCCGAAGAAGCAATTCCTGCTGCCGAGTTAAGCCCTCACTTGCCAGACAGGCAAGCACCCGCGTGGAAGATCCTTCGAGGCGTTCTGCTTCATTTCAAATTATTTTCGAAAAATTGGTAGGCAAGGGCAGCGGCTTGCGCGTGGATGTCGTCGCGGAGGACGCCGGCCTTGTCAAGGCAGAGGTTGGGCTGTGTCTGATCTCCGAGCGGCAGACAAGTGGCGAGAAATGTGTAATGGCCTACGTCCTGAATGATGGTGAGTTGCGCGCCAGGAATGTGGGCTGCGAAGAATCTGGCGCTGGTGTCGAGGGGAACGATGGTATCGGCGGAGCCAGCGAGAATCTGAACGGGGATGGAAATTTTTGCAAGAGAATCCGGTGTGAAGGCCGGGCCGAGGGCGGGAGCGATGGCGAAAATGGCGCGTATGCGCTTGTCGCGGTGGGGTTCATCGCCCTTGCGAAGCGCGGCTTGCAGAGCTGGATCGGTTTTGAGGAGGTCGCTTACTTTGGCGGTGAGGCCGGGAAACTCGGGAGGATCCGTGCACATGCCGTCGGCCTGTGGGGATTTGCAAAAGTCCTGGGCGCGAGAGAATTCGCCAATGCCGCCGGCAATTTCGATCACCGTGAATCCACCAAGAGAGAAACCGGCCGCGCCGATGCGATTGGGGTCGATGCGCGGGCCGAACGTGGAATCGGCGAGCATGGAATTGAGCACGGCGGTCAAGTCAGCGGCTCGTTCCCACCAGATGGAAAATCCCTGTGGAGTGTAGGGCTCGAGAGCGTTATTGCCGGGATGATTGACCGCGGCGGCGATGAAACCGCGACGGGCTAGCGCGGTGCCGAGCCAGGCCATCATGGCGGAAGAACCGCCCGTGCCGTGCGAAAGCAGAATCAGAGGAAGTTTTTCAGGAGCGGCAATGACCGCGGAATCTGGAGCGGATTTGCCGGCAGTAGCGAAGGGGGCGCCGGGAGCGCCGATCCATTGGGTGTGCTCGACGGCGGAAGGTTCAGTGGGATACCAGATGTCGGTAACGAGGGCGTGCGTTTTGGCAGCGCGCCAGTCATAAGGCTCGGGCGGCAGGAAGTTGCGGTGGGAGATACCGACTTTGCCGAAATGATATTTTTCCTTGTGAGCTTCGGCAGTTGAAACAAGGACGGTTGAGATAGAGAAAGCGAGAACAACCAAGAATGCGAGTATGCGATTCATTTGGAGTCGAGCCCCATGGATTTTCAGAATTACTTTAGACGATTAGCGGTGCGAGATGCGAGTGATTTGGAAACTGGATGATGTGTCGGTTTCCGTTGGTTACGTCACTAGGCAGTTGAAGGGAAACGGCATAGTGATAAGCTTTTGGACCATGCCAAATGGCGTTTTTGACTGGCTGAGCAAGCATCGAGCCGCGTTATGGGTAATTGTCCCGGTGATCGCTCTAGATATTTGGTTCGACTACTATCATCGAGGCGGAATTGTCCTTGATGTCATCATCTTGCTGGCTCTGGCTATTCGGTACGGCTCCAGACGGGAGGAGTCTTGAGGTTAATGGAAAGCACCCGATCATATCCATTCGCGACGAGTGAGAGCCGTAGAAAAGGCGAGCGCGGAAGGCAGTGACGGTCGCCGAGTTGCTACACCAACTTCGTTTGATCGGGTATCGAAACATTGTGATAGCGTCCGGCGTATCTCCGGCTAGACCCTTACATTAAGCCCCATGCAACAAGGGAGGGAACATGAGCTCGACCCGCAACCTCGGGAGAGTCGCCGGACGGTGGTATCTGCTGCTCTGCGTTCTTGGGCCATTGCGCCTAATCTATATTCCCAACAAATTGTTCGTGCATGAGAACGCGGCCGCCACGGTCAACAACATCGCCGCTCACGGGTGGTTATTTCGTTTCGGCATTGTAAGCGACCTATTTTGCGCGGTGGTGCTGATCATCCTTACGATAGCCTTTTACCGGCTGTTCAAGGGAGTGGACCAGAATCTCGCAGTGATGGTAGTAATCTTCGGGGGTGTGATGCCAGCCCTCATTGACTTTGTTGGCGTGGTGAGCGATTCAGCCGCCCTGATGGTCGCCCGGGGAGCCGATTTCCTTTCGGCATTCGACAAGCCGCAGCGGGATGCGTTGGCAATGCTTTTCCTCCATCTGCGGGACCACCAAAACACTGCCGCCGAGATGCTCTGGGGGATATGGCTTCTTCCTCTGGCGGCGCTGGTATACCGGTCGCGTTTTCTGCCGCGATTTCTCGGCGTGTGGCTGGTCATCAACGGCTTTGCCTATGTGATCCTCTGCCTGACGGGTGAGCTCTTACCGCAATATCAGGGAAGGGTGTTTGCCTACGGTCAGCCCGCTTTCTTCGGAGAGCTTGCATTCATGCTGTGGTTGGTAATCAAGGGCGCCACGCCCCCGACGCTGGATGCGGCAAGCTAACGGAGGCCAAGTCCGCCAGCTTCCTAGACTCGAGCGGCAAAATGTTACGGCGGGGCACGAAGGCAAACCACCAGGAATCAACCCGGAGACTGGTTAACAATAACCACTCCGCCCCTTCCCGGTTCTTTGTAAGTGTTGTTTCTAAAGGATTTAGCTTTTTTGTAAGTCGTTTATGATGAACACTTAGGGACGATACTGCAAGTGTTGATTCTAGATGGGTTGCAGGTGCAATTTTGCACTATTTTTGTGCAATCTGGCGAAGCGTTTCGTAAGTGTTGAGAACAATCGAGTTAGTTCGAGAAGAAGGCCCCGGAAAGCAAAAACGCCAACCAGGAGGTTGGCGTTCCCGGGCACGGACCACACCATTACCCGACAACTACTATATGACATGAATATCAGTTTGTCAATAGAAAAATGTTAGGTTTGGAATGCTAAATTGGTGGGCCACGAGGTTGTCTTCATGGTTGCAGTGAGCTCTAAGCCCGCAAGAGCAAGACCAGCGTGCGAGGCACCTTGCGGAAGCTAACAGGACATCGAATTCCCCAAAGTGACGTGTACGGCGGGTAGACAGATTCAGCGCGGGCAAATGGCCTCGCCTAATGCTCGAAGGCCACGGGAAACTTCAGAGCCGTTAAGCGGATCATTCAGTTCGTAGGGCGGACACAGGTTCCAGCACTGCAGCTCGCCGGGCTGGCAAGTAACCGGCCAAGACCCCGGCCAGCAGCAGGACGACAACACACGCCACGGCAGTAATGGGGTCCTGTGGCTCAACTCCAAACAGCATGTTCTTAAGTACACGGGTACAAAAAAAGGCCAGCGGCAAGCCAATTGCGGCGCCTACTGCGACGAGCGTGACGGTCTCGCGCACAATCATCCACAAAACATTTGCTCGGGTTGCTCCTAATGCCAAACGTACTCCGATTTCTTTCGTCCTGCGTCCCACCGCATACGCAATCACTCCGTATATCCCCATTGCGGTCAGTAGCAGGGCCAGCGCACCAAAGAAACTCGCCAGGAACGCCATCATACGGTCGGGCCGCTGCGCCAACGACAACCGCGCAGCCAGTGTGGTCACGTCATAGACGGGAAGGTGCGGATTCAACAAGCGGATCTCGGAACGCACGCGACCCAGAATCAACTTCGGATTCCCCCTCGTGCGGACATGCAAAACCACGTTAGTTGCAGTTGTCCACTCATCTTGCAGCAAGGGCTCATAAAGCGTTGGCCCCGGAGCATTCTTCAGAAACATGTTTCGTGAGTCTGCGACTACGCCGATGACTTCATACTTCAGAATCGACTTCTCCCCCTGGTCGCCGAGGTGCCGACCGATGGGGTCTTGACCCAGGAAATAGTGCTTCGCAAATTCTTCGTTTATGATGACAACTTTAGGGGTGCCCAGAACGTCGCGCTCTGAGAATTCGCGCCCCTGGAGCACGGGAATTCCGACAGTGGAAAAGAAATTGGGACCGACCACATTGAAGGCGGCGGACTGGTGTTGCTCAGGCGGTTGCCCTTCAACCCAGACCGATTTCGACCATCCGCCCGATGCGAATGCGAAATCCGCCCCGAGAGTAGCCGAGACGACTCCAGGTACTCCCTGGACGCGCTCAACAAGCTCTTGATACACCGATGAGGGATGTGTCCGCTGATACTCCCGCCGGTCCAGCCCAATTCTCATGACCAGCATGTTTTCGATGGGCATGCCGGTGTGCAGGGTATTCAATTTGATGAAGCTTCGTACCAACAAGCCCGCACCCGAAAGCAGCAGCAATGATGCGGCGATCTGAACTACAATGAGTCCCTTGGCCAAACCTGAACGCGACAATCGAGTTCCCGACGCTTCCCGCCTCAGCAAGGACAATACCTCAACATTCGTAGCACGAAGCGCGGGAACGAGTCCGAAGAGGAGCAGCGTAACGATTGCTGCGCCAGCACTGAAGGCCAGTACGTGAGCATTAAGCGTGAAGTGGATCGCTTGACGCGCTTCGTCGTCCATCAGCAGCAAAACCAGCGCACGCTGCATCCAAAACGCAAGCACGAGACCAGCCACAGCCGCTATAGCTGAAAGCAGAGCGCCCTCTACCAAGAACTGCTGTACCAGGCGACGCCGGCTGGCACCCAGCGCCAGCCGAACACCAGTCTCATGTGCTCGGGCCGCAAAGCTTGCGAGGAGCACGTTGGCGATATTTACGCAGGCGATCAGCAAGACCACGCCGGAAAGGAGCATCAGGATCTGAAGCGAATCAGTGTAGGACCCCAGAGCCTCCCCCAACCCTCGATCGCCCCGTGCCAGCAGCGCGCGCTGCGTCAAGAGCTCTTCCCGATCGCTTTCCCGATAGTTGTCCAGACCCGGGCGCATCAATTCGAGCGCACTCTGCAAAGCAACATCAGCCTCCGCTTGCGCCTGTTTGTCACTGACATTTGTCTTGACCCTTACCATGGTCCAAACATTCGCAAGCTGCAGGGGATGGTCGAGGGGAATGGTGATGTCCGGCGAAACGCCTTGGTCCGTTCCAAAAAATGCCGGTGGCGTGACTCCGATGACTTCTGTCGGGATGCCGTTTAAGTTGACCGTCTTGCCGACAACGGCTGGATCACTTCTAAAGCGCCGGGCCCAAAACATATAGCTAAGCACTGCAACGCGTTGGTCATTCTTCTCATCCTGCCCGTCAATCGTACGCCCAAGGAAACTCGAGACGCCGAGGGTCGAATAGTAGCCGCCCGAAACCTGTTGGACCAGAACGCGGTCGATGTCTCCGCCGGTGTCGAAATTCATCTTATCTCGCCAAAACGCGAACACACCGGAAAAAGACTTCGGAGCCCTGCACAACTCATTGAAAAACTCAGAAGGGATATTAGACATCCGGATGCCCGAGCGTGTGACCACCTCAACCGTCCGCAAGCTCCCTGGGTCACGGACCGGAAGGGTCTGCAATAGCGCGGTGTCCAGCAAACTGAAAATCGCGGCGTTGGCGCCAATACCTGTGGCCAGTGTGAGCACTGCCACGGCGGTTACCGTGGGCGTGCTGGCGAATTGCCGCAAAGCGTAGCGGAGATCCCGTAGGCAATCGCGAAGGAATGTCACTTGGCTTGGCCTCCGACCTACCCCGAAAGCCGCAAGCATTCTACACCCGCAGCTAAATGCCTTGATGTGTAATCGTCGAGTTGTCGTTACGAATTGCCAACTATTTTAAACCTCTCAGCAAGAATCGGGCGACACGAAGATGGAGAGTGCCGTAAGCGCAGGCGGACGAGCCCATGCCGAGGCATGACTTGCGGATGGGGATTGACAGAGTGGCGCATCCAGAATAGCGTTCGCGGCTTATGAGAGACATAGGTTGCGGCCGATGAAGAATGGGGTTCTGGGAGCGGCGGTTGTTGCGGTGACGGCGGCGATTGCGGCGTCGTTGTTCGCGGGGGCGCACGCAATGGGAGCGGCGCTGGCAGTGACGGTGACGCTGCGATGGGTGGCGATCGCACTGATCGCGGCGTATGCGGGAGTGCGGAGGTCGCTGACGGCGTGGATTGTGGTGGGTTTGCTGGCAGGCGCGGAGCTAGGGCACGACTGGCCGGCAACGGCTGAGAAGGTGCAATTTCTGGGGACGATATTCTTGCGGCTGATCAAAGTGATCATCGCGCCGCTGCTTTTTGGGACGCTGGTTGTGGGAATCGCGGGGCACGCGGATTTGAAGAAGGTGGGACGGCTGGGGATCAAGTCGCTGATTTACTTTGAGATTGTTTCGGTGATCACGCTGGTATTGGGTTTCGCAGCCATCGATATCAGCCGGGCAGGAGAAGGCGTGGATCTGCCGCCGGTGAGCGGAGGCGTTCCAATCAATGCCGTGCCGCATACGGCGGCGCAATTGATCACGGATATTTTCCCGGAGAACATCGCGAAATCGGTGGCGGAAGGGCAAGTGCTGCAAGTGGTGGTGTTCAGCGTGTTGTTCGCGATGGCGCTTGCGTTGGTGCCGGAACAAAAGAGGCGGCCGATGCTGGCGTTCGCAGAGGGCCTTTCGGAAACGATGTTCAAGTTCACGAATCTGGTGATGTACGTGGCGCCGATCGGCGTTTTTGGCGCGATTGCGTATACGGTGGGTCATTTGGGGCTGGGAGTGCTCCTGCCGTTGCTGAAGCTGTTGGCGACGATGTATGTGGCGCTAATCATTTTCATTGTGGGCGTTCTACTGCCGATTGCGGTGATGGTGAAGACGCCGCTGAAGGAATTTTTGCGGGCGGTGACAGAACCGGTAACGATTGCGTTTGCGACGGCGAGCTCGGAAGCGGCGCTGCCTCGCGCGATGGAGGAAATGGAAGCGTTTGGAGTGCGGCGCGAGACGGTGGCGTTTGTCATGCCCACCGGCTACAGCTTCAATCTGGGAGGATCGAGCCTCTATCAGTCGCTTGCTCTCGTGTTCGTTGCGCAAGCGGCAGGTATACATCTGACCCTCGGCCAGCAAGCGGTCATGCTCTTGACGCTGCTGATCAGCAGCAAAGGAACGGCGGGAGTAGCACGAGCGTCATTGGTGATCGTGTTCGCAGCGGCGGCACAGTTTCACCTTCCGACCGAACCGCTATTTCTGCTGTTCGGAATCGATCAGCTGATGGATATGGGGCGGACGGCGGTGAATGTGTTGGGGAATTGCCTGGCGTGCGTGGTGGTGGCGAGGTGGGAGGGCGAGATTCGAACGGAGGCTCCGCAGGCTGAAATAAGCGTGAATTCGTGAGCTAAGAGAAAGAAGACGCAGAGTGACTGGTGACAGATGCAGAGCGCGCCGAAATCGGAGTCAGATTTGAGTCGGGCGCGAATATTGGGAACGAAGCTTCGGCGTCCCTGCACACTCGCTGCGTCACAAAATAGACCGACGCTGCTCAATTCTGGGAATAAAAAAATGGACATCGGGATGGGCTGTGCGAATTTTCGTTTGATGTACCAGCACGGAGGATCCCCGGCATGCGGAAACAAGGAGTGGACGCAGATCGCGGTTTGCTGGGGCTGCAACTGGTCGATGGTGTATTCCGTTTTGCCGCCTTTTTGCTCGATGGCGAGGATGCGAAGCGCGGTGACGGTTTCGAGAGGATTATCTGGTTTGGGATGGAGCATGCGCGCACGAAACGAGACAAAGTCCGCAGCGTAAACAATGGAGGAAGCCAACAGCGCCGCGATCAGGATGCGTTTTGCAAGAGTGCGAAGCTGGAGCAAGCAGACAATTCCTCAGGACCAGCATAGTAGACACCACCAGCGGGGCGTTCGTCACGCGCTATTCAGGCTCGGCTACGGCTTCTGCTTGGGAATCTCGATGGGCTGGCCGATCTTGATCGTCGATCCGAACCGCTTGTAATTTTCATAACGCACGGTCATGCGGATGCGCACGTCGCCATTGCTGAAATGCAACGTGTCTTCGGAGTGCGTGTAGGTGGGGAACCAGAAGTGGCCCTCGATGTTTTCGCGGAAGGTTTCGAAACGCGGAAAGACGTTCTCCTGACCGTGCTTTTTGATATCAGGAACGGCCTTGCCGTCAGTTTTGACGATGGCCAAGTCTTTCTGATCGACCCAAATGCGGCCTTGAAAGTATCGCTGGTTCTTTTCAATGGTTTTAGGGCCGACGTCAAAAACATAGGTATTGACGTCATCCAGCTGTTGCTGGCCGACATACTTGACCTCATATTTGGGTAATTCGTCGGTGGTTAGAACAAATGGCTGGACGTGCTCAAGGTCGTCGAAATCCTGCTGCGACATCTGAATGCGCTCGAGCGTCGGCGCGGGAGCGTCGGTGACGTGTTCGTACCGCTTGCCTTCCGGGGTGAAAAGGATGTCGCTTGTCATGCGATATTCGCCATCGGGCTGGCCGGAATAATCGTCGATGGTCTGGATCACGAAAGTCTGCGTGTAGGTGTAATTGTCGCGTTCTTTTCTGAACTCGGCCTCGCGCTCGGCAAATTTCTGAATAATCTGCTCGGCGGGGATTTTGGGAGCCGCAGTCGAGAGCGGCGACTCGGTCGTCGTTTGATGCGGCGCGGAAGCGGGCATGGAACTCGGCCGGGGCGTAGCGGCTGGAGGGACATAGGAAGGAGGCGGAGGCAACGGTCCCGTCTGCTGCGCAGCAAGCGGCAGCGACAAAAGCAGGAGACCTAAGACGGTTACGGGAGATCGCGAGATGAGAGCCGAACAGCTCTGACGTGTCGCGTGGAAATTTGGGTGCATTCCTTCCGAATTCCTTTCTCTAGATAGAACGGCCTAAAGTGTTAGGAGTTTCAGGATAGCGCCGGGGTTGCTTGGCGTCCAGCATGGAAGGGCATAAATGCATTGACCTCAACCCGCTGCGTAAGTATCATCCGCTCAATTCCAGGCAAAAATTTGCTAGCGAGGTTTAGCATGTTAAAGCGCGCGTGTCTCTTTGTACTAGCTTCGGTAGTAACAGTTCTCGCCATCCCTCGGTTCGCTCGGGCGCAGCACGCACAAATCCGTCCGGACGACTACAGCCAGCTCAAGTTCCGATACATCGGACCTGTGGGCAATCGAACCACGGCCGTCGCCGGAATTCCGGGCAGCCCGTACGTCTATTACGTGGGGACGGCGTCGGGCGGAATCTTCAAGACAACGGATGGCGGAGGCCACTGGGAGCCGATTTTTGATTCTGAACCGGTCTCATCCATCGGCTCGCTGGCGGTGGCGGCAAGCGACTCGAATATCGTCTGGGCGGGAACGGGCGAATCGTATATCCGAAGCCACATTTCTGTGGGCGAAGGGATTTTCAAATCCATGGATGCGGGTAAGACTTGGACGCGCATGGGGCTGGAAAAGACCGGACGAATAGGCAACGTTCTGATTGATCCGCGCAATCCGGATATCGTGCTGGCGTGCGCGCTGGGACATGGATATGGTCCGCAGCCGGAGCGGGGCGTTTTTCGAACCACCGACGGGGGCAAAAATTGGGAGAAAGTACTCTTCGTCGACGAGAAGACCGGGTGTTCGGATATGGGGATGGATCCGAACAACTCGCGGATTCTTTTTGCCGGAATGTGGCAGATGGAGATTCACACGTGGGGCCGCACAAGCGGCGGACCAAGCAGCGGATTATTCAAATCCACGGACGGCGGTGCGACGTGGAAGAGGCTCGAAGGCCACGGTTTGCCGCATTCGCCCGTGGGAAGAATCGCAGTGCGCGTCGCGCAGAAGGATTCCAACCGCGTGTACGCCATGATTGAAACCGGCGACGGCGTTCCCTGGGAGGGCCATCCCGGACAGAGCGGTCAACTATGGCGCTCCGACGATGGCGGAGAGAACTGGCAATTGGTGAATTCCGACCGGCAGGTTCGCGGGCGCACGCACTATTACACGAGGGAAGAAATCTCGCCTGACAACGAAAACGAAGTGTACTTTTTCACGTCCGCGTTTTCGCGGACGCTCGACGGCGGCCACACGCTGACCAACATGCCAGCGAGCCCTGGCGGCGACAACCACGAAATGTGGATCGATCCAACCAACGGCGACCGCATGGCGGTCGTCAACGATCAAGGCGTCAGCATCTCCGTGGATCGCGGGCACAGTTGGGACCACATCCAATTGCCAATCGCACAGATTTATCACGTGACGGTGGACGACCAGATTCCGTATTTCGTTTATGGCAACCGGCAGGACGGTTCGTCCTATCGCGGGCCGAGCAACAGTTTGCAGTTCGGCGGATTTGGCGGAGCGACGATATCGCGGAGTGTCTGGCACCCGATCGCTGGCGGCGAAAGTGGATTCGCAGTGCCGGATCCTGTGGACAACAACATTATCTGGTCCAGCGGCACAGGTTCAGGCAGCGTGAGTGGCGCCGTGACTCGCTTTGACGAGCGGAATCGCCAGTGGCGCGAGGTCGAGGTCTGGCCAGTGGACGTTTCTGGGGCGACGGCTGCAGAAGTGAAGTACCGCTTCAACTGGGAGTTCCCGCTCGTGATTTCGCCGCACGACCACAACAAAGTGTACGTGGGCAGCCAGTTCGTGCAAGAAACGACGGACGGCGGAAATAGCTGGCACGTGATCAGTCCGGATCTGACACGGAACGATCGGAGTCGCATGGGAAGCTCCGGAGGGCTCACTCCCGACAATATCGGCGTGGAATACGCTGGGACAGTCTTTGCCATCGCGGAATCCCCGAAAGAAGCGGGGGTGATTTGGGCTGGCACCAACGATGGGCTGGTACAAGTCACTCGCGATGGCGGGAAAAATTGGACGGATGTCACAAAAAATATTCCCAACATGCTCAACTGGGGAACAGTGAGCAACATCGAGGCCTCGCGCTACGATGCGGGGACGGCTTACATCACCGTCGACGGGCATCAAATGAACAATCGCGATCCGTTCGTCTACAAGACGTCTGACTACGGCAAAACCTGGACGGAGATCACGAATGGAATCCCCCACAGCATGCTGAGCTACGCGCATTGCATCCGCGAAGACCCCGTGCGCAAAGGTCTGCTCTATTTGGGGACGGAAAACGCGCTCTACGTTTCGTTTGATGACGGAAAGAACTGGCAGCCGCTGCAGAGCGGACTGCCGCATGCGCCGGTCTATTGGATCACGGTCCAGGAGCGATTCCACGATTTGGACTTGGCCACCTACGGACGTGGCTTCTGGATTCTGGATGATCTGACTCCGTTGCAGCAGATGACACCGGAAGTGATGGCCTCGAATGAGCATTTGTTTGCACCGCGCGATGCCTATCGATTCCGGCCCGTCGAACAACCGGCAAGCGTATCCGCCGATCCGACGGCGGGACACAACCCGCCTTACGGCGCTTCCATTAATTTCTATCTGAAATCCAAGCTTGGCGAGAAGGAGCACGCCAAACTGACGATCACCGATGCGGGCGGAAAGACGGTGCGCGAAATCGAATGCCACGCGGCACGCGAAGGCGGGCACCGCGAGGCACAAGGTGGTGGCGGATTTGGCCGCAGGAGCGCTCCGCCGTGCGAAGTGAAGCCAGGAATCAACCGCTACTGGTGGGATCTGCGCGGCGAGGAAGCCACGGAGGTCAAGCTGAGAACTCCTCCTACTTATTCGCCGGACGTGCCGCTTGGAGCAGAGGGCTGGCGGGAAGCCCCCGCCGTTGACCGGATTTCCGTGCTCGAACCGCCAGGAACGTACACCGTCACGCTGACGGTGGGCGGCGAAAAGAGCAGCCAGAAGCTGAACGTTCTGAAAGATCCGCACTCAACCGGAAATGAAAGTGACATCGAAGCCCAGGTGAAGCTGGTTTCCGAACTCCGCGAGGAGATGAACTCGCTCGCGGCTGGCGTCAACCAAATCGAATCGATTCGCGAACAGATCGCCAGTCTCGAAAAGCAATTAGGTAAAGACGAAGCTTCACAGGCGATACGAAAAGCAGCGAACGAACTCGCAGAGAAGCTCACGGGAGCGGAAGGAAAAGTCATCCAGTTACAAGCCACGGGAAGAGGGCAGGACGACGTCCGGTACACGCCGATGCTCATGCAAAAAGTCAGCTATTTGGCGGACGAAGCAGGCAGCTCCGCTGATTTCGCGCCGACGACACAGCAGGTGGCCGTCCAACAAGAACTAAAGCAGGAGGGCGACGCATCGCAGCGTGAAATGGAAGCGGTAGTTGCCAAGGATGTGGCTGAGTTCAACGCCATGCTGCGGGAGAAAAACATCCCTAACCTGATTGTGAAAGTACCTTGAGTTCAAGGGTAAAACTACTGAAGGACTGAAGCGCAGGCTTAAAGGTTGGAAGACTCAAATAGTCGCGAATGTAGCCGGTACATCCTGTAAAGGATCTCTTCGGACCGTACACCCGAAGATTGGTGGAGCCGATGGGATTCGAACCCACGACCTCCTCGATGCCATCGAGGCGCGCTCCCAACTGCGCCACGGCCCCACCGGGTCGTTACTTTTTCATATTAGCATCCGACGATTGGGCGCGTCTATAAGGCTCGTGCCAGAGCAGAAACCGCCTCGCTCGATCGTCCGATGGCGGCGTTCAAATCAGGGGTCTCGCAAATGGGCGAGGAAGGCATGATGTGCGCGAGAGAGTGAGCGCCCACGAAGGATGACGGCGCCGATGGTGCGCGCCGCGGCGGCATCTTCAATGCGCACGAATCGGCAGCGCGATTTTTTCTCGATGGCCATCTGCGGAACGATCGAAACGCCCATGCCCGCTCCGACCATGCTGAGCAGGCTGCTGAACTGGCCGCTCTCAAAGATGATTTGAGGATGCAGCCGCGCGCGATCGCAGGCTGCAACGGCATTGTCGCGGAAGCAGTGGCCGTCGCGAAGCAGCAGGAAAGGCTCTGCGCGCAGGTCCTTGAGCGATAGCGATCGGCGCGATGCGAGCTTGTGGCCTGCGGGCAGCGCTGCAAAGAAGCGCTCACTGAGCAACGGAAATGATTCAAATTCGTGGCCACGAATCGGCAACGCAAGCACAGCGATATCAACCTTACTCCCGCGCACCTGATCGAGAAGCACCGGAGTGATTTCTTCGATCACAGTAAGCCGTACCTGCGGAAATTTTCGCGAGAACCATGTCAGGCGCTGCGGAAGAAAGTACGGAGCAACGGTGGGAATGACGCCGATTATGAGGGAGCCGCCGACGGAATCCTTCTGCTCGGCCACATCGCCACGAGCGGCTTCGAGTTCCCGTAGAACAGACCGCGCCCGCGGAAGAAATGTCTGCCCCAGTTCGGTGAGGCGAACCGAGCGGCCTAGCCGGTCAAAAAGCCGCGCGCCAAGTTCATCTTCGAGCTTCATGATTTGCTGCGACAGGGACGGCTGCGAGACGTGAGACTGCTCGGCAGCGCGGCTGAACGACCCGGCCTCGGCGACCGCACAGAAGTAGCGCAACTGGTGGAGTTCCATGAACGCAGCTCTCAGTTTCCGTAATCGGCTGCCGGCTCAAAACGCGCAACTGCCCTTTTTCCCATCGTGACCTCCATCACAATGAGCCATAGGCATTGCCTATCCATACTATCCGAACTATATATTGGAAGTATAGCAAGTGGGCGCGTAGTTTTAAAAAGGTGAGCAGGATTCTGCCTCCTGAGCCTGATGTTGCAGGCGAACTGAGCAGGATTCGAAGGCATATGAACATTTGGATAGCAAACCCACTGGAGAAGCGGGGCGCTTGCCCCCGGTAAGAAGGAGAAAAACTTGTCAACTGAAAGCAAATGCCCGGTAACGAGCGGCACTCGACACACTGCGGCTGCCGCCCACACGAATGCGGCGTGGTGGCCGAATCAGCTGAACCTGAAGATCCTCCACCAGCAATCCTCTCTGTCCGATCCGATGGGGGAGGAGTTCGACTACGCCAAGGAATTCAGGAGTCTCGACCTGAATGCCGTGATCAAAGACCTCAACGCCCTGATGACAGACTCGCAGGACTGGTGGCCAGCCGACTTCGGGCACTACGGCGGCCTGTTCATTCGAATGGCTTGGCACAGCGCGGGGACATACCGCATTGGCGACGGGCGCGGTGGTGCAGGTGCGGGGCAGCAGCGCTTCGCGCCCCTCAATAGCTGGCCGGACAACGTGAACCTCGACAAGGCACGCCGGCTGCTGTGGCCAATCAAGCAAAAGTATGGACGAAAGATATCCTGGGCCGACCTGATGATTCTCGCAGGTAACGTCGCACTCGAGTCGATGGGCTTCAAGACCTTCGGATTTGGCGGCGGGCGAGCGGATGTGTGGGAACCGCAAGAGGATGTCTACTGGGGCCCCGAGGGCAAGTGGCTTGCAGACGAGCGTTACAGCGGCGATCGAGATCTTGCGAATCCGCTCGCTGCCGTGCAAATGGGCCTGATCTACGTGAATCCGGAAGGACCCAACGGCAAACCCGATCCAATCGCGGCGGCGAAGGATATTCGCGAAACGTTCCTCCGTATGGCCATGAACGATGAAGAAACGGTCGCGCTCATTGCCGGCGGACACACTTTTGGCAAAACCCACGGCGCAGCCGATGCGGCGCTGGTGGGACCAGAGCCGGAAGCTGCCGGCATTGAGGAGCAGGGTCTCGGCTGGAAGGGCAAATTTCGCACGGGCAAAGGCGGTGACGCGATCGGCAGCGGCCTGGAAGTCATTTGGACCACCACGCCCACGAAATGGAGCAACAATTTCTTCGCTAACTTGTTCGGGTACGAATGGGAACTGACCAAGAGCCCGGCCGGTGCGCATCAGTGGACGCCGAAGAATGGCGCAGGCGCCGGCACGGTGCCGGACCCGTACGATCCGTCAAAGCGCCGCGCGCCAGCCATGCTGACCACCGATCTCTCGTTGCGGTTCGATCCGGCTTACGAAAAAATTTCTCGCCGCTTCTACGAACATCCGGATCAGTTCGCCGACGCATTCGCCCGCGCGTGGTTCAAGCTGACGCACCGCGACATGGGGCCGGTTGTGCGTTATCTCGGCCCGCTCGTTCCCAAAGAAACGCTGCCGTGGCAAGACCCCATCCCCGCTGTGAATCATCCGCTGATCGGGGAACAGGACATTGCTGCTCTGAAAGCAAAAATCCTTGCGTCAGGGCTATCCGTTTCGCAACTGGTGTCGACGGCTTGGGCATCGGCGTCGACGTTCCGCGGCTCTGATAAGCGCGGTGGAGCGAACGGCGCGCGCATCCGCCTCGCGCCGCAGAAGGATTGGGCAGTCAACCAGCCATCTCAGCTCGCGAAGGTGCTGCAGGCGCTTGGAACGATCCAGAATGAGTTCAACACTTCGCACTCTGGCGGAAAAAAGGTTTCGCTTGCTGACCTGATCGTTCTTGGCGGCTGTGCGGCAGTCGAGAAGGCGGCGAAAGCTGCCGGGCACGACGTCAAAGTCCCCTTCTCACCGGGGCGCATGGACGCGTCCCAAGAGCACACCGACGTCGACTCCTTCGCGCCGCTCGAACCCACTACGGATGGGTTCCGCAACTATCTCAACGGCAACCGGGGTCCGGCGCCTGAGGAGCTGTTGGTGGATCGGGCGCAATTGCTGAAGTTGACCGCTCCTGAGATGACCGTCCTCATCGGTGGCCTGCGCGTCCTGGGCATAAATACGGGGAACTCGACACATGGCGTCTTTACCAAGCGACTGGAGACGCTGACGAACGACTTCTTCGTCAATCTGCTCGACATGAGTACCGAATGGCACCCCAACGGCTCGGACGGCGTGTACGAGGGCCGCGACCGCAAGACCAACAAGGTCAAATGGACCGGGACGCGTGTGGACCTGATCTTTGGTTCGCACTCCCAACTAAGGGCAATCGCGGAAGTCTATGCCTGCGCGGACTCCGGGGAGAAGTTTGTGAGCGACTTCGTAACGGCGTGGACCAAAGTGATGAACCTCGATCGCTTCGACCTTGCCATTTCCGAAACGAAACACGCCATGGCGGCGGATTGATCCAGCAGTAGGTGCGAGCGTTATCAGGAACGAGGGGGTGAGACCGATACTCACCCTTGTTTCATCGTGACTTGCGTTGGCCACGAAGAAACTGGATATCTAACCGACTTTCATGATGCCGTGAGAACTTAATTGTTGCGAGAAAAGAGCACGACGTCGCTGTTGACCGAGCCTCGTGAGTAAGCGATTTTGCTTCCATCGGGATCCAACGCAAAACCAAAAATGCGTCCGGAAGAAAAATGAGAGAGCTGCTGCGCCGGTTTTCCCGTGAGCGAAAAGGTCCACAAATTGGGGGCGCCAGAACGCGAGTCCACATAAGCGAGCGCTTGTTGGCCCGGGATCCATCGTCCTTCGCGAAGAATCGTCGGCCTGGGCGGTGGATCAAGATAAGCGATGGGAGCATTGCCGTCCAGTGTTGCTAGTCCTACTTGTAGTTTCTCGTTGGCCCCTGTGCCAAAGGAAGCAAATAGGATTTGCCGGCCATTCGGTGCGAGATTGATCGCGATAACAGATTCAGGAATCAGCGCCGAATCCCGGCCGCCATCGAGAGACACCTTGCGAAGGTTCCCTCCGGCAATCGATTCGTCTTCACTGACAAACGCCACCCATCTCCCCTCGCGGGGACACTGCGGATAGACCTCGCCCACTCCATGCGTAAGCTGAACGGCGTTGCTCCCATCCGCATCCGTTTTCCAGATGTGGTTTCCGCCTCCGGCCGTCGAAATAAACACCACGCTTCGGCCAGAATCGCAAACTACTGGCGCGCTGTGATAACGTCCCTCGCCCGAGATTACCTGCACCGCCCCGCTAGACACATCGACCGCGGAGAGATCCCAATTTCCAGTGTCGTTCGAAGAAAAAATAATCCGCTTTGGAGAGGCGAAGTCCATCCCATGCAGCCCATCGTTCCGGCCCTGCGTCACTTGTTTAATATCTTCCGGATGTTCGGTGGGAGCCATCCAGATGCTTGCGTTGACGTCGGTCTGCACGGCTGCAATCGTCTCAATCTGGGGCGAATAGCTGACGCTATCGTAGTCCTCCAGATCGTTGGTCACACGTTGCTTGGCTCCGTCCGGATAAGCCACGTACCAAATTTGCGTTGGAGTGGCGGGATGCTCTTGCGCGGCAATCAGCAAGCCTTTCCCGTCGCCGGTCCATGCCAAATTTCGAATCAGTCTCCAGCGTGAGGGCAGTGATTCCGTTTTTTTTGTGGAGAGATCGTATGTCTCGAGATGAGCGCGCAGACCGTCAGGGTCTTCTTCAACCAGGTTCTCAAACGCGATCCGCCGGCCATCCGGCGACCAGGCCGGCGCGTAATGAGGCGTGCTCCATGCGGAAAGCTCGGAGTAGCCGGACCCATCCGCGTTTATCTGGCAAAGACAGATATCAGCCCCCCTGCAGTTCACCTTAAAGAAGACGATGCGTGAGCCATCCGGCGAAAACGCAAAGCCCGTGGATAACCGCTCGGCGATCTTGCGCGGCGTCCCTCCGAGTACGGGCACCACGAGAAGCTGGGTGTCTCTCTGCTTATCGGGAGGATATTTCTCAAAGTATACGAAATTTCCATCGGGAGAAAACACGGGCGCGGATAGCATGATCTGTGGCGAGGCCGGAACTATTTGCTCAGCGCTGGATGCAGCCGTTTGCCTGACCCACAGGCTCTGTTCTCCTTCTTCTCGAACAACATATGCGACGTAGCGCCCGTCGGGCGAGAGCGCCGTCGCCGTTACGTTGCCGTTGGAAGTCAGCCTGGTGATGTGTGCGTTGGTCACGAGCGGAAGCCGGTCCAACTCGTTTTTTGCGGTAAAATGTCTCCAGGCAAAGAAAGTAGCGCCGGCAGCGATTAGAATGAAGAACGCAAGGGTGAAGAAGCGAAGGCGTGCTACTGGAACAGCGACTGTTTCACTAGCCGCGACTGTGGCCTTGCCCGAACTGCTGTCCCGGCGAAGACGTTTGAGGTCGGCCTCTAATTCACCTGCCGATTGATAGCGAAGATCCCGATCCTTCTCGAGCGCTTTGTTAATGATGCGATCCAGTTCGAGAGGGACGTCGGGATTCAGCCGTATGGGACTCGCCGGCACCTCATGCAGGATGGCGTCATAAATCGCGGCCGTGGAGTCTCCCCGAAACGGCAGCGTACCGGTCGCCATTTCGTAGAGCACCACGCCGAAGGAAAAAAGGTCCGTTCGCGAATCCAGAGGCTTGCCGAGCACCTGTTCAGGCGACATGTAAGCAACCGTGCCGACCGCCGTGCCAGGGCTGGTCAGATCTTCTTCCGAAACCACGTTCGTCGAGACGAGAGAGCGCGTGGCAGTTTGATCCCCGGCTGGCGAGACGCCCGTAACTTTTGCAAGTCCGAAATCGAGAATCTTGGCCTGCCCTCTGTTTGTCACGTAAAGATTCGAAGATTTTATGTCGCGGTGAATGATGCCCTTCTGATGGGCCGCATCCAGCGCATCGGTCATTTGAATTGCAAGCTCCACGAGCTTGTCGACAGGAATGGCCTTCCCTGCAATTTCATGCCGCAGCGTGTGGCCTTCCAGAAGCTCCATCACGATAAAAGGTTTGCCCTCGTGCTCGGCGATTTCGTGGATCGTGCAGATATTGGCGTGGTTGAGCGCGGAGGCCGCGCGCGCCTCGCGTTGGAAACGTTCCAATGCCTGAGGACTCTCTGTCAGCGCTGCGGGTAGAAACTTTAGCGCAACGTGCCGGCCCAGGGACGTATCTTCCGCCTCGTAAACAATTCCCATTCCTCCGCCTCCCAAAGTGTGGAGGATTCGGTAATGGGAAACAACGACACCGACCATGGACGGGAGTTCAGCCAATTTTGTCCCGAATTCGAGAAGTGGGTAGAGCTACATCGGCCGTGGAAATGCCGAGCTCAAAATCTTATCAGCCGGGAAGAAAGTATTGTCTGCATCTGCCGCTAAGTCAACCAGGGAGGAAAAGCAGGCTGTTATTTCGTCAAGGCGCCACCTTAACGCCTTGGCTCACGCTGAGACTTTGGGGCTGGCGCGAGCCCCCCACATCGGCGGAATCGTTTAGAATGGCAGGTCTATGGCAAAACTCACATTTCTTGGCGCGGCGGGATGTGTCACCGGATCAAAATATCTTCTGGAAGCAGCGGGCAAAAAACTGCTCGTCGATTGCGGACTCTTCCAGGGCACCAACGAGCTGAAAGAACGCAATTGGAAGCCTCTTCCCGTTGACCCAAAGACCATCAATTATGCTCTGCTCACGCACGCTCATTTGGATCATACCGGCTGGCTGCCCGTACTCGTAAAAGACGGATTTCGCGGCCCGATCTTCGCCAATCCCTCTACCATCGACCTTACCGGGCTTCTGCTAAAGGACTCCGCGCACCTTCAGGTCGAAGAGACGGAACATGCTCGGAAACATAAATGGAGCCGTCACGCCCAACCGCTTGCCTTGTACGAGCCTGAGGATGTGGATCCAACCTTGAAGCTCTTGAATCCCATGCCGCGCGGCGGCGGATTCGAAATCAGCCCCGAGTTTCATGTCGTTTCCTACGACGCCGGACATATCCTCGGTTCCTCTAGCCTGGAACTAACTATCAGTGAAAACGGAAAAAAGTTCGTAGTGGTGTTCTCGGGAGACGTCGGGCGATATAGCCAGCCCATCTTGAAAGATCCCGTCACGCCACCATCGCAAGCTGACGTCTTGCTTTGCGAGTCCACCTACGGCGACCGGGAGCACGCGCAAGGCGATCCTGCCGAGTTGCTCGCGGCGATCGTAAATCGTGTTGCGAAGCGCGGTGGATCGATCGTGATTCCCGCCTTTGCCATCGGGCGAACGCAGACTTTCATGTTCTACCTGCGCCAGCTCGAGGATCAACAACGCATCCCGCGCCTTCCTGTGTACGTGGATAGCCCCATGGCCCTAAGCGCCACGGATTTGTATCTGAAGTATAAGGAGGACCACGACCTCGAGTTTTCCCGCGAAGACAGCGACGGCAAGGGCGACCCCCTGGATGTTCACGAATTTCATCTCACTCGGTCAGTCGAGGAATCCAAAGCCATCAACAATGTCAAAACTCCCTGCATTATCATTTCGGCGAGCGGAATGGTTTCCGGCGGCCGCGTTCTACATCACCTGGCGCAGCGGTTGCCTGATGCGCGGAACGCCGTTATTTTGGGCGGCTTTCAAGCGGTCGGAACGCGCGGCAGGGCTCTGCTGGAGGGAGCAAAAACGCTCAGTCTCTTTGGCCAGCAAGTACCCGTGTGCGCCGAGATCGTGGAGATGGGGCAATTCTCGGCTCACGCTGGTAAAAGCGAACTTCTGCGGTGGCTTGGCAATCTTCCCGCTCCACCGCAGCAATCCTATTTGACTCACGGTGAACCGGAGGCGGCCCAAGCCTTGCAAGCCGCGATTCAGGACAAATTCAAATGGAGCGTTTCGGTCGCGCGTTACCTGGATACAGTTCCGCTGGGCTAGGTCAGGCTGGTCTGCGGCGCCAATGCAGCTGCCACATTCTGGCACTCCCCAGAATTGAATCGTGTGACCGTTTCTGGGACGTAATCAATATTCTTGCAGCGAAGCATCTTTTTTTCGAAACTCAGGAAACTTATTTTGCGCTCGCATCGTCTATACACATAAGACCACTCGCGGGGTAGGGGGCTAACCACCACAGGGCAACCGACCGTCAGTCTCCTACCCCTAAAGAACTCCGGATGTGGCAGTTTCTCAATCGTTTAATTAGCCTCAGAAGTTCATCTTGGCATTGAATGCTTTGAGACTATTGAAGCGGTTCGGTCAGCGGGTTCCAATGTGTTCAAGGAGCCGTGATAGGCGATCTTCGGCGGCGGCGAGCGTGCTTTCCTTCTTGCAGAACGTGAAGCGCACCTGCGTTGCTCCGTCACGGGCATCATTATAAAAGCTGGAGCCGGGCACCACCGCCACTCCCACCTTTTCCACGAGAAATTTCGCAAACGCCACATCATCCGGATAACCGAAACGGGAAATATCCGTCATGATGTAATACGCGCCGCGCGGCTTGAAGACCGTGAACCCCGCCGCGGCAAGAATCTTGAGCAATCGCTCCCGCCGGACTGCGTAATCCCCGGCAAGCTTGTCGTAGTAAGACTGCGGCGACCGGAGTGCTATGGCCCCAGCCTGTTGCAAGGGCGCGGCTGCCCCAACCGTCAGAAAATCGTGCACTTTGCGGATGGATTGCGTAGCTTCGGCCGGCCCTAGCGCCCAGCCCACGCGCCACCCCGTCACGCTGTACGTCTTGGACATGCCATTGATCACGATGGTGTGGTCGCGCATGCCGTCGATGCGCGCCATCGAGATGTGCTCCGCCCCGTCGTACAGAATGTGCTCGTAAATTTCGTCGGTGATGCAGAAGGCGTTCCAGCGCACGCAAAGGTCGCGGATAAATTCCAGTTCCGCCCAGCTGAAAACTTTTCCCGTCGGATTGTTGGGCGTGTTGAGGATAATCGCTTTGGTGTGCGGGCCGAACGCCGCAGCCAATTCCCTTTCGTCAAAAGCCCAATCTGGCGGGCTCAGCTTCACGAAACGCGGTGTCGCGCCACTCAGAATCGCGTCCGGCCCGTAATTTTCGTAAAACGGCTCGAACACAACAATTTCGTCGCCAGGATTGATGATAGCCAGCATCGTGGACATCATCGCTTCCGTCGAGCCACAGCAGATCGTGATCTCGCGCTCGGGGTCGTATCGCACGCCCTGCGTCCGCTCGAATTTCTCGACGATCGCATCCCGCAGAGGCTTCGCGCCCCACGTTATCGCGTACTGATTGATGTCATCGGCAATGGCCTGCCGTGCCGCTTCCTTGATTTCCGCCGGCGCCGCGAAGTCGGGAAATCCTTGCGAGAGGTTGACGGCGCCGTGCTTCATCGCCAGACGTGTCATCTCGCGAATCACGGATTCGGTGAATTTTTCGGCTTTTGCCGAGAGCATGCGCCGCGCTGCTTGCGCCATGCTCGATTCAGAAGACGTCATTTAGCTCGCCAAACATTACTGGATTGTCAGTGCCATCGCGCGCAACAAGGGGGCGCGGCTGTAACGCTATTGGCCATGCCCGGTAGACGCGGAAGAAGCTGACGCAGCTTGCCCGTAAATCATCCGGTAGACTTCCGAATTACGCAAGACGATTTGCACGTAATCGCGGGTTTCACTGAAGGGGATGGATTCCACGAGCTCGGGGATTTCGTCGTAATTCCGCTCCGCTTTCCATGCCGCAATGCGGTCTTCGCCGGCATCGAAGGCTGCCAGCGCATACGCGGGCGCTCCCGTCAACTTCACAAGCCCGGAGATGTACAGCATCCCCAACTGAATGTTGTAGTCCGGCTGGAAGAGTTTTGCCGGCGAAAAGCGCACGCGAAGTTGCCGCGCAAGCAGCCGCCCCGTTTTCGGAATGACTTGCATCAATCCAATCGCATTCTGCGGGGAAAGCGCATCCGCTTGGAAAGTGGATTCCTGCCGCATCAGCCCGGCTGCCAGCATTGGATCGAAAGAGTTCTTCGCTGCTTCGCGCCGGATCACGGATTCGTAAGGCAACGGGTAGAGTACCTTCCAAACGTCCAGGGGCAGGTCGCCGAATTTCCGTGCATCGAAGCTCGGCACCATCACGCGCCCGTACGCCATGCCCACGGCGAAATGTCCCTGGTCAAACGCGGCTTGCGCAGCTTCATAAAGAAAACGCGGCGAAGAAGTGGCGAAATACGCGTTCTTCAGCTCGAGTTCAGCCGCCGAATCAAATGCAATCGTCCGCAATGCTTGAGCCCGCGCCCAGCGATCCGCAGCCGCAGCGGGAATGGGCTCATCGAAAGAGCGCAATGCCGGTGGGGGAGGAATCTTGTCCAAAATCTCCGGCGCCGGCGGATCGCCGGCAGCCGGCGCCAGCTTGCTCAAGCGCGCCGCGGCGGCATTTCCAAAATAGGTCTGCGGAAAACGATCGGCATCTTTCTCGTAATAGGCCCGCGCCTCCTCGATTTTTCCATTGCGCTCCGCATCGCGCCCCAACCAGTACACAGCATCCGGCGTATTGCTCGAGGAGGGATACCGCTCGAGAAAGGCAGTCAACTTTGCGCCGGCGTCGGCCTGCCGATTCAGATACGCGACCCACGCCACACGCCACTGCGCATTGAAAGCATGTGTCCCGCTCGGAAACGTGTCCACAACGCGCTGGTAGTAGCTGGCAGCGTTTTTGCGGTCGAGGTTCACCCAGTAATAGTTCCCCGCCGCCATCAATCCTTCTTCGTTCCACTTGCTCAGAGGATACTTCTGCGCCAGCTCGTTCAGCGTCGCGAACATCTGGTCCGTCTTCTTGTCCGTACGGTAGTATTGCGACAGCGCGTACAGCCGTTCCGCATCCACCTCGAAGTCGGAGGGCTTTAGCGCCAGGAGCAACTTCGGCGAGCTCTTTAATTCCACGCGCGCTTCGGTGACGCGCAGCTCCGCCAGTTGCCGGTTTGGGTTCTGCGGATCCTTCAGCATCCCCAGCAATTTTTCGAACTCCGCTCGCGCTTCCTTCCATTTATGCGCGCCGAAAAAAGCCTGCGCGCGCTGCTGCTGCAACTCCACGCCTGGGTACGGATACTCTTTTCCCATCTCGTGCAGGATCTTCTGTAAAGCGCTGCCTGCGGGCTTCGCTTCATCTGCTTGGGAGTATTTGTAAAAGATTGCCTGGTAGTCTTTCGCTGCTCGCCCCAGCTGATGCGACGCCTGATAGGCTTGCGCTCTCAAGAGAAGCATCGGGGGTCGGCTCTCCGTCGCCATATAGGAATTTAGTGCATCGATCGCATCATCGGAATGCCCCAACTCGGTAGCCAATGGCGCGAGGCTCTCGAGCAACTGCTCCTTCATCGCCGTGTTCGGATAGTCGTGTTGAACAGTCTCCAAATCAGCAAGGGCGTCCTTCGGTCTTCCCAGTCCCTGTTTTGCTTGCGCCGTCCAGTAAAGTACATACTCGCGCAGTAGCGTATCGCCACTCGCTTTGTTGAACCACGCCAGCGCCTGCTGATAATGTTTTTTCCCCTGCTCCTCGACGCCAAGCGCCAAAGCCGCTCGCGCTCCCCAGACATTTCCTGCATTCGAATTCGCGAACGCGGCAACCTTGTTCTCGGCTCCTGGCAGGGCGTCATGCAGGTCCCGTGAAAGGGTCGCGAGTTCCTTCTGTCTTGCCCGGTCCTCCGGTGTGTCCCCGGCCAGCGGCAATGGATCCGACGTATCGGGGGCGCATCCCGCACGGCACGGCACCGGCGCCGGCTTCTTGACCAATTTTTTCTTGTGATGCCGCGAAGGCCGCGGCCGCGCGCCGGGTTTTCCGCTCGCAACGAGCGCCGGCGCCAGAAGGAACACGCACACGCTCAACGCCGCCACGGCCCATGAACCGGCCGCGGCCGTTTTCCTGGCTGCAATCTTAACGATGCCGCGCGGGTGTGGCGTACGGATATTCGCCGAGGGCATGTGCGTCGCCCTCCGCGAGGATTTCCACCATCCAGCGATAAAAGTAATCCACTGGGTGGTCCATGATGGGTTTGAAACGCCGGTCGTATTCTCGATGAGCTTTTTCAATGTCGTCTTTCAATCGGATGCAGAGATCCTTCTTTTCGCGGCCTAGCCGCACCTGATCCGGTCTCAGCATCTTAATATCTTGCATCGAAACTTTCGCCACTCTATTTGCGCGCCTGTGCAGTTCTTGTTCTTCCGGCGAAAGGTGATTTACGTCGAACTCGTCCTCAAATCCCGGCTCCGCCGCCGGCGCTACCGGTTCGATCAATTCGATCGACTCCGGTTCAGCCTCCAGCTCAATCATCGGCTCCGGTTCGGAAGGCGGTGGGGCCACCGGTAGCTCCACTCGAGGTGCTGCCTTTACGTTTGCCTGCGGCGCTGGCGCATGGGCTATCGGCTTCGGCACCGCGGGCTCCGGCCGCCCCGGCTCCGCTGCCGGTTCAACTCCAGCCGTGCTGATTAGATGCGAGATTTGCGCTTCAAGGGGAGATCGTTGTCCAGGCTGCACGGCCATCGCCACGAATCGCGACAGCACTTCCAGCGCCGCTGACAAAGACGCCGCCGAAGTTTGCGCCCTCAGCATCGATGGCAACGCATTCGTCGGCTTTGAGCTCGCGCACGCCGCCACAATGTCGCCCACCGCCTCGTGCAGTTCATCGGCGCTCCGCTGAATCCGTTCGAGGTTCTCCCGAAGGGCGCGCGATACCGCTTGTTCCACGGCGTTTGGCTCTTGTGCCATACCTGTTTTCTGGGGAGTTTTAGTCATAATCCCCCGTCCTGTGATTTTCTAAGCCAACTCCCTTCCAGTCAACCACCTGGCAGTACCCTTGTGCCTAATCGTTGCTTAACCGCCCCTCACCTTGGCCCCTCACCCCTCTTCTCGCTCCTGCGTCGTGAGAACACGAAGAAGTTGCGCCGACCCTTTGGGATCGCCCCCACAACAGAGAACCCTCACCTCTAGATTTGGATATGGAGGCCCAAGACCTGCATGCTCGATGCTGGAATCCTAGTTACTACTGTGGTCAGAAATATCCGCACCTCAACTCGACCTGGTTAGGTCAAGTCAAACAGGGACTTTTCTGTTTAATCGCGCCCCACACGCGACGAATCTCGCCATCAAGTCTTCGGAAACATGTTCCAGAACCACCCGATCAAAATTCCGTAATACACAACAACCACGGCGAAGCTCACCGCAAACGTGTTTTTTGTTTTTCCCAATCCTGAATACTCTTTCTTCCAGTGCCTGCCGCAAAAGGCGATCATCAAAATGGAAATCAAGGCCGTCAGCAAAATGACCACTCCCACCGGAGTCTCAATCGCTCCTCCCGTATGGGGCCCAAATAGCTGCCGGATGGAACTCCCAAGCATCCCAGTCGCGTAAGCCATTCCCAGCCACACAACCGATGCCAGCATTCCGATCATGTACGCCCAGCGATCCTCCATGTAAAACAACATCACAAGGATTGCGATGTAGAGGATCGTCTGATAGAGATGCAGTAAGAAAAATTCAGGCTCCAGGTGGGTCAGCGCAACGAAACACAAAATCTGCGCTCCCGCCAGCGCCGCAATATCCCGATATGGCCGCATAAAGCCTCCCTTCGACCACCAAACATCCATTCGGAAGCAACTTATAACCCTTCTCCTGCGCTGCAATGTGACCGCCGTCACAGACCTGCGCATGCCAGGACACATTGCTCAAACGAGTGCAAACGCTTCAGTTAGGGGGAGTCGTTATTTGGTCGGTGCGAGATTCAGCGTTCTGAAGGATGGGACAGCCTTTTCAATTATTTCGCTTCGGCGGCAAGCTCGTTCAGCAGGCTCTTGCCTCTGCGAAACCACGGTCGTTCATACCGTTGCATGTAGCGAGGCAGCGTGCGCTTTTTCGATAGCAGCTTCTGTGCCCACTCTTTTGCGTCCTCGCGTCGGCCCTGTAGTTTCAAGAAGTATGCGTAATTGTAAAGCGTTTCCGTCGTCGTCGAAAATTGCGTCACGCTGGCGTAAAGCTGTTCGGCCCGCTCTAATTCTCCGGTTCGCGCATAAGCGTCGGCTAAAAGTCCCGCGGCTCGATAGTAGTCGAACTTCGCATCGCTGCCGACGACATGCTCAAGGTCTGGAATCGCCGCCGCGAAGTCCCCCATCCCGAGCGAAGCCTGACCCCGGTAGTAAAATGTGTATACGGAATCGCTTCGCGCCGCGATCGCGTTCGTGAAAGCCTCTCGCGCTTTGGCAAATTCTTTCTGATCCTTGTACAGTTCGCCGAGTTCTTCGTAATTCGCCGCGGAAGGATTATCCAGAATCTGCGTCTCGACGATTTGGATGCGCGATCTCCGCCCAAATCCCTGAAACACGCCGCGCAGAAGCCCTAAATCCGGCAGCGCCTCCACCACGAGGTACACGCCCGCCCCCAGAAAGCCCCCAAAGAAAATTACGAAAAACCAGTAGCCTTCCGGCCGGCGCTTCACGAAGTGCAAAATCGCCAGGAACTGCACGATGAATCCCCAAGGATAGAAAAGGTGGCTCAACGCAAACATGGACGGACGCCTTCCTCACAGCATCTCTATCTTAACCATCCTGGTCAAATGGAACATGCCTCCTGTGTAATCACAAGTTACTGCCCACCACGCCGCCTTCATAGAGGGTGGCACACCCTAAACTCGGCGAAACGATTTTGAATTTGTCTTTTCTTTTCGGGGCGTCCCTCGTCTCTTCACCCCACGGTGAATTACGAAAGTGGTATCCTCTCCTCGTGTCTCTTCGTCAAGCAGAAAAATCAGGAGAATCGAAGGCGCCACCCGCCCGCTACGCGGAGGCAAGTACGCGCTGAATTGGATCAAGGCGGACAACATAGCAAGAGCAACTAGGGCCACGTGGGCAGGTTTAGCCGCTAACCTCGTCTTTGCGGAAGCCCTCGCTCTTGGAAACGAAATAAATTCGGCG
>DATJXZ010000133.1:0-5061 GCA_035499815.1 Candidatus Solibacter sp. | reverse complement strand
GCGTTTTCGGCCATCCTGCCACCACTCGATGTAATAGAATCCTTCCGGGTGAACTTCGACCTTACCGTGGACCCGGACTTTGTCGCGGAGTTTACCGTTTGGCTCGACGACGGCGGGAAAAAGATTCCAGGTTTTTCCGACCTTCACCTTTTTGAGGATATTGACGCGATTTTCAGGTCCGTAGCCATTGCCGCGTTTGGACATAGTTTTTATGCCTCTGCTCGCTGCCGGTGTTGAGGGGAAATCGGCCTTAAGCAGACACCATAATAGACACCACATACTGTAAGTGCAAGAAAATAAAAGGAGTGGCGGAGAGGGTGGGATTCGAACCCACGGTACGGTTTCCCGCACGCTCGCTTTCGAGGCGAGTACTTTCAACCACTCAGTCACCTCTCCGCAGTGGTCGGTATTTCTAGTCTAGCAAACTCGTCGTATGGGAGGCTATGCTTACCGGATTGGCGGTTTCATTCTCGCTGTCGGGCAGGGCCAACCAGCAGTTCAGCGTCGGGCCGCAAAAAAGGCCTGGAGCAAGGCGGCAGAATCACTCGCGAGCAGACCCGGGTTCACTTCTACGGTATGGTTCAGTTGCGCATTCGTCAGGATATTGAAGCAGGAACGGAACGCGCCTCCTTTTGGATCATCCGCGCCGTAAACCAGTCGTGGCACACGGGCCTGGATGATTGCACCAGCACACATAGCGCAGGGTTCAAGCGTAACGTAGAGCGTTGTGCCCGCCAGCCGATAGTTTCCCAAGGCCCGCGCAGCCTCGCGCAACACCACAATTTCTGCATGCGCGGTAGGATCGTTATCGCGAATCGTGCGATTGCCGGACCGCGCCAGCACCTTGTCCGCCTGGACAATCACTGCCCCAATGGGAACCTCTCCCGCCTCCGCCGAAGCGCGGGCTTCGGCGAGCGCCAGCTGCATGAAGTGCAAATCGTCGGCCATTTCGCACACGAGAATAACATGCCGGTAGCAACGGACTGGGTCTCAGCGCCGCTTCAAAGCTTCAAGTTCTTCCAAGGTGCGCGGCCAATCCGAGCCTAACAGACGGGAAAGCGCCCGGTCGGCAAGAACCTTCCCGCCGGTCTGGCAGCGAGCACAGTAGTTCGTTTCGTTGTCAGCGTAACGGATTCGTAGCACCTTCTCGCCGCACCGTGGGCAGGGCTGCCCGTAGCGTCCATGAACGGCCATGCCATCGCGGAACGCCGTCACCTTTTCCGGAAACGTGTCCTTGGCATCCGTTTGGAATCGCTCGATCCACAGCGAAAGCACCGTCCGCGTTGCATTGAACAGCCGTTCCCACTCGGCTGGAGCGAGTTTCTGCGTATGAGCGATGGGCGAGAGTTGCGCCGCATGCAGAATTTCGTCGGAGTAGGCATTGCCGATTCCACTGATGATGCGCGGGTCGGTCATCGCTCGCTTCAGAGTGCGATTCTCAGCCGAAAGCGCCGCCCGGAACGACTGTAAATTGCTCTCGAAGACTTCGATTCCGCCGGGGTCGATTGCATGCAGGCTTTGCTCGCCCTGAATCACATGCAGCGACGCCCGTTTTTTCGACCCCGCTTCCGTCAGCAGCAGCGAACCGTTTGGAAAATCAAACGCCGCCAGATTCACACGGCCGGAGAGTTTCGCCGTTACGGGGCGCCAGTGCAGACGGCCGGCAATCATCAGGTGCAGCACGAGCCACAGTTCATCTTCCAGGCCGATCGCGATACGCTTGCCGATTCTACGCAGACTACGCACGCGTTTTCCGTGCGCGAACGCAATTGGTGGGTCCGCCGTTCGCAGCAAGAAGGGACTCGCAATGCGTGCTCGTTCGAGGGGTTGGCCCAGAATCCGCGCTTCCAGGGCCGTCAAATAAGCCGAGATGTCGGGCAATTCCGGCATAGCTATCAGATTGCAGGCAGCAGCCGCACGTTGGCAAGGCGTCAAATCAGCGGTGGCCAGAGTCCTTGACAACCCGCCGCTGGGGAAAGAGACTGAGACTATGAAACAACTTGTGGAAAGAATCCTCCAGGCCGACTTTCTAAAAGGGATGGGCGTCACTTTCAGGACCCAGTTCCCCAAGAATATTTATACGGAACAGTATCCGTTGGAGCGGCCCATGGTGGCCGAGCGCTTCCGTGGAGCGCCCCGGCTGAACAAGAACCCGGAAACGGGTGAAACTCTCTGCATCGGTTGTAACCTGTGCGCGCTGGCCTGCCCGGAAAACCTCATCGTTGTGGGATGGGAACGCGACGACGCCACCCGCCGCAAAGTCCTCACCACCTTTACCTACGACACTTCCCGTTGCATGTTCTGCGGGCTTTGTGAGGATGCTTGCCCCACCGACGCGCTTGAACTTACGCAGGATTTTGAGATGGCCTATTACAGCCGCGAGGGAGCGATCTGGGATCGGCATCGGCTGGAAGAGGGCTATACCCCGACGCGTTACACGCGCTAAGTTAAGATTCCATGCAGATTCGCCGAGACCCTGTATCGCAAAGTTGGATTGTATCCGGGCAGCGCGAATTAGCTGCCGAAGCGGAATCGCCTTGCCCATTCGATCCCGAACGTCTGGACGACTCCAAGAGCATCTTCACCTGGCCCACGGAGGGTACCTGGCAGGTAAAGGTCGTTCCGCATCCGAACCCGCTGTACAGGCTGGAAAATGATCCTGGCAGAGTAGCAGAGGGAATCTACGACAAGATGGGGCCGCTGGGTGCCCATGAAGTCGTGATCGAATCGCGGCAACACGACAAGAAACTGGCCCAACTCAGCGACGAAGAAATTGACCGAGTCCTCTGGGTCTGGGGCGCAAGAATTGCCGACCTGAAAAAAGACGCGCGTTTCAAATACATCAGCGTCTTCAAGAATCAGGGCGCGCTGTCCGGGGAGGAATGGACGCACGCCCATTCCGAAGTGACCGCGACGATCTTCGTGCCGCGAAGAATCAAGTACGAATTGAGCTCCGCCCACGAATGGTACAAAGACCGCGAGCGCTGCGTGTTCTGCGACATTGTGAGGCAAGAAGAAAAGCAGGGTAAACGCATCGTCGATGTCCAGGGCGATTATTACGCCCTCTGCCCTTATGCTTCACGTGTCCCCTACGAAATCTGGTTGATGCACCGCCGCCACAATCATCTCTTTGAACAACCACGCCCCGGCTCGAACCGCCGGCAGTTAGCGGCCTTACTGGGGCGCGTTCTGCGCCGGTTGGATAAGCTGGCTCCGGCATTTCACCTGGTGGTGCACACCGCGCCGAATACCCGAAACAAGAAGGGCGAGCTCGCTGGCTATTGGAAGACGCTTGCTGACGACTATCACTGGCACATTGAAATCATGCCCATCGTGGAAAAGCGCAGCAAGTCTTACAGCATCAAAGAGGTTTACTTCAACTCGATCCTGCCTGAACAGGCGGCCGAACAGCTCCGCGCCATCGATCCCAACCCATGAAATCGCCAGCCCACCGCCGGTCGGAACACGGGGGAATTGTGGGCAGCCTGATCGCATTGCTTTGCTTCGCATTGTTTTGCGCGATCGTTTATTTTGCGCGTCATCCGATCATGCGCTTTGCCGCGGAGTACTGGGTTGTGAACGAACCGGCTCCGAGAGCTGACGCGATTCTTGTGCTGGGAGACGACAACTTCTATGCTGACCGCGCCACGCGCGCCGCAGAACTCTCGCGCCAGCAGGTTGCACCCCTGGTTGTGGCGAGTGGGCGAAGGCTTCGCCCCAGCGCCGGCATTGTCGAGTTGATGGAGCACGATCTCATCGAGCGTGGCGTGCCAAAAGAAAAAATTCTTCGATCCCCGAACGATGCCGATAGCACGAAAGAAGAAGCAGAAGGCCTGGCGAAGCTGGCGGCTGACCATCACTGGAAGAGCGTTATTGTTGTCACCTCGAACTATCATGCCCGGCGGGCACGGTACATTTTTGAAAAGGTCTTTCCCTCTGACATCGCAGTGAGTGTAGCCTGTGCTCGTGACGCGGATTTTGATCCGGAGAATTGGTGGGAGAAGCGAAAGTCCGTCAAGCTGTTCGCGCGAGAAATCGCTGGTATGGTGGTAGCAATGTGGGAACTGCGGGGAGAAGAGAATAAGCCGGTTACCGTGCCTAACAGCGTCAATCCCACAAAGCCCCTAGTAGGGCTCAGATATTGACGTACCCAGCTACATTTGCACCGAAATCTCTTTTCTTTCTCTTTACACGCTATAAGTGCTGTACTATCATGAAGATTCTTAGTCGCGACGCTCACCAGCCTCGACAAGCGGCTTTGAAGAAATCAACGGTTTGCTCGAGGTGTCCCCATGTGGCGTAAAGAAGATGGGAATCCGCAGGTTCCTCCCGAAGGCTCCTCCGGTTCTATGAATGCCAATACTGCCGCGGCAACGTCGCACTCCACGGCTCTTCCCCTGTCCGGCAAAGCGTCCGCTTGCATCAGTCAGGGAATCAAGATCAAAGGTGAACTTAACGGCAGCGAAGATTTATTCATCGATGGAGTCGTGGACGGCAAGATCCACTTGGCCAACTCTGTTCTGACCGTCGGCCCCAACGCGACTGTCAAGGCGGAAATCACCTCGCGGGAACTGGTAATACGCGGTCGGACTGAGGGCAAGCTAACTGCGGCCGAGCGCATTCAGATTTGGAACACCGCGCGCGTGCACGGCGACCTGAAAGCGGAGCGAGTTTCGATTGAAGAAGGCGCGGAAGTGCGAGGCAAGTTAGAGGCTGGCAAGGCTTCGCCTTCGGCCGAAGGGGCGGGCAAGAAGGCCGACGTCAAAAAGGACCCTGGTGCCGGAGACCAGAAAAGTGCGTCTGGCGCGGCCACCGCTGGTGCGAACTGACCATGGGATTCCTAAACAAACTCGGTATCGCGATTGGCTCTCACGCGCCACGAGAAAATGGCAAGTCCCTGCCTGAGGGACGAAATGGCAATCATCGCCACGGCACGCCAGCGACGGGGCCGCATCGCGAACCCTCCATGCAGGAAACGACCCGCGTTTCCAATGGGTTGAAGGATTTCCTGTGGAACCTGGACGGTCTTGGCCACGGCACACTTCTGGACCTCGGCCCGGC
>DATJXZ010000132.1:0-3743 GCA_035499815.1 Candidatus Solibacter sp. | reverse complement strand
CCGCTAATTTTGGCACTATGCTTGCTTGGCTATTGCTGGTAATTTTCCCGGAGGTGCGTCCTTGAAGATGCTGAAGATCGTGTTCGTCGCAGTCGTACTGCTGGTTGGGTCTGGCCTAGCCCACGCTGACGGCCTTGATGGCAGGGTCAACGTAAATGGGGGCGGTCCCGGTAGTCCCACCTGCGGCTCGACTCAGTTCTTCGCTGACGCGAACGGGCAGTTCAACGTGGACTGCACGACTTCGGTTCTGACTCCGGTGATTACCTTCGCTGCTCTCGATGCGCAAACCAATGGCGGATTGAGCTGCGCCTCGAATCTCACGTCGATTTTCGGGCCCAAGAGTGGCTTGACCCAATTCAACTGGACAGAAACAACCGGTTCGGCAAATGGAGTTGACACCTGCACCTTTACGGCACCCGCGATGCCCACCGGCCAGCTGGCGACATTTATCATGGATATGCTGAGTCAGTGGGGAGTAATGAACGACGGCGACTGCGACAAGGATGACTTTATCTTTGGCATCGCGGCTGGCTGCGATATCATCGTAAACACGAATGCCGATGGATCGCTGCCCTTCGCTCCGAACGCGCAGGTAGATCTCGCCACTAACGGAGCGCCGCTGCTTCCCCTCCCCGAACCGGCATCTCTAGCACTGCTTGCCACCGGATTAGGAGTTTTGTTCGCCGGCAGGCGGAATTCGAAGAAGCATTCGGCTCGAGTCGCTTCCTAAGTATCTGCGGATTAAAGAACGCCGCTGGCCGTTTTCGGGTCGGCGGCGTTTCTGTTTCTGGAGCCGGTTTGCTTTGGCGATGTGTCTCGGGACCTATCCAGAAAAGGCATTTGGCCGCCAATTAGAAAAATCGTAATATGCCTAACTGGCGCGGCTGCCGATTAAAACGGCGTCAAAAGGCTGAGTCGTTCCGCGCTAAGACCGCCTCATGCTGTCTATTTGCCGGGCTTTCCATATTCCTTCACCATGGCTTGGAATTCTGCGTTCTGCTTTAATTCGGCGAACTCCGGATCGTCAACCACCTGCTTAACGGGGTACCCGTTTTTCAAGGCCTCGCGGAGAGAGCGCAGCGCATCGGCAGGTTTCTTAGCCAGTATTTCGACCGTAGCCTCGGTGTAGATCAACTCCACATCCTTTTTGTCGATGTCCCTGGCTCTCTTGACGAACTCCATTCCGCGTTGAGGATCGCCCTTCTTGGCATAGTAGAGGGCGAGATCCTCTAGGGCGGTGGTACTTTGCGGGTTCACTCGAAGTTCCTGGAACGCCAGCCCGATAGCCTTTTCGTAGGTGGCGTTTGCCTTGTCTTTCTGTCCCGACGCGCGATAGGCATCCGCCAGATTGCCGACTGCCAACTCCTGATTTGGACCCAGCTCCACAGCCTTTTCCGACATCGCGACGGCGTCGGGGTAGCGCTTCAAGACCAGATACACGTAGCCGATATTGTTATAGGCGCTCCACGTGGGTGAAAGCTCGATGGACTTCTTGTATGCAGGGATACTTTCTTCGTACCTGCCAAGGCGCAGGTACGCGTTGCCGAGGTTATCCCATCCGGGAACATTCTCGGGCTCAAGTTCGGTTACTTTCTTGTATTCCTCAAGAGCCTTATCGGTATCGCCAATGGAGTAATAGGCGTTTCCCAAGGCAATATGATTGCTCCAATAATAGGGATTTACCTCGATTGCCTTCTTATAAGTAGCGATCGCCTCTTGCTTCTGTCCGCTGTCGAGGTAGGCGTTTCCCAGCCGGAAATAACCTTCATCCGAGTTCGGAGAGAGCTGCAAGCCGCGCTTTAATTCGACGATCGCCTGCGCTGTCTTGCCCGTCCTCAAGTAGATGCTTCCCAATGAAAAGTGCACCTCTGGCAGACTGTCCTTCAATTGCTCGGCTCGTTGAGCCGCTCCAAGGGCCTTCTCCGCCCAGAAGGAATCCTTCTTTTCGCGATACATCATCAAGCAGGCATCGGAAAGGCCGGTGTATGCGAGAGCGAATCCCGGGTCCTTCTCGATACTCTTTTGGAAGTAATCGATTGCGGTCTGTGCCGCCTTTTCGGGCTGTGGCCCGCGCAGGGCTTGACGACCGCGCAAAAACAGGTCGTAGGCATCAACGTTATCGGTCGGGCGCTCGCTCGTCTTGGCAAGTTCTTCGCTGGTCGGCTTCAAATCAAGCGCCGTCACCAGCTGGCCGGAGATCTGATCCTCGAGCGACAGAAGATCCTTCGGCACCCCGGTAAATTGCTGGCTCCAGAGCTTCTTGCCACCATCCGCGACGTTGATGAGATTCACGATGATGGCCATCTTGTCCGCGCCGCCCTGGATCGTCCCCTGTACGATGAGGTTAACGCCGAGAGAGCGCGCGGCTTTTTCAATCGAGTCCTTTTCGGAAACCCGCGCAACAGCGTTATCGGAAGCGAGACGGAGATCCTTCAATTGGAAAAGTTTTGCAGAGAGCGCCTCACTCAAGCCTTCGGCGACATAACCGATGGCTTGATCGTCGCCGAGCACGCGAAACGGCAGAATCGCGACGAACTTTCCTTGCGACAGCGGGGGGATGCCGGAAACCGCTCCGCCCGATCCCGTCTTGCTTCCGGGTATCACCAGGTGGCGCACCGGCGGGATCGCAAACAAAATCAAAAGCAGAGCAATGGCGCCGCCGACGTACCACGTCCAGCGCCGTTCGGCTACGAATTCGGGAATCTGAATTTGAACGGTGTGCGCGCCGCTTCCCGAGCCTCGCGATGAGCCCTGCAAGTCGGCGAGAATCTCGTAGGCGCTCTGGTATCGCGCGGCCGCATCGCGCTCCAGGCAGCGCATGATGATGCGCACAAACCAGCTTGGCAGCGACGGATTGATCAGTTTCGGATTCTTAGGCTTCTCCTGAATCCGCTGGTACATCACCTTCAGAGTCGATTCGCCCGTAAACGGAACGTCGCCGACCGCCATTTCGTAGAGCATCAAACCATAGGAGTAGAGGTCGCTGCGCTGATCAGCCGGTTTCCCTTCCACCTGTTCCGGAGACATGTACCGCGGCGTGCCAAGAAAGGCGCCTGTCTTGGTCATGCCCTGCGCGCCCTCTTCAAATGACTTCGCCAGGCCGAAGTCAGAAACGAAAATCTGATCGTCTTTGTTGACGAGAATGTTTTGTGGCTTGAGATCGCGGTGGACGACACCTTCCGAGTGGGCGGCGGCCAATGCCTCGGCAAGGGCCGTGGCATACTTCAACACCCTCTCCATTGGCAGCTTCGGATTTTCCTTCAGGATTCCGTAGAGATCCTGGCCTTCCACGTAGGCCATGGTGATGAATTTCGTGCCGGCGACCTCGCCCATATCGTGGATGCGGAGAATATTCTTGTGCGAGATCTTGCTGGCCAGAACGAGTTCTTGTTTGAATCGTTTCAATGCGTCGGTTTCGCCCATCACCCCATGGCGGACGACTTTGAGTGCCACCACGCGATCGAGGTCCTTGTCGTACGCTTTATAAACGCGGCCCATGCCGCCTTGGCCCAAGAGAGCTTCGATGCGGTAGCGCGTGCCGAAATCACTTCCCGGCGCGAGAGCCGTGGTGTCCACCATTGCGATGGTCTCGGATTCACCGACGGGCATGGGTGTTCCACAGCGGGAGCAGGATTCGGCAAAATCGGGGTTAACCGTGCTGCAATGGGGGCAATTCATTACTCATAGCCGCCAGGACGGCTCATTCCTACCTGTCACGATGCTGAGATTATCCGCAATCCTTC
>DATJXZ010000131.1:0-60906 GCA_035499815.1 Candidatus Solibacter sp. | reverse complement strand
CTTCGCAGCCACACTCCCCGCAGCGATGAACAACTTCTGCTGGCCGCCAAAGCTGCCTTTCAGTCCATTTCGCTCGCCGATTGCCGCGGCTTCTTTTTTAGCGCCAAATACGCTACATCATTTATGGAATTGCTCTAGCGGAGATAGCGCTAGCGGCGGCCTTTTCAGAGCATCTGCCGTAAGACGTATTGCAAAATGCCGCCATGATGGTAATAGGAGACTTCCTCCGGCGTGTCCACTCTGGCAATCACACTGAACGTCTTAGTTGCACCTGCATCCGATTTGGCGTGAACGGTGATGGCCTTCTTCGGCGAGAGGGACGCCACGCCCTCAATTTCAAACACTTCTTGCCCCGTCAAACCGAGACTCTCGCGATTCTCGCCTGCTTTAAATTCCAGCGGCAACACGCCCATGCCCACCAGATTGCTGCGATGAATGCGCTCGTAACTCTCGGCTATCACCGCACGCACGCCTAGCAGACGCGTCCCCTTCGCCGCCCAATCCCGCGACGATCCCGAGCCATACTCTTTTCCCGCAATGACAAGCAGCGGCACTCCCGCTTCCCGATACTTCACCGCGGCATCGTAGATCGTCATCTTTTCGTCGCCCGGCAGAAAATGAGTCCAGCAACCTTCCGTTCCCGGCGCGAGCTGATTGCGCAGTCGTATGTTCGCAAACGTGCCGCGCATCATCACTTCATGATTCCCGCGTCGCGCTCCATAGGAATTGAATTCGTGCGGCTTCACTCCATTCGCAATCAGATATTTCCCAGCGGGTGATTCGATCGCAATCGAGCCAGCCGGCGAAATATGATCCGTCGTCACGCTATCGCCGAGCACGGCCAGCACCCGCGCGCCATGAACATCGGCGAGCGCCGGCGGTGTCTTCGGCATGTTCTCGAAAAACGGCGGCTGCTTGATGTAGGTGGACTTCGGGTCCCACTGATAGAGGTCGCCTTCGGGAACAGGCATCGATTTCCAGTGCGCGTCGCCTTCAAACACGTTGCCATATTCCTTGCTGTACATCTCGCTCGTCACCGATTCGCGCACCGTCTTTTCAATTTCCTGCGGAGAGGGCCAAATCTCTCGGAGATAAACGGGTTTTCCCGCGGAGTCCGCGCCCAGCGATTCGGTCGTCAAATCCACGTCCATGCGTCCCGCGAGTGCGTACGCCACGACAAGCGGCGGCGAAGCGAGGTAATTCGCCCGCACCAGCGGGTGGATGCGTCCCTCGAAGTTTCGATTTCCGCTAAGAACTGCCACCGCCACAAGGTTGTTGTCCTTGATCGCCGCCCCGATCGCTTCGGGCAGTGGCCCGCTGTTTCCAATGCACGTCGTGCATCCATAGCCAACGAGATGAAAATTCAGCTTCTCGAGATAGCTCATCAGCCCCGAAGCCGCGAGATAATCACTCACTACTTTCGACCCGGGCGCGAAACTCGTCTTGACCCACGGCTTCACATGCATCCCGCGCTCAACCGCTTTTTTCGCGAGCAGTCCCGCTCCCAGCATCAGGGAAGGGTTTGAAGTGTTCGTACAGCTCGTAATCGCCGCAATCACCACTGCCCCGCTCGAAAGATCAAACGAGTCGCCGTTGTTTCGTACTGCGATGTGTTTGTCTGGCGTTTCCCCCACAACCTTCTGGAAAGAACTCTTTGCATTCCGCAGCGACACGCGGTCTTGTGGCCGCTTCGGTCCCGCAACTGTCGGCTCCACGCTGGCAAGATCCAGTTCCAGCTTGTCGCTGAAGATGGGATCTTCCATCTCATCCGTGCGGAATAGCATCTGCTCTTTGCAATACGCTTCGACCAGTGCAATCTGTTCGGGGCCCCGTGCCGTGAATTGCAGATACGCCAACGTCTCCGCGTCCACAGGGAAGAAACCCATCGTCGCGCCGTACTCGGGAGCCATATTTGCTATCGTTGCGCGGTCTGGAATGCTCAAGCTGGAAAGGCCCGTCCCGCAAAACTCTACGAATTTCCCGACGACACCTTTCTTCCGCAACATCTCCGTAACCGTCAACACCAGGTCCGTCGCGGTCGCGCCTTCGCGAAGTTTTCCATGCAAGCGGAATCCCACCACATCTGGAATCAGCATCGAGGACGGCTGACCCAGCATCGCTGCTTCCGCTTCAATCCCGCCGACTCCCCAGCCGAACACGCCAAGCGCATTCACCATCGTCGTGTGCGAATCCGTGCCCACGACTGAATCGGGATATGCCTCGACCCTGCTTCCCGAAGGCATCGCGCAAACCACTCGCGCAAGGTATTCGAGATTCACCTGATGGCAGATACCGGTGTCAGGCGGCACGACCTTGAAATTCTGAAACGCGGTCTGTCCCCAACGCAGAAAAGCGTAGCGTTCGATATTTCGCTGGAATTCCAGTTCGGCATTCAAATCAAACGAGTTGGATTTGCCAAAGCTGTCCACCTGCACGGAATGATCGATCACTAATTCGGCCGGGAAAAGCGGATTAATCAGCCGTGGACTTCCGCCCATGCGCTTGATGGCTTCGCGCATCGTCGCCAAATCGACTACCGCAGGCACGCCGGTAAAATCCTGTAAGAGCACGCGCGCAGGCATGAATGCGATCTCTTTCTCTGCCGCTCCGGGTTTCCAGTTCGCCAACGCGCGAATGTCATCCGGCCGGACAAACCGCCCATCCTCGCAACGCAGCAGATTTTCCAGAAGGATACGCAGAGAAAACGGCAATTTCGCCAAATGGCACGGAATTTTTTTCTCAAGCAGTTCGAGCCGGTGAATATCAAACGTCTGCGCGCCAACATTTAATTTGTCGCGTGTTCCGAAGGAATTCCCTGCGGCGATGGCCATTCTCGCGGTCCTTTCCGTCAAGTCAGCGAACTTCTATGATAACCGAAAACGATTCCCAGCGGCGGACAGCCAGTTATACTGGAGCTGGCATGAATATCGTACTTATTTCCACCTACGAATTGGGCCGGCAGCCTTTTGGCCTCGCTTCTCCCGCTGCCTGGCTGCGCAAGCGCGGCCATGAAGTCGTCTGCCTCGATCTCTCTCGACAGTCTCTCGATGAAGCGGCGGTTCGCGGCGCCGGTTTGATTGCCATCTACTTGCCCATGCACACGGCCACGCGGCTTGCTGCAAAACTGATCCCCTCGCTTCGCCAACTAAATCAGTTGGCTCACTATTGTTGCTATGGCCTCTATGCCCTGATGAATGCCGAATACCTGCGAACGCTCGGCATTGCAACCATTCTTGGGGGCGAGTTCGAGCGCGCACTCGCGAAACTCGCAGAGCGCTTGCAAAGCAATGATCGCCCGGAACAAGGCATGGCTTCTCTGCCTCAGTCGCCCGTCTCGCTTGAGCGGCTTTCCTTCGAAGTTCCCGACCGCTCAGGGATGCCGCCCATCGAGAAATACGCCCATCTCATTATTCCCGGTAGCGGCTTCCGCCTCGTTGGCTCGACCGAGGCCAGTCGCGGCTGCAAACATCTCTGCCGCCATTGCCCCATCGTCCCCGTCTACAAAGGCGTATTTCGTATCGTCAACCGCGATGTCGTAATGCAGGATATTCGCCAGCAAGTCGCCGCCGGAGCCCAGCACATCTCCTTCGGCGATCCCGATTTTTTCAACGGCATCCGCCATGCGCTCGAGCTCGTCGAGGAATTTCACCGCGAATTCCCAGGCATAACTTACGATGTCACCATAAAAATCGAGCATCTCAAAAAATACGAAGTGCACGTCCCACAGCTGAAAGAAACTGGCTGCCTGTTTGTCATTAGCGCGGTCGAGTATGTCGATGATGCCGTTCTCCACGCTCTCGATAAAGGCCACACGCGCGAGGATTTTCTGCAAGTCGTCCGCCTTTTTCGCGCGCTTGGCATGACTCTTCACCCCACCTTCGTCCCATTCACGCAATGGACCACGCTCGATACCTATCTCGATCTGCTTCGCGTCATCCACGCGGAATCATTGATAGAAAATGTCGCGCCCATCCAACTTGGCATCCGCCTACTCATTCCGGAGGGCTCTCGCCTCCTCGAACTGGACGACGTGCGCGGCCACCTCCGCACATTCGATGCAGAATCCCTTTTTTATCCGTGGAAACACTCCGATCCACGCGTCGACGCGCTCAGCGAAACGGTGCAGGCCATCGCCGCCGAGGGCGATCGCAAAAAGGAATCGCGCGCAACGGTCTTCGAGCGCATTTGGAAAGCCGCGCACGCTGCCGCCGGCCTCGACGCTCCTAAAATCCAATCCCCACCCACGCCAGTGGCTGCCGTCCCGTTTCTCAGCGAACCCTGGTACTGCTGCGCCGAGCCAACACGCGAGCAATTTGTCTTCATCGGTCAAGCTTCAAAGAAAGTGGAAGAACCGCTCCCGGCCATGGGCACCTACGTCTAGCCCCAATGCCCGACAATCTTTCAAAATAAAAGCAGATGCCTCGACTTATCATCTTCACCGCCAAACTTGGCTACCAAACGCGCAGCTTCGACGCAGCCGCGCAAAAGCTAGGCATCGATGTGGTTTACGTTACGGATCGCTGCCACCAGCTCGATGATCCCTGGGGAGATCGTGCCATCCCCGTTCATTTCGAATCACCGGAAGCCGCAGCCGATGCTGTGCTGCAATCCGTCCGCGGTCAGAACGTGGACGGTGTTCTCGCCCTTGGCGATCGTCCCGCCGTCGCTGCCGCCTATACCTCGCGTGGGCTAGGCATCCCCTACAACCATCCTGCTTCTGTCGAAGCCTGCCGCAGTAAGCTCCGCATGCGCGAGGTCTTCCGCGAAGCAGGCCTCCGCGTGCCGTGGTTTCGCGCTGTCCCACTCCATCCCGCGCCGGAGCCATCGCTGCTCGGCATTTCCTACCCCTGCGTTGCAAAACCTCTCTCGCTCTCGGCCAGCCAGGGAGTAATCCGCGCCGGCTCGCACGAAGAATTCATCTCTGCCGTCGCGCGCATTGGCCGTCTACTGGAATCTCCGGAAATTCGTGCGACTCTCGAGCCCAATCTCGATCAACTTCTCGTTGAAGGATATATTCCGGGCAGGGAAGTCGCCGTCGAAGGTTTGCTTACGGAGGGCGAGCTCCGCGTCCTTGCCATTTTCGATAAACCTGATCCGCTGGAAGGTCCCTACTTCGAAGAAACTATCTACGTCACCCCTTCACGGCTGGCCGATTCGCAACAGCGCGAAATCAAACGTTGCGCAGTCGAGTCCGTCCGCGCGCTGGGCCTTTCGCACGGTCCCGTTCACGCGGAATTCCGCGTAAATGACGAGGCTGTTTGGCCGCTCGAAGTCGCTCCTCGCCCGATCGGTGGTCTTTGCGCGAGAGCGCTGCGATTTTCTCCTGCATCGATCGCTCAATCAGTCGGCCTCGAAGAACTGCTCCTTCGCCACGCCCTCAATTTGCCCGGCAGCGATTGGCCGCGCGAACAATCCGCCTCCGGCGTTCTGATGATTCCCGTTCCCCACAGTGGCATCCTCGAAAAGGTAGAAGGCGAATACGCCGCATGCAGCGTCCCCGGAATCACGGCTCTGGAAATCACCGCCCGCCTTCACGACTACATCGCCGCGTGGCCGGAAGGTTCAAGTTATCTTGGATTTTTATTTGCCAGAGCCAATACGCCTGAAGAGGTTGAAGTGGCGATTCGTACGGCTCACGGGAAACTACATTTTGATCTAGCTGCTCGGCTGCCCGTCCAGCATCCCGCGGCAGGCCGGCTCCCTGCGACAGGTAGCTAGCCCTTCGCCTTCGGCGCCACGTATCCTTCCGGCAATTTCGCCCCGGCACCAAAGAAAAACTGTTCCATTTGCTCGCTCATGATCTTCTGCGAGTTCGGATCGATCGGATTCAGCCGGTATTCATTCATCAGCATCTTCGAATGCTCAATCCACAGCTTCCATGCATCTTTCGAAACATTCTCGTAAACGCGCTTCCCCAGCTCGCCGCTCCACGGCACGCGGTCCAGCCCCGGCAGCTCCTTTCCGAATTTTACGCACATCACCATGCGCGTTCCGGCCTTCGCTGGCTCGCTCGGCGCCGGCACGGGATCACAAGATTCATTCGCCATTCGTATCACCTCATTGAGATTGCCAAATCTCAACATACTGCAACTACGCCGAATTGCCTAGTCCGCTCCGCCTCATAAAGCGCCGCCCTATTCTCAATCCAACGAACCGTCCGTGCGCGCTTCATTAACCATTCATCCTCCCCAACTGGCATTGGACGTTTGCGGCCAGTCGGACCTAATGTGACAATACAACTATGCGAAAACCACTCATGTTAGTGACAGCAGCTTTTGCGTCCGGGATGATTTTGCTCGGTACTGCTCAGGCACAACAAACTCCTCCGGCGAGTACTCCACCATCTTCGGCTGGGAAGCCCACCACTCCCCACTCGGCCAGGAAGGGGACCGCGGCGGCAAAAAAGCCCGCCGTTCTGGCCCTCCAAACGGAGAAGGACAAAGCCAGCTACGCCATAGGTCTGAACATTGGCCGAAGCATGCACAAAGATTCTGTGGACATTGATTCAAGCATTCTCGTTCGCGGCCTACGGGACGGTTTGGCCGGTGGCAAGACCCTGATGACGGACGACGAAGTGCGCGCCGCGCTTACCGCTCTCCAAACCGACTTGCGTGCCAAGCGGGAAGCAAAGCTTCAAGAGTTGGCGGCGACCAATAAAAAGGAAGGTGAAGCTTTCCTGGCTGAAAACAAAACGAAGGAAGGAGTCGTGACCCTCCCCAGCGGCCTGCAATATAAAATCTTGTCGGAAGGAACGGGCCCCAAGCCCACTGCTGCAGACTCCGTCGTCTGCAACTACAAGGGTACGCTCATTGACAATTCGGAGTTTGACAGTTCTTACAAGCGCGGCCAGCCTGCGACCTTCCCCGTTACCGGTATCATCAAAGGCTGGTCAGAGGCCCTTCAACTCATGCCAGTCGGGTCAAAGTGGCAACTCTTCATCCCTCCCGATCTTGCCTACGGCGAACGAGGTGGCCCTGGTGGCGGTATCGGTCCAAACGCGACCCTCATCTTCGAGGTTGAGCTCATGTCCATCCAGCCCAAGGCCGAAGTTCAGCCTGCAGTTCCCGCACCCAAGCCAAATCCAAACCCGAACCTGAAACAGTAGCCGGGTCTTCAATTTCCTTGGAACAGACGCCAACCGGGAAACGCCCACTTTGGTCTTATCCAAGTCGAGGTGTCTCCGAAAGTGAACCGTCGGCTCGCCCTCTCTTCCCGTCGTTTGAACCGTTTGAAACAAGCCATTAACGTGTTTTCTTGACTCAAAACGTTTATCATAGTTGACTTTGCAGCGTGAGCGGAGGGCCGTGCTTTGGCTGAGATTACGACGCTGTTCTGGGACATCGGCGGTGTCATTCTTACCAACGGCTGGGACCGTGGCTCGCGTCGAGCAGCTGCCGCCGCTTTCCGTTTCGATTACGAGGAATTTCAGGACCGCCACGACCTGTCTTTTCCTGCCTTCGATTCCGGCCTCATTACGCTCAATGAATATCTCGACCGCACTCTCTTCTATCGTGCTCGCTCTTTTACTCGCGAAGAGTTCACTGCCTTCCTGTTTGCTCAATCCAGAGAGTACCCAGACACTCGCGCCGTTCTTGTCGACGCCGCTCGCACCGGCAAGTATTTCATCGGTTCCATCAACAACGAACCTTTGGAGCTGAATCAATTCCGCATCGAAGCCTTCCAGTTGCGCCGCGATTTTCTCGTCTTCTTCAGCTCTTGTTATGTGCGCGCCCGCAAGCCCGAAGAAACCATCTTCCGGATCGCTCTCGAGGTCACCCAGCGCCCTCCGGACCAGTGCATCTTCATCGATGACAGGCCGTTGAATCTCGAATGCCCACGCCGCCTCGGTATGAACGTGATCCACCATCAGAATGCCGGACAATTGCGCGCCGAGCTGAGGAGTCATGGCGTTGAGGTATAGTTTGCTGCGCCCGGTGTTTGGAATTTTGATCACCAGGCGGGCTGAGGAGATCAATGGCCGAAGATAACAATCGTTCCGGAAGTCTTTATGGCGGCACAGCAGAGCCTTGCGCTGTCGTGCTGTTTGGCGCATCCGGCGATTTGGCCAAGCGCAAAGTGATTCCCGCGATGTACGATCTTGCTGTTCACAATTCCCTCGGTTCCCGTTATGTCATCGTAGGCTTTGCTCGTACCCCCATGACTGACGACGCTTTCCGCGCCACCGCCGGCGAAGCCGCCAAGACCATGTCTGAGCTCGGCCCTGTCGATCCCAATCAATGGAACGAGTTCGCTTCCTGTCTCTACTATAACTCTGGCGATTATTCCGATTCGCAAGCTTACGAGCAACTCGCCAGACGCCTTGCGCAACTTGAAGCCGAAAAAAAACTGGGGGGGAACCGTCTCTTCTATCTCTCCACTCCGCCGGAAGTCTACCCGCATATCGTCGAGCAGCTCGGCCGCGCTGGACTGGCCCGCCCTTCTTCGTCAAACTCCTGGGTGCGCATCATTATTGAAAAGCCCTTTGGTCGAGACCTCGCCACCGCCAAGGAACTCAACCAGACTGTTCTCAATGTCTTCGAGGAAAAACAGGTCTACCGTATCGATCACTATCTAGGCAAAGACACGGTCCAGAACTTGCTTGTTCTTCGCTTCAGCAACGGCATCTTCGAGCCTTTGTGGAACCGCAACTACGTCGACTGTGTCCAGATCACCGCTGCGGAAACTCTTGGCGTCGAGCGCCGCGGCGGCTTCTACGAAACCGCTGGCGCTCTTCGCGACATGATCCAAAGCCACGTTCTCCAGCTCACCTCGCTTGTCGCCGTTGAGCCGCCTGCCTCCTTTGACGCCACCGCCGTCCGCAACGAAAAGCTAAAAGTTCTTCAATCCATCCGTCCCTTCGATCTCGAGATGGTTGCCCAATCCGTCGTCCGGGGGCAGTACGCGCCCGGTCAGCTAGATGGAAAGCCTTTGCCTGGCTATCGTGAGGAGCATGGTGTTAGCCAGTCCTCTCGCACGGAAACATTCGTCGCTGCCCGCTTGCTTATAGACAACTGGCGCTGGGCCGGCGTCCCCTTTTATTTGCGCACCGGCAAGCGCCTCGCCAAGCGCAGCACCGAAATCATGATTCAATTCCGCTGCGCTCCCCATATCGTCTTTCGCGAACGCGACATCGCTCCAAATCGCCTCATTCTTAACATTCAGCCCGAAGAGGGCATCTCCGTTTCCTTTGGCGCCAAGCGCCCGGGCACAGAAATGCGCATCGGCAACGTAAACATGAATTTCAGTTACAAGGAAGGCTTTGGCGAACCGTCTCGCAGCGCATACGCGACGCTCGTCAACGATTGCCTGCGCGGTGACGCCACACTTTTTGATCGTGGCGACAACGTGGAAGCTGCTTGGGCGCTCGTCGATCCAATTCTCGATGTCTGGAGCGCCGCCAGAAGCGCTAAGGTCCCCGAATATCCGGCCGGAAGCTGGGGCCCGCGCGAATCGGATGCCTTACTGGAACGCGACGGCAGGCAGTGGCACAACCCGTGACCGCCCGTCCGGTTGCGGACAGCAAGAAACAGTTTAATGGGGAGAAATAGGTGATCATCGCGGGAGACGTTGGCGGTACGAAGTGCAACTTGGCGCTCTTCTCCGAAAAAAACGGCAAGCTCACTCCCGTTTTCAGGCAACGCTTTGCAAGCAAGGATTTTGCTCAGTTTGACCTGATCGTCCGCGAATTCTCTCTTCAGGCTGCGCCCCACATGACAACCGAACGTGTCCGCGCCGCCGGTTTTGGCGTTGCCGGTCCTGTCATCAACAATCGCGTACGCGCCACCAATCTCCCCTGGACCGTCGATGGCGCCACCCTCGCCAGCGAGCTCAATCTCTCCGATGTCGTTCTTTTAAATGATTTGGGCGCGACCGGTCATAGCGTCGAGTATCTCGCCCCCGAAGAATTCTGTGTCCTCAACCCCGGCAAACCCGAGCCCGGCGGCACGCGCGCACTTCTCGCTGCCGGCACTGGACTTGGCCAGTCTTTTCTCGTCTGGGACGGTGCGCGGTATCGCGTTGTCCCTTCCGAAGGCGGCCATTCCGATTTCGCGCCCCACACCGAGCAGCAGATCGAACTTCTCCGCTTCATGCGCCGCCGCTATCCGCAAGTCAGTTGGGAACTGATTCTCTCCGGCCGCGGCTTCCGCACTCTCCACGAGTTTCTCGCCCCCAATGTCATTCACCCTGCCTTCGAGGATCCAGGAACGGATCCCGCCCCGGAGATTACTCGCCTCGGCCTTTCAAAAGAGTGTCCCGTTTGTGTCGAAACTTTAAATCTCTGGACCGACATCTACGGCTCCGAGGCCGGCAATCTTGCTCTCAAAGTTCTCGCCCTCGGCGGCGTCTACGTGGCCGGGGGGATCGCCGTCAAAATCATCGACAAAATCAAGGATGGCACTTTCTTCCAAGCCTTCCAGGACAAATGGAAATTCGAAACATTGTTACGCGATATTCCCGTTTCCGTGATTCTCAACGAATCCGCCCCGCTCCTGGGTGCCGCTTACGAAGCTCTCGCCTCTCTCCCGCGTTAGCTCCCCCATTCTCTGCGGTAGGTTGTATTCATGCCCCTCTTCGAAGAGTTTCCCGATTGGAAGCCAGTCTCCCGCCTCGCCGGAATTTCTTGGCTCGTGTTCTATCTTCTCTTCCTCCTTTACGCTGCCGCTGACCATTCCGGCTTTCTTGTCATCGATTACGCCAACCTCATCATTCACGAAGGCGGTCACATGGTCTTTGCCCCCTTCGGCTACACCATTACGATTCTCGGCGGCACCCTCGGCGAACTGATTGTCCCATTCCTCTGCTTCTGCTATTTCTGGTGGAATCGTGAAACCACCGCCGTTGCCTTCTGCAGCTTCTGGTTTTTCGAAAATTTCCTCTATATCGGCGCCTACATGTCCGATGCCCGCACTTCCGCCATGCCCCTCGTCGGCTCCGAGGAAAGCGACTGGACCATCCTCTTCACCCAATGGCATGTTCTCGCCCGCGACCAACAAATCGGCCACACCATGCGCGACCTCGGCTTCCTCGGCATGTTAGCCGCCCTCTCCTGGCTCTCCTACCGTATCTACTCCGACGCCCAGCCTAAAAGTCACGCTCTGTCTTGACTGCGCTTCTCCGTTGTACCTCTGTTCCTCCGTGCCCCTGCGTCTTGCCCCCCTTTTTCTTGCTAAACTATCCCTCATCGCACTATCCCAAGGAGCACCGCCATGACCACCGCCCCACTCACCCAAGTCACCGACCTTCAGAACTACATCAACGGCTCCTGGCGCCGTTCCTCCACCACCGACTTCTTCGACGTCACCAATCCCGCCACCTCCGAACTCATCGCCCGCACTCCGATGTCTTCCTCCGCCGACGTCGATGTCGCCGTCCAAGCCGCCTCCGCGGCATTCCCATCCTGGCGCCGCACTCCTCCCGGCGAGCGCGTCCAATATCTCTTCAAACTCAAAAATCTCCTCGAAGAGCACATCGACGAGCTCTCCCGCCTCATCACCCTTGAAAACGGCAAGACGTTCTCCGAAGCCAAAGCCGAGCTCCGCCGCGGCATCGAAAACGTCGAAGTTGCCTGCGGCATCCCCATGATGATGCAGGGCTACAATCTCGAAGACGTCACTCCCGGCGTCGACGAAATGCAGATCCGCCAGCCGCTCGGCGTCGTCGCCGCCATCGTTCCTTTCAATTTTCCCGCAATGATCGCCTACTGGTTCCTCCCCTACGCCATCGCCTGCGGCAACACCTTCATCATGAAGCCTTCCGAGCGCGTCCCGCTCAGCATGGCTCGTGCCTTCGAGCTCCTCGAAAAAGTTGGCCTCCCCAAAGGCGTCGTCAATCTCGTCAACGGTGGCAAGGACGTGGTCAACGCTCTTTGCGATCATCCGCACGTCCGGGCCATCAGCTTCGTCGGCTCTACTCCCGTCGCCAAGCACGTTTACACGCGCTCCGCCGCCGCCGGCAAGCGCGCCCAATGCCAGGGTGGCGCCAAAAATCACGTCATCGTTCTTCCCGACGCCGATATGGATCTCGCCACGCAAATCATCAGCGATAGCGCTTTCGGCTGTGCAGGCCAGCGTTGCCTCGCCGTCTCCGTCGCCGTCACCATCGGCGACGCACAAAAGACTTTCCGCGATTCCATCGCTCACGCAGCTTCTTCGATCAAGGTCGGCAACGGCCTCGAACCCGGCGTTCAGATGGGTCCCGTCATTTCGCCCGATAGCAAACGCCGCATCGAATCTCTAATTTCCGCCGGCGAAGCCGAAGGCGCCAAAGCCATCCTCGACGGTCGCAGCGCCAAAATCCCCCATCACGAGTCCGGCAATTTCCTCACTCCCACCATTCTCGACGGCCTGCCCTCCAATTCTCAGCTCGCCAACACCGAAATCTTCGGCCCCGTCCTTAGCCTCGTCCACGCCAATTCCATCGACGACGCCATGGACTTCCTCCGCCGCAGCCCCTACGGCAATCAAGCCTCTCTCTTCACCACCTCGGGCTCCGCCGCCCGCCGCTTCCGCTACGAAGCTCCCGCCGGAAACATCGGCATTAATATCGGCGTCGCAGCTCCCATGGCCTATTTCCCCTTCTCCGGCTGGAAAGAAAGCTTTTTCGGCATCCTCCACGGCCAGGGCCGCGACGCCGTAGAATTCTTCACCGAATCCAAAATCGTCGTCGAGCGCTGGTCCCGCCAGGAAACCCGCAAGTTCTGATGTCCAGGGCATGTCGGCGGCGCGATGAACGAGGCTGAGAAAATCTGCATCGAAATACATACGGCGTGGCCGAAAATCAGCAGCGGAAGTTTGCGCTTTTGGGGAGTGTGGTTTGGCAGGCCTTACGACAATCTTCATCGGATTGTTGCTTGTGAACATGATCACGACGTCTTGCGGCTTCGTTTTAGCGAAGATGAGCAGTTAACGGTCCGGTTTCCGGTTGGTTTGACGTTGGATAGTTCTCAGTTTCAAATCGATGACGCCGAACAGGTTTTGTGGCAATGTTGCTCTTACGGGTGTCCGAAAACGCGGGAAAATCTCTACTTTTATGACTTTGTCAAAACTCCTGAAGTCATAGTTGCAAGTTCAAATGTCAACCGGTTCACGCCCGACTTGAAAACAGATTCTGCGCTGCCCACAGCTGAAATCCTTTCGATACGTATCAACACCAAGTCGCCCTAGATGAAGTCGAGGCGTGCATCGCAATTCTTTTCGGGACTTTCTCAATGACCACTAAGCCTTTGCACCTCAACGTCCGCAATCAAATCGAATGCGCCCACACTCTCGCCTCCGATTTCTACACTGACCCCTCAATTCTCGAAGCCGAAAAATCCCGCATCTTCCGCCGTACTTGGCAATTCGTCGGCACTCTCGCTCAACCTTGCGGCGAATCGAACGGCGTTAGGCGCACCATCTCCGACCCGGAAACTTTCTTCACTGCCGATCTCGTTGGCGAACCTGTTGTCCTAGTCCGAGATAAGCAGGGCACCCTCCGTGCCTTCAGCAACGTCTGCCGTCATCGCGCCGGACCAGTCGCGCAAGGCTGCGGTTCCAAAAATGTCCTTCGCTGCGGCTATCATGGCTGGACCTACACGCTCGATGGCCGCCTTATCGGCACTCCAGACGTTGACGGCGTCGAATTCTTCGACCGCTCCAGTATGGGCATGGTTCCTCTCCGCTGCGAAACCTGGGAACAACTTATCTTCATCAACTTCGATCTAAACGCTGAGCCGCTCTCTGCTTATCTCGGCAAGATCCCCGAGCAGTCCCGCGGCTTCCAATTCGAAGGCCTTCAATTCGTAGAACGTCGCGATTACGTTATCGATTGCAATTGGAAGGTCTACGTCGACAACTACCTCGAGGGCTACCACATCCCCATCGCGCACCCCGGCCTAATGCGCGAAATCGATTATGCCCAATATCGCACCGTCACCTACCGCTACTACTCGCAACAGTTCGCACCCATTCGCTCGATGAAGCCCGAAGAAGCCACCGGCCGCACGTATGCTCCCTCTGCTGGTCTTCCGAACGAAGCTCTCTATTTCTGGATCTTTCCCAATCTCATGCTCAACATCTATCCCGACAATCTTTCCACCAACTTGATCGTCCCGCTCTCCCACGATAAAACCCTCACGATCTTCGAATGGTTCTTTCACGACGCTCACTCCGAAAAAATTCGCGAGCGCATACAGCGCGCCATTTCCTTCAGCGACGAAGTTCAGCAGGAAGACATTGAGTTGTGCAGGCAAGTACAGCGCGGGCTAAATTCGGTAACCTACGAACGTGGCCGTTACTCCGTCAAACGCGAAAATGGCGTCCATCACTTCCATCTGCTTCTCGGAGAATTTCTCTCCCGTCCCTGAACGGGTCCGAAGAATGACTAGGCCTCAAGCTCTCGCTTCAGGTTCGCGAGCTCAACGCTCTGGCACGCCCCACCCTTGCCGTCGAGTCCCGCACCGCTAATTCCGGCTCAATGGCGATCTCCGGAACATACCCATCGCGCTCTTCGATCTGGCTCACCAGCGTTTGCGCCGCGATCTCTCCCATTCGCACGAGTGGTTGGCGCACCGTGGTCAGCGCGGGATTGGAGAACGCCGCGCCGGGGATATCATCGAATCCGATAACGGACACATCCTCCGGCACTCGCAATCCCGCTTCGCGCAGCGCCCACATCGCTCCAATCGCCGAAATGTCGTTGTACGCAAACAGGGCCGTAAAAGGTCGTTTTCTCGCCAGCAGTTCCTTTGTGACGGGGAAGCCGACTTCCGGCGTCGATATCGTGCTTTCTATTCGGATCGTCAACTCCGGCCGAATCCGAATCCCGAGCTCCTGCGCCGCTTGCGTGATCGCATTCCATCTTTCTTCAGAGTCGGAGCTGAAAACTTGTCCCTGAATAAACGCAATCTCTTCGTGTCCCAGCTCTTTCAGATGCTCGAGCGCCAGCCGCGCCGCGCGCTTGTGGTCCAGGACGATGTTCGTTACTCCTGCGATCTGACGGTGTCCCGCGACGGCCACCGTCGGCAGCGACGGTTCCGCTGCAATCGACGTGTCCACGGTGATGATGCCTTCCACGCCTCGCTCGACAAGTATCTGCGAATACGCCGCCAGCAGCTTGGGATCGTGCCGGTGCACGACGGTGAGGAAGAAATAGTTTTTCGCGCTCAGATATTTCTCGATGCCGCTGATGACCTGGGAACCATAGGCGTCGCCAATCTCTTCGGCGATGACTCCGATTGTGAACGTTCGCCTCATCCGCAGCGTTCGGGCAAAAAAATCCGGCCGGTAATTCAGTTCTTGCGCCGCGGCAAATATCCTTTTTTTTGTATGCTCGGGGATCGATCGCGCCGCCGGAGAGTTGTTCAGCGCCGCGGACACCGTCCCCGCCGCCAAACCGAGGTGCTTTGCCACGGTCTTTAGCGTGACCTTCTTGTTTTCCCGTGGGCGCCCGTTTTCTTTGTTGTGCGTCGGTGTCATCTACACGGCCTCGACATTCTCTCGTGTCTCGAAACTCGATTGCTCTTCGGGATGGCCGCGTTCCGCCAACACTCGGCAGCACCTTATGTATCGGGGAGTATAGCAAGACTAAGCCTTCACCGCCCGTTTCCCGGTGTTGATCGAATTGTTATCTGCGAGCAGGAATCTCCGTCATCGAAAGCGCAGAGAACGCTTCCCACCAATAATTCTAATTTGCCCGGATTCTCCCGCTGGCCGACAGGCGCTCAAGCCATTTCCGTGCCGTAGCCGCCTCCCGGCGGTCGGCGTGTTCCTTCACAAATTCCCGCAAGACATTCGCCGCATCTTCGTAACGCCCGGCCGCTGTCAACGATTGCGCGACAAGCAGTGCGATTTCGGGCGCCTTGCCGTTCGACTGCGCAAGCGCCGCCTGCGACATTTTTAAGGCTTCGTCGTATTGGGCGTGCTGGTAATACGCCTTCGCTAATGTCCAGCGCGTTTCCCAAGTGCTATCGGGATCCAGTTGGAGCGATTTTTCTAAAGGGACGATAGCCACGGCATATTTTGCTTGATCGCAAAGCGCCATGCCCAGGGCAGCGTAAGCCCGCGCGTAGCCCGGATCGATCTGGGTTGCTTTTTCCAGCGCGCTTTGCGCTTCCACCCATTTTCGCTGCTTCAGACGCAACACGCCTTCCACGTACAGAACGTCGGGATTCCCGGGAGCCAATCGGATTGCCTCGCCGACGTGTTTCTCCGCATCCGGGAGCTTCTCCGCACTCAACGCCCGGAGTCCCTTCTCGAGAGCTTCCTTCGCTTTTGGTGCGAGGATCGGCTTTCCGGGAACTCCCACGACACTTTCAGCGCCCAAAGCTCGCCGCAAATAAACATCAACCTGCTCCCGCCCGGCAACGCGCACCGATACATCCTTTTGTGCGTTCTCGTATCCTGCCGCTTCCACGATCACCGTGAATTCGCCCAAGCTGGTCACCACAAACGTTATGCGCCCACGCGAGGTCGCTCCTTGCCCGCTGGGGATTGTGCCGTCGCGGTAGAGTTTCACCATCGCTGCCGTGGAGACCGGCTCCCCGGAACCATCGTGCACGGTCACGGCGATTTCGGCACCGTTCCCAAACCATTCGCGTTCCGCGCTGCCGGTATCTTGGCTGAAAACAGGAATGGAAAACATTGCACACGAAGCGGTCGCCACCACGAATCGCGCGAAGCACTTGGATGCGCAGTTCCTGGCTCGCACCAGGTCGTGCACCTGACTGCGCACCCACTTCGGGGCCCCCGTGTAGGAAGAACGCATCGCCGCCCCCGACCGATTGCCGCGAGCCTAGTCCTGCGAAGTTAGCTCGTCAAGCAGAACGTTTTGTATTCGGGAGCTTTGTGAATTATGGGTTGACAGTGATTTTCTTGCCGGAGTATTCGACGGTCTTATCCACTCTCTCGGTAAGCCCGCCGCCAACGCCGTGGTTTTCGCGGACGAAGACAACGCGGAACGTGCGCTTTTCGAGCATGCCCGGAAAGGAGCCGGAGCGGTCGCCGATCGTCAAAGTTTGTGAGGCGTCGTCCCAGGAAAAGGGAATCGTCGCGTAGACACCCTTTTCGTAGTCGTAGGTGTCGTTTTCGTCCTCGTAGAGAGTAAACGCGCCATTCGCGCCGCGGTAAATACGTAACTCGATTGGGTCGGCGGATTTTTGGGCGGCGTACTCCACGTCAGGACCAAGCGGAAGAATGGAACCGGCGCGGGCATAAAGGGGCATGCGGTCGATCGTGGTTGGAGCGTTGATCGAGCGGGCGCCTTGGAGAGAAGAGCCGGTCCAAAAGTCGTACCAGGTCGCATCCGGCAGATAGAGCTGGCGGGTTGTCGCCCCCGGTTCCGTAACTGGATTTACGAGAATCGCGGGGCCAAAAAGAAACTGGTCTCCGATGTTTTGCGCGTGGACGTCCTCGCGGAAGTCCATGACGAGGGGGCGCATGATGGTGTAGTCCTCGTGGGTAGTTTTCCAGGCGAGCGAATAAATGTAGGGCATCAGGCGATAGCGAAGTTTGTCGTAGGCGATGAGAGTCTTCTCCGCCTCGGGACCATAGGACCACAGTTCGTTTTGATTTGTGGTGCGCGTGCCATGAGCGCGGAAAACGGGGCAGAAGGCGCCGAACTCAAACCAACGAATGTAAAGTTCGCGGTAGGCGGGATCGCCAGGATTGGCGGAGACAAAGCCGCCGATGTCGGTGGTCCAATAGGGGAGGCCGGAAAGAGAGTAGTTGAGGCCGGCGGGAATCTGACGGCGAAAAGTTTCCCAATTGGGATCGATGTCGCCGGACCAGACCGCGGCGGCATTGCGTTGTTCGCCAGCATAAGCGGAACGCGAAAGAATGAAGACGCGTTTTTTATTGGAAGCTTCGCGCTGCCCGTCGTACACGGCGGAAGTCGTGTAAAGAGGAAACTCGTTGGCGTAGCGCGCGCCGTTCTTGCCGCCGTCCACTTTGTTGGTAACTAGAATGTTTGTCTCGCGGGCTTCGGTTTCCGGTTCGGTGGTGTCCAGCCACCAGGCATCGACGCCGATATCGAGGAGCGCCTTGTGCATGAGGTTCCAGTAGTATTTGCGAGCCTCCGGATTGAACGCATCGTAAAGGGCTTGGCCAACCGGATGGAAACTGGGGGCGATGGTCTTGGCGATGAAGAATCCGCGCTTGTCCATGTCGTCGTAAACCGGAGAGCCGGGACCGAAGTAGGGCCACACCGAAATCATCAGGTGCACGTGATCGTTGTGCAGGGCGTCGACCATGCCTTTGGGATCGGGATAATTCTTGTTAAGGACGGGGTCGCCCATGATGTTCCACCAGAACCAGTCCTGGACGATGTTGTCGAGCGGGATGTGCTGGTCGCGATATTTCTGCGCGATGGCGATCAATTCGGCCTGCGAGTCGTAACGATTTTTGCATTGCCAATAGCCGTAGGCCCATCTGCCGAAGAGAGGAACAGCGCCGGTGAGTTCGCGATACGCGCCAATGATGTGGTCAAAATCTGGGCCGTAGAAAAAGTAGTAGTCGATGGAATCGGCGACTTCCGAGCTCAGATAGAAAGCATGGACAAACCGATTGTTGAAGCGGCTGCGCGAGCCGTTGTTCCAGAAAATGCCGTATCCCTTGCTGGAGAGAAGGAGCGGTATCGAAATATTCGTGTTGTCCTGCGAGAGGTCGACGGCTTCTCCACGATAATTCCACACGCCCCCTTGATGCTGGCCAAGCCCGTACAAAGCTTCTTGCGTGTCCCACATGTTGACGAAGCGCTCGGAGCGATACGTCTTCTCGCCGTTGACTTCCGTGGGCGTCAGCGTGTGACTGTTTTCCTGCGCGAGCTTGTGACCGGCGGAGTCGAAAAAAACGATCGAGCTGTCCGCGCGCGTCACTTCGATCTTCAGGCGAGCCGTCGTCAAGGTAATGACTTTGGGATCGTCCGAGTGAATGGAGAAGTCAGCTTTCGGCCAGGATTCCTTGACGATCATCAAGTCCGGGTGATGCGGCACGTCGCGCTCGAGGGAGTACACGACATGAACGATGGAATCCGAACAGACTTGGAACCGCAGAAAGCCAGTTTTGAGGACCATGACGGCGCCATCGGGCTGGGGTTCAACGGCGTCTACGGGGTTTAAGGGAACCCACTGAGCCATCACGGAAGGTGCGGCCAGAAAGAAAATAAGGGAGAGGAGGAGAGCTATGTGCTTCTTGGAAAGGGAACGCATCAAAATTATGGAACTCCGTGAACGATAACGATATTTTATGTCGGACGAGCACTGGCACATTGGCACCGGGGAAGTAGAGTTGTCAATGGCCATCGCAAAGGATGCCGTGGAGGCCCGGGACGCCAGGAGGAATCGGCAAGTCTAAGAAAAATAAGGAGAAAATTCGCGAAGGACAGCCCTTTTGTGATACAAGGCGAAGGACAAGGTCGAAGCAGCTTGGGGTTTTGGGCGTGGAGGAGGGTAGGAATGGTGCGCTGGGGGAGAATCTGCATGCTGGCTATCTTGATGGCTTTCAGTCCGGAGTTTGCGACATCGTCGCCTGCTGGAGAAACTCAAACGGCGGCCAAACAAGCCGCGCACGTCGTGAAGGCTGCGTTTGGCAAGCTGACTGACGGCACAGAAATCGAGTCCTACACCCTCTTCAACGCGAAAGGGGCCTCGGCAAAAGTCATCACTTACGGCGCGACACTGGCGGAGCTGCACGTTCCGGACCGGCACGGAAAAATGGGCGATATCGTCCTTGGATTTGATGATCTGCAAGGCTACCTGAGCCAGCACCCCTATTTTGGCGGAACGATCGGCCGCTACGCGAACCGCATTGCCAAGGGAAAATTCACCCTGGATGGCAAGGAATATCAACTCGCTCTTAATAATGGACCGAACAGCTTGCACGGCGGCGCGATCGGATTTAACAGGCGAGTATGGAAAGCGGAGCCGCTAGAAGTGAAAGATGGAGCGGCGGTGAAATTCAGCTACCTGAGCAAAGACGGGGAAGAGAATTATCCCGGGAACCTGCGCGTGAGCGTGACGTACACGCTGACAAATACGGACGAACTGAAACTCCAATATGCGGCGGAAACGGACAAAGACACGGTTTTGAATCTGACGAACCACAGTTATTTCAATCTTTCGGGCACGGACACGGGCGATATTCTGAAGTACATCCTCTATATCAATGCAGACAAGTACACTCCGGTGGATTCGACGTTGATCCCTACGGGCAAAATCGAGAGCGTTGCAGGCACGCCGCTGGATTTTCTGAAGCCGACGGCCATCGGGGTCCGCATCAGCGAAATCAAGGACATCGGCGGGTACGACCACAATTATGTCTTGAACGGCAAAGCCGGAACGTTGCGTCTCGCGGCGCGGGTGACCGATCCGGAATCGGGCCGGGAGATCGAGGTGTTTACGACTCAGCCGGGTGTGCAGTTCTATTCGGCGATTGGGCTGAACGGCAGCATCAAGGGCAAGGGCGGAGTGGCGTACGAAAAGTACGGCGCGATTTGCCTGGAAACGCAGCATTTTCCGGATTCGCCGAACCATCCCAACTTTCCGTCCACGGAATTAAAGCCCGGCGAACACTTCCATTCGGAAACGATTTACAAGTTTTTGACGACGAAGTAAAGCACAGCTGCCGCAGGGGATTCAGAGCCGGAACGAAGCTTTTTGTCGGGATGTGTAGGAAGCTCGCAGAGGAGAAGCGTTTAGAGAAACTATGACCACCCCTTTCGCGTTTGTCGTACCCACCCAACTTGTTCATCTCTCGGCCGTGGATGTCATCATCATCGTTTTCTATTTCGCGCTTGTTCTGGCCATCGGATTCTACCTGCGCGGGCGCGCGAACACCGGCGAAGATTTCTTCATGGCCGGCCGCGAAATGACGGCGTGGGTTGCTGGGCTCAGTTTTCTCTCGGCAAACCTCGGCGCACTCGAACTGATGGGCTGGGCAGGCTCGGCCTACCAGTACGGCATTATGGCCACGCACTGGTACTGGATTGGCGCCATCCCCGCAATGCTTTTTCTTGCGCTGGTGATGATGCCGTTCTATTACATTTCCAAAACGCACTCCGTGCCTGGTTATCTGAAATTGCGGTTTGGAGAACCCGCCCGCGCCGTCTCCGCGATTTCGTTTGCGTTCATGACCGTGCTGATGAGCGGCGTGAACATGTTCGCCATGGCAAAGGTGATGCAGATTGTCCTGGGATGGGACATTAATTTCAGTATTTGGGTTTCAGCGCTGACCGTTGCGATTTACGTTGCGCTGGGCGGTTTGAGATCGGCGATTTTCAATGAAGTGTTGCAATTCTTTTTGATTTGGGCGGGCGCACTGCTGATTCCGATCCTTGGTCTGTACGAAGCGGGCGGCTGGAGCAATTTGAAGGTGCAAATCGCGCACCGCTTTTCGGAGCAGTACGTTCATCTGTGGGCCGGGGTGGGCCACTTCAGCAGCAATCCGATGGGCATCAACTGGATCGGGATCGTGTTTGGGCTGGCCGCAGTGATCTCGATGGGTTACTGGACGACGGATTTTCTCGTCGTGCAGCGCATCCTTGCCGCCAAAGACATTCGCAGCGCTGAAATGGCTCCCATTATTGGAGCTGGCTTCAAAATGATGGTTCCGCTGATTGTCATTTTGCCGGGGCTTTTGGGGCTGGCGGTACTTCCGATGAAGCTGGTGCCCGAATCGGTGGCCGCGGCCACGGGAGCGCTTAGCTACAACGACGTGCTTCCGTTGATGCTTGCGCGCTATTGCGGCCCTGGTTTGCTCGGACTGGGGATTACCGCGTTGATCGCCGGCTTCATGTCGGGCATGGCGGGGAATGTCAGCGCCTTCACCACCGTTTGGACATACGACATTTACCGGCCGCTAATGAACAAGAATGCCAGCGACAGCCACTACGTGAGCATGGGCCGCTGGACCACGGTGATCGGCGTACTAATCAGTATCGGTACTGCCTACTTCGTAATGCAGTTCGCCAGCATCATGGACTATGTGCAAAATCTGTTCAGTTTTTTCATTGCCCCATTATTTGGCACAGTGCTCCTCGGGATGCTCTGGAAGCGTGCGACAGGCTGGGGCGGTTTCTGGGGCTTGCTGTGTGGCATCGTGTCCTCCGTCAGTTTGTGGGCGTGGGTTAAGATCGACCCCTACGCATTGCGTTACGTGGCCCTGTCGCCGGATGCCAAAACGCTGGCTCAGGATATGTTTCAAGCGCTGTGGTCGTTCCTCGTGTGCGTGCTTGTTACGGTTGTGGTGAGTTTGGCAACGAAGCCGAAGACGGACGCTGAATTGACGGGCTTGGTCTACGGACAGACGGAGATACCGGCGGTTGGGAATGTTCCGTGGTATCAGAAGCCGCTTTTCTGGGCCGGAGTGGTGGTGGTCGTCTTCTTAGCTCTGAACATCTATTTCTGGTAGTTCTTGCGGCCGGAGGGTGAACGCATGATTTCGATCTGGTTTTTTATTGGGTTGTCGCTGCTCGTCAACGGCGTGCTGATTTTGTTCGCGGGAGTTTACGAGATTTGGCATCCGCCAGCGCATGAGGTTGTGTTGTACAGCTTGCACGCGAGCGTTTGGTGGGGCGCCCTGATGACGGTGATTGGAGCGTGGTATTGCTACCACTTCAAGCCTGGACAGAAAAAGGCTTGAGCGGAGAGAACGGCCGCTTCGGCTGATTCCGTTTTGATTTTTCGCTCAGCGCGCGGAGGAAGACTGATTTTCCGCGAAGATGGAATGTAGTGCCGGATAAATCCGGCGAAAGGTTTGATAGCCGCGCTGCATGACGGCGCTCGTTTCGCGGCCTGGGCTTACGCGCTTCGCGACGCGCACGGTTGCATCGCACGCCTCGTCCACGCTCTTCCAGCATCCCGCGCCCACGCCCGCGAGAATGGCGGCGCCATAAGCCGCACCTTCTTCCGCCTGCAAAATCTCGATTTCGTGCGCATAAACGTCTGCCTGAATTTGCTGCCAGACTAGCGAGCGAGCGCCTCCGCCGCCGAGGCGGATGCGTTCCACGGGAACGTGAATCTCCTCAAAAATGCTGAACGTATCCTTCAAGCTGTAAGTGACGCCTTCCAGAACCGCGCGGATCAAGTGCGCGCGCGTATGCGAGGCGGAAAGTCCAACGAAGGCACCGCGGGCGAAGGGGTCGAGATGTGGAGTGCGCTCTCCCATGAGATATGGGGCCCAGAACGCGCCTTCGGAGCCGGCTGGAGCGCCGGCGGCTTCTGCGGAGAGGCGTTCGTAGGGATCGCGGCCGTCGTCGGGACCGGCGCCAAAACGATCGCGGAACCAACGCAGAGAAAGCCCTGCCGCTTGCGTTACGCCCATGACATGCCAGCGTCCTGGGATGGCGTGGCAAAATGTGTGCAAGCGCCCTCGCGGATCAAGGGAGGGGCGGTCGGTCGCGGCAAAAACCACTCCGGAAGTTCCAATCGTAGCGCTGACGACTCCCGCGCGCGTGATACCCATTCCAACCGCTCCTGCAGCCTGATCGCCGGCGCCGGCGACAACGGGAGTTCCGGTGCGGAGACCGGTTGCGTTCGCTCCCGCTTCGGAGAGCTTGCCGCAGATTTCCTGCGATTCGAAAAGTTGTGGAAGTAGTTTGACATCGATGCCGGATTTGGAGAGAACTTCGCTTGACCAGGTTCGATGTGTGACGTCCAGCATCAGCGTTCCGGAAGCGTCGGCAACGTCAATCGCGGATTCGCCAGTTAGGCGGAGGCGAACGTAGTCCTTCGGAAGCATGATTTTGCGGACGCGCTGCCAACTTGTCGGCTCGTGCTCGCGGACCCAAAGAAGTTTGGTGAGCGTGAAATTCGTCAGCGGGGGATTGCAGGTCAACTGGATGAGGCGATCGAGGCCGATGGTGCGCTCGAGTTCCTTCGATTGAGCTTCCGTGCGCTGGTCGCACCAGATGAGGGCGGGGCGGATGACTTCGTCGTTCTCATCGAGCAGGACGGCGCCGTGCATTTGGCCGGAAAAGCCGACGGCGGCAATGGAATCGGCTTTGAGGCCGGAAAGTTGCAGCGCTTGGCGAACGGCGAGCGCGGCGGCGCGCCACCAGTCGCGGGGATCCTGTTCTGCCCAGCCGGGCTCGGGGCTGGCAAAGTTGGAGTGCTCTTCCGTGCCGGAGGCCAGGACCGCGCCGTGTTCATTGAGGATGACGGCGCGGGTGCCACTGGTCCCAACGTCGATGCCAAGGATAGGAATGAGGCCTCCTAGCGGAGCCTGAGATCGAGAGTTAGCCGCTGAAAGAAAGTCCCGTGAACGTTCACGGCGCCCATTTAAGACTACACGCAATCTCTTGTCAACGCAGCGAATTGCGGGAGCTGGGAAATTCCGGAGGACAGTTAATCCTGGGGCACTCTGGGATTGTCTATCACAAATAGCCAGCGTCCGTCCGTTTGCTGGCGAACGGTTTCTGTATTCCGGCCCTCCCTGCGAATCTGGCAGCCATCCTGGTCCGTCCCGTGTAATACCCACTTCCCGTGCAGCATGGCGAGATTTCCAGCAAGGTTCACGCTCAGGGTCTGAACGTTTATCGTCGGGTGTATCGCGAGAATATCACGATACCTTTCTCGAATGGCGTCTGCGCCACGGACAGTTCCTTCCGAGCTGACTAGAACAGCGCCGGGCTCATAGAGAGCGACAATGGATTCCAAATCGTGCTTGTTGAAGGCGTCCTGGAAGGCTTTATGTAGTTGTTCGGGTGATTGATTCATGCTGGCTATCCATTTGGCGTTGAGCAGCGGTAGGATATCACTCATCTCGCACGGCCAGTGGTGGCATGGATATCCATCGCGGGAGTGCGGCGCCATGTCCGATCGACGCTGCTGTTGATTTCGATGAATTGTCCGGAGCCTACGCAGTCGAATGGAGCAAACCATGAGCGATTCGACCGAAAACATGGATCGCAGAAAATTTTTGGTGAAATCGGCAGCTTTGGTAGCTGGAGGAGCGACGCTACCAAGTACGGCGGTCTCCTACAGCAGGATTGCGGGGGCCAACGACCGTCTCTCGCTGGCGCACATTGGCACGGGCAGCCGCGGCCGCGATTTGGATTGGATTGCCTCGCAATTGAAAACGAGCCACAACGCCGAAATGACCGTGGTGTGCGATTTGTGGACGCTAAATCGCGAAAAAGCGACCGCGTCGAACACGAAGTACTACGGCCGCGCGCCGCGCTCGTTCGAATATCTTGAGGACGTCCTGGCTTTGAAAGATGTCGATGCCGTTTTGATTTCGACGCCGGAACACGCGCATTCGCCGATTTTGAAAATGGCAGTGGAAGCCGGCAAAGACGCTTACGTCGAAAAGCCGATGGGCAATGTGCTGGCGGAAGCAAAGGCGGCGCGCGATGCAGTGTTGAAAAGCGACCGAATCGTGCAGGTCGGGACGCAGCATCGCAGCGAGCCGTATCCAAGAGCGGCGCACGATTTGGTGCAGACCGGAGTGCTCGGAGACGTCAGCAAAGTGGAAATCGTTTGGAATTATCATGGGCCGCGGTGGCGCGGACGCGAGGAAACAAAACTGATTCGCGAGCAAGACACGGATTGGCGCAAGTGGCTGCTGACCAAGCCCTATAGGCCCTTCGACTCGAAGATTTATTGTGAGTTCCGTTTGTACAAGGAATTTTCGAGCGGCATCCCCGATCAATGGATGAGTCATGCGATTGATCTGGTGCACTGGTTCATGAACGACAACTTTCCGCGCTCGGTGGTGTCGCACGGCGGAATATTCGCGTGGCACGATGGACGCGAAAACGCTGATACGTTTCATACGCTACTCGAATATCCGAAGGGCTTTCTCGTAAGCTACTCGACGAGTTTTGGAAATGACTCGCCAAGCTCGACGTGCTACATGGGGAAAAAGGCTACGCTCACCAACATCGGAGGCGAGGGCAGCCCGCGCTATGAACTCGTCGAAGAGAAAGGAACGCATGAGGACGATCCAGACATCGACAAGAAGCGTGCGTCGAGATTCGTTCTTTTGCCGGGCGAGACCGGGCTTCCCCCAATGGGCATAGACGACCTGACGCTTGGCCACATGGCCAACTGGTTCGAATGCATGCGTTCGCGGCAGCAACCACATTGCACCGTGCAGAATGGCTTCGCGCATTCCGTGGCGAACATGATGGCGACGGAAGCCTATTGGTCCGGCAAGAAGCAGTATTGGGATTCGACCAGCGAAACTTTCTCGGATCGCGCGCCGGGGAGTTGAGCAAAGCGAGCGCCGAAAGCGGAATTCGACGCTACGATAGATATTTTATCGTTTGTTCGATGAGCTTTGTTGTGGGGAGGTAAGGTTCGCCGGGCTGGTCGTATTCCATCGAGCAGTAGCCTTGATAGCCGCTAGCCATCAGAATATCGAACGATTTCTTCAGGTCTACGCTGAATAGCTTGCCGTTGTCGTCAGTCTCGCCATCTTTCACGTGACAGATATTATAAGCATGCTGAAACATGGTCTGGAGCGCGCGGTAGTCGAATTCGGGATCGCCCTTCAGCATGGAATTGGCAAAATCGGGAAGGGCGCGAAGATGCGGATTGTTCACCGCTTCAATTACCTTCACGATGAAAAATGCATCTTCACTGATGAGATCGTCGTTCTCGAGCGTAACGACGATGTTTTTCTCGGCGGCGTAGTTGGAGACATCGCCCAAGCTTGCCGCAGCGCGGTCGACATTTGGTGAAGAGTTCTTCGCGGCCGCAATGTGCGTGCGTATGCCGGGTGCGCCGATGCGCACGGCGACGTCCACCCATTTCTTTGCATAAGCGACAGCCAAATCACGTGCGGAGTCGCTGGAATCATAGAAGCTGTTGGCCGCGCCGACGGCGATGTTGACGGGACGCACCCTGACCTTCAGCATGATTTGGCGGAAATCATCGAGGTAGTCAGGCGCCAACGACGTGAAGTGGTCGCTGAGTGGCTCAATATTATGAACGTCGAACTTCTCGACCACATGCGCGGGGAAGTCAAGGAGGTTCATTGAAGGGAGATCGTCATCGCGCTCGCGGTTTCCCGGGCTAACAATGTACGCGCGAAATGGATAGGAAGGGATCGCGATGCGATCGCGCGGGCGGGTGGGAAACGAGACGTGCGGCTCGGACATGGATTGAGCGAGTGCAGTGGGGACGCTGCTCGCGAGGATTCCTCCGGCCGTATAAGCGGAGACCTTTTCGAGAAATGAGCGGCGCGTTAGCAAGTCCATTAGGCTGTACCCTACTACATTTTCCTCGTGGTTTGCGAATCGGACAATTTCATCGCACGATGGATTGAAGGCTTAGCTCTTTACGAATGGGGATCATATAGGCACAAGAGATCATTTCAAGCGCGGTTCATGGAGGCCCCGGCAAAGCGAGGCCCGCAATTTGTGCGGTGTTCGAACACGCTCGCAGCATGCTTTCTGCCCTTGCTCGCTTGATGCAAACCGAGAAGGTGACTAGCCTTTGGCTCGGATGCAAAACGAGGTGAATCATCAGCGCTCCAGGAACTGACGGAACGGTGAATCGTTTGGAGAACGCCAAACCGGAGACGCTTGGTGTGCGCGAAGGCGAGTTGCTTTGGACGCCGAGCGCAGCGCGAGTGGAGGACGCGAACGTGGCACGGTTCGCGAAGTGGCTTGCGCGCGAGCGGGGATTGCAATTCGAGAACTATGACGCGATGTGGAGATGGTCCGTCGGCAACATCGAAGAGTTCTGGCAGGCAATTTGGGATTATTTCGGCGTGGAATCGTCGGCCCCACATACGCGCGTGCTTGGAAAGAGAACCATGCCGGGTGCGGAATGGTTTCCCGGGGCGCGGCTAAACTACGCGCAGCACGTGCTTCGGCGTGAGCGAACCGGGGGCGACGCCGTTTTGTTCATGAGCGAGACGGCGCCGTTGGCAGGCGTGCCCTGGGAAAAATATGCGGGGCAGGTGCGCATTCTTGCCACCCGGCTGCGCGAAATGGGTGTGCGGCCGGGCGAGCGCGTGGTGGCGTACCTGCCGAATATCCCGGAGACGATGATCGCTATGCTGGCGACAGCGGCGATTGGAGCGATCTGGGCGTGTTGTTCGCCGGATTTTGGTTCGCGCGGCGTGATTGACAGGATTCAGCAACTTTCGCCGAAAGTCCTTTTTTGTGTGGACGGCTACCGCTATGGCGGCAAAGCTTTCGAGCGAAAGGGCGAAGTCGCAACAATTATCGCGTCGCTGGATGGCCTCGATCATGTTGTGTATGTGCCGTATTTAGACGCCGCGGATCAAAGCGGCCCGTGCGAAGGAGCATTGCGATGGGATGAACTTCTGTCGCGCGCCCCTATTTCCAAAGAAGAATTTGAGTTTGAGCAGGTTCCCTTTGGCCATCCGCTGTGGGTTCTCTTTTCTTCGGGCACCACGGGATTGCCGAAGGCCATCGTGCAGAGCCACGGCGGTATTCTTCTTGAGCAATTGAAGCTGCAACATTTTCACATGGATTATCGCGAAGGCGAGCGGGCGTTTTTTTTCACGACGACCGGTTGGATGATGTGGAATTTTCTGGCGAGCATGCCTTTGAGCGGCGTTTGCCCGGTACTCTACGACGGGAATCCAGCCTACCCTACGGCGGATGTCCTTTGGCGAGTCGCGCACGATGCGAAGGCGAGCTTTTTTGGAGCGAGCCCCGCGTATGTGGATGTAATGGCCAAGGCCGGGATCGTTCCGCGCGAACGATTTGATTTTCCGTACCTGCGGGCGATCATGCCTGCGGGTTCTCCAGTTTCGCCGGAGTGCACGGCGTGGTTTTACAAGAATGTGAAAAAAGACGTCTGGATCGCGACAGGAAGCGGGGGAACGGATTGCTGCACGGGGTTTGTGGGAGGCGTGCCCACGCTGCCTGTCCACGCGGGAGAAATTCAGGCGCGCTCGCTGGGTGTGGCGGCGTATGCCTTTGATGAGAATGGCGAGAGCGTCGTGGACAAAGTCGGCGAGCTGGTGCTGACCGAGCCGATGCCTTCGATGCCGATCTATTTTTGGAACGACGAAGACGGTTCGCGCTATCGCGAGTCTTATTTTGATGTATACCCAGGAGTTTGGAGGCACGGAGATTTTTTTCGCGTCAACGGGAGGGGAGGCTGCTTCGTACTGGGAAGATCGGATGCGACACTTAACCGGCAAGGAGTTCGAATTGGCACTGGAGAAATATACCGGGCGTTGTCGCAGCTCGAAGAAGTCGAGGACGCGCTGGTGGTAAATCTCGATTTGCCAGGGGGGAAGTGTTTTATGCCGTTGTTCGTAAAGCTCAAGGGCAGTCTCCAATTGGAAGAGCCGTTCGATCGGAGAATCCGCGAGCATTTGAGGCGGGAATACACGCCGCGCCATGTGCCGGACCGCGTCATTCAGGCCCCTGGAATTCCGATGACTCTTACGCGCAAGAAAATGGAAGTGCCGGTGCGTAAAATTCTGATGGGCGTGCCCACCGATCAGGCCGCTAACCGGCATGCCATGGCCAATCCGGAGTCGCTGGATTTTTTTGTGAATTACGCAAAGACGCAGAAGGATTATTCGCTTGCGGACGAACAGTTGATCGCCAGCGGCCGCGGCGAGGTCCGCACTTTGGAGCAAACCGATGGGCGCTGATGGAAAAGTCCGCAGTTTCACGCTGCCTTCGCAGATTGTCGATGCGCCGGGAGCGGATGCCTGGCGAACGATGTATCCCTATTACACCCGTTTCCAGCCGGAAGATGATCGGCGCTTCTGGTTTTACAACGCAATGCACTTTCCGGAGCCGATGCCTGCGTTCGATGCGATTACCGCGGAAATTCCATACGAAGCTTTGGGCGCATTCACGACGCGAATTTTTGTTTTCCCGACCACGATGGGCATCGAACACAGAATCGTCAACGGGCGCATCTACATTACGGCGAACCCGGTCTTGGAGCCCACGGAGATTCAGCGGCGTCTGGGGATCTTCCAGCAGCGCGCGGGCTACTACTACGAGAATTGGGAACGCCTGTTCCGCGAGTGGAAAGTACGGCTTGAAAATTTGATTCACGAGCTCGAAGCAATCCACGTGCCGGCACTGCCCGAGTTCGATGAAGCGGACGTTGTGACGAAGGCGAAAGGCCTGGGACAAAATCACTACATCCGCGAAAACTTTCACCGCGTGGTCGAGCTTTACTCCAAAATGTGGCACCACCATTTTGAAATGTTGATGCTCGGCTACGGCGCCTACATGGTGTTTTTCGATTTTTGCAAGAAGGCGTTTCCGGAAACCGCGGACCAGACGGTAGCGCGCATGGTGGCGGGAATCGAAGTGCTGATGTTCCGGCCGGACGACGAACTGAAGCGGCTTGCTAAGCTGGCGATCGAATTCGGCGTCGACGATTTGTTTGCTATCGATTGCGACGCGAAGAAGGTGCTTGCCGAAATTCGCACCCGCGGGGATGCGGGCCGTCGTTGGTTGGCGGAACTCGATAAATCGCGCGAGCCGTGGTTTCACATGTCCACGGGCGATGGCTTCTACCATCATCATTTGAGCTGGAACGAGAATTTGTCCGTGCCGTTCGCGGCCTTGCCGCGATATGTCGAGCAGCTTCGTCGCGGAGATTCATTGGAACGGCCGACGGAGCGATTGAGGCAAGAGCGCGGTCGAATTATTGCCGAATATCGCGAGCTGTTGCGAAGCGAAGACGAGCGCGGGGCGTTCGACCAGATGCTCGGGCTCTGCCATCTCGTCCTTCCCTTCGTGGAAAATCACAAATTTTACTGCGAACATTGGTTTACTACGCTGTTCTTCAAAAAAGTGCGTGAATTTGGCGCGCTGCTCGCGGCCAACGGCGTGCTCGCCGAAGCCGGAGACGTGTTTCATCTTCAATATGTGGAAATCGAGAGCGCTCTGGCAGATGTGAGTCTTGCTTGGGCGGGTGGCGGGAGGCCGCTCGGTGCCGCGTACTGGCAGCCAGTTGTGGAAGAGCGCAAGCGCATCCTCGAAAAATTAAAGGAGTGGGGCCCGCCACCGGCGCTCGGCCCGATTCCGCCCGCCATTAATGATCCGGCGTTGCAGATGCTCTGGGGCATTACGTCGGAAACGCTGGAAGCATGGTCAAAAACGGTTGAGCCTGAAAACGAAAAGGAAATTCTTGGATTTGCCGCTTCACCCGGAGTCGCGGAAGGCGTTGCACGGGTTCTGAAAAACGTGAACGACATCGGAGAAATTCGCAACGGAGAAATTCTTGTTTGTCCCGTCACGGCGCCAAGCTGGGGTCCGGTCTTCGGTAAAATAAAAGCGGCTGTCTCCGATATCGGCGGCACGATGTCGCACGCCGCGATCGTCGCGCGCGAGTACGGGTTGCCTGCGGTGGTCGGAACTGGTCAGGCCACGCAGCGGATCAAGACCGGCCAGCGGCTGCGTGTGGATGGCAATCGCGGCATTGTGCAAATTCTCGATTGAAGGTGATCGCCGTGGTGAACGAAAAATTTGTCTGCCACTTGGCGGAGATTGGCATCCAGGACCGGCCTGCTGCCGGTGGAAAAGGCGCAAGCCTCGGCGAACTTTCCCGCGCGGGAATTCGCGTTCCGCCGGGATGCGTCGTAACCACGACTGCGTTCGAGCGATTTCTTAACACTATTGATCCCAACCGCGCTATCCGTCGCGAAATTGAACGCGCGTCTCCGGACGATCTTGCGGCTGTCACGCGAATAAGCTCGGAAGTGCGAGAGCGGGTGGAACGCGAAGCGCTGCCAGCTGAGATTCGCGATCCGATCGCGATTCACTACGAGTTGCTTTACACTCGCGGCGGCGGAAGCAGCGAGCCAGTTGCCATCCGCTCGAGCGCGACCAGTGAGGACAGCGCTGAGTCAAGTTTCGCGGGATTGCAGGACACCTTTTTGTGGGTGCGCGGCGTGGAATCGGTGTTCGAGCACGTGCGAAAATGCTGGGCGAGCTTGTACGCCGTCGAGTCGGTGGTATATCGCCGCCGGTTGAAACTCTCGGAGAACGGATTGGCAATGGGAGTGGTGATTCAGAGGATGATCGATTCGCGGACCTCTGGCGTGATGTTGACACGCAGCCCAAATAGCGGAGACCGCTCCGTCGTGGTCCTGGAAGCGAGTTGGGGATTGGGCTCGGCGGTCGTAAGTGGAGAGGTGACGCCGGACAAATATGTCGTCGGAAAGATCACCGGAGAAATAGTGAGCCGCGCAATATCCAGGAAGATGCGGCGGCACCGGCCAAATCCCGAGGGTGCCGGCGTGATGGACGAAGAGGTTCCGGCCGCCGAGCAAAGCATCGCGAGCCTCAGTGACGATGAAATTCACGGTCTCGTTGAAATTGCGCGGCGCATCGAGCGGCATTATGGCTGTCCGCAGGATATCGAATGGGCCATTGCGCGCGATTTGCCGCTGGACGAAAGCATATTCTTGCTCCAAAGCCGGCCGGAAACGGTTTGGGCCAACAAAGATGCTGCCCCGGTAGCCGCGCCCAAGAGCAAACCCTTCGATCATGTTTTTTCGCTCCTCGGTGGAGGAGCCGTCAAGAGATGAAGTTCACCAACGAAGATGTGCAAGAGATTTTGCAGTTGGTCGACGCGACTAAATTCGACGAGCTGCACATTGAGACCGATAACTTTAAGCTAACCCTTCGGCGCAATCGCGAGAGCAGAGACTGGTCGCAGGAATCGCAGGTGCTCTCGCCGCCAAGCTTGCTGAAGCCCTCGCCTGGACCAGTCCTTGCGGGACGCAGTGCGGCGGCTATTGGCGCGGATCCCTCAATCATGTCGAGGAAAGGATTCGCCGAAGTCCGTGCGCATCTTCCGGGCACATTTTATCGTGCGCCGAAGCCCGGTGCGGCGCCGTTCGTTGAAATCGGGAGCCGCGTCGACGCGGAAACCGTGGTAGCCATCATCGAGACAATGAAACTTATGAACGCCGTTTACGCAAACGCGCGCGGCGAAATCGCCGAGATTTGCATCCAGAACGCTCAGTTCGTGGAAAAAGACGCTGTACTCATGCGCATCAGGCCGGGCACCGCATGACGATCCGGCGAATCCTCATTGCGAATCGCGGCGAAATCGCAGTGCGCGTGATTCGAACATGCCAGCGCCTCGGCGTCGAAAGTGTTCTCGCCGCTTCCGAAGCGGACCTGGATTCCATGGCCGCGCGGTTGGCCGACGAAACAATTTGCATCGGTCCGCCAAATTCGGCACAGAGCTATCTAAATATCCAGGCGATTGTAGCCGCGGCCGCGGCAAGCAAAGCGGGCGCAATTCATCCGGGTTACGGGTTTTTATCGGAAAACCCGAAGCTGGCAGAGGCCTGCGAGCGCGAGGGACTAATATTCATCGGCCCAACTGTTGAGCAGCTCTACGCTGTCGGCGACAAACTGAAGGCGCGCGCACATGCCGCTGCGGCGGGATTATCGGGCGTGCCGGGCGGTGAAGTCGTAACTCTCGCTGAGGCGCGGCGGTTAGCCGGTGAGGTCGGCTGGCCCATCCTTATCAAGGCTGTGGGCGGGGGCGGCGGGCGCGGCATGAAATTGGTGCAGAATTCTACTCAGCTTGCTTTAGCTATGGAGATGGCGGCAGCTGAGGCGCAAGCCAGTTTCGGCGATCCCCGCCTTTACCTGGAGCGATACATCCCGCATGGAAGACACATCGAGGTGCAAGTCCTCGGCGACGGTGAAAATGTCATTCATCTCGGCACGCGTGATTGCTCGATTCAACGGCGCTATCAAAAATTGGTCGAAGAAGCGCCCGCGCCGAACCTCAACGATACGCTTCGGGATGCGATGCATGGCGCGGCGGTCGCGTTCGCGAGGCACTTGAGATTTCAAGGCTTGGGCACGGTGGAAATGCTTGTGGATTGCGATCGCGAGACTTTCTACTTTTTGGAAATGAACGCACGGATCCAGGTCGAGCATCCCGTCACCGAGGCGATTTGTGGGATTGATCTTGTCGAAGAGCAAATCGCCATCGCGGAAGGACGCAAGCTTCGTTGGAAGCAGGAGCAGATCGTATTTTCCGGCCACGCGATCGAATGCCGCATCAATGCGGAAGATTGGCTACACGAGTTTCGTCCGAGTCCAGGCAGAGTTACGCGAGCGGTTTTTCCCGTGGGGCAAGGGATCCGAGTGGACACGCACATGCAAGCTGGAGCCACAGTGCCGCCGTTCTACGATTCACTGATGGGAAAACTGATCGTTCACGGCGCAGACCGGCAGGAAGCTCTTCAGAAAGTAAGGCGTGCGCTTGCCCGGCTGGAAATCGCGGGCGTCGCCACCAATCTGCCGATGCACGTCGAGCTGATGGACAACGATGAATTTGCCCGGGGCGCCGTGAACACTGGGTTTTTGGAGCGATTCCTGGAAAATGGAAACAGGGCGGTAGTGTGAAAACACCGCTTTATTGGAACGCATGGGCCGGGAACTGAAATGGCGGAACTTCAACTCATAGATGTTTCGATCCGCGACGGCAACCAGAGTTTGTGGGGCGCGATGGGTTTTACTACAGCGCAGATTTTGGAGATTGCGCCCGTCATGGATCGCGTCGGCTTTCGCGCCCTGGACTTTTCTTCGAGCACGCGCATGGGCATTGCCGTGCGTTCGCACAAGGAAAATCCTTGGGAAGTCATTCGACTGACCCGTGCTGCAATGCCGAACACGATGCTGCAATTCATCGGTACCGGGCTTCGCTTCATTTCGTGGGAGCTCCAACACCCGGATTTTCTTCAGCTTGTTTACGACCGGCTCGTGGCCAGCGGCATGTCGCGATTCGTCGTGCTGGATCCGATGCACGATGCGGAAGCACTGCTCGAATCCGCGAGAATGCTGAAGAAAGCAGGGGCTGTAGAAGTGATCGCGGCCCTCACTTATACGATCAGTGACATTCACGACAATGTGTTCTATGCGAATCTTGCCGCGCGCGTATCGAGCTCACCGCACATTGACCGGGCCTATGTTAAGGACCCCTCGGGCTTGCTGACGCCGGACCGCGCTCGAACGCTGATTCCCGCCATTCGCGCGCAGTTGGGTGAAAAGCCCTTGGAGCTGCATTCGCATTGCACGATCGGACTTTCGGCGTTCAGTTACATGGCCGCGGCGGAACTTGGAGTAAGCGCCCTTCATGTAGCCTGTGGGCCACTGGCCAACGGATCTTCGCTGCCAAATGCCCAGCGAGTCGCTGCGAATTTATGCGAACTGGGGCATACGGTAAATATCGACGACCGCGCGCTTACCATAGTCTCCGATTATTTCGCGCGCCTGGCAGACGCGGAAAATCTTCCGGCAGGCACCCCGCAAGATTACGACGCCTCTTTTCTGCGGCATCAGGTGGCGGGCGGAGTAATGACCACAACGCGTCGGCAGCTCGCCGAACTCGAGCTGGAAGACAAATTTCCCGATGTGATGCGCGAAGTCGTCCAGGTTCGCGCGGAACTGGGCTTCCCGATCATGGTTACTCCATTCCCGCAAATTGTTTGCACACAGGCGCTTTACAACATTATCGGCGACGAGCGTTACGGAAACGTTTCCGATCAGCTGATCCGATATGTCCTGGGGAAATTTGGGCGCCCGACGGTGCCTGTCGATGCCAACATAAAAGACCGCATCTTGTCCCGCCCGCGCGCGAAGGAGTTGGCTGGCGAGTTGCCACCGATGCCGCCGGAAGAACTGCGCAAGAAGTTCAAACCGGGAATCTCCGATGATGAGTTTTTATTGCGCGCCACCATGCCGGCAGAAGAAGTGGACGCAATGCTTGCGGCAGGTCCTGCCCAGCGCCACTACAATCCCGACCTTCAGCCGGTTCTGAAATTGTTGCGCGAATTGCAAAAGCGCCCGGCGGCATCGGATATTGTTGTTGAAAAGCCCGGCTTTCGATTGGAACTGCACTCTTCGAGCGAGCGCGAGCCCGTCAATGTGTGAAGAGACCACAGTGACTACCACCCAGGTGCACTCCCCCGCTGCGGTCGAGCGGCTGCGCAGTTCGCGAGGGTTTGTTTTTGATATGGACGGCACGCTGGTTCTGGGCGACAAGACCAATCACGGTCTAAACCCGCTCCCGGGAGCGCTTGAAATTACAAATTGGCTTTCCTCGCGCGGTGTTCCATTTGTTTTGTTCACAAACGGAACAGCCCGCACGCCCCAACAATACGCAGAGATGTTGCGAGATGTGGGGTTTTCGCTTCCGGACAACGGGGTAATGACTCCCGCGAGCAGCGCGGCTGATCTTTTTCGGCGTCGCGGCTATCGCCGAATCTTGACGCTTGGTGGCGAGGGACTCGAAAAGCCGTTGCGTGATGCTGGAATGGAGACTGTCCTGCCCCAGGGCAAGCCTGAAGTGGATGCCGTGCTGGTCGGCTGGTTCCGCGAATTTACGTTCAGCTCTCTGGAAGCAGCCTGCCACGCGGCGTGGAGCGGTGCCAGCGTTTATAGTTGTTCACAATCGCTTTATTTCGCGACCGCTCACGGTAAAGCGCTCGGAACTTCTCGCGCGATCGCCGCGATGATCAGGGATCTGACCGGATCGCGCATTCAGGTCATTGGCAAGCCTGCGCTCGAAGCGTTACGCTGCGCAGCCCGTCAACTCGGCGTTCGAACCACGGAACTGGCCGTTGTGGGTGACGATCCTTCGCTGGAAGTGCCGATGGCTCTGCATGGTCGCGCGCTTGCCGTGGCAGTCAGCACAGGCATCGGCGCGTCGGACTCCTTTGCACATTTGCCGGCGAAACAGCGGCCGCATCTCAACGTCCACGATGTGGGCGAACTTCTCTCACTCTACAAAGGTCAATGATGAATATTGCTGAACTCATCGCCATCGACGTTCATACGCACGCAGAAGTCTCCTGCCATCAGCCCCTCGACGAATTCGGCAAGGAATTCGACGAGGCGAAAGTAAAGTATTTTAAGTCCGGAAAACTGCCGACGATTGCCGAGACCATTGAATATTATCGGAGCCAAAGAATCGGCCTGGTGATGTTTTCGGTGGACAGCGAATTCGAAATGGGCCGCCGTCGAATCCCCAACGAGGAAGTTGCGGAGGCCGCGGCCGCTAATTCGGACATCATGATTGCATTTGCCAGCATTGATCCACATAAGGGAAAACTCGGCGTACGCGAAATGCGCCGCTTGCTCAAAGAACACGGCGTCAAGGGGTTTAAGTTTCACCCAACCTCTCAGGGTTTTTTTCCAAATGACCGCATCGCATATCCGATGTACGAACTGATCGCGGAGCACGGTTTACCGGCGATTTTCCATAGCGGGCACTCCGGTATGGGTACTGGCATGCCGGGCGGAGGCGGTCTGCGACTGAAATATTCGAATCCGATGCACCTGGATGACGTCGCCGCGGATTTTCCGAACATGAAAATCGTGATCGCGCATCCATCATGGCCGTGGCAGGACGAGGCCCTTTCCGTTTGCTTGCATAAGCCGAACGTTTACATCGATCTTTCCGGCTGGTCGCCGAAGTATTTTTCACCGCAACTCGTGCAGTACGCCAATACCTTGCTGAGGCACAAAATGCTCTTCGGCACAGATTTTCCGCTGATCACGCCCGATCGCTGGATCGAGGATTTCAAGCAGGCTGGTTTTCGGCCGGAAGTGCATTCGCTGATCTTCAAAGAAAACGCGTGCAAGCTGCTTGGGCTCGCCGCGCCGCCAGCCGCTGCTTAGTGCCTCGAAGCCTGCTTTCGGAGTAGGGCCAGATAATTGTTTCGGGATTTAGGGGTTGCGGTCACGGGACGGTAACCACGACCTTGCCAATTTGATCGTTGCTCTCTAAATACCGATGCGCCTCAACGATTTGGTCGAATGGAAACGTCTTGGCAATGATCGGCGTGAGCCAGCCTGCACCAAGGCCGTCTTCGATGAACAGTCGCGCGCGTTCGAATCGTTGTGGGTCGTGAATAATTTCAAATACGATATAACCGCGCATCGCAAATCCTTTCATCACGGAAGGGCCAAACGGGAAGACGGTGTTCTGCGCCTGGCCGCTGAGATTGCCGTACAAAATCAGCCAGCCCTGAGGAGCCATCGCTGCAGCTAGCGACGCGACAATAGGCCCGCCGATCGGATCAAACGCTAGCTTCGCGCCTTTTCCTGCAGTGATTCGCAGGACTTCCACTTCCAGTTTGTCTCTTTCCGTCACCACAACGTGGGCCGCCCCGAGCTCTCGCAATTTCGCTTCCTTAGCGGCCGTCCGCGTCACGGCAATCGATACCGCCCCAACATGATTTGCGATCTGAACAGCGGCAAGTCCCACGCTGCTGGAAGCTGCCGTTATCACCACCGCATCACCACTCCCAATTTTTGCAATGTCAATCATCGCCCCGCACGCAGTCAGGTACTGCATCCAGATGGATGCGGATTCCTTCGTGCCCAATCCCGCGGGCCTCTTCAGCAAAGAAGCCGCCGGCACGATGGCGCGCTCCGCGTACACGCCGTACCGGTTCATCGAAAACGCGGGCATGACGCAAACGAGAGCGCCTGCAGAAAAGCCTTTGACTCCTTCGCCGAGAGCCTCGATCACGCCCGCGGCTTCGTATCCCACACGCGCCGGCAATTGTGCCTTCTCAATGTAATGGCCCGAGCGAAACGCGGCCTCCGCGCGGTTCAGTCCGATCGCTTCGATGCGCACGCGTACCTCGCCCGGATCCGGCTCGCCAACTTCGAGCGGTTCGAATCGCAGAACTTCCGGCCCGCCAAATTCATGGAATCGTACGATCTTCGTCAACATTTTTACTTTTCTCCCGCTTCTTGAAATCGCACTGCCCCTATGTTGAACGCTCACAATCTATGACACACTCTGCGCACGGGCAAGTTCCCCAAGATAATGCGAATAGCGGCCAGCTCGCGGCGACTGGAAAGTGAGCGCGCGAGCATATATAGATAGCTTCAGGCATTGCGGGCCAGATCCGCTAAGGTGAGTGCGCGGGCTGTATCCTTACTTACGGCGATTCGCGCCATGAGGAGCGTTTATGCGGCGGGACATCATTCGTTATGTCGCTATCGGCATCACACTTTTTTGCGCAGTCGGCTGCCGCAATCAACCTGGAACGAATGAATCCTCGAAAGCTACTCTGTCACCCGCCAACGTGGATGAATCCCGGCTTCTGCAGGCTGACCAACAACCCGGAAACTGGATGAGCTATGGACGTACTTACAGCGAGCAACGATTCAGTCCGTTGCAGCAGATCGATCCGCAGAACGTAAGCCAGCTTGGTCTTGCATGGTATGTGGATATTGGTATCCGCCGCGGACAGGAATCGACTCCCCTTGTTGTTGACGGCGTGATGTACTTCTCGACGGCGTGGAGCAAAGTACTCGCCGTCAATGCCGCCACCGGAAAGCAACTCTGGTCTTACGATCCCAAGGTACCGAAACAATGGGACATCAACGCGTGTTGCGACGTTGTCAATCGCGGCGTCGCCGTCTGGCGGGGAAAAGTCTTTGTTGGCACGCTCGATGGCCGCCTCGTTGCGCTCGATGCCGCGACGGGAAAGCCCGTTTGGGAAACTCTCACCATTGATCCGGGATTTCGTTACACGATTACTGGCGCCCCCCGCGTCGTGAAGGGAAAAGTGCTGATCGGCAATGGTGGCGCGGAAATGGGTGTGCGCGGCTATGTTTCCGCCTACGATGCGGACACCGGGAAGCTGGCCTGGCGTTTCTACACGGTCCCCGGTGATCCATCCAAGCCATTTGAAAGCCCCGCACTCGAAAAAGCCGCGAAAACCTGGAGCGGTGACTGGTGGAAACTCGGCGGTGGCGGAACTGTCTGGGACTCCATCGTCTACGATCCCGAACTCGATTTGCTCTACATCGGGACCGGCAACGGAACTCCGTGGAATCCTCGAATGCGCAGTCCCCAGGGCAAAGACAATCTTTTCACTTGCTCGATCGTCGCGCTGAAACCCGAAACTGGCGAATATGTCTGGCACTACCAGGAAGTTCCCGGCGACGCGTGGGATTACGATGCCGCTTCTCCGATGATTCTCGCGGACGTTACTCTCAACGGAACCGCACGCAAAGTTCTCTTCCAGGCTCCCAAAGACGGGTTTTTCTACGTCCTCGTTCGAACGACCGGTAAATTAATTTCCGCGAAGCCCTACACCACCGTCACCTGGGCAACCGGTATCGATCCTTCTACTGGCCATCCAATCGTAAATGCCAGCGCCCGCTATGAAAATGGAGACAAGGCTTCTCCCCTCGCTCCCGGACCGATCGGCGCCCACAGCTGGCACTCCATGTCGTACAGTCCGCAAACTGGTTTGGTCTACATTCCGGTGCAGGACGCGGGATTTGTCTACAAATCAGCGAAACAATTTCAGGAAAGCAGTCTCGCATTTAACACTGCGATCGATTTCGTTGCCGCCGGAATGCCGCAATCGCCGGCCGTGAAACACGCCATTCTTGAAAGCACCAAGGGGCATTTATCCGCTTGGGATCCCATCCAGCAGAAAGAAATCTGGCGCGTGAATCGCACAAGTCCTGTGAATGGCGGAATCCTCACGACCGCGGCAAATCTTTTATTCGAAGGCACGGCGCAAGGCAATTTGGAAGCCTACAGCGCCGATAAAGGCGAAAAGTTGTGGTCCGCCGACACGCAAAGCGGGGTAGTTGCCGCTCCCATCAGCTATACCGTCAATGGTGAACAATACGTCGCCGTGGAGGTTGGCTGGGGCGGCGTGTTTCCACTTGCCGCCGGTGAAGTCGCGCTGAAATCCGGCAGAACGCAGAACATCAGCCGTATGCTGTCGTTCAAGTTGGGCGGAAAAGCAAGCTTGCCTCCGCTGCCCCAATTCGCCTCTCCCACATTGAATCCACCCAAACTCACAGCAGCCACCGCTACGGTCCAAAAGGGCGAAGGCCTGTACCAAAATTACTGCTCTACTTGTCACGGAGACGTGGCCGTGAGCGGTGGCGTTCTTCCGGACCTGCGCTACTCCGGCACGCTCGCCAATTCAGCCTGGAACGAAGTAGTCCTCGGTGGCACGCTGACGTCCTACGGCATGGTTTCGTTTTCGAAAGAACTTACGGGAAAAGATGCGGAAGCTATTCGCGCCTACGTCGTTTTTCGCGCGAATCAATCCCTTGCAGAGTCGAAAGCCGCGGGGCAGTAGGGCCAACGACGCTCAAGGCACCAGGGCCAACTGACATTGGTTGATCGGATGGTCGCTGCCGGCGGCGTACCATTCGTCTCGCAGGAGCGCAGTTGTGTTTCCCCGGCTTGTTTCATATTATGAAATGATGTTTCATATTGTGAACGAAACTGATCGTAACACTGGCGTGCTCCGGTTCAAGACTGGTTCTTGACCCCGCTACCACATTCGAGGAAATGAAAGCTTGCCCTCGCCACGCAAATCCAAAATAAACGCTTCGAACCGCGCCGAAGTCGGCTCCAGCAAGTCTCTCCAAAAAGCCATGCGCATTATTCTGCATTTGGGTGACAACGGTCCCGATCTGAGCCTTGCCCAGATTTCTTCTGAGCTTGCCCTTAACAGATCCACCGTTCACCGCCTCCTCGCCGCCATGCAAAAATTTCATCTCATCGAACAGAACGCGCTCAACGAAAAATATCGCCTCGGCCTGAAATTTCACGAACTCGCCGCCAGAACGGTACATACACGGTCCCTGCAATACGAAGCCCGCCCTTACCTAGTCGAACTCGCCCGCCGCTCCAACGAAAGTGTCAGTCTTGCCGTTCCCGGTGCCGGCGGCGTCATCTGCCTCGACCGCATCGACTCCCCGAACTCAATCCTTACTGTTCGCACTCTCATCGGCGAGCGCCTTCCCGCGCATGCCACCGCTCCTGCCAAAGCCATCCTAGCTTGGCTCCCTCACACCGAAGCCTACGCTGTCACTTTTCGCTATCCCCCGAGGCGCTACACCCCTCTCACTGTGCTTCGTCTCCGGGATTTCAAAAATGTCCTCGACCTCACTCGCCGCCGGGGCTATGCTACCGAGCACGAAGAATTAGAAAAGGGTTTGAGCGGACTTGCCGCTCCCATCCTCTACAAAGGTGGCCGTGTCATCGCCGCCCTCGGCATGGCCGGGCCGACGCTGCGTTTTATCGGTCACGACCTCGAGAAAAAGATTGTTTTGATTAAAGATTTCGCCGCCAGGCTCTCGAAAACGCTTAGCCTCGGCCCGGCCAACTTCGGCACAGTCATGGAGCCGCTTGCAGGATCAAGCTTGGGAGAAAGGCTCAAACCATCATGGAAAGGTCCTATCGCGCGGATCAAATCGGGAGTCTTCTAAGGCCGCCCGAACTGCTTCAAGCCCGGCAAGCTGCCGGAAACGCGGAAAAACTTCGCGCTCTCGAGGATCAGCACATTCTTCGCGTGCTCGCCAAACAAAAGGAACTCGGTCTTGATATTTTCACCGACGGCGAGTTGCGCCGCCGCAATTTCATGAGCGATTTTACCGATGCCGTCGAGGGCTTCGATTTCGGTGATGCCGTCGCCAGAAATTGGAACGCCGCAGATTCCGCCGCGGCGCCCGTCAGCAGCGTTGCCGGCATCGTGACAAAAAAGCTGCGCCAGGTCCGTCCGCTCACTGGCCACGAGCTGACTTTCACGAAAGCTCACTCCCCCGGCGACATCAAGATGACTCTGCCGAGCGCCACGCAATTTCCCGCGATCTCCTTCAAGCGCGGCGTAACGGATAGCGTTTACCAGACTCACTCGGAACTCTTATGGGCCGTCGTCGAAATTATGAAGAGCGATCTGGCGAAGCTTTCTACCGAAGGAGTTAAGTACATCCAGATTGACGCCCCTCGCTATAGCTACTACATGGACCCCAAGTGGCGCGAATGGATTCGCAAGGAAATAGGAATGGATCCCGATGCCGCCTTGGACGAGGCTGTGAAAGCCGATAACGCCTGCTTCCGCGCCGCGCGCCGCCCCGGTGTAACCCTTGGTATTCATCTATGCCGCGGCAACAATCGCAGCCATTGGTACGCCGAAGGCGGCTACGACGCCATCGCCGAAAAATTATTCGGCTCTCTCGAAGTCGATCGCTTCCTGCTTGAATACGACGACGCGCGCTCCGGCACCTTCGAGCCTCTCCGCTTCATCCCTAAAGGCAAAACCGTCGTCCTCGGCCTCATCAGCTCCAAAGTCCCGCAAATGGAAGATCCCGACCAACTGGCAAAGCGCATCGAAGAAGCTTCTCGCTATGTGCCCATGGAAAATCTGGCTCTGAGCCCACAGTGCGGTTTCGCTTCCACCGCCGAAGGCAACCTAATCACCGAAGACCGCCAGTGGGCCAAGCTCAAACTCGTCGTCGACACCGCCCGCCGCGTCTGGGGCTGACGGGCTTCATTTGAGAAGGTGAACTATACGCTATGGGAAGTGCGAGAAAGCTGACCAGATTGGGCGATTCATCTTACCATTGACTACCAATCATCAAGCCGTCAAAATAAACGCAGGGGCTAAGTATGGCTGAAAAGAATTTAGTCGAGGCGATCGGGAAAAAATACGCGTCAATGAGCCGAAGCAAACGGATCAAGACGATTCGGAGCCTTGGTGAAGAGGGCAGCGGATTTATCCGGAAGTTTTTTCCCGACCTTTACTCTGAAGCTTTTCCGAAACGTTCTCGCTCGGCATCCGGCTCGTGGCAATCAAGTTCGCGGCGTGAGCTCGCTGCAAAGACTCGGTAGCCTCCAAACCCATCTTCGCGCCCCACTCTATAACTAGCTGTTTCCTTTTCGCGGCTCCGTACACATTTTTTAGGATCGCCTCAAACACTTCTTCTGGGGTCATTCCGCCCTTCAACGCGGTTTCGATTGCTCCGCGTTTTTCTTGCGGCGTGAGGTGATCGCTTAGGCTGGGCTTTTTCATAGTTTACCGTATTTAGAAGAAGAATAAGAATATACTCACTACTCGCGGTTTCACAAATAGAACGGAGACCGAAACCGCAATTTCGGTGACATCGGCATCAGGCCGGCTCTGCTTGACTTTGTGGCGACCTGAGAGAAAAATCGATTCGTTCTAGCTCAAAAAATCAGGCGCTTATCGCACTGATTTTCTTGCGTATTTACCGGCTTTGCTGCCAACCTCGTTCGCATCGCAGCCAGGCATCAGGAGGCCACATGTCTTCTACTCCCTACATCGGCGGAAAAAACATTGAAGCTCCGCCCGCCGCATTTTCAGACGTCGTCAATCCCGCCAATCAAAAGCCCTTCGCGCGCATCTTCATGGCGCAGGAGCAGCACATGCGTGCGGCGATTGATGCCGCTGACGCGGCGAAGAAGGCCTGGGCAGAGACGATTCCCGCGCAGCGTGAAGGGATCCTCATGCGTGCCGCCGATGAACTCGAAAAAGCTTCCGAGGAATTGATTGACTTGCTGATCGATGAAGCAGGCTCGACCTTTGGCAAGGCTCATTTTGAAATTCCATTCGCTGCAAATCTCGTTCGCTCCATTGCGGGCGAAGCTCGGCGCATTCACGGCGATGTTTTTCCTTCCGATGTTCCGGGTTTGATTTCCATGGCCATTCGTCGGCCTCTGGGAGTAGTCGCAGGAATTTCTCCTTTCAACTTTCCTGTCGTTCTCTCACTAAAGAAAGTCGCCTTCGCTCTCGCCTGCGGGAATACCATGGTCTTGAAACCATCAGAAGAAACTTCTCTTGTCGGCCTGAAGCTCGGCGAAATCTTCGCCCGTGCCGGAGTTCCCGCAGGCGTTTTCAACGTCGTCCCCGGGGACGGCCCGGCAATGGCCAAAGTCCTCTTCGACGATCCCCGCGTCAAGCTGGTTTCGTTCACAGGATCATCAGCGGTGGGAAGAATCATCGCCACCGAATGCGCCAAGCGCGGCAAACGTTTTGTTCTCGAGATGGGCGGAAAAAGCCCGCTGATTATCTTGAAAGATGCTGATTTGGATTACGCCGTGAATACCGCCTGCTTCGGGATTTTTATTCATCAGGGGCAAATCTGTATGGCCGGCTCGCGGATCATTGTGGAAGCGCCAATCTACGAAGAATTTCTGAAACGCTTTGCCGCCAAAGCCCAGACCATGAAAGTTGGTAATCCTCGCGACCCGCACACCGTTATTGGCCCGTTGATTCGTTCTTCGCAGTGCCCCATGATCGACAAGAAAATTAAAGATGCCGTGGCGGCAGGCGCGCGCCTTCTCACGGGCGGGAGGTACGAAGGGAATTTCTATCACCCCACGGTGCTGGCGGACGTAACGCCCGAGATGGCTGCGTTCCGCGATGAACTCTTCGGCCCTGTCGCAGCCGTCACCAAAGCCAACGATGCCGATCACGCGCTCGCCCTAGCCAACAGTTCCGCCTACGGGCTTTCATCCGCCGTTCTCACCAATGATTTGCAGCTCGCCATGCGCTTTGCTCTCGAACTGGAAGCTGGCATGGTCCATTTGAACGGCCCAACGATTCATGACGAAGGCACCGTTCCATTTGGAGGCGTGAAGGATTCAGGCATGGGCCGCGAGGGTGGCCGCTGGTCCACCGATGAGATGACGGAAGTCAAATGGGTCACCATCCAAACCGGCAAACGCCAATATCCGTTCTGACTTTGGAGTGCGGCGGCTCGCCGCCGCTTTTCCTGGCCGCCGAGTGGAACTCACATTCGGGGGTAAAGCATTGGTGCCTGCATATGAACTCCTGGCCTTAATCTACACATCGAAGAACACCGTCTCTCCCTCGCCCTGCATTTTGACATTCCACTCCAGCTTACTGGGCTCGCCTTCGATTATCTTCGCGATCAGCGTCCCTCGACGCGCGGGCTCCACAAGATTCAGCGCAAAATCCTCCGTGTTGCTGGGTTCATCCGGAAAATAGACGCGCGTAACGAGACGGCGAAGCAATCCGCGTGTAAATACCGAAATCGCAAGGTGCGGTGCTTGCGGCTTTCCGCCCGGGCCTGGAACGCGGCCGGGTTTGATCGTCGTAAAGTGAAAACGGCCTTCGTCGTCGGTGGCAACGCGGCCATAACCGGTAAAGCCCTCCTCGATGGGCTTTTCCTGGGCGTCATCCGGATGCGCATACTTGCCGTTTGAATTCGCTTGCCAGATTTCGATGATGCCATCCGGGACCGGTTTCCCGTCGCCATCCAGAATGCGGCCTGAAATTTCAACGCGCTCCCCCGAAACGCCAGAACCCGCCAGATTGTCACGATAGAGCCAGGAAAAACCAATTTTGAAAAATGGACCGACGGTTTGCCAGGTTGTGGCATGAAGACTCATCGTTTTTCTCCATGCGCGTGCGTTTCTATGGGAGTTGACTCACGTTCGCTTAGAATGATGTCGAAACGGTAGCCCAGCGCTTGTGCTGGGATCGTCGTTTCCCAATCGAAAAGTGAAATCAAACGGCTGCGCGCTTTTTCGTCGTCGGTGCAATTGAAAATCGGATCGTAAGGAATTAGTGGGTCTCCGGGGAAATACATCTGCGTAACTAGTCGCGTGGCGAAAGCCGGACCAAACAGCGAAAAATGGATGTGCGCCGGCCGCCACGCATTGTAATGATTCCCCCAGGGATATTCGCCCGGACGGATCGTCACGAAACGATAGCGTCCTTCCGCATCCGTCACGGCATGCCCGCATCCGGTAAAATTTGGATCGAGCGGCGCATTGTGCTGGTCTCTGCTGTGAAGATATCTTCCCGCCGCATTCGCTTGCCAGATTTCAACGAGAGTGTGCGGCACCGGCCGCGAATTTTCATCCAGCACACGTCCACTCACGATGATCCGTTCGCCGAGTGGTTCGCCGGAGTGCTGACGAGTCAAGTCGCTTGCCTTTACGTCAGCGATTCCAGGCCCGAACACCGGCCCTGTAACTTCAGAAAGCGTATGAGGAAGCGGAACAAGTGGCTGCAGCGGCGCCCGCTTCAACGAAGAGACGTAAGCAGGATGCAAGTGGGGTGGCTGCGTGCCGGGGTAATATCGCCGGTAACCTGGAATGCTATTCATCCACCCTCCTGACCACAAGTCCACCGCGCCGGGCATTCTATGGCACCCCTGCAAATTTCCGCAATACCGATTATCGAAGTATTGTGCGCATATCGCTCAAAATTCGTGTAAGCTCTCCCGCCGAAGTCGTTTTTGCATTGCATTGCCGGGAGGCGCCAATGGCTACTGCTATGACAGAAGCGCGTTCGAGACCGCAAGCGCCAAGCAGACCCGATTCGAAACAACAACCGAACGGACCAGGCTCTTCGAGGCACGACGGTCCGGAGAAGCCCGGTTCGAAGCACCTGGGGTCAGGAAAACCTGCGTCGAATGCGGCTCTCGTGGGTCCGTCGCAGGTTTCGTCACATATTGACGGACACGCCGGAGATCCCAATTTTATGACTTCGTTGGCGCGCGGCCTTACGGTGATACAGGCCTTTTCGCAGCGCCAACACGAACTCACCGTTTCTCAAATCAGCGCGAAGACCGGCTTTTCCCGCGCGGCGGTGCGGCGCTGTCTCTATACGTTAGCCAAGCTCGGTTTTGCGTCCACAGACGACAGCAGGCATTTTCATCTTCGGCCACGTGTCCTGGCGCTCGGACACTCCTATATTTCTTCGATGCCCTTGGCAGCAAGGGCGCAGCCAATCCTGGAAAACGTCAGCCATATTTTGCACGAGTCCTGTTCCATAGCAGCTTTGGACAAAACGGAAATCATTTACATCGCCCGGGTCAACGTGACGCGGATCATGTCAATCGATTTGGGAGTGGGAAGCCGGCTGCCTGCGTTTTGCACCTCGATGGGGCGGGTTTTGATTGCTGATATGCCGGCGGACAGGCTCGACGAATTTCTCGCACGTGTCGAATTCAAGCATTATACGGAAAGAACGGTGGCGAACCCGGATAAGTTGCGGCAGATCTTGCGGCTGGTCCAACGCAATGGCTATTGCATGGTGGATCAGGAACTGGAGTCGGGGCTGAGATCGCTGGCCGTGCCCATTCGAGATTCCACGGGTCGCGTGGTAGCTGCGTTGAATGTCGGAACACACGCGCAGCGTGTTCCGATACATGATTTGCAGAACCGATTTTTACCGCAACTGAGAGCCGCAGCGCAGGAGCTTTCTTTGATCGTGAGGTGAGGCGTGAACAGGGAATCGGCGGGGAGACACAGAAGCTCTGGCTCGGAAAATTTGAGCGATATTCGCACGGCCGCCCGATTAATGTCTTGACAGCGGCGATTCGAACGAATAGACCTGCACGCAAGAAGGGGTGTATTTGTGATTTGGATTCTGAGAATCGCCAATACCAATTGTTTCTCAGAGGGGTGAATCATGAGGCGACGCATTGGAATATGGGCCGTACTTGGGATCGTGATTCTCTGCGGATCGGCCGAGGAGGCATTTTCGCAGGCCGGGACGGCCGCCGCGCAACTGAACGGAACGGTGCGGGATGCAAGCGGAGGATCCGTCGCGAAGGCGGCGCTCACGCTACGAGAGGTAAACACCAATCGTACTTACAACGCGGTCTCGAACGAAAATGGACTCTACGTTATTCCCAATCTTCCGCCCGGGACTTACGAATTAACGACCGAAGCGACGGGATTTGCCAAATCCACGCAAACGGGCATCGTGTTGTCGGTCGGACAGGTCGCCACGATCGACGTGCACGTGAGCGTGGCCCAGAGTTCGGAAAAAATTGTGGTCACGACGGAAACTCCGCCTGTCGAGCCAACGCGGACTGAAATCAGCCAGGTGATTGACTCGAAGCAGATTCAGAATCTGCCGATCAGCGGGCGGTTATTCACCGACTTCGCGCTTCTTACTCCAGGAGTGGCCACCGGTCGAACGAGTCTGCAATCGACGATCACGGAGTTTGAAGTCACACGAATTTCCTTTGGCGGAATGCGGGATTTGAGCAATGCGGTCACCGTGGACGGAGCGGACACGATTAACACGGCGACGGGATCGCAGCGCGCGACGCCGTCGCAGGAAGCGGTGAGCGAGTTTCGCGTGGTAAACAATGGATTTGGCGCGGAATACGGACGGGCGCTCGGCGGAATCGTGAACATCGTCACCAAATCGGGGACGAATGACTTGCACGGCTCGGTTTACGATTATTTGCAAAACAACGCCACGGATGCGCGGTCGCTGCTGCAGCCCGCGCCGCAAGCGGATGCGCTCCGGCAAAATCAGTTTGGCGCCACCCTGGGCGGACCGATCAAGAAGGACAAGACTTTCTTTTTCATGAATTATGAAGGCCAGCGCAGGGGAGAATCCCCAACCTATCCGCAATCGCTGCTTGGTGACTTCACATTGATCAACGATGCAAAAGCTCTGCTCGGTTTGCCGCCGGAAAACCTGAATGTCCTAAAGACAAAAGACAACGATAACGCGCTGATAAAGATCGATCACCAGCTCAATTCGAACAACCGCCTTTCCGTGAGGTATAACATTTTCGACGGGCGAGAATTGAACTTGCTCGTGGGCGATACTCTGGACGGAGGCGGAATTGGAGCCCCAAGCAGCGGGCATGACGCGTTTATACGCGACCAAGATCTTGTAGGCACGCTGAATTCGCAATTGAGTCCGACAGTGGTGAATACGGCGCTCGTGCAGTGGGGGAGGCGCCACTATAATTTCCCCGGAGTTACTGGCCAGCCCAACCTCGATATCCCGAACACGCTGTTGTTCGGACATAACTTCGGAGTTCTCGATGCGATTTATGAGTCCCGAGTGCAAGCGACAGATTCTCTGGCCTGGGTGAAGGGATCGCATTTGATCAAAGCAGGTGTGGACACCAATTTCATTCGGAATTTTGTGATTTGGCCTGGATTCACTCCGATGCGCATCGTTTTGCCGGGCATCAACTGCCTGGTGGATTTTGCGAACTACGTGAATTCGACCAAGCCTGCGGGAAGTCAGGGAACACCCATCCTGTCTAACTTTGCCGACGGGCCGTGCCCGCTAGCGCTTCCGCCGACGGGAGACCCGGGGCTGAATAATCCGCCTTCACCATTCCCAGCCCTCCCGGGGCCAAATCCTGCCGATCCCGAAAACGGAGTGCCGATCGTGTTCTGGGGTGCGCCGATTGGATCGGGCGCCATACCGGGCCTCGGCGAACCCGGATTTCCGACATTCCCGCCGAACATCCCGACGAACTGGCAGAACGCCTATCTGCCCTCGCAGGCGATAAATTTCTCGGAGACGCTGAACCACAGCTATTACGGATTCTATGCGCAGGATCAGTGGAGAATTAATCCCAAGTTGACGCTGAACTATGGCTTGCGGTACGACTTTGAGGAAGGCCTCTCCAAGCAAATCAATCCGGACTATAAGGGTTTTCAGCCTCGCGTGGGGCTGGCTTATTCCCCGAACCATCGCACTGTGATTCGAGCAGGATTTGGGATGTTTGATGACCGGTACAATTTGTCTTTCCTGTTCATCACCCAGCCGCAGAGGCCAGCGACCATACCAGGATTGCCGCTTCCTGGGCTCCCAAATCCTTTGCAGGGAGTCCGTCAAGGCGCCGAAAGCGCGACTTGGACTCTGAACCAGTTGCCGTATGGTATCCCCGGAGCACCCAGCCCTGCGGACGCCGCGGGGGATATGGTCCTGAACGGACAATATTTGGTGCCAAATATTCTTGAGGCGCCTACCACCGTTGGAGACGGACTTGTGGATAGGAACAGCAAGATTCCTTACTCCGAACAGGCCAGCCTCGAGATCGACCGGGAAGTTGGAAAAGGACTGGTATTAAGCGCAGGGTATCTACTCGTTACAGCGCACAAAATCGTGCGGGCGGAAAATTTGAACGTTTGCCCGGTCAGCGGTGTTGCAACCGGACCCTACCAGTGTGCCGCGGGAGGTACGCCTCTGCCGGATTGGCCGACCGGTAAAAACTATTACAACAACGGAGTGCTGTACCCCGCCGGCCTGCTCTATTACACGGACAACAGCGGTAACAGCATCTACCACGGCCTAACCGTGTCCGCGAATCAGCATCTCGGGAATTACTTCCGGATGAGCGCGAACTACACGTTCTCGAAGACGCTGGACGACGGAACATTTACCACCTTCGTGAGCACTCCTCAGGACCTCTACAATCGGGCCCTGGAGCGGGCGAATTCGAACCAGGATATCCGGCACAGGTTTATTGCCAACTTCACCGCGGATGCGCCGGAGAAGTCGTTCATCCGGAACTTCCAGCTGAGCAGCATCATCACCGCGCAGTCCGGCCGTCCGTTTACGATGTTCGTTGGATTTGACGCGAATGGAGATACGAACCCCGTGACGGATCGAGTTGGGGATGCGGCTCGGAACACGTACTGGGGAGATTCTCTCGTCACCTGGGATCTTCGAGTGACGCGGTTCTTCAATTTCCGCGAGCACCAGCGAATCGAGTTGGCCGTCGATGCATTCAACGCGCTGAACCGCGCCAACGTCAACGAAGTGACATCGGTCTACGGAACTTACAACTTCTGTAACGGGCAAGTTCCCGCCCACTATAAAGACGCGGCGTCGATTGCCGTCGAACAAGTGCAAAATGTGGGAGGTTGCCCAGCAGCCGGCCCTCCAGTTCCCAACCCGCTCTTCGGGGGGCCGCGAACGATGTTTAACCCGCGACAACTGCAGTTTTCGCTGAAGTATTCCTTCTAGGGACACTGTGCAGGGGTGGAGAGAGGTTAAGGCTAACTTCTTTCCACTCTTTCCAGCTTTGGGCATGCAACGATGCAGTTCCGCTTGGCGAGTTATCTGCTTCCGGCGTTAACGGCGGCATCGGGAAATAATTGTCCGGAATATCCTGCGAAGTGCTGATAGAGTCCGAGTCTGTGAAATCAGATCGAGGACTTTCTTCGAAATCTGGCGGCAGGAAGCGAAGCATTAGGTTATGGCGATCACATTCACGGATGTCCGCAAGATTGCGTTGTCGCTGGGCAACGTTGAAGAGGGCACCTCTTACGGAACGGCGGCATTCAAGATCGGCGGCAAATTGCTTGCGCGGTTACGGGAAGATGGGGACTCACTCGTGGTGGGCACTACCTTTGAAGAGCGCGAGGAAATGATGGCGGCGGAGCCCGACATCTACTACATCACGGAGCATTACCGCAACTATCCGTGGGTTCTCGTTCGATTGTCACGGGCCAATCCGGACGCAGTACGAGATTTACTCAAGCGGGCTTTGCGATTGGCCGTTGCCAAGACTCGGCGCGCGCCACGGAAGCGACCCGCCAAGCATCCACACAGCTGAGGGGGCGAGGCGGCAGATTGCCGCTTTGTATTCTCGAGCTCGAAGATGGAAGATGGTGCTCGCCTTACGAAGTGATTGAACGCGTATTCGTTTTACGGGGAGGTTTTTCGATGGATGAACGCGAGCGTTACGAAAATGGAATGAAGACACGCCGCGCCGTCCTCGGAGACGCCCATGTGGACGCGACGCTCAAGAACCGCAACGAATTCACGGAGGCATTTCAGGACTTACTGACGCGATATGCATGGGGAGAGATCTGGAGCAGGCCCGGATTGCCCAGAGAAACGCGGAGCATGCTCACGCTGGCGATGATGGTCGCACTCAACCGTCCGGATGAGCTGCGGATGCATTTGCGTGCGGCGCTTAATGTAGGCGTAACGCGGGAGCAGATTCAGGAAGTACTGCTGCAAACGGCGATTTACTGCGGATTGCCAGCGGCGAATTCCGCATTTCACATCGCAATGGAAGTCGTCTTCGAACAGCGACAGTGAATTCAATTGCAACGATCCTGGCGCTAAGGACGACACTTCGTGAGAACACAAGTTGGAATTGTAGGGGCTGGACCCGCCGGATTATTGCTCTCTCATCTTTTACACCTCCAAGGAATCGAATCCGTCGTTCTGGAGGCGCGGAGCCGCGAGTACGTCGAAGACCGCGTTCGCGCTGGCGTTCTAGAGCAAGGCACCGTCGAACTGCTGAACGAAACAGGCCTGGGTGAAAGGATGATGCGCGAAGGGCTCGTGCATTCCGGAATCGAATTGCAGTTCGGGCGCAAGCGCCACCGGATCGACTTTCAGGAACTCACCGGCGGAAAATCGGTCATGGTATATGCGCAGCACGAGGTGCTCAGGGATGTGATTGCCGCACGGATTGCGTCGCAAGGGCAACTTGTGTTTGAGGCGAAGGATGTGGCCATCCGCGAGTTTGGGGGAAGGAACCCAAAGATTCATTTTCGGAAGGACGGGTCGGCGCAAGAATTGATCTGCGATTTCATCGCGGGGTGCGACGGCTTTCATGGAGTGTGTCGGCCCTCGATTCCGGACGGAATTCTAAAAGTGTTCGAGAGGATTTACCCGTTTGCGTGGCTCGGAATTCTAGCCCAAGCTCCGCCTTCTTCGAAAGAGCTGATCTACGCCTACCACGATCGGGGCTTTGCGCTATTGAGCATGCGCTCGCCAGAGATTTCGCGATTGTATCTCCAATGTCCTCCGGAGGAGGACCTCGGTGAATGGCCGGATGAAAAGATTTGGCAGGAGTTGCAGACGCGGCTGGCAACAAACGACAACTGGCAGCTCATAAGTGGACCGGTGATCCAAAAGGGAATCACCGGAATGCGTAGTTTTGTGGTTGAGCCGATGCAATGCGGCAGGCTTTTCCTTGCAGGCGATTCGGCGCATATCGTACCTCCAACGGGCGCGAAAGGCCTCAACCTCGCCGTAGCCGACGTGCGCGTACTTTCGCGGGCCCTCGGAGAGTATTACGGCTCTGGAAAAACGCAGTTTCTGGACAGTTATTCGGAGACTTGCTTGCGGCGAGTGTGGAAGGTCCAGCGTTTTTCCTGGTGGATGACTTCGATGCTGCACCGCTTTTCTGACGAAAACGAATTCGATCAACGGCGGCAGCTCGCAGAACTCGATTACGTGACGAGCTCTCGTGCGGCATCGGCGACGCTTGCCGAGAATTATGTCGGCTTGCCGATGGATTAAACGGACTTAGCGCGGTGGTGCGTGCGGTCACGGACTTTTTGGATTTGTGAGAATTGAAAAGCCGGATTGCGAGCTGGTGCAGGAACCAGCAGAGAGTGGGAGGAAAAGACGGTGCCCACAACGAAGCGGTATGAAACAGGCCTGGTGGTTCTTTTTTTTCTTACCTGGGGCAGCGTTTTTCTGGCTCGGATGAGCGTGCTCTACCTGGCGCCATTCCTTGCGCCAGATCTGCACCTAAGCCACGCACAAGTTGGACTGCTGGCGTCGGCTTTGGCGCTGGCCTGGGCGGGATCCGGCCTGATTCTCGGAGCAGTTTCCGATCGCATAGGGCGGCGGCCGGTTTTGATCCCGGCCGTTTTTCTGTTTTCGATTTTTTCCTGGCTATCGGGAATCGCCCGATCGTTCGCAGAGTTGCTTTCCATTCGGACTTTATTGGGAGTTACAGAAGGACCGACGTGGACCACGATGACTTCGATGATCGAAGCGTCCAGCGAGGCCAAAAACCGCGGACGCAATATCGGCTTCGTTGTGAGCGCGGCCTCTCTGGTTGGATTCGCGCTGGCGCCAGTTCTAACGACGCAGATTGCAGCAAGATTCGGATGGCGCACAGCGTTTTTTGTCACCGGAATACCGGGGATCATTCTCGGCATTTTGATTTGGAGATTTGTGAAAGAGCCGGGGCAGACGGAGGATGTCCACCACCACGTCAAACCGTCTCTCCAGGATTATTTGTCGCTGCTTCGGTACAGGAACATGTTGCTGTGTTGCCTGGGAGCGGCGGGATTCATGACTTGGCTGTTTGCGATGAACGTGTTCGCACCGCTCTATATCACGGAGGTTTCTCATCAGACGGCCACCTTGGCGGGATTCATCATTGGCGCAGGAGGGTTAGGAGCTTTTTTCGGAGGATGGATTTTTCCATGGGCCTCTGACAGGACCGGGCGAAAACCGATTCTGATGTTTATCGCGCTGCTTTCCGCTACCGCTCCGCTGATCTATCCAGTGCCTTTTCTTATCGCGCATCCCTGGCTTATGGCGGCTGCCGAATTTTTTGCGAACGGGGGGCAAGGCATTGCAGCCCTCGTTCTCGTGCTTATCCCGACCGAGAGTGTGCCTTCAAAGCTTTCCGCCACGGCGATCGGGTTGGCGACGCTTGTCGGAGAGGTCTTCGGCGGCGCAATGGCACCAGCGTTCGCCGGGGAGGCGGCGAACCGCTACGGTCTCGGCGCGCCGCTTTGGATTGCAAGCGCGGGCGCGATAGTGGTGTTGGCTGCGGCCTTATTCATGAAGGAAACAGTTCCGGAGAAAACTGAGCCAAGATCGGCCGAGTAAGTTGCACTCACGTCCGAGTTATGGATTTCGCCAAGGGAGAGAATGCGGAGTTCAATTATTTTAAGGAACTGATCTTAGATTCGCAGAGTGCGAGACGGCGAGAGACTTCGTCCGGAAGCGCAACATCGAGGCCCGATGAGCTGATTCGCGCGGGATGCGAAATCTTGCTCCAAGTCCCCAAGCTCTTTTGAAAGGAATCGCCTGCAGCTTTCCAGTTGGCAACTTTCTCTGCAGGATTTGCGCTGAGTTCCGCGAGCTTTGAGAAGAGATCGCCTTCCCGTGTATACGTCTCGGCGAGGGCATACATCACTTCCTGCTCCTCCGGATTCGCCTTCAAGAGAGGTTCGAGCAAGATCCGAGATTGTTCATATTGCTTTCGAGCGTTGTCGAACTCGGAAAGCTTTACCAGGGCCGCGCCGAGGTGATCGACGGCTGCTGAGAAATATACCTGCGTGCGCACATCATCCGTCCCCCCGGCGCGGACAGCCCCAAGTAACTCTATGCATTTCCTGTACTCTTGTGCTGCTTCGCGGGCCTTCCCCTGATGCTCCAGAACTTCGCCGATCCAAGCGTGGATGATTCCTTGAAGCGTGCGCGTGATGGGAGTTTGCGACTGCGTGGAATCCATCCTTGCACGCGCCTCTTGTAAATTTCGCAGCGCCTCAGGAAACTGGCCAGTTTCGATAAGGCCGTGCGCCAGGATCGCGTAGTCGGTAGCGACTGCACGCCGGATCATTTCATTCTGGGGATCTCGATCCAAGAGTTGCTGGGCGATTTCCAATCCCTTTCGGTAATAAGCAAGCGCCTCAGAATTTCTCCCGTCCATCAAATAAATGTCGCCAATTTTTATTTGGAAGACGGCAATATTTGCTACGACTCTAATATTGTCCCCCTTTGTATTCAGGCTCTGCAGGGCTTCAAGGGATTGCTGGAAGTTTGCCAATGCCGCGGTGCGATCTCCGAGCTCAAGCATGGCATCGCCAAGCACTCCGTTCACGCCAGCTTCGTGAGCGCGCAAGATGACATTGTTCGGAGAAACTTGGAGCGCTCTTCGCGTCCGGTCCAAGGCGGTTTGGAGATCGGCGACTGCACTGGAGGTGGACCCCAATTGTCCCATGGCGCCTTCGCCCACTTCGATTTCTCCAAGAGAAAAGTAGCCACGCGCGGATTGGGCCAAAATCCTAAAGTCTGAAGGAGACGATCCAAGTTCTCGGTCCAGAACGGCGAGGCCTTTTTTGCAATATTCGTACGACGAGGCGATGTTGCCGGCCGCACCGCGTTGGAAATCAGAGAAATCCAGGTAGGTCACGGCCAACTCAACCTGGTCCTTGCTGTTTTTCGGACTCAGACGGACAAGAGACTCGCGAAGCTGGAGCGCCTTTTGCAGGCTCGCGAGTGCGGACTTCGTATCGCCGAGATTGGGATCGGTTGGGCTCCCTTGAAGGATACCGATTCGGCCATAGGCGGTCGCGAGTTCGCGCAGCAATGCGGGGTCATTGCCGGATTCCTTGGCGAGGCTGTCCAGGTACTCGAGGGATCTCTCCATGATCAGCTTGCGTGCTTTCGTTGCGCCGGGAAGGTCAACGATGGAGTCATGAATCTCAAAAATGAGAGAGTTTGCGAGCTTGCGGACGTCGTTAAAACGCCTCTGTGCGATTCGGGCTTCACGCAAGGTAATGGCGACCGCTATGACCAGCGTGAAGAAAATCAACGCAGCAGCCAGAACACTGGCCTTGTGCCGCCGGATGAACTTGCCACCACGGTAGCTCCATGTGCCTTTTCTTGCCCCAACGGGGATTCCTTCCAAGTGGCGTCGAATGTCCTCACTAAATTGCTCGACTGAGGAGTAGCGTTGAGCGGGCTCTTTGCGCAGAGCTTTTAGCAGGATGTAATCCAGATCACCCCGGAGCCTCTTTTGCAGGCGGAGAGGAGAGGCTTCCCTGGTCCCGCTTACTCGTTCCGGAGTGATTTCTCGCAAATCGCCGTTCTCGCCTACCGTCTCCGTGCGCTGCACTGAAGTGCTGGGCCGTTCCGGTTCGTCGTGAGTGATGGCCTGCGCGAGCTTCGCCGGTGTTCGAGCTGTCACGCGATAAGGAGATCGACCGGTAAGCAGTTGATACAGAACGACACCGAGAGAGTAAGCATCCGAGGCGGTCGAGATGGGCTCGCCTCGGACTTGCTCGGGGCTTGCGTACTCCGGAGTCATGGGCCGGAGCAAAGTGGCTTCGGTAGTCCCTGATGCATCCAGAATCTTGGCGATTCCAAAGTCGAGGAGCTTCGGAATGCCGTCCCGAGTGACCAGAATGTTGCTGGGCTTGATATCCCGATGAATCACGAGATGCTGGTGCGCATACTGGACGGCGGAGCAGACTTGGCGAAAGAGCACGAGGCGGCCGGTGATGGAGAGCTTGTGCGAGTCGCAGTACGAATCGATGGGAGCACCCTCGACCAATTCCATCACCAGGTACGGAATTGCCTCTTCCGTGGTGCCTCCGTCAAGGAGACGGGCAATATTAGGATGGTCGAGACTTGCCAGGATCTGGCGTTCGTTGCGAAAGCGCTCCAGGATAAAGGACGTGTCGTAACCCGTCCGAACAAGCTTAAGCGCCACTCGCTTCTCATATTGGCCATCCGCACGACTGGCGGCGAAGACCTCACCCATCCCTCCACGGCCAACCTCTTCTTCAACGAGGTACGGACCGATTCTGCGCCCTGCAACTACTTTGGCTTTGGGACTGTTTTCTGGAGGGTTTCCGCCAAGTTCTTGAGAAGCATTTAGAAACTGGCTCCCCGCCTGCATGTGGGAAGCGAGAAGCGAATCCACCTCAACTCGGAAATCGGGATCTTCGGCGCAGGCTTCTTTCAAGTATGCTTCTCGGGCGGTCCCTTCCAGCGAGAGAGCCTTCTCGAAAATCTCGGAGATGCGATCCCATTGCTCCGGTGTCATCAGGCTTCGCTCCGGTTCATCTCGCGGAAGAGCCACGCACGCGCAGTAACCCAGTTGCGCTTCACGGTCGCGGGCGAAACACCTAACACTTCCGAAGTGTCCTCAATCGAAAGTCCGGAGAAGAAGCGCAGCTCAACGATCTGGCTCTGCTGCTGATTCAATTGCGCGAGGTGGTTGAGGGCGTCGTCGAGTGCCAGAATGTCAAGACCCTTGCTTTCCTTTCCTGCAAGACCCTCAGTTAGCCCCAGTTTCACTGCGTCGCCCCCGCGTTTTCCCGCTCGGTGACTTCGGGCGTGGTCCACAAGAATCTGGCGCATCAACCGGGCCGCGACGCCATAGAAGTGTTTGCGGTTCTTCCACTCGGGAGGTTTTTGGCCCACCATGCGCACGAAGGCCTCGTGCACCAGGGCCGTGCTTTGCAATGTATGGTCAGGGCGCTCCATGCGCAGATAGTGCCGAGCGAGAGTCCGGAGTTCTTCGTAGACGAGTGGCATCAACGAATTCAACGCCTCGCGGTCTCCGGCACGCCAACGAGCGAGTAAATCCGTGATCTGGCTCGAGGTATCGCCGGGCAATCGGTTCTCCGTCCACCGCGGGGAAGCAGGGTTGAGCCGAAGAATAGGGGCTCCGCTTGAAGTTGTCAATCTGCATGAATCTCCACGACTTACCAAAGCAGCAATGAAGCAACGAAGTGTCTGGCTGCCTGTGATGAGTCATTTGATCTCGCGATTCCGCATGTCAAGGGCCGAGAGGACCGAAATTCAGAGGTCCAGCGCTCGCTTACCTGGTCGGCTTGTCTCTTCCGGCGCCGACGGCAAGAACGTGCTGCGCTAGCGGAGCCCGACGATTCCGCGCACTGAGTCCAGCAACTTCGCCGGATCGTAGCCCACGCCATTCTTGAATACGATCTCCACCTTCTCAATGTCGTTGATGTCCGCGGAAGGATCCCCGTGAATCACCACAATGTCCGCCGTCTTGCCAACCGCCAGCGAGCCAATCGAATCGGCCATGCCCTCGAATTCGGCGCCATTCAACGTAGAAATGCGAATCGCTTCAACTGGCGTGAAACCCGCTTCCACCAGCAATTCCACACCGCGCTGATCGCCGAAACCCGGCAACGTCCCGCCGATCCCCGAGGGGTCCGGTCCATTCAGCAGCAACCCACCCGCTTGCACAAATGCATGTTCCAACTCCATCTCCTTCTTAAAAATCGCCGCAAAACCGTTCTGTGGATTCGAGTGCACCTGCACTCGCGCCGTTAAGTAGTTCGACCGCGCTTCCGGCAGCATCGCATCCAGCACGCGTTGTTGCAGTGGTGGTCGGCCCGGCACAAATTGCTCGAAAACAGGCAAAGTCGAAGTGATCGCAACGTGATGCTCCACAAGCGTCCGGAACAGATCTTTCATTTGCGAACTGTTGCCGTCCAGGTTCGCAAACGTCGCACCAACCGCCGCAAGGCCGCCCGGAGGACACTGATCCGGTTTCTTGCCCGGGATGAACTCCGTGTCCACGATAAACCCGTGCTCGAGGTTGTCAATGCCCGCTTCGGCAGCTTCGCGGAAACCCACGCTGCACAAGTGCCCGGTGACTTTCAGGTGCCGCTTGTGCGCCTCCTCGGCCGCGGCGCGCAACTCCTCTCGCGTGATGTTCATGTACGCCTTGAAAGAAGTCGCTCCGCTGTCCGCCCAGAAGTTCACCATCCGCCGCGCGTCGGCGGGCCCGCTCAATTCGTGCATCTGCGTCAAGAAACTGTTCTGCCCTTCGAGATAGGGCGCGGTGACGTCGATCTTCGGGCCGGGTGACTGCCCCGCATCGATCTTCCGCTTTAGGTTCAGATCCGCGTAGGGCTCGATACTGCCCGCAGTCCGCATCGTCGTCACGCCCGCGGCCAGATACAGTCGTGGGGCGCTGAACGTGATCTGGTTGATCAACACGCCCGGAGGGTCCGCCGATTGGTCCGGCGTGTAGTGCAGGTGGTTGTGCATCCCGACCAATCCGGGAATCACGCTGTAACCGGAGAGATCGACCACCTTAGCTTGATCGGGTATTTTCACCGCCCCGGAATCTCCGATCGTAGCGATTTTTGCATCCTCGATCACGATAGCTTGATCCGTACGGGGCGCAGTTCCGGTTCCATCGATTACGCGCACGTGATTGAGCACAACGATCGGAGCATCGATCTTCACGAATTCCCGCACGGCGGGGGAGAGCTGCGAGCGGGACTGTCCCACGGCCAAGCTGGCCAGAAACACGAGCGAAACGAACACCAAAACGGAGCGCCGCATAAGTCCACCTCGAATGCAAAATAGACCCGCTTGCCCGAAATAAGGACTTAGACGGCCAAAACGAAATAATAGCTCTCTCTACCGACGTTCATTCGCATGTCTTGGCAACTTGGAACTTGAAATCACCTTCTGCATTTTCTAGTTTTAGCTTCGGTCCTGCCTCGTAAACCGGCCTACCGGAAGGTGAGGACTAGTTACCCAAGTTGCCGGAAACGCTTGCCGGAAAAGTAAAAATGGAACGCATATTCGGACCGAGAGTCCGCTCTGAGTTCGAAATGGAAAAAGGGTATCGACGGAAGTCATTCAAATCAAATCACAAAATAGTGGCGCGCCCAAGGGGATGATTTTAGAACGATTCTCGAAGAGTTTGTGTCAAACTTGTCGCAAATCTGTTTCCTGGCAGGACTCCCGGTGTAGTGTCGTCTGGGGGTGCGGGGACTTGTCCAGTAATCCTCGTTAATCAGGACTTATGCCGCTTTGCTGGTTGGTCATTGGCTCGGAGACTCTTGTTCCTGACTCGCGCAGGGCGCGGATGTCCCTGATGGGGGGTTGGCCGAAGAATCGGCTG
>DATJXZ010000130.1:0-66636 GCA_035499815.1 Candidatus Solibacter sp. | reverse complement strand
CTTCGCAGCCACACTCCCCGCAGCGATGAACAACTTCTGCTGGCCGCCAAAGCTGCCTTTCAGTCCATTTCGCTCGCCGATTGCCGCGGCTTCTTTTTTAGCGCCAAATACGCTACATCATTTATGGAATTGCTCTAGCGGTTTTCAAACGGGTAGCGGTCCTGCGACTGGACTGCCGCAGCGACGCGCCGCCGCAGCGCAATCGTATCCACCGGAGCGCGTTTCCCGAAGCGCTTCAGCACCGCCATCTGCGTGGTTAACATATCGCCCTCGTGGACCGATGAAATGGCACGCTTGGCTTCGTGCTCGACGCGTTCTGCGGCGTCCGCGATGAAAACACGCGCCGCATCGACCATGGTTTGCGCAGAGGATTCCCCTCTTGCCTCGGCGGCCTTCTGGGCCCGAAGCAGGCAGGATTCCATCGCATAAACTTCCATGACGATATTCGAAAGCGCTCCGATCAGTTCCTGCTCCTCAGCGAGTCTTTCACGGAATTTCTGAACTGCGCCGCCAGCCGCCTGCAGGAACATTTTCTTTGCGTTAGCGACCACGCGTGATTCGTCGGCGAGCACGCCTTCCGGCGTTTCTTCGAAGGAGGGACCAGCAAGAATCTCATCCGCCAGTTTCATGGCCGCCGGAATTAACGCCAGTTGGCCACCCATGGCGCGTTTCATGAGCATCTGGATAATCAGCATGCGGTTGATTTCATTCGTGCCTTCAAAGATGCGGTTGATGCGGGAATCGCGGTACGCGCGGCAGACCGGATAATCCTCGTGAAAGCCATAACCGCCGAACATCTGGACGCCTTCGTCGACGACGTAATCCAGCATTTCGCTCCCATACACTTTGGCAATGGAACTTTCAATCGCATATTCTTCGAGAACTTTCATGGTGTTCTGGATTTTATCGCCGGAGCCCGAAGCCGCAACCATGGCCGCCTCGATATTTCCAGCCGAGCGGTACACCATCGACTCCACGGCGAAAATCTGGATGGCCATCTCCGCGAGCTTTTCTTTCATCAAGCCGAAATCACCGATCTGTTTGCCGAAAGCCTTGCGCTCCTTCGAATATTTCGAGGCATTCAGCAGGACGTGCTTGGAGCCGCCCACGCAAGATGCGCCCAGTGTGAACCGGCCGGCGTTCAGGATGTTGAACGCGACGATGTGCCCACGGCCGATTTCGTGGAGAACGTTTTCTTTGGGGACTTTGCAATTTTCAAGAAAGATGGGTGTCGTCGAACTGCCGTGGATGCCCATCTTGTGTTCTTCGTTCCCTGGTTTGAACCCGGGGAATGTCCGCTCGACGATAAACGCCGTAAATTTGTCGCCATTCACCTTCGCGAAAACGATATAAAGGTCCGCGAATCCGCCGTTGGTGATCCACATCTTCTGTCCGTTCAAGATGTAGTGCGTTCCTTCTGCATTCAATTCCGCGCGCGTCAGCGAATTCTGCGAATCGGAGCCCGCTTGCGGTTCGGATAAGCAATAGGCGCCGATCCATTCGCCCGTGGCCAGTTTCGGCAAGTACTTCTTTTTCTGCTCTTCGTCGCCGAAATACACGATAGGGAGCGTTCCAATGCCTGCGTGCGCGCCATGCGTGACGGCGAAGCCGCCATAGATGGAAAGCTTCTCCGTGAGAACTGTTGTGGCAACCTTGTCGAGGCCGGCTCCGCCGAATTGCTCGGGAATTCCGCCACCCAGCAATCCCACCTCTCCGGCCTTTCTGACCAGTTCGGGCATGAGGCCGGGTTTCTTGTTCTCGAGATCCTTCACCAGCGGGAGGACTTCCTTGACGACAAATTCCTCGGCCGTCTGCCCTATCAATTTCTGGTCGTCGCTAAGGTCGGCGGGGGTGAAAATCTCCTGTGGAAGGGGAGTCTCGAGCAGAAAGCTGCCGCCTCTTGCGGCTGATTTGGTTAGCGTTGCGGTGGCCATGATGGTCTCCTATTCGCGCGAGTGACACTAACTGCAACAAGAATGAACAACCGCCCTGAAGATTGCCCTGGATAGCAGGATAGCGGGCCGAAAACTTGCGTCAGAACTCATTTTACTCCGTGAGGGCAGACAGGTAAACAGCGTTCCAAGGGCATAAACGTCGTGACATCGAGCAGAGGCTGCGAGGGGGCAGAGCCGCATAAAGACAGGGGAATTATGGACGGTAATATATGTCTTGACAAAATATATGGTCCATTAGAGAATTCCGGAGGTTTCGGGAAAGGCCCTATTGGGCAATCATGCGCGTCACTCGCAGCGGCAACTGGAAGATCCCCAGCACCCGACCCCCACAGCCCTCAGCGGCCGTGGCGGGAAGCGGATTGGACCTCGTGCGCGATCCGGTGCAAGCCGCCGTGTTACTCCACCACCCGCTACGATTAAGAATTCTTGCGGCATTGCTTGAGCCGGATTCCGCGACGGGCGTTGCGAGGCGCATGAATTTGCCCCGGCAGACGGTCAACTACCATGTACGCGAGCTCGCCCGAGTCCAGTTGCTGGCCCGCGCAGGCCGGCGGCGGCGCCGGCATCTCTTTGAGCAATGCTATGTCGCCACGGCTCGTGGATATGTCTTGTCGCCGGAATTGCTCGGCCTACTCGCCGCTGACCCGGGGCAAATTGTGGATACGCTTTCCGCGAAATATCTGCTCGGTCTTGCATCCAAGGTGCAGGAGGAGATGGCGCGCGCCATGGAACTTGCCACTACCGCAGGCAAGCGACTGGCTACTTTATCGATCAACACGGAGCTGCGGTTTACCTCACCGGAGCAGCGCGCCGCGTTCACGGAAGAATTGCAGCGGGCGATCTTCGATGTGGCTGCGCGCCACAGCTCGCCCTTCGAGAAAGCCGACGGCGGCGCCGCCGAGGGCCGGCCGTTCCGCCTGGTCGTGGGTTGCTACCCGATTCCGATGGCATTAAATCCAGAAATCAATCCAAAATCGCCGAGCGCGTGAGGCAGCGCATTATGACAGAGCCAAAACCGGCTGAAGACAAGAAAATCGATCGCCGCTTCCAGAAAGAAATAGAGATCGACGCGCCTGTCGAGGAAGTCTGGAAGGCGTTGACGGACGGCGAGGAATTGGCTCGATGGTTTCCTCTCGAAGCCCGCGTGAGCCCCGGGCCCGGCGGAAAGATTTTCATCTCCTGGGGGCGGGACTGCGAAGGGGAAGCGCAGATCGTCACCTGGGAGCCGGGGAAAAAGTTCGCGTGGAAAGACCCGATGTCGCTTGTGGAATGGACACTGGAGACTCGGGGCGGAAAGACGGTCGTGCGATTGTCGCAGAGCGGATTTCTGGGCAACGCTGACTGGGAGAACGAATGGTTTGAATCCACAGGCTATGGATGGGGATTTATGCTGCGCAGTTTGCAGGTGGCGCTCGGGCGTCATCGAGGGATCCCGCGGCAAGTTGCCTGGCCTCGCCTCAAAGTCGCTCTCTCGCGAGAAGCTGCGTACCAGAAGCTTCTTAGTGCCGGCGCACTTTTCACCCATGATTTGAGTTCCATGCTGAAACCTGGCGAAAAGTATTCAATGAGCACGCCCGCAGGTGAATCCTATTCCGGCCGCGTCGAATTCTTGCGCGAACATCGCGGTTTTTGCCTCACTGTTCATGAGATGAACGATGCGCTCTTGTGGCTGACCATTGAAGGCGCGCCCGAAAGCATCGAAGTCCAGGTCTGGCTCTCCGCTTTTGATCTGGAGCCGGCCCGAGTGGAATCTTTCAGAGAAAAATGGCAACAGCGCTTGCAGGAAATCTTTCAAACTGCTAACTAGGGTGCATTTTTCAGAAGGTAAACGGGTTGATAGTCAGGGTGCACAAGGAGAGAGACTCATGAAAACGAAACGGACAGCGCTAGTCGCCACTGGAATCACCGCGGTAATGATTTGCAGTGCCGGGTGGGCAAGACAGCAGGAAAAAAGCTCAGACAACCATGCGGCTGTTTCAAAATCCACGCCGGAGATGGACCGTCTGAAATTTTACCTCGGCGAATGGGATTACACGGAGACGTACCCCAAGTCCGCCATGTATCCGGCGGGCGCCAAGAATACTGGCGTTTACACGAGCAAGCTCGGTCCCGGCGGGAATTCACTGCTGAACGGATTTCATTCGCAAGGGCCGGCCGGAGATTTTGAAGCAGTGTTGGTGATGACCTGGGATGCCAAGGAGAAAGCGTACAAAGCATACGTGTTCGGAAACGATTTTCCCGGGGCGGTTGTCGAGACCGGTCAGTTCGAGGGCGACGCGCTGGTATTTCGCTCTGAGTTCACGTCTGGTGCCACCACCATGAAATTGCGAAACGTGACGCGGGTAGTTGGATCGGGGAAATTGGTCAGCGAGGAGTTCATGCAGCTGAAGGACGCGCCGGAATCCTTGATTGTGAGAGTCGAAGCAATAAAGCGATAGATCGGCCCTGCGCTCTTGGCGAAGGACGGATGGTTTTGCAGCTGGAAGAATTCTCTCGGACAACTGCCGCCGCACGGAGTCTATTTTGGCGTTGTGATTGCTGAGTCTTTAAAGGAAATGATCAAAAACCGCGAGTTGATGCCGAGGAAATCCGCCACGCGGCGGGCCGTCCCAGCGGGTAACCACATCACGTCTCCAGAGTGCAAAAATGACGCATGACTGTTATCGAGGGAAACGTCCAGGCTTGAATCGCTCATGGCAATTAGCAGCGAGGCTGTTTCTGGCGCAGCTTGCACAAAGTCTTTTCCGCCCTCGACCTTGACCTCATCCATACGAACTTCGCTAGTTTCAAAGCACGGAAGAACTTGCTCAAAGGGAATTTGATTGTCTCGTGCCGGCGCAGCCGCGCCCTGCGGACACGAGCCGAGAGGCCGATCATTTGGGTTATTTCCGAGGTTGTGCGGTGAGTCCTGCGGGTGGACCAACTCCACAGTGACGCCGCGAAAAGGAATGCCGGCGTCGGTCCGCAGAGTTCGCGTAAGGCCACCGAACAAGTAGCGTGTCGCTCCATTCTCGAGGGTTATCTGTGCCGCGGGCTTTCCCTCCACCGTGTCGACGATGCTGGTTCTGCCTAGAGTCAAGGAGATGTAGGGCAGGTCGTCATGGAAGGGCAGAGTTGTGTCGAGTGGCGGGATGGTTACGTTGTACACGCGGACGTAGCCATTTTGGAAGGCGTGCGCATGATGCGGCTCGTTCGCAATCGGGACAGTGCCTTCGGGGCCGATAGGGCTTTGAATATTTATCTGGATGTCTTGCTTAATGTCAGAAGAAATCGGCGGCGGCGCTTGGGCAAGAGTGATAGACGACAGGAGCAGAACCAGAGCCGGTAACACGGCGATTTTCATTGCATGGCGTCCTAGGGTCGCACGCGGAGTGCTGGAGAGTTAAACGCTTCCCAGCGCGGAAACGTTACATTGAGGTGCAATGCTGTGTCAAAGGACGCTTTAGAGGCGCTCCAGAATGCCTGCGGCTCCCATCCCACCGCCGATACACATCGTGACCATTCCGTAGCGCGCGCTGCGGCGTTGCAATTCGCGTAGGATTGTCGCGGTAAGCTTTGCACCCGTGCAGCCGAGCGGGTGGCCGAGAGCAATCGCGCCTCCATTTGGATTGACGCGCGAAGGATCGAGACCCGCCTGTTGAATCACGGCCAGCGATTGCGCTGCGAACGCTTCGTTCAATTCGAACACCGCGATATCATTCAGCGTGAGACCCGCGAGTTTTAGCGCCTTGGGAATCGCGGCGACCGGCCCGATGCCGAATTCTTCCGGCAGGACACCGGCGGTTGCGTAGGCCACGAAACGCGCCAGCGGCTTCAGGCCAAGGGATGTTGCGCGTTCCTCGCTCATGACGACCGCAGCGGCTGCTCCATCGCTCATTTGCGAGCTGTTGCCGGCGGTGACAGATCCCTTGACATGAAAGGCGGGCTTCAGCTTGGCCAGCGCTTCCAGCGAAGTGTCCGCGCGCGGGCCTTCATCCGCATCGAAGATAAAAGTTTGCGTCATCGCTTTCGGTACGGGCCTGGTCTTCGTTGCCACTGAAGCGGCGCCTGCGGAGGCGCCGCTGGCCATCGCAAGCGAAGTGATTTTCACTTCCACCGGCACGGTCTCTTCCTTGAAATGTCCAGCGGCAATTGCCGCGAGCGCTTTTCTGTGGGACTCCACCGAAAACTGGTCCGCTTGTGCGCGAGTAATTCCAAATTTGCGAGCGATATGTTCGGTCCCCAATCCCATGTTGATGTACGTATCCGGGCTGTGATCCACGAGCCATGGATTCGGCGAAACTTTGTTTCCGCCCATCGGCACCATAGTCATCGATTCAGTCCCACCCGCGACAATCACTTGCGCGGAACCGCCGCGGATTCGTTCGGCGGCAATGGCAATTGCCTGCAAGCCCGAGGAGCAAAAGCGGTTGATGGTCATAGCCGAAACTTCGATGGGAAGTCCCGCGCGCAAAGCAGCGATGCGCGCGACGTTCATTCCTTGCTCGCCTTCCGGCATGGCACAGCCGAGAATCACGTCGTCGATTTCTTTGGTGTCAATCACGGGAACGCGAGCCAGCACTTCCCTGATGGCTATCGCGGCGAGATCGTCGGGGCGCGTGGTGCGTAACGAGCCTTTAAATGCTTTGCCGACGGGTGTGCGAACGGAAGAAACAATCACGGCTTCTGGCATGGTTCACTCCTGGGAAACGGCAACAGAGGCTTCAAAATACTATTGTTGGGCGCGCATTGAAAAAAAGCAAATCAACGAAAAACTGGAAATTGTCCCGGTTCTTCACTTGCCGCATTGACGTAAAGTCTTAAGGCGCGTTTCGGCCGAAGTTGGGCCGGCATCGCTTTCCCCCCTTTCCAGATTTTTCCAGGGGTACGCACTACGTTACGCATCATTTTTTTATCGCAGCGCCCTTGCGAGGGATGAACAGAGTCGCGGGCGGCATAATTTTGTTTTTTTGCGAAAAATTTCCCTGATCCAGCGCCAGACCGACGCGGCCTCTCGAATCAACGTAAAGCAGGGGCTCTCCCACCGGCACATCCATAAACGTCCTCATGTAAGGCACCGGGAACGGTTTTTTGTTGAGCTGCACGATGATCTTGTCGCCGACTTCGTAACCCAGCTTCTTGAATTCGTCGCCGGGGATGTCGGTGATGAGCGAGCCGAAGGGATCGTCTAAGCCGATAATGTCCCCGTCAATTCCATTTTCCGAAGTTGTGGAAGTCTTCTCCGTGAGCTGCACGAGCTGCGGGACGGGGGGACCTGCTAACGAGAAGTCCCATCCTTCGGCGAGGTGCGCTGCCGCAGGCGAAAAAATGTCCCGGCCATGAAATGTGGAGGAAACCTGCGGCTTGAGCATCCATGCGGTGTTCGTGATTTCCCGGGCCGAGTCCAATCCATCGCGCTCGATTACCGGAGTGATTAACCCATTGTCGGGGACGACAAAATACTGGCCCTTTTTCGATTTCACGATCACTGCTTTTCGTGAAGTCCCTACACCGGGATCCACAACCGCAAGAAAAATCGTTCCGGGCGGATAGTAGGGAGTCACACCGGCGAGAAATCGCGCCGCTTCTCCGATCTGGAAAGGCGTGACCTGGTGCGTTATGTCCATCAGGCGCGCGTCCGGCGCGATGTTCACGATCACTGCTTTGCAAATTGCGACCGCATCGTTAGCTGCGCCGAAATCCGTCATGAAGACAATCGTCGGCCGCGCGGGCGTGCCTATTTGCCCTGGCGCACCCTTTTGTGCAGGCGCCTTGGTGCCGCATGCAGAACTAAAAAGTGCACCTGCCATCACCAAAAATGCGAAACGACGAGTTCGCAACGCCATCGAATCTCCCCATTTCAAATGATTCTTGCGATGCCCGGCCGGCCGCTATTTGCGTAGAGCTGGCCCTTGCCCCTGCACGCGACGCAGTATACAAGAACGCGGAAAGCAGAGTCCCTGGGTTTCGATGCCGCGCGGTTATATCCTGCTGCCCGACAAATTCATAGGGATTCGAGTCGGTCTTCGCTACAATGTTTGGACTTCGTAAGAAGAAGTTACGCAAGAGAGAGCAGCCTGCCGCCCCCAGAGAAGGCCCAGCCGTATTGCGTACGTGAACACTATTAAGGAGAGACGAGCTGTGCTTCGAACTTTTTTGGCAGTTGTGTTTTTATGCGTCTGCGCCACCGCAGTGCCAGCCGATCAAGTAACTCTAAAAAATGGCGACCGGCTTTCGGAAGCATCGTCAAGTCCGATGCGAAGACGCTGCTCATCAAGACCGAACTCGCGGGAGACGTGAACATTCAGTGGGGTGCGGTCACGTCAATAATTTCGACGCAGCCGCTCCATCTCGCGCTCAAGGACGGACAGACCATAGTGGGCACTGTAACCACGAGCGATGGAAAATTCGAAGTCGCAACGAAGGACACCGGAGCGGTGGCTGCGTCCAAGGACAACATAATTGGCGTCCGTGATGATGCTGAACAAAAGGCCTACGATGACCAAATTGAGCGCCTTCGGCATCCACATCTCACCGATTTTTGGAGCGGCCTCCTGGACACTGGGCTTAGCCTCACCCGGGGCAATTCGGAATCGCTAACCTATTCGCTCTCCGGGAAGGCTGCCCGTATCACCGAGCGCGACAAAATCTCGGTCTATACGACCGCCATCTACACGAACAGCACCGTTAATGGCGTCAGTTCTACCACGGCTCACGCCATCCGCGGAGGCGTCCGCGGCGACCTGAATGTCAGCGACCGCATGTTCGTCTTTGGCTTCACGGACTTCGAGTACGACCAATTTCAGGATCTCGATTTACGGAATGTGGTTGGCGGTGGCTTCGGCTACCACGCCATCAAAACGAAGACGACGACGTTTGACCTTTTCGGAGGCGGCAGCTACGACCAGGACTTCTTTGGAGCGATTGCGACCAGCACGCCGCCGACTCCTGCGATTACCCGTAAAGCGGGCGAAGTCGTGGCGGGTGAATCGTTCAACGCAAAACTGAACAGTCGCACCACGATCACCGAGCAGTTCAGTCTGTATCCCAACGTCTCGAACACCGGCACCTACCGCTTCCAATTCGACACGACAGCAGCGACCAAGCTGAAGAATTGGCTGAGCTGGCAGGTAACGTACAGCGACAGGTTCCTGAGCAATCCTCTTCCGGGGTTTAAGAAAAACGACCTGCTCCTTTCCACCGGTGTTCGATTGACATTCGGCAAAGGCGTGCTGTAATGAGGATGTACCCACCCGTTTCAAATCATCTTTAGATTAGGAGCTAACCATGGGATTGATTGCTTGGATTATCGTCGGCCTGGTCGCCGGCTGGCTCGCTGGGCTCGTAATGAAGGGCGGCGGTTACGGCGTCCTTGTCGACATCATCCTCGGCATCCTCGGCGGTATCGTTGGAGGCTGGGTCTTTGGCTTACTACACATCTGGCCCGGCGGTGGGATGATAGGGTCGATCATCGTGGCATTTGTCGGAGCAGTGATCCTCGTGTGGATCACGCGGTTGCTAAAGAAGGCCTAACACCGGATACTGCCTGGAATCGCATCGCGCAGGCGGCCGCTGTCGCCCCGTCGGTGCGATTCTACCTATAAGCTTCCCTCCAACAGGAACAACCACGGTTAAGAAGTCTCTCATTTGTCATTTAGAAGTCCATCCTTGATACGAATCCGCCCCAAACATCACAATATAAGGACTCAAAAATGCCTGTCCGTAGGGTCAGGTTGACGCGGGGTAGTACAGGGAAAAACAGGCGAAAGTGGTAGCGAAAATCAGAGATCGTTCAAACTATTGATTGTAAATGGTTTAGATTAATTTTTGTCAGTTATGGCAGTACCGGGAGACTAGTTTAGGGCCCAAAATGTGACTTCTGTACCATCGCATTTAGGACAGGTACGGTGTCAAATGGGACAGGTGCAGGGGACTGGACCAAATGGCGGGTCCCGCGCATCTAAAGGACAGGTCAAGCAGCAAGGGGAATTGACCCGGCAAGTCTGAAGCAGTTGGGATGGACAACAGAGGAAAGATGAAGACCAAAGATAGCAATCGGAAATGGATGTGGTGGTTCTTGGGGATTGTGCTCGCACTGCAACTGTATTTCGTCCGCGAACTGCTGGCGGCCTTTGCGCTGTTCGCGCTGGGGTTTGCAGCGATCGCGTTCGTGGTCGTGAGCCTCTATATGCTCCAGAAAGCTTGGGAAGTCGGCGTACAGCGAGTGGCGGACAGCCAGCACCCCGTGGTCGATATGGCGCGGCGTGGCGTAAACGCCGTGGAAGACTTGGCGCGTCGGCCTTTGCGTCGTCCAGGTTCAGCCGCGGCCCGCTAAGCTGCAATGAAGTTTCTGGCATTTGCCAGAGCACACGCAGAGTTGCTTGACCTGCCTCCTTCAGGCTTAAGCAGTTTCTGCCGAGATAAGAGAGGAAAAGGGCCAGCCGTCCTGAGAGAGCGGCTGGCCTTCTTCTTTTTCCAGGCGGAATAAACAGTAGGCCGATCAGCGGTTTCCTTGGGGAACTTGTAACATTGCAACTTAAAAAATTCCAAAAAACAAACTGGCCGGCGCTCATCTAATCGGCGGAGGAGCCGTGAATTTTCGCCCATCTCTGGCGTACGGAAGCAATAAGCTTTTCCTTGTTTTCACGCATTTCCTGGACGAGTGCCTGGTTGCCTGTTTCTTCATGGCGAGCCGCCCAAAGCACCATTTCAGTCAATACGGGAGCGAGATCGAGGCCCTTGGGAGTCAGTGAGTAAATCTGTTTTCGTCCGTCAGACGGATCTCGCTCTGTGCTGATAATTCCGAAGGCCTCCAGCCTTTTTAGCCGGTCCGCCAGAATGTTGCTTGCGATTTTTTCATCCGACTGCAGAAACTCGTTGAATGCCCTGTATCCGCGGATCATCATGTCGCGGATGATCAGGAGCGACCACCGGTCGCCGAGCATCTCGACCGAAGCATTCAGGGGGCATCCCGATCGCCGCTCGGGCGCCGCCTTCTTTTTTTGCATGCTCGCAGGGTAGCATTTTTCACTTGCATTTTGCAAGTTAGATTGGCACACTGCCGTTCGTCCGCCGCACCGTCCGAAGAGGACACCGGAGGGCGGATTCCTGGCAAAGTTTGAAACGAAGTGGTTCGGAAGACCGTCAAGAAACTCAAGCGCTAAAAGAATTCGCTGGCTGCCAGAGGAGGACAAAATGCAATTGAATCCTTATTTGTTATTTAACGGGCAATGCGAGGAAGCATTCAAGTTCTATGAAAAGTGTCTCGGAGGCAAAATCGAGGCTATTCATAAATTTGAGGGATCCCCCATGGCTCATCAGATCCCGGCCGAATGGGGCAATAAGGTAATGCATGCGAGTTTGAACTTAGGCGGTGGCATGATCTTGATGGGTTCCGACCCTCCGCCAGGCCGTTATCAGGCGCCGCAAGGGTTTTCGGTTTCTTTGAGCGTTAAAGATCCCGAGGAGACGGAACGCATCTTCAACGAGCTAGCAAAAGATGGCAAAGTGGAGATGCCTGTTCAGAAAACCTTCTGGTCGCTTCGGTTCGGCATGCTGGTCGATCGGTACGGCGTACCGTGGATGGTCAACTGCGAGCAGGTGGCGTCGCAAGCCGCGTAACGTTTGAAGTGACGAAGATACTTCCAATGTCGATCTTTGCGTTGCATGGGAACGGCTAAGGCGAAATGGAAGAATATTCATGATTTCAGCCAGTAAGCCTCCCGCAATTGTTCCATCCGTTGACTCAGCTCTTCCTGTCTCGAAAGGGATGATTTGGGCCGGACGTGTCCTCAGCGCGCTACCCGTAACGCTGATGGTGTTCAGCGCCGTGCTCAAATTTCTCAAGCCGGCGCCGGTGCTCCAGAGCTTCGCCCGGCTTGGATATCCAGAGAGCCAGATCTTTATTATAGGAGTGCTCGAACTGCTATCCTGCATTGTGTATTTGATACCGCGAACGGCCATTCTCGGCGCCATTTTGATGACGGGTTATCTTGGCGGCGCGACTGCGACCAACGTTCTGGTTGGCAACACGTCGTATAGCATCACGGCCAGCCTCGGCGTTCTTGTTTGGGCTGGACTTTTTTTGCGGGATACACGGTTGCGTGCACTCATTCCGTTGCGCAGCTAGGTTTTGGACAAGACCCGGTATTAAGAAAAAATGGACTAAGAAAAGTACGGAGAGAAACGATGAATTTCAAGCCGGAGCTTTTTCTAAATGACTTGAAGATCGCCCTGCGATCACTCATGCGCGCCAAGGGCCTGGCGATTACAGTTATCCTGACGCTTGCGCTTGGCATTGGAGCCAACGCGGCCATCTTCACGCTGGTTCGAGGGGTTCTGCTCCGTCCGCTCGTCAACCGCGACGAGGACCGCCTAATCTATATTCGCCAGAGCGCGCCCGGTCTCGGCTCGGAAAACGTTAATTTTTCCGTGCCGGAAATTAGCGACATCGAATCCGGCGTTCGCTCCATCAGCGAATTCGGCGATTTTTCCACGATCGGCTTTGTAATGGTCGGCCTCGGTGAGCCGCGCGAAGTCCGCGCGGGTGTCGTTGACGGCACCTACTTCGACGTGATGGGGCTTCATCCTGTGCTCGGCCGGCTGATTGGTCCGCAAGACGACGGCCCGAAAGCTGCCGGCGTTGTGGTTCTCACGTACCGGTTTTGGTCTTCTGCATTTCACGCTGATCCGTCGGTGCTCGGCAAAACGGTTCGCCTCGGCAGCGGCACCTTGGGTACGAGAACCGGCACAATCATCGGCGTCCTCGAACCTTCCATTCCTTACCCTGCCGATACCGAAATCATCGCGAATATCGTCACCAGCCCGCACCATCTTTCGGCCACCATGGTTACAGGTCGCGTGCATCGCATGACGGAACTGTTCGGCCGTCTCGCTCCCGGCGCAACTCTCGAGCAGACTCGCGCCGAACTCCGCACCGTCTACGGCTCCATGATGAGCGAGCATCCGGAGGCTTATTCAAAACAAGCGGAATTCCAGATTGGCGCCACGCGCCTGCGCGAACAGATCACGTCCGGCGCGCGCACCGTCCTTCTCATCTTGCTCGCGGCTTCCGGCCTTATGTTCATCATCGCTTGTTCGAACGTCGCCAATCTTATTCTCGCCCGATCCGTCCGACGCGAAGGCGAACTCGCGATTCGATCTGCTCTCGGTGCCAGCGCGGGTGCGCTTCGGCGCACCTTACTTGCCGAAAGCCTCATTCTGTGTGTTACGGGTGCGGCGATTGGCGTGCTCAGCGCGCGACCGCTCCTCGCCGTTCTTGCTCGCTACGCCTCGCGCTTCTCTATACGCGCTCTTGACCTCACCGTGGACTCCAGCATGCTTTGGGTCGGCGCTCTGCTCGCGGTGATCGCTGCCGTTCTTCTGGCCTACGTTCCGCACCTGCCGAACGCTAACACCTCGCAAACTCCCGGGCTCACCAGCGGCGGCGTTCGCATCACCGGCAGCACCAATCGCAGGCTCCGCATTTTCGCCATGACGCAGATTGCCGCCTCGTTCGTGCTTCTTGCCGGCGCCAGCATGCTGCTGAAGACTCTGCTCGACATGCAGGGAGCCCGCACCGTGCTCGACACGCAGCATGTGCTCGCTGTCAACGTCCCGGTGGACTCGTACGGCAAGACATCCGAAGAGGTCAACAAGTTTTACAAGGAAGTTGTTCGCCGCGTAGATGCGCTGCCCGGCGTGGATGGCGCGGCAGTCGGCATTGCCGTTCCCTGGCGCGACCAGAACTTCAACTTTGGCTTGCAGTTTTCCACCGAGGGGCACGTTCGCGGACCTGGCGAAGAGGATCCTCGGGCGCAGTTCCGTACCATTTCTCCTGGATTCTTTTCCACTCTGGGCGTCCCCATTCTGGAAGGCCGCGATTTCGATGACCGGGACCGCAAGGATTCTGATTCTGTCGTCATCGTGAGCCAAAGCCTCGCCCAGCGGATGTTCCCTGGCCGAGATGCCATCAACCGGCATCTTATGTGGACGGATCCGGTCATCCAATTCATCGGGATCACTCCTGCGCCGCGTCGCATCATCGGCGTGGTCGCTGACGTGGACGACACTCACGTCATCCCCGCCCCCACGATGACTGTTTACAATTCCACGGAGCAACAGGATTTATATGGCGGCCGGCTCTTCGTCCACACGCACTCAAATCCCTATGCTCTCGTCACGCCGATTACGCAACTGATTCGGGATCTATCTCCGGATCAGCCCGTCGAGCACGCGGCCTCGCTCGAGGACATTCGCTCGGAAGTGCTCACGCCGGACCGTTTGAATACGGTGGTTTTCGGCGTGTTCGCGGCTGTCGCTCTTTCTATCGCTTTGGTTGGTGTTGCGGGCGTGCTTGCATTCTCTGTCAGCGCGCGCACGCGCGAATTCGGCATTCGTCTTGCGCTCGGCTCGCCACCGGAACGCCTCTTGGCTGGAGTGATTCGGGAAGGAGCGGTGATGGCCATCGCTGGTGTTGTGGCTGGCGCGGCCGGTGGGTATATTCTTGCCCGCCTCGCTGACAGCTACTTTCTCAACGTCCACATGCCCAGCGCCTTACCGGTCATCGGATCGGCGCTCGTGCTGCTGGCCGCCGCCGTCATCGCTTCGGCGCTCCCAGCCGCCCGCGCCGCACGCGTGGACGTCATCCAGGCTCTTCGTACGGATTAGCCCCCGGAGTTGTAAGATTCATCAGGAACGCGATAAAGGTGTGCCCGATGGCCGAACCAGTTTTCCTGCCTTTGACAAGCTATACCGAATACTCTCCCGAGGAGATGAAGGATCGCATCAGGAGATTTCGCCACGACATGCTGCGCCGCCGAACGGTGCGTCAATTTTCCAGTCGTCCCGTTCCGCGCGATGTGATCGAGGATTGTCTGAGGATCGCGGGCGCGGCGCCGAGCGGCGCCAACCAGCAGCCATGGCATATCGTGGTGGTTAGCGACCCTAAAGTGAAGCGCCAGATTCGAGAGGCCGCAGAGAAGGAAGAATATGATTTTTACCATGGACGCGCGCCTGACGAGTGGTTGGAAGCGCTAGCTCGACTCGGCACAGACGAGCACAAACCTTACATCGAGACGGCGCCCTATCTGATCGGCGTGTTTGCACAGACCTATGGCCTCACGCCTGATGGAAACAAGCTGAAGAATTACTATGTGATGGAGTCGGTGGGGATCGCAACAGGGATGCTGGTCACCGCGGTTCACATGGCGGGTTTGGTGTCACTGATCCACACACCGAGCCCCATGGGATTTCTCAACAAACTCTTAGGCCGGCCAACCCAGGAAAAAGCCTTTCTGTTGCTTGTAGTTGGCTATCCGGCAGAGGGTGCCCGCGTCCCGGACATCTCGAAGAAGTCTCTCGAAGAGATCGCTACTTTCTTTGAATAGAGTGAAACGTGGGTCCTCCCTTCCCACCGTTAAATTAGTTGTAGCCCTCAAAGCAAGGCGCCGGTAGCTTGGATTTACCGCCGGCGCCAGTGTGCCAGAAACGAAATCAGACAATCAGAAGTTGATTTTTAGTCCCAGCTGCATGATCCGTGGATCGCGAGTCGAGGTCACCTTGTCGAATAAGCTCGAAGTGACGTTGAGGGAAGCGCAGCAGATCGGGTTGGTGTGGTTGAAGGTGTTGAATGTTTCCCAGCGCAGTTGGCCGGTGGCACGCTCGCCGAACTTCAGGTTTTTGAATAAAGAGAGGTCTGTACGCCAGAAGCCTGGACCACGAATGGCGCCTGGAGGTTCCGTGGTTTGAGTCGTCTGGGAGGCCGTTGGGTAGCCGAAAGCGGCCACGTTAAACCACTGCGCATAGGTATGCGTGCCGGAATTCGGGTTGCCTATGAGGTTTGGGCGGCAGCCCAACGGCGATGCACCGAGCAGGCAGCCAGATCCGGTGGGATCGATGCAACTGCTGCCGCTTGAACCGCAGATGCCGTTGCCAAGGACGGCGGTCAGAGGTAGGCCGGTCTGAAAAGTCTGGATGCCGGAAATCTGCCAGCCTCCGAGCACGTATCCTTCGACGCCTTTGGCATTGCGCAGCCATGGCAATTCATAAACAAAATTAGCTGTCAGAACGTGCCGACGGTCGGCAACCGTGGGTCCATAGTTATTTCGAAGATCTCCCGTGACCTGCGGAAGATTCGCGCCTCCCGTGCTGCGATCGGTAGGATCGGTCGTCAGGCCGTGCGACCAGGTATAGGAAATGTTGACCATGGAGGTGCCGGAGAAACGCTTTTGCATTTCCGCCTGCAGCGAATGGTAATTGGAGGTGAAAGCGTCGACGAAAAATAGTCCAGGTCCGTAGCCCGTGTACGGTCGAAGGACGGCAAGCTTGTTCGAATTGGTCGTGCCATTAATGGGGCCGGTAATGACCACATTGTCCGCAGCACTAGGAGCGGGACCGGCAGTGCACGGCGTTGCCGCCGTGCAGTTCAAGTAGGACGCGACGGGAGCCTGATTGAAGTCCTCAAAGCCCGGCAAATGTATCCCGTTGCTGCCGTAGTAGCCGACATCCACCAGCCATGTGGAACTTAATTGGCGCTGAACATCCAAGCTCCATTGCTGCGAATAAGGAGACTTGTAATCGACGGGCATGCGCGACTGAATCGTGAACGGGGTGGTAGTTGCAGCAGTAGTTGTTGCGCCGGTCGGATCCGAAAAAGTACTGCGATTGATGCTCAGGTTGGTGAGGAAACCCTGACTCAAGCCAACGTTCAACTCTGGGTTTCCAAACTCCAAGCCGTTGTCAAAGTACATGCCATACCCGGCGCGGACGGAAGTCCGGCCATTGCCAAAAGGATCCCAGGCGATACCGAGCCGTGGAGCGATGGCACGGTTGAACTCTTTGCCAACCTTGCTTCCATAGGGCGACTTTGTGCCTACAAATCCGTTAAACGTTGGCGGATCCGCAAAGATCAGCCCGTTCAACGGATTGTAGTTCGGGTTACAAGCGCTACCGGATGGCACACCATTGACGAGCGAGACATCCATTGCGCCGGAAGAGGTGATGCATGGTGCTTTAGCAGGATCGTAAAGTGCCGGATCGAAGTTCACGAGCCGGCTTGAACCGTTCGGGCCGCTGGCGTCCGTAGGCTGCCGGAAGAAGGAGTGCCGGATGCCGTAAGTAATAGTGACATTGTTCCGCACGCGCCAGGTGTCCTGGCCGTAGTATTCAAACTGATTGTCGAAAATGTTGGCAGTGACGTCGAGGGAAGCTTGCGCAAATGTGCTGGTCTGGCCTAACAGAAAGTTTGCAAACGACTGCTCGAACGAGAATGGACAAGTACCCCCCGCTGCGGCCGTTCCCGTACAAACCGGGTTTCCGTTGAACAAAGTTGCCGCGGTAGGTGCGTTTTGGGCATCGAATGAGAATGCTCCGTTGTTGCTGCCGGTTAACTGGTTTTCGTGCTTGTTGTAGTGGTAGTAGATCGCGCCGAATTTCAGAGTGTGCGAACCGAGGACTTTTGTGACGTTGCCATAAACGGTGTGATTTACGTTGTAGTCGTTATAGGGGCCGAAGTCCGAAATGCCTGTACCTCCAGTGAGAGTGATTGAAGGCACGCGACCAAGGAGATTCTCGAAGGGTAACACATTGGCGAGCGCCGCCTTGACATTGGGCGATTGCGAGAAGTTCTCTGCACCGATGACTTGACTCAGGATGGCGCCATACGAGTACCGGTAGCCCGCTTCGATCACCAGCTTCGCGTTAGGCGTGAAAGTTCCGGCGATGTTGTACTGATGCCCTGGCGAGTGCGTGGATGTCGTGGCAATGCCGTTGACTGGCATGCTAGTGAAGAGACCGCCCGCCTCGACGGTGGGGTTGGTGTCGTGCAGAAATTTCCCGTTCACCGTCAGCTTTGGCCCGAAGACGTGATCAATTTTGATCATATCTTCCCGGAAGTTAAAGGTATTTCCGAGTGTGGTTATGTCCGTGAAGGGGCTGGCGGCGGTGGCGGCATTGGGTGACGGAAACTTCGAAAACAGATCCTGCACGTAGGCTGCGGCAATGGAATTGATCGAAGTGGACGGTATGCTCGTACCGTAAGCGGTGCATGCACCCGGTGCTCCGTTGCTGTTCGCCCACTGCGTGCAAACCACGTGATTGAATTGACCGCTCGTCATTCCAGAGTATGGGACCGTGGCTGTCGGATTGCTGTACGTGACGATGCGCCGCGCTTCTTCTGAGACAAAGAAGAAAGTCTTGGTTCGCTGTTCGTAGATTTTTGGGATCCATACGGGCCCGCCGATGGTGCCGCCGAAATCGTTGTAGCGCAGCGTGGGCCGCGGGGTAACCGGGTTGGTGGCGTTATTGAAAAAGCTGTTGGCGTTGAGAATGTCGTTGCGGAAAAATTCGTACGCGCCGCCGTGTAGATCGCTGGTTCCGGAGCGCGTGATCACGTTGATCTGTGCGCCACCGGAGCGGCCAGACTCGGCGTCGTATGCGCCGCGCACAACTCGGAATTCACTGATGGCGTCGATGCTAGGGAACGAAAGCAGCGTGAGGTTGGAGCCACGATCCACATTGTCGGCGCCGTCGACCTGCCAATTGTTTTCCTCCCGGCGGCTGCCGTTGATCTGGAAGGTTATAAGGTTTGTTCCCACAGGAGCCGTGGCTCCCGGGAAAATCTGGTCGGCGTTGCCGGAATCCGAAGCGCCGGGAACGAGGAGCACGAGTTGGGCGTAGTTGCGGCTATTAAGAGAAAGCTCCTTCAATTGTGTGCCCGAAATTACGCCGGTAGCCGTCGCTGTCTCCGTGTCGACGTGCAGCGCATTGGCTTCGACTGACACCATCTCGCTGACTGAGCCCACTTCAAGCGTGAAGTTGACGGACAATCTGTCATCCACGTTGAGTACGATGCCGGACTGCGTCGCCTTCTTAAAACCAGAGACTTCCACCGTGACGTTATATCGTCCAACCGGCAAAAGGGCAGCCACGTATTGGCCGCGTTCGTCCGTTGTCAAGGCTCGAACCGCGATTTTCTGGTCTGCGTTTGTAACAGTCACGCTGACGTCTGGCATCACGCCGCCTTTGGAATCAGACACAGTACCGGAAATCGTCCCTGTGACGTTCTGCCCCAAGCAGGCGCCACCCAGCCCAGCCAGAAATGAGAACAGTGCGAAACATCTGGTTGCCATCCGTCTCATCGAACCTCTCCTTCGATCTGTACTCATTTCCGACGCCAAAGAGCCCCAATATTTCTTTCGCGTCTCCGACTCCCCTACCCATTTGTCCATATCCCACCCCCTGAAGAATTTCCCTCGCTCTGACGCCGCAATCGATTCACAATCTTGTAGCGATCACCCCGGAACGTGGACTTGACGTATTCGACGGCTTGTCCGCTTTCTACGTAAGCTGTCCGCGTGAACAGAAATACGGGACTTCCCTTTGAAATTCGCAACAAACGTGCTTCCTCCGCGCTTGCCAAACCGGCTTCGACGACTTCGTCCGCTTGCAGGATATGAATCGCGTATACCTCAGCCAGGGTTCGATACAGCGAAGTGCGCGGATCAAACTTTTCCAGCAAGTCAGGACATAACCGCAAGGGAAGACAGGTACATTCGACGCCCATAGGAAGGGAATCCGCCATTCGAACTCGCCGCAATCGGATTATGCTTTCGCCCGCAGTGAGCTGGAGAGCTTCCGCCGCTTCTTGGTCCGCTGGAACCACCTCGAAGGAGGTAATCTTAGAATGGGGCCGGGAACCGCGAGCTTCCATTTCTTCAGTAAAGGAAAGCACTTGCCGAAAGTTTTTTTCAAGCTTGTTAGCCGCGACGAATGTGCCCTTCCCACGTTGAGAGTAAGCAACACCTTGGTTGCAGAGGGACTTAAGCGCTTGCCTCGCCGTCATGCGGCTCACGCGCAGCCGCTTGGAAATGACCTCTTCGGAGGGAAGTGGCCTCCCTGGTTTAAAACGTCCCGAACGAATTTGTTGGAGGAGCTGCTGTTGAATCTGGAAGTAGAGAGGGACGACACTCTGCCGGTCGAGATTAAGCGAGTCCACTTCGATTCCCCAGTTGTCTAGACAACTAGCCGTCTGTATATGTCTCTCCTGGCTCCCCTGTCAAGTCTTTTTCCGCACAATCTCGCGAGCCCCCTGTCCCCCTCACGCCCGCGCGCGCTTGTGCTACTCTTTGCCCCCGTGAACCGCAACAAGGATCCAATGAGGGGAATCGCATGACGCGGCAAAACGTTCTTCGAGTATTACTTGGTATCGCTGCGGCGCTACCGCTTTGTGCCGGCCCAGCGGTCTCTGCCCAGGAAAAAGAGAAAGCCCCGCCGAAGAAAATCGCCATTCGCGCCGGCCGACTCATTGACGGCAAGAGCGATACGCCGATCCTCAACGCCCTTATCGTCATCGAAGGCGACAAAATTGTCTCCGTAACTCCCGGTGGCACTCCGCCGGCCGGCGTCGAACTGATCGATCTTTCAAACGCCACCGTACTTCCCGGATTTGCCGACGTTCACACTCACGTTCTGCTCAATGGCGACATCACCGCCGACGATTACGATGTGCAGCTCCTCAAGGAATCTACGCCCTATCGCGCCATCCTCGCCGCCCGCAACGCGCGGATCGCTCTTGAGCATGGCTTCACAACTCTTCGCGACGTCGAAACCGAAGGCGCCATGTACGCCGATGTCGACGTCAAGACCGCCATCGCCCGCGGCGAAGTCCCCGGTCCGCGCATGCAAGTCGCCACGCGCGCCATGGCTCCGACAGGTATGTATCCGCTGCTCGGCTATTCGTGGGAGCTGAAAGTGCCCACCGGCGTGCAATACGTCGATGGAGTCGAAGGCGCGCAAAAGGCCGTCCGCGAGCAGGTCATGTACGGTGCTGATTGGATTAAGTATTACTCCGACCGCCGATATCATTTCGAAGCCGATGGCGTCCTGCACAGCATGGTGAATTTCACCGACGAAGAAGCCAAAGCCATCGTCGACGAAACGCACCGCCTCGGGAAAAAAGTCGCGGCCCACTGCATCGGCTCCGATGGAATTGCGGCCGCCTTGCGCGCCGGAGTCGATACCATCGAACACGGCGACGGCTTCACGGACGCCGAACTGGATGAAGTGGCAAGACGCGGCGTCTATTGGGTGCCTACCATCACCGTCGGCGCGTACGTCGCTCCGGGCCGAGGCGGCAATTGGGTCAAAATGGTCGACCTGGAAAAAATTGCCTTCCAAAAAGCTCTGAAGAAAAATGTGAAGATTGCGCTGGGTACGGACGCCGGCGGTTTCGATTGGAAAGAAGTGAACGAAGCCGATGAGTTCGTATATTACGTAAGCTATGGGATGACTCCCATGCAGGCCATTCGCGCCGGAACAGTCGTACCCTCCGAATTGCTCGGCTGGAGCGATAAAGTAGGCACAATCGAAGCGGGCAAGTGGGCGGACATAGTAGCCGTCAGCGGTGATCCGCTCAAGGACATAACTGAACTCAAGCGCGTGAAATTCGTCATGAAAGCCGGCGCCGTCTACAAAAACGAGCTACCCTAATTTCCAGTCCGCAAAGGCGGGCTACCTTACGGCCGGCCGGGGCGTCTATCTAAAGGTCTGAAAGCGTCTATCCGACAAAGGAGTCGCCATCGGGTCACTTCTGCATGATCTGAAATTCGCGCTTCGCATGCTGCGGAAGAATCCGGGATTCACCGCCGTGGCGATGCTTACGCTCGCGCTCGGCATTGGCGCTAACACCGCCATCTTCAGCGTCGTCGATGCCGTGCTTCTGCGGCCTCTGCCTTACGTTGATCCAGGCCAATTACTGGCCATCTCACAGACGCAGAAGTCCACTGGAAGGACCGGCGTACCTGTCTCGTTCACCAAATTCTCCGCGATTCTCGAACAGAGTAAGACTTTGGAAAGCGTCGCGACCGTTTACAACCGGCCGGCAAGTCTTGTTTCTGACCGCGAACCGGAACTCATCAGCGTGGCCCGAGCTTCCCAGGATTTCTTCCACGTTCTGGGAGTTTCCCCCGCTCGCGGCAGAACGTTTCTTCCCGATGAAGAAGCACCCGGCGGCAACGACGTGGCCGTGATGAGCGACGCCTTCTGGCATAACCGCTTCGCAGCCGATCCCCAAGTTCTCGGCAAATCGCTTTTGCTCGATGGCAAGAGCGTGCCCATTGTTGGAATTTTGCCCCCGGCTTTCCGCTTTCCCTTGTATTTTCCGGAGCCCGATCTTTGGTTGCCTCGCGTTTCCGAGCCGGCCATCCTGCGCCCGGAGATGGTGCGCACCGGTGCTGGCTATCTCACCATGATTGCGCGTCTGCGGCCTGGAGTAACGCTCTCCCGCGCGCAGGCGGAGCTCGCAACCATCGACGCGCGATATCGCAAACAGTTCGGGAGCTATGTGGACGCCACAAAATTTTCGCTTGCGGCAACTTCCTTTGAGGAAACTCTGGTCGGGCCGCTACGGGCGTCGCTGCTGGTGCTGCTGGCCGCGGTTGGGTTCGTTCTTCTCATCGCTTGCGTGAACGTTGCGAATCTTTTGCTGGCGCGTGCCACCTCGCGCGATCGCGAAATTGCAATTCGCAAAGCTCTCGGCGCATCGCGCTCGCGTTTGGTTAGGCAACTCCTGAGCGAAAGCGTCCTGCTCGCGCTGGGCGGCGGTATCCTGGGAATAGTTCTGGCGGGTGTCCTGATCCCGGCGCTGCGTACTCTTAGCCCTGGTACCGTCCCGCGTCTCGCGGAGACTCGCATCGATCCCGCAGTGCTCGCTTTTTCGTTCGCGTTGTGCGTTTTGACCGGGGTGCTCTTCGGGCTCATGCCCTCGCTGCAAGCCGCCGGCAAGGGACTCCACGAAATTCTGAAAGAAGGGAGCCGCGGCTCTCAAAGCGGGAGCGGCGGCAAATTCCGCTCGACGCTGGTGGTCGCAGAAATTGGCATGGCTCTGGTGCTTATGACCTGCGCAGGTCTTTTCATCGAGAGTTTTGGGCGCCTGATGAGCGTTAATCCCGGGCTGTCTCCGAACCACCTGATGACTTTTCCTCTGACCCTGCCGCCGGTTCGTTATCCGCAGCCGCAACAACAGGAAGCCTTCTACCGGCAATTGCTCGATCGCGTGCGAACCATTCCCGTCGTTCAGAATGCAACCGTCACAAGTTTTCTGCCGCTTTCCGGCAACGCGAGCTATAGCTTCTTCTGTCCAGAGGGTACGGTTTGCCAAGGCGTTGGGAAGGATCCCGTTACCACTGTGCGGCAGGTGAGCCCCGGCTATTTCGAAACTGTCCAAACGCCCCTCTTGCGCGGCCGTGTCTTCACGGATCAGGACACTGCGGCTGGGCACATGGTCGCCATCGTCAACCAGACGACCGCGGAGCGCTACTGGCCGGGCCAAAACGCCGTCGGCAAACATGTAGCCAATTCGCGCGACATGATTCAGCGCGAAATTGTCGGAGTTGTCGCGGACGTGAAATTCAGCGGATTGGACGAGGCGGATTCGGAGGAAGTGTATGTGCCCATGGCGCAGGTTCCGTCGCCGAATATGACGCTTCTGGTCCGCTCAAGCGCCAGCGCCCAGCCTCTCGTCACCGCAGTACGCGAAAAAATCTCGGAACTTGACGCGGATCTCCCGGTCTCTGGAGTTTTGAGCATGCAGGACGTCATTGCGACTTCCGTAGCACAGCCGCGCATCGTCATGCAATTCGTCGGCGTCTTTGCCGCGTTTGCGCTTCTGCTCGCGGCGGTCGGCATCTACGGCGTCATGGCTTATTCGGTTTCGGCCCGCAAGCAGGAGATGGGCATTCGCCTGGCCCTCGGCGCGCGGCCCGCGGACATTCTCAGGCTCGTGGTTGGGCAGGGTATGCGCATGACACTCGTTGGTGTCGTCATCGGAATCGCAGCATCGCTAGCGCTCACGCGCTTGTTGGCCAGCTTGCTCTTTGGAGTTCGTGCCACCGACCCATTCGTGTTCGGCATCGCAGCTCTCGCGCTGGTCGGCACAGCCTTTCTTGCCTGCTATTTTCCCGCTCGCCGAGCCACTCGCGTTGATCCTATTGTGGTCCTGAGATATGAGTAGACGGCCTTCTTTGAATATGGGAGTCAGCCATGTATGACGCGCAGCTAGAAGAAGGCCGCCCCGCCATCTACATTGATCGACTGGCCTGTGATCGCTGTGGATTGATTCGAGCACAGAAATAGCGCCGCTTGTGCGATTTCGTCCGCCGTTTGCCCGCGGCCCTGCAAAATCGTATTCAGAAAACCGTCCAGTTGTTCTTTGGGACTCACGCCGAGTTTGGTAGCGAGCGTATTCCCCAGTTCCTTCGACATGCGCGTTTCCGTGACGGGCCCAGGGCAGATCGCATTGACGCGAACTCCTTTGCGAGCTGCTTCAGCGGCGGTAATCCGGGTAAGGCCAAGCATTCCCGCCTTAGCCGCGGCATATGCCGATCCCCAAGGGAACGCAGCTTTGGCGGAAAGGCTCGAAATATTCAAGATAACGCCAGAATTTCGCGCGTACATTTCCGGCAGGACGAGTTTGCTTAGCAAAAACGCTGCGCGCAGATGCACGGCAATCACCCTTTCGAATTCAGCGAGCGGATAGTCTTCAACGGGGACAACCGGGCCGTAGTGGCCAGCGTTGTTCACCAAGATATCAATTTTTCTGAATCTAGCGCGCGCTTCCTCGACGATTCGCGAACAATCCACCTCAAGGGCAAGATCAGCAAGCGAATAGTAAGCCATCCCACCACGATCGGAGATCTCCTTAGCCGTTTCTGTTAACTCTGCCTCCGTTCGCGCCGTCAGGAATACCGGTGCGCCTTCGGCTGCGAACAGTCTCGCAATCGCGCGCCCAATTCCCCGGCCCGAGCCCGTAACTAGCGCAACCTGGTCTTTTAACAGCATAGGCAAAGGAGCATAGAGGCAGTCCACCACTGAGGCAAGTTTGGAATAGCGGGGTCTAACTATGGGCTTATCGAGCTGTCCAACAGGCCCGAATACGACCCGCGGCCAGCAGGGTGCAGAATACCTCCTTGACCCAAAATTGTACTTCTGTTCAGGTGTAATTGTTTTTTGCAGCGAGTATTCTGGCACCAAGAGAGTGTGTATCCAAATCTAAGGCAGCCCGGCGAAAGCCAAGCGCTTTTTCGGGAGTCGCGGCCTAACCCCAGCCAGCCGCGCGATTTAAACTGGAGGCACTGCCAGTGCGCCGACCAACATTCCTGCTACATTCCGTTCCGGCTCTTCTTGTTGCATTCTCGCTCGCAGGTTGCGCGGGGCTGGTGACTTCCAGCAGCTCACACAGCGGATCGGGGCCGGTAGCTCCGACGATCGCGGGGCAGCCGACAAATCAAAGCGTAACAGCTGGGCAAACGGCGACTTTCAGCGTTACGGTGAATGGCACGGCTCCATTCAGTTACCAGTGGATGAAAAACAGTGCGAATATCAGTGGCGCCACCGCCGGCAGCTACACGACACCAGTGACGACCGCAGCCGATAACGGCGCGAAATTCAATGTGCTGGTGAGCAACTCGGCAGGCAGCGTCACGAGCGGGATGGCTACGCTCACCGTAAACGCGGCAACTGTTGCTCCGTCCATCACATCGCAGCCGACGAATCAAAGCGTGACGTCTGGGCAGACTGCGACGTTTAGCGTGACGGCGACAGGTACAGCGCCGCTAAGTTATCAGTGGCAGAAAAACAGCGCCAATATCAGCGGTGCGACGGCGGCGAGTTACACAACGCCTGCCACGACCTCTACCGACAATGGAGCAAAGTTTGACGTAGTAGTCAGCAATACCGCTGGGAGCAAGACGAGCGCCATCGCGACTCTCACTGTCGGTGCAGCGGCGGTGGCCCCGACAATCACTGTACAACCAGCGAATCAGATTGTTACGGCGGGTCAAACTGCGACTTTTAGCGTGACCGCGACTGGCACCGCGCCGCTCAGTTACCAGTGGCAGATGAATGCCTCGGACATCACGGGAGCGACTTCCCCAAGTTTCACCACGCCCGTCACAACCGTGGCTGATAGCGGCGAACTCTTTCGCGTGAATGTGAGCAACTCCGTTGGCACTACGCCCAGCAACACCGCGACGCTCACAGTGAATCCCGGGACCTCGACTTCGTCCATCGACGTGATCACCTATCATTACGACAACGGCCGGACAGGACAAAATCTGAACGAGACGGCGCTTACGCCCGCCAACGTCAACTCCACTAAATTCGGCAAGCTTGGCTCATTTTCTGTCGATGGAAAAGTCGACGCGCAGCCACTCTATCTTTCCGGCGTGACGATTTCCGGCCAGAGCAAGAACGTCCTCTACGTCGTCACGGAGCACGGCAGCGTCTACGCTTTTGACGCCGACACCGTCAATGGAGCCACGGCAACGTTTTTGTGGAAGACTTCGACATTGCTCGCCGGCGAAACGACGAGCGACAACCGCGGCTGCGGCCAGGTCTCTCCAGAGATCGGCATCACCGCGACTCCGGTGATCGACCGTACACGCGGTCCAAACGGCGCGATTTACGTTGTGGCCATGTCGAAGAATGGCAGTGGAAATTATTTCCAGCGTTTGCACGCCCTCGATTTGGCTACGGGGGCGGAGCTTTTCGGCGGACCAATGACCATCCAAGCCACTTATCCCGGCACCGGCGACAACAGTTCCGGCGGCAACGTAGTTTTCGATCCGAAGCAATACAAGGAGCGTCCGGGCTTGCTCCAAATCAGCGGCACGATCTTTACAACTTGGTCGTCGCATTGTGATGCGCGCCCTTACACCTCCTGGGTGATGGCTTATAACGCGTCAACACTCGCGCAGACCAGCGTGCTCAATCTCGTGCCGAACGGCAGCGAAGGCGGAATCTGGATGGCCGGGACGGCCCCAGCCGCCGATTCATCAGGAAACATGTTTTTCATCGTGGGCAACGGCGATTTCGACACGAGTCTTAATGCCAGCGGTCTCCCGACTAACGGCAATTGCGGAAACTGCTTCGTGAAGCTGACGACCAACGGCTCGCTGAAGCTCGCCGACTATTTCACGCCGCACAACACAGTCGCCGAATCAAACGCCGACGAGGATTTTGGATCGGGCGGTGGAATTTTGCTGGTGGATGTGACCGACAGCAGCGGTAACACCCGCCACCTCTCCGTCGGCGCGGGCAAAGACTCCATCATCTATGTCGTCGATCGCGATAACATGGGCAAATTCAATTCGTCCACCGATCAGATTTACCAGGAAATTTCCGGACAGCTCGGCGGCGGCGTGTACTCGATGCCCGCCTATTTCAATGGCACGGTCTACTACGGAGCCGTCGGCGACGCTCTGAAGGCCTTCAAAGTAACGAGCGCCAAGCTGGCTACAAACCCATCCTCGCAAAGCACGGCTCATTTTGCATATCCGGGCACCACACCGAGCGTTTCTGCCAACGGCACGACCAACGGAATTGTCTGGGCAGTCGAGAATGGCTCCACCGGCGTTCTGCACGCTTACGACGCCACCAACCTGACCAACGAGCTTTACAACTCCAACCAGGCCGCCAACAACCGCGATCAATTCAGTGACAACAAATTCATTACGCCCATGGTCGCCAATGGCAAGGTGTATGTCGGCACTCCAAACAGTGTAGTGGTCTTCGGTCTGTTGCCCTGATTTTGCGGTGCCAGGGATAATTATTCCCTAGTGCGCCGGAGCTGGGCCCATAAAATAAAGCGGGGCAAGCACCCGAGCTTGCCCCACCCTCAAGCAGAATGCCTGCCTTGCCTGAAAATTGTTATTTGCCGGGTTTCAAATCCTTCAGCAGCGCATGAACGAGGCTATTGATATCGTTCTGCGTTAACGAAAAATTGTCATAGTGAACTGGCTTTGCTCCAACCGCGCGGTAAACCCGATGTTTCGTCGGCTGCTGCATCCAGTCAAAAACTATGGTGCCTTCCCGGAAGTGTATGTTTTCGTACCCGACATACGCCGGGCCGTAGCCCCAGGATTGCCAGCAACGGAACGGGCCACACACGAGCCCGGGATATGCGCCTGCGTAGCCCACCGGCACGGTGGCGTTACCGCTATGCACGGCAAACTTATAGTCCACGAGAAACTCGGCCGCCCGAGGGTCGCTCACCTGTTTGAATCCCTTTGACGCCAGTGTCTGCTCGATAGCCGTCTTCACGCGCTCGCGGTCGACCGCATCGTCGGCTGCCGCTTCGCGCGGTGGCGGAGCCTGATTCCGAGCGATTTGGTCACGAGAGAGGACCCGGCGATCGTCGCCATTCGTGGCGCGCGCAACCACCGGTTCCTGCACAGCGGGGCGCCAGGCCCACGTGGCGTTTTTCGGAATGCGCACATCGGGATCGTGCGTTACTCGAACATATTCATCGCAGCCGGCCACCAGCGCCACGGAAAGGATCGCCGCGGTAGACAAAATGAATTTGGTTGTTTTTAGCGACTGCAAACTCAGCATCTGACAGGCCTCCAAAGGCAAATTCTTCCCTGTCTTCCTAAACCCTGCATGAATTGGATAGTTGCGCTGGGAGAGCAGGTTGTGCGTTTCTGCGCCCTTCCTACCGATCCGCCAACTCTCTACGTCTTCGTCGGAAGGGCCCAGTCCGACGGCGGGAAAACGACCGGCCAGAATTTCGGCGCAGGGCGGTCAAACTCAAACGCTACCGCAAAGTAGTCCGGGCTGGGCTGGTCGATGCGCACCACGCGGCAGCTCTGTTTTGCTCCGGTTTGCGGATTCTGTAGGTTGATCGGCTGCCCTTGCAGAAGCTCCATCTTTAATTTCATCAAACCGCCGTGCGCGTTAACCACCAGCGTATGAGTATCCTCCTGCATCTGCGCTCGGTCCGGCGTCTCAGCAAAAACAGTAATCGGGATCTGCAGCATCACGCGTTCGCTGCGTCGCCGATTTATACCATCGGAAGGGGACACAAGGCTCTCCGTTCAGCGGCTTCTGCGCGTGCAAGTCCTTGAGAGAACTTCAGGCCACCTGCGCTTTCCGTCTCCCAATACACCTGTTTTGCAGCGGCGTAGCCGGGCCTGCACAACTTTTTCGAGCGAATCACTCGCTCGATCGCTTCTCTTTAGTCTACCGAATCGAAGCGCCCGAACTCCACTCCGAACGACCCGCGACGTGCTTTGGTAAACGGTAGGATGTGCCATCTATTCCGCAGAAGCGAGGCCGTATCGGCGATGAGATGGCCGGCTCAAGGCAGCAGCATGGCTTGCAAGCGGGATTTTGCCTCGGGCCATTCCGAATCGAGAATGCTGAAGTACACCGTATGCCGGATGCGGCCGCTCGCGGTAATCATGTGATTGCGGAAAATCCCTTCTTCGCGCGCCCCGATCCGCAAAATCGCCGCACGCGATCGCTCGTTCAAGGAATCTGTTTTCAGTTCAACGCGAATGCACCCTAGCGTCTCGAACGCGTGCTTCAGCAGAAGATATTTCGCCTCGGTGTTAACGGCCGTCCGCTGCCATGCCGGCGCCAACCAGGTCCAACCAATTTCCACGCGATGATTGCTGCGGTCGATGTTGCCGTAGCGCGTGCTTCCGATTGCCTTTCCGCCCGGTTTTTCGATCACTGCAAACGGCAGCGAGACCCCGCGCGCCTGTTCCTCCAGCGCCGTCTCGATGTACGCGGACATCTCCTCTGGCGTCCGCACCGGCGTGGGAATCCAGCGCCACAACTCCTCCTCAAGTCCCACCGCGCTCAATTCGGCCTGATGCGCTTGGGCGAGCGGCTCTAGCCGTACGTGGCGGCCTTCCAACACGATGGGCGCGACGATCATTTCTGAGATCATGAAGAACGTATAGTACAGTCCCCTGCGCCGCCTGGGGAGCACCAATTTGGTCAGCCTCCGGCGCTACTAACTCCGATGCGAGAAATCGCCTCCAAAATCAGACGTTTATATCACCCGGCAAACCAAAAACAGCTGGATGGCGTCCTACCTTCAGGCGCGCGCGGGAACTTTCCGCTTCGTTTGAGTGAATTAAGCTATAGAACGTGCCATCCGCTCCTGGCCAGGTTTGGGAAAATAATGCACAAATCTATCCTTCGCATTGGGCATCGTGGCGTGCGCCACCTTGTATGGCTGCTGAGCATCGCCCCCCTTGTATTCTTCGCACTCATGGCCGGAGAATTCCGCGCACAGCAGCCGCAGCCACAAAGTCAGCCAGAACTGAAGCGCCCGCAGGGAGCTTCGCCCAAAATCGCCGTCGAAGTCAAAACCGTCAGCGTTCTCGCCACCGTTCGCGACAAGCACGGAAAAATCATCCCGAATCTGACCAAAGACGATTTCATCCTCGACGAAGACGGCCGCCCACAAACCATCAATTATTTCTCGCGCGAAAGCGATTTGCCGCTCCGTCTTGGTCTCCTCGTCGATACCAGCCTCAGCCAGCGCAAAGTCCTCGATCAGGAGCGCAGCGCCAGCTACACCTTCCTCGATCAATTGATGCGCCAGGACAAAGACCTGGCTTTCGTCATTCATTTCGACCGTGAAGTCGAGCTCCTCCAGGATTTCACGCCTTCCCGTCCCAAACTCCAAGCCGCCCTGCAATCGCTCTCCACTCCCCAAATGAATGACAGCAACAGCGGTAGCTCCGGGAACGGAGGAGGCGGTTACGGTGGCCGAGGAGCAGGGAGAGGACACGGTTCAGGCATGCACGGTGGAGGAACACAGCTCTACGACGCGATTTTCCTGGCTTCCGACGAGCTCATGAGCAAGCAGCACGGCCGCAAAGCCATCATCGTCCTGTCTGATGGCGTCGATCGCGGCAGCAAAGAAACCCTGGCCGAAGCCATCGCCACCGCCCAGCGCGCGGACACCATCGTCTACTCCATTTATTTTGCCGACGAGGAAGAGAACTTCAACCGGCCCGGGGGCTTTGGCATGGGCGGCCCAATGGGAGGGCACGGCGGCATGGGCGGCGGTCGTGGCGGTGGCAGGTATCCGCGGCAAGAAGAGCGGCCCGACGGCAAGAAAATCCTCGAGCAAATTTGCAAGGAAACGGGCGGGCGGTTCTTCAAGGCCACCAAGAAGGAAACGGTAGACAAGATTTACGCCGAGATTGAAGAAGACTTGCGCAACCAGTACAGCCTCGCCTACACCCCCGACAAAGGCAACACCGTCGGCTATCACAAGATCCAGCTCACCGTGCCCAAGCAAAAGGACCTGGTCGTCCAGGCCCGCGACGGTTACTACTACGGCAACTAGCCATGCATTTGACACCCGGTCATTTACCGAAGGCTACCCGGTCCCTTGCCGATGGATCCGAGTCTTCTGCTAATCGTTCTACGCGTACAATTCAGTGCTGCTTCTCGCCCTTGTCCATATCCGCTGACCGGCCTCCCGCCGAGAAGGAAAACCGGTGCGGCCAGGCCGCGCCGTGGAGTATGATAGAGTGTTATAAAAATACCCATTCAGGATAACGATGCAGACTGCCACAAATGGAAAGGTATTGCTGAGGGTCCGGCCGCGCGGCTTTTGCGCGGGCGTGGTTCGAGCCGTGGATATCGTCGAGCTGGCTCTTGAAGCCTACGGCGCTCCCGTCTACGTCCACCACGAAATCGTCCATAACACCTATGTTGTCGAGCAGTTGCGCCGCCGCGGCGCCATCTTTGTCGAGTCCATCGCCGATGTGCCGCATGGCGCCGTACTGGTCTTCAGCGCCCATGGCGTGCCTCCTCCGGTTCGGCAGGAAGCCAAGGACCGCTCGCTAAAAGTAATCGACGCGACTTGCCCGCTGGTCACCAAAGTTCACATGGAAGCCCTGAAATTCGCGAAAGACAAGCGCACTATCATTCTAATCGGCCACAAAGACCATCAGGAGATTGTAGGGACTTCCGGTGAAGCTCCAGACAGCACCATCGTCGTTGATTCCGTAGCCGCTGTGGACGCTCTCGAAGTGCCTGATCCGGATAGGCTATCGTTCCTTACGCAGACCACTCTCAGCCTTTACGACACGCAAGAAATCGTTGCGCGCCTCCGCCAAAAATTTCCGGCCATCAAGGGCCCGGCTAGCGATGACATCTGCTACGCCACGCAAAATCGTCAGGAAGCTGTCGAACAAGTGGCCAAAGATGTCGATTTGATCTTGGTCGTCGGCTCGCCGAACAGCTCGAATTCTAATCGTCTCGTCGAAGTCGCTCAGCGCAGCGGCGTAAAGGCGCAGCTCATTGATTCCGCAGCCGACATTGACGTGAAGTGGCTCGAAGGCGTGGGCCGCGTCGGCTTGACGGCAGGCGCTTCCGCTCCCGAAGTGCTGGTCGAGCAAGTCAGCCAGCGCTTGGCCGAGTGCGGTTTTACGGATCAACGCGATCTCGATCTGATTCGCGAGGACGTTCGTTTCACGCTTCCTCCGGAACTGGCGACCATCGCGCCGGCGCCGGCGCTGCGCCGCTAATTTTCAGAGCCGCGGGATCTCAGGGTGGGCGTTTCGCCCAGGCCGTTCGCGGCCAGCCCGCGCAGTACGCAGGGACACACAACACAAGGAGCAAACTTTGGCGGTCAAAATCGTCCGTCAGCCGAAGAAAATTGCTTTGATTGGTGCGCCGTCCAGCGCGGCCGCTTTCCTCGCCGGAAGCGAAAAAGCCCCGGCGGCGTTGCGGGCTTTAGGACTGATCGAACGCTTGCAAAATGCTGGCTACGAAGTTACGGATCTTGGCGACTGCGCCCCGCGGTTCTTCGCGGACGACGACGAACACAAACGGGCGCGAAATCTACAGGAAATCGTTGCCGGCCTCAATGATCTGAAGGTGCGCGCCGAAATAGCCATCAAGAGCGGCGCGCTCGTCCTGGTTCTGGGCGGCGACTGCGCGCAAGTCATTGGCCTCCTCACCGGCGCTCGCCGCTACTATAAACACATAAACTTATTGTGGTTCGATCGTGATGCCGATCTGAACACTCCCGCATCAACACCCTCAGGCCGGATCGACGGTATGGTTGTCGCCCACGTTATTGGTCGTGGAGCTCCAGAACTCGTCCGCTTCTGGGGCGAGTCGCCCCTGGTGCGCGAGCCGGACGTAACCCTCTTCGGTCTCGAAAGAGTCGATCCTCCTGAGCAGGAATTCCTTAGCAAGTCTCCCATGCGTCACATTGACGCGGCGGACATCCAATCCAAAGGCGGAAGCGCATCCGGCCGCAACGCTCTTTCCCAGGTCCACGCCGATGCGCACGAGTTTGTCCTGCATCTGGATACCGACGTCATCGCCGAAGACGAATTTCCAGCAGTGAATGTCCCCGCCAGCGGCGGTCTGCGCCTGGAAGACGTTCGGGCAGCCCTTATTGAAATTGCAAAACACAAGAATTTGCTCGGCCTCGACGTAGCCCAGTACAACCCCGACAAAGATCCCGACGGCAGCGGCGCAAAAAAACTCGTCGACTTGCTAGTCGAAGTTCTTGCCGCGCGACTCGAGCCCGAACCGGCCCCAGCCGCGGAGCCCGCCTCCGATTCGCCCGAAATTTCTACCTCCGGTACCTCCGCCTAACCACTGCTTCGTGCTTCTCTTGGTGGTGAGCTTCGCGTAATAACCCGGTTGGACTCTGCCCCTCTTCCCCCTGTTCTCTTGAAACGTTTTCATCCCCCTGCGCACTACCCTGCAACGTATACAGCCTTACTCGCGGCTCCGCAGGCGGCCATTTGCTTCCTTGAGGGAATCATCCACTGAACCGCCTGCGGGCCGGGGGTTCGCGGTAGCCATCGAACCGGTGAACTATGAGAAGCGGCGGTCTCACTCTTGCTGCGCTGATCGTCATTAGCGGGCTTCTTCGTATGACCGGCCCTTCCGTGCCGTTTTCCGGTCAAGATCAGAACGCTCTTAAGCAAACGGTAAGCGCGAAGGGATCCCAGAAGAACTCCTACCACGACGATCTAGCTGCGGTGATTCGAGACTTTTACGGCACGCCACCGGATGGTAGCGACTCCTCGACTCTCACCGAGCTATCGAATCATTTGAATGTCCCTGCGAAGGCAAGAAGCCGGATTCAGTACGTGATTGCCATTCTTCCCGATCCGGTTCACACGCATCTTGGGCTCTTCTTCGATCGCGGCGTCGATGCGATTATGCAAGCAGCGCAAAAAAAGGGGTACGTCTTTGATCGCGCTATTTTGCCATGGGACCGTTGGACACGCGGAGATATCTCCGATCCGGATACCCGTAGAGCGCAAATGGCCGAAGAGGCGGCTCGCGAAGCCTACCCTGCACTTCTGATTTTTCGTCCACAGCCCGTATTGGCAGTGCTCGCCACAGAGGATCATGCCCCTAGTGCGGATTCAAATGCCTGGGCCGATCGACCGCTGTTTGTGCTCGTTGTCGGGGAAACGCCTACGGGTGGTCTGCACAAGGAACAATTCCGCAATGCCCGCAGAATCATTCGCGAGATCGGCAAATCTCCCGGCGATTCTCAAACATCCGCGAAGAACCCCATGCTCGTTCTGGGCCCGACTTTTTCTGGCTCGCTGGATTCGCTGCATCAGGAGCTTGCTGAAGCCGCGATTGAATTCGCCGAGACGTTCGTATACAGCGGAACCGTGACAAGCGCTCGCGCCATACACGCTTTTGACTTGGAGACTCCAGCCGGAGTTCACTTTGCCTCCTTTCGGGAAAATGACGAATACGCGCTCTCTGAATTCGTGCGTTTCGCTTCCTATCGCGGCTACGGGCGCAACAAAATTGCCGTTCTTTCCGAAGATGGGACGACCTACGGGGCGCAGAAAATCCTCCACACGAACCCTGGTTTCGAAGGGCTCTCCGCCGACGCCCAAAACTCCTCTGGCCACGGCGCATCCGATGAAGCTCTTCAACTGCATTTTCCTCGGGAGATTTCCTACTTCCGGTCCGCTTATCAAAAGCAAACCTCCGCACCCCAAACGTCCGCACTCGCATCCGCGGGTCCTTCCACGCTTCCCACGGACCTCGCTGAAGCGGGCAACGATGACGATTCAGTCTCCCCGTACGGTGGCGCGCAAACTCCTCGCTCGCAAGAATCGGTCATGCTTGGCATTGTGAGCGAGCTTCAGAAGCACCACATCGAATTCACGATCTTGCTGGCGACTGATCCCGTTGACGAACTGTTTCTCGCCCGCTATTTGCGGCAGGCTTACCCGCAGGGCCGCGTCGTCGTCATCACTCCCGACCTCCTCTTCCTCCGTGAAGAGGATTCCTTTCTCAAAGGTGTCCTCGGGTTGGATAACTACTCTCTCGTCCCCGGCCTTAACGACAGACTCTGCGGCCAGAAGGAGTCTTTCGGCATTCACGAAGATCGGCTCTTCGTCAGCAGCCCCAGCGCAGGAACGTTCAATGCGATGGTTGCGCTTCTTTCGCTCGATAAAGCCATCTCCGAAGGCTGGGCGCCCGGCTCGCGCAAGGAACGCTTCGTCGAAACGTCACGATTTGTACCTCCCGCGCCCTACTCGGAGTATGGAACTCCGCTCGTGGAGGAATCGTCAGGAGAAGTCGGCTGCGAGAAGAGGCCTCTGCTCTGGATTTCGATTCTCGGTCGTGATGGATTTTGGCCTATCGTCGGCATGAGCGAGCATGAACTCCGCTCCGCGGACCATCAGGAGCCCATCGCTCAATTCCGTAGTGATCGCGATATTCCCAGCTCTCTGAAAATTGCTTCCGGACCAGTTACTCCGCCCGCACGCCTGCCCGCGACTATGCCGGCCGCGTGGAGCTTGTGTTACTGCCTCTGCTTGCTCCTCCTGGTTGGCCACGGGTTGCTGAGCTGGACCGGCACGATTCTTGCGGACTCTGAAGTTCGCGCACAGTTTGCGAGGAACGACGCCCGTGCCACCATCGTCCTTGCCCTCGGCGCACTGGCTCTTGCCGCCACTTTTTCTGTGCTCATTTGTACGCGCACTCCCATCGTCCAGTGGACTGGAGGACTGCCCCTTACGATTCTTATGTGGCTCCCGTTGCTGTTCTTTGCGGGCCTCACCATCTGGGACGTCGGCAGATTGCGTAAACAGCCTTCCGTCGCTTGGGCTTTCGCCGTGATCCTTCTGTGTTTCGTCAGCTTCCAGCTCTACCTCGCGTGCTATCCATCGGAGTATCTCCGAACGTACTGGTCGAACCGCCTCGTCCATATTACTTCCGGTGTGTCTCCCATCCTTCCCGTGCTGCTTTTGCTAGGCGCGGGCTATTGGTGGATGTGGATGAGCTTGCGCGGTATTTCGCTCGTCGATCTGCGCAGGCCTCACCTGCCTGCAAAAGAAGATCTGCGCAATTTCTCGATTCGCATCTCCGATAAGGAAGGAGAAGAACTGCGCGAGGCCGCGCATCCTTTTTTCTTCCTCTGGCAAGTTCTGCTTCCGGTGGCCTTACTGGCCCTGCTTTCTCTCACAGTGCTGGACCTGCGGCATCCCGTCCAGTCGATTGAAGGATGGGCCTACGATTGGGGATTCTCGCTCCTATTGGCGCTGATGATCGCCACGTTCCTGGGAACCTTGTTAAAGCTGGTGATTACGTGGCTGAAATGCAGGCAGATTCTCGCCGGCCTGGACCGCACTCCTCTGCGCTTCGCCTTTGGAAGAATGAAATATCTCTCCTGGCATTCATTCTGGAATCCGGGCGGGAGCACCCTTCGCGAAACCTACAAGATCATGACGCGCGCGCTGGAAAACAGGGACCGGCTCGTGCACGCGCTGGATACTGACAAGGATTGCCAGCTCAGCGACGCAAGCCGCGATCTTGTGAAGACCCAGCTTGCCGAGACGGAAAGAGTCAGGACGGAGATGCACGACGCTTATTGGGCCGTTTTCTCCACTGAGAATGGGAACGCGGGCCGCGCCGGTGAACCGCTCCAGATTTCGCAACCTTCATCGCCTGATTTGTCGCATCAATTGGGAAGCAAGCTTGTGGCCAGATGTGCGAAAAAAGACAATGAAGCGAAGCATCTCGAAACCCTGACAAGCAAATTCGAGGATCTGCAAAGGTCAATGGCCAAGACTGCGGCCACGCTGATTCTGGAAATGTTGATGCCAACCTGGCCTCAAGAGGCCGCCACGGTCGTTTCAGAAGATGCCAGACTGCCCAAGCCGCAAATATCTCTGACGCGCGCGCTCGCGGAAGAATTCACAGCGCTCGTTTTCGTGAATTTTCTTGTAACTGTCCTGCTCCGCATGCGCTCCCTGGTCATTTGCGCCGGCGGCATGTACGTCTTCATCGTGCTGTCCGTGAGTGTCTATCCCTTTGAGCCTCATCCCGCTCTTCAGTCGCTTACAGTCATCCTGCTCCTCGTGATGGGCGCGGCCGTCGGCTTCGTTTACGCCGAGATGCATCGCGAAGCCATTCTCAGCCGTCTCACATCCACCCCCGTCGGCGAACTCGGCTTGGACTTTTGGCTGAAGCTCGCTTCCGCAGGAGCAATCCCGGTTTTCAGTTTGCTCGCCGCGCAATTTCCTAGCATCAACCAGTTTCTCTTTTCCTGGCTCGAGCCCGCCCTCCAGGCGATGAAGTGAAGCTGCCCAATCTTCCGCGCGACTAGCGGCTTAGGCCCTCGCCTGAGTCCTTCAGAGGATGATCCGCGTGCCCGTAGATTTGATGGAGGGTCGCGCCGGTCTGTACCGCTTCCGGATCTTTCAAAATGGTCTGTGCTTGCTGAAGGCCGATGAGCGAGTGGACGCGTCGCGGCGCTCGAGCCAAGGCCGTTTCAAATGCGCCTCGCGCTTCCGCAGTTTGGCCACGAGCGAGAAGAAATTCGCCCAGCAATTCATGCGAAGGCTTGGCAATCAGCGGCGGCCCGAATGCCGAGGGCAGCGACGCCTCGTCGTCCGCGGCTTTTTGAAGGACGGCGCCGGCCTGTTCGAGAGAACTCTCTCGCCAAAGAACCAGTCCCTGAATCTGATCTGCCAAAATGCCCGGCACTTTTCTCATCCAGTGGCTGGCGGAATATCTCTCTCTGTCTAGCTCCGCACTCAGTTGCGGACCGAGCGTTTGAATTTGCGTTAACAAAGCGCTGGCGTCAGCCGGCTTACCACGCTCGCAATTTGCGAGTGCATCCGTATACAAGAACATGAGTTGGGTCCAAGCCGATGCACCGGTAGGGAGCTTCCAGTCCGCTGCTTCACCGCTCCAGGCCTTTGTTTCGATCAAGTAATGGGCCCGCATCTGAACGAAAGAGCCCGCGTCCGAATCGTCCGGATCAACACCGCCACGCCCATGCCGACTCGCCTCTGCTTCCGCCTCGTTCCGGCATCCTGTGAGAATGCGCAGTGCATTCGCGAACCGTCCCTGCTGGAGGTAGCTGTATTCGAGCCACAGATTGTAGTGTCCGCAGTATTCCGCGGGCCTGCCGGCTGCAGCGCGCCGCCGGTTGATAATTCCTGTGGCGGTTTCGTTAGCGTTCGACACGTCATCCCACATTCCTAGCGCCAAAAAAATATGCGAGGTCATGTGCTGTGCGTGCGCGGCTTCCGGCGCAATTTTTGAATAAGCTTGCGCCGCGCGCAGGCCAAGGATGGCGTGGGTGGGATCGTCGAACGAATGAATCAGATAGTGGGCCGCGCCGGGATGATGCGGATGCGCATAAAAAACATCCTCGAGCAGCGCCGCCGCGCGCATGTAGGTCGGGACGTCCCGTCCATTGTGCGCCGTGCCCAGGATCGAGAGAGCGTAGAAGCACGTGGCGTCGATGTCGCCGGGATACTTCTCGTGAAGCCCCCTCATGAAATCGGAGTAGCGCGCATCCCGGTCGTATTTCGCTCCATCGCCATAGAGAATCTCCACCCCACGCAGATAGTCTTTTTCACGCTCGGTTTTTGCTTTCGCTAGCCGCTCTTCCTGCGTAGGCGCAAGTTTTTGCAGAGCGGCGCGCGCGGCGTGACGGTTTTGCTGCTCCCAAATTGGGTGATTGAACGTCATGGCCTCTCCCCAGTAGGCCATCGCGAAGCCAGGATCGATCTCTTCCGCTCTGCGAAATGCAGCCGCGGCGTCTTCATATTCGAAGTTGTGAAGCTCGGCGAGCCCGTAAAGAAAATCTTTTTCCGCAGCAGGCGCGCCGGAATTGGCGAAGGAAACCTCGCCCACCGAGGATTGCGCGCGAAGCGGGCATGGAATCAGAAGCGCAAGGATCACGAGTGGCAACGGCACCCGCACCCAGAGTCGAAGGAAAAGAATTGTCGTGCTTGGATCTCGCGTCCAGTTGTTCAAGTTGGCGTCCAACCTTTCTATCATTGTGCGCGTGATCATAGGTTTGCGTGGGTGTTGCGTCAAACGCGGGGAGGAGACGGCGCGCCAGCTTCGGCGCGCTTGCGATGGTAACGCGCGAGTCCAAGCCAGGAAAGGTTGAGGCCGCAATTAAAAATGAAATGCTCGGCTTCCGTTCCGGCGACGTGCTGTTTGATTTCGACGGTCGTCGCCGCAACGAATGCCTCAAGCGCCGCCCGGTCCTCAGCCGCGGAGTGTAAGACCTTCGCAGACAGCTTGCCCCAGCGCTGCAAATTCCGGCGGTATTCCGTGATGTGCGCAACGGGATCGTTGGAATAAGCAAAGTGCGTGAGGAACAAGCGCGCCGGTTTCCGCGCGGCGATGGCGTCCAGAGACGCACTCCACACTTCCAGATCAATATCCGGCGGCGGGGCGAGCGGGACGACGTACGGGTTGCCTTCGATGTGAAAACCTCCCGTGTCACCAACGTACGCGGTGTTGTCGGCCGGATCAAAATAGGAAACGTGATGCGCGGCGTGGCCGGGCGTGAAAACGACCTCGAGTTTGCGGCTTCCGAGTGAAAGCGTTTCTCCCCCTTCAAGGATTCGCAAGTTCTCGAAGGGCACGGGCAAACTCTCGCCGAATAATTTTTGCAGTTCGCCCGGCCAAAGCCGCTCGGCGCTGGCGAGCAGCTTGGAAGGATCGGCCATGTGCCGCATCCCTGCTTTGTGAACGTACACTTCAAGATTCGGGTTCTCTCTGATGAGTGTGCCAACCGCGCCGGCATGATCGAGATGTATGTGCGTCAGCAGAATTGCGTGCAGGTCGGTAACGTCAATCCCGCGCGCGCGGAGCTGTTCGCGCAAGGTCGGAACTGTCGAAGCGGGCCCCGGATCGAGTATCGCGCGATGCCCGTTCGATTCGAGCAACACTGCCGCGATCGAACGCGGCCGTCCCAGCCAATTCGTGTCGAGAATCGTGGTCTTGAGCATTCTGAACGTAGTGTAACGCGAGTTGGAGTCATCCCGCTGAGGCGCGGGGAAGTTTAGTGGATGGAAGGGGTTGCGGGGTCCCTTACGGCGGCCGAAAATGAGGCGGCGAACCGCTCGCCACCGTCCTGACGCCCCGCGGTTTTCGAGGATCGCGTGAGTTCTCGAAGCAATATGCCATGAAGTTCGGGCACGCAAAAGCCGGGTAAAGAAACTACGCTTCATTCGCCTGACGAGTCGAATGCGCAGCCCGCAGCGAGGAGGAAAGCCTTGCAGACCGGGGGAAACCTAGAATACGCTACCAAGACTGCGTCCTGCGGCTTCTTGAATTGTCTCCCCGGGGTGGCGAAGAATTGGGAGAAGGTCCCGGTGGAGAGATGTCTAATGGCAAAAGAAAGCTCGCTTGCCATGTTTTTTCCTGGAGAGAGTTTGGCGGCGCCGCGTGCGGCGCTGCACAGGAAACGCAAAGGATTTAGGCTCTGAAACAGAAAACTGAGGGAGAACGAATTATGCGAAAGTGGTGTGCAGCAGTCGCAGTAAGTGTGCTATTGGCTTTGCCGTTGTGCGCCCAGCAGAAGGGGGATGACGCCAGCGGAACGGCGGTGGCGGAAAATATGCCCGTGAAATTAACTCCGGCAGACATAACGCCTGCGGCGCGAAGTTTGTTCGCGATGCCGGAAAGTCCGCGCCCGAATCCCATTCCCGCCGGTTCCAGCTCTGACGCAGCAACGACTCCGGGTAAAGCTTGGCCCCACTACGAGATCGCGGGAATGTTCGACTACGTGGATTTCAATCCTGGCGGAGGATTCAGCTCGTTCAACAATTATGGCGGTTCGGGATCGTTCACATGGAATCCCACGCGGTACCTGGGACTCAACGAAGAGATCGGCGCGATGAGCTATCATCGCCAAGTAGCCGGCGTTGGCACGGCTAATGGAACGCTCTCGACCTTCCTGATCGGTCCTCGCCTGAACATCCGCCGATTCGATTATTTTGTTCCGTTCGTGGAATTCATGGTGGGATCCGCGCATTCCGGTCCCTCCATGACTGGTGGGACCGACCAGAGCGCTTTCGCCCTCGTGGCGGGCGGTGGCGTGGATATCGCGTTCACGAAGAATCTCGCGTGGCGTTTTGCGGAAATTGATTATTTGATGACCGCGTTCAACGGAAACTACCTCGGCGGAAACGGCCGGCAGCAGAGCTTGCGGCTCGGAACGGGCATAGTTTACCGCTTCGGTTTTCCGAAGGAAGCGCCTCCTGCGCCGGTAAATCATCCTCCCGTGGCCGCATGTTCCGCGAATCCGGCGTCGATTTTTGCTGGTTCGGGGGACAACGTTGCGATCCATGTGAACGCCAGCGATGCGGACAATGACACGCTGACGTACACCTACACAGCGACCGGCGGAGCCGTGGATGGCACCGGCCCGGATGCCCGCTGGAATTCCACGGGCGCCGCCGCGGGAACCTACACCGTGACTGCGGCCGTAAACGACGGCAAAGGCGGAGCGGCTTCTTGCGCCACGGACATCAAGGTGGAAGAGCGGCCGAATCGTCCGCCGACGGCAACGTTGTCGGTTGAGCGCAGCCCCATCCAACCCGGCGAGCACACCGGAATTATCTGCACCGGCAGCGATCCGGATGGCGATCCGTTGACCTACAGCTATACGGCTTCGGGAGGCCAGGTTACTGGCACGGGCGCGAATGCCCAGTTCGATGCCACGGGCTTGGCGGCTGGTACGTACACCGTAAAGTGCACGGTGAACGACGGACGTGGCGGCACGGCTGATGCTTCCGGAAACGTGGAGGTCAGTGAACCTCCGCAAGTTCATCAGTTGGAGGTACGGCTTGCTTTGCACAGCATTTATTTCCCGACGGCGCAGCCCACGGTTGCAAGACCGAACGGCGGACTGTTGGCGAGCCAGGCAGCCACATTGGAAACGCTGGCAACCGATTTCAAGCAGTATTTGACCTACAAACCGGACGCGCATTTGATTCTGGGCGGCCATGCGGACATCCGCGGAGGGAAGCAGTACAACCAACTCCTCTCCGAGCGCCGGGTTAAGCGCGCCGAGAACTACCTGATCGAAAAGGGCGTGCCCGCCGATCACCTGGAGACCAAGGCGTATGGTGTTGACGAGAACATGTCCGAAGAACAGGTCAAGAAACTTCTCGAAGACGACCCGGATCTCACCGCGGCCGAGAAGCAGAAATTCCTGAAAAACCTGCTGACCATTCGCCTTGCAAACAACCGCCGCGTCGACGTGACCCTAAGCACTACGGGTGAGCAGTCGGTGCGGCGCTTCCCGTTCAACGCCCATGATGCTTTGACCTTGCTTAGCCGGAAAGTCGAGGGTGGCGGCGAGGCCAAGAAACCCGTCGCCAAGAAACCCGCGGCCAAAAAGCCGACCGCTAAACCTTAGTTCGAGAGGCAAACGCCGCTAGATCGGCCACGGCAGCAAGCGATCCAAAAAGTGGCTCGCGTTTCCGCGCGGGCCACACACCAGCAACAGAAGCCGGGCTCGCGGAAACTTCTTCCGCCGAAGCCCGGCTTCTTTTTTGCTGGAAGATCCCTGCCGGGCCCCCGGGACGGCTCGTCAGTCTGAACGGTCCCAGTTCCGCTTGGCCGTGTCCGGCCGGCTGTTTACAAAGTGAATCGGACGCGAACGGCGAGTGCCCGAAAGGGCGGAGGTTTTCCCGAAATGGGATTTCTCGCCTTCCCAATTTGGCAAACCTCTGAAAAACAAGGTATTACGCGCCGAACCTGCGCTCACTCAACGTGAATTACCCCAGAGTAATTTCCCAAATAGAAATTATTCAAATGATGCTAATATAGCTAACTAGTTGAATTATGAATTGTTGCTGTTTTATTCCCCAATTGGCACTGAGTGTGCAATTGAAACAGCCGAGACTCAATTTTGAGGTGATTGCCGATGAGCGAGGAAGCCGGCGCACAGCGCGCACCGATTCCCATCACCGTCCTCGTCGTCGAGGATGAGGAAAGCACCCGGAAGCTTTGCGCCGACGTCGCCGAGTCTTCCGGCATGAAGGCCATCGTCGCCGGCACTGTCGAAGAGGCGCTTCGGCGGCTGGAGACTTCTGCGGTCGATATTATCGTTACGGATCTGATTCTACCTCCGTCCAGCGGGCTCGAGCTTCTGAAACAGGTTCACGAAATGTATCCGCAGGTGGCCGTCGTGGTCTTGACGCAGTATGGAACGATCGACTCCGCCGTCGCGGCCACGCGCATGGGCGCAGTGGATTACGTCACCAAACCGTTTCACATCGACGATTTGCGCGCGCGGCTCGAACGGGTCGCCCGCGACATGGACCTGGATCGCGAGAACCGCCTCCTGCGCGAGCAATTGCGTTCGAAGCCGGGGTTCGGCGGGATGATCGGCGTCTCCGCCAAAATGCAGCGCGTATATAAAATGATCGAGAAAGTCAGCCAGCACGAATATCCCGTTTTGATTTTGGGCGAGAGCGGCACGGGAAAAGAGCTGGTGGCCAAGAGCATTCATTATTCTGGCGTGCGCAAGGATCGTCCGTTCGCGCCCGTGGACTGCTCGTCCCTCGTCCCCACGCTCATCGAATCGGAACTCTTCGGCTATGTGAAAGGAGCCTTCACGGGGGCCATGCAGGCGAAACAGGGCCTGCTCGAAGCCGCTCAGGGCGGCACGCTCTTCCTCGACGAAATAGGGGACATGCCGGTGGACCTGCAAGCCAAGCTATTGCGCGCGCTACAGGAACGCGAAGTGAAGCCCGTCGGCTCAACCGAGCGGCGGCACATCAATATCCGCATCATCGCCGCCACGAACCGCGATCTGGAAGCCGCGATTCGCTCCGGCGGATTCCGCCAGGACCTTTATTTTCGCCTCAATGTGGTGCAGATCAAACTTCCGCCTCTGCGCGAGCGGAAGAGCGACATCCAGCTTCTGGTCACGGTGTTTCTCGAGAAATTTTCCGATCCGCACGGTCCCCCACGCACCATTTCTGACGACGCCATGCGCCGCCTGATCGCCTACGACTGGCCCGGCAACGTTCGCGAACTCGAAAACGCGATCGAACGCGCGGTGGCTATGGGCTCAGGCCCCATTCTCCATGTCGGCGACTTGCCTTCGAATTTGCACTATCCGAGCAGCGAGCGCGCTCCCGATAAGGATGAGCTGCTGCCGATGGAAGAGCTTGAACGCCGCGCCATTCTTCGCACACTCCGCGAAACCGGCGGCGACAAGCTAGCCGCGGCCCGCATGCTCGGCATCGGGAAGACGACGCTTTATCGCAAGCTCAAGCAGTATCAAGTGGAACAAGTCGAGCGATAGAACTCCGTTCTTTTTCTACGCACAGCCTCAATACCTTTTCTCTCGAGCAACTCTTCCCCGCCCTATGGTCAGATCGCGCCGCAAATCAGCTTTCCGAAGAATTCTCTGATCCGTGCTGCAGACAAAGCAAGCGTAATCCCGCTTGAACGGCCCGGTCCACTCTGGGAAGGACTACGGTGCCAGTCTCGGCATGGGACTGGGGCCTTTTGCGAACTCTTTTCCTTGCACCGCAAATCATTGATTCCATGAGCACTACAACAGCAATCGGTTGGGCCTCCCAATGCATGTGCCTACCTCGGAGAGGTACCGCCTGGGGACGTGCGGTTATATACGCGCCGCCGCCCTGGACCGAGCCGCAAAGCCAAATGTGGGCCTCGCAAAAAAAAGAAGAAGCGGAACACGTCTGGCAGGGAGCAGCCGGCGCCGGAATTGCCGGAGCGCCGCGCGAGGAATTGATCCGCGAAGCGATTCATTCGCTCTCCCGGGAAGGGCACGCCGACCGAATCGGAGTCTGGCTGGAGCAGGATGCGTCCATTCTCCCGGAACCGCTAGCTCCGGCCTGTCTCCGCGGAATTGTATGGGAAGCCGATGGCGAGGAACCGGCGCCCGAATGGGAACGATTGTCCCTCGAGGCTCCCTTGCCGCAAGATCTGTTCACCTCGCACAAGAGTGTTCTCCAGAAGATCGAGATTTTTCAGGGCCAGGCGATGATCGGTCCCTTGGTAGGTTTGCGTCACGCCCTGTGGACGCCGATCCGCGCCAAAGACCATCTGTACGGCGTGCTCCTTATCGCGACACGTAAGAAACAGTCAGACTTATCTCGCTTCTCCGCAGAATCGGTTGCTGCGCAATTAGCCCTGGCGCTTGAATTGGAACAGGAACATCGCCTCGCGCGCGAAAGCTTGGCGGATGCGCGCCTCACCAAGCAGATTCTCGCCGCGCTGGGGAGCGGTGCTTCCGCCGACACAATTCTCTCTCGGCTGGCCGCCAGTTGCACCACTGACACTGCCGAAGGTTGCGGCGCGGGCGCTTCCTTTACGGTTATTGGCCGTCGGCCCGCCCAGATGCCGGGTGGTTCGCCATCCACCGGAATGGAGTTCGCATGTGAAAGCGGGCCCAGAGCTTGGACCGGCGCCATCGAGCGGGAACCACTCGCTGGTTTGTGGCGCGCCGCGGTGCAGGCCCGGCATGTCGTGGGAGAAGCTCCGCCAACCTCCTGGCTCAAGGATGGCCTGGCCCGGCTTGTGGCTATTCCACTCGAGAGCGCCGGCGAGATTGTGGGCGCGCTTGTCGCCGGTATTCCGCGGAAAACAACTTCCCTGGCGACGCTCGAACGTCTCGAGCTCCGCGCCTCACTCGCCGCTGCAGCACTGCAGCGCAGGAGACTGCATGCCGAACAGATTCGGCGCACTGGACGCCGCAAAGCGCTTCTGGAATCCAGCGCGGAAGCCACCGTTCTTCTCGACGCGCGTGGAAATATCACCAGCATTAACCGCAGTGCAAGAATATTGCTTGAGGAAACTCGCGGCGAACGGCCCCTGCATGCTTCGGACCAAGCATCCCCACGGCCGGCGGCAAACGAATCCTTGTGGTACGTCGGCGGCCGCCTTGCGAGTCTTTTTTGCGCGCGTGAACACCAGTGCATCGAGGAATGGTCCGCGCGCGCCCTCGTGGGTGAGCGAGACGAAGCCATCGAATCGCTGGTAAGCTGTGAGGCAGAGTTGGTAAACGGCGTTCGCGTGCGCCTTCAAGCACCCGTGGCCGCCGGGGATGACCTTGCCGCCGTGGTCCTCGCTCCATCGGCCACGCACGAAGCGTCCCTGCAGCGCAGCCGTTCCCAAGCCGAACTGGAAAATGTCCTAGAGTGGGTGGAAGAAGGGATCGTGCTCTTCGGAGCCAACCACACCATCCGGGCCATGAATACCCGCTTCGCGCAAATTGCGGGGCTCTCTCCCGAAGAAACGGAAAGCTGCACCACGCTCGATACGCTCATCGAGCATTTGGCTCCACGTGCCGCCGAGCCGGGACACTTCTCACAGCGCTGGCGCGAGCTGGCGCGCGGCGATGAGGGCGGCACCCGCGAGGAGCTGCAATTGGCCCGCCCGGTGCCGCGCGTGCTCGAGCGATCCGTACGTCCGGTCCTGGACAAGGCCGGCCGCCGCCTGGGCCGCCTCGAAATCTACAAGGACCTCACGGCCCAGCGCGTCTTTCAAGCCAAACTGCTGCAAACCGAAAAGCTCGCCGCGCTCGGCCAGATGGTTACGGGAATCGCGCACGAATTGAGCAATCCGCTTACGAGCATCCTAGGGTACTCGCAGCGCCTCCTGATTCGCAAGGATCTCGCCGGGGGCACGCAAGAAGCGCGGCAGATTTACGAGGAAGCTGAAAGAGCCAGCACCATCCTGCGCCAGCTCCTCATGAGCGCGCGGGAATCGCGCGCCGAGCGAAAACGAGTCTCCCTCAATCAGGTTGTCCAGCGCGCGATGGAACTGCAGCGTTTTGGGTCCGCCGCCGAGAAAATTCGGATCGAGCTGGACCTCGATCCATCGCTCCCATTCATCATCGGCGATCCCGGCCAGTTGCAGCAGGTGTTGATGAACTTGATCGGCAATGCGCGCCAGGCCATCGCCCAGGAGGGAAAGGCAGGGACGATTCGCCTGCGGACCTCAAGAATCGGAGAGCGCCGCGTCCTGATGCAGGTCATTGATGATGGACCCGGCGTGCCAGAGATGATTCTCGCGCGCATCTTCGATCCTTTCTTTACCACCAAGCCCGCGGGCGTCGGCACTGGCCTCGGTCTTTCGATTGTGCTCAGCGTCGTCCGCGAACACGGTGGGCAGGTCCGGGTTTCGAACCAGATGGGGGGCGGCGCCGCCTTCTCCATCGAGCTGCCCGCAGCGGCCGAATCCCATCTCGAAGGAGTACCCGGCGGCCCGGCAATCGGCGCGGACACGCCTCCCGCCGCGCAGGAAGGTTCTAGCCCGAGAGGCCGCCCTTACGCCGTGCCGCGGCCCTTTCAGCGCGCAAGCCACCAGGGAACCCGGGTGCTGGTCGTTGAGGATGAGCCCACCGTGGCGCGGCTGATCGCCGATGTGCTCGAGGACGAAGGCCTCCAGGTGGAAACGCTTCTCGACGGGCGCGAAGCTCTCGCTCGCGCCGCGCGTGAGTCCTATAAACTGGTCATTTGTGACATGAAAATGCCGGGATTGGACGGGCAACATTTCTACCAGACGCTGGTTCGAGAGCGGAACCCGTTGCAGGACCGGTTTCTATTCGTGACGGGCGATGTAATTGCTCCCGCCACGCGCGAATTCATGGAGCGATACCGGCTTCCGCACGTAGCCAAACCGTTCCGGGTTGAAGAGCTCACGGAAAAAGTTTTCAGCCTCCTCGAAGGGCATCGCCTGCGCGGGGAGCGCGCGGAGGCCGCCAAAAAAGGGCATTGAGAAATGGATGATAAAATGATAACTGGGCAGTACTCGATTCTGCTGGTAAGTGATGATCCCGCGCTGCGTTCCGCGGCCCGCCGTGAACTCGAAACTGTTGACGTGCGCAGGCACGTCTCTTCGGTGAGCACGGTGGACGCCGCGCGCCGAATCGTCCGGGACGCTGCCCCTGCCGTGATCTTGCTCGCCGAGGCAGCCGTGACGTTCGAGACCGGCGATGTTCAGGCAAGTGGGCCTCGCTTGGATGCCGCTGTTTCTTCTTTGGCGTCGTACGCTCCCGTCGTGGTGATCGGAGACGTCGCGCACCAAAAGGATCTTTCCGCTCTTGTTGCCGCCGGGGCTGCGGACTACGTGGTGCGCACCGAGGAGTGTCTCAGTGTCGCGCTCGGGTTGGTCGAACGCCGCCTGCGCAAAGCCCAGAGCGACGCCAAGCCATTAGCCCGCCCGGAAGAGCCATTCAATTCGGCTCCGAAGGATGTCTTCGAGGCGTTGGGCCAGCAGGATTTTGGCGAAATCCTGCGGCACGAACTGAACAATCCGCTGACGGGCATTCTGGGAAATGCGGAATTATTGCTCTCCGAAATAAGGCGCAAAAGCGACGGTCGCCTCCCGCAAGGCGCTCCCCAGCGACTGGAAACGATTGCCGCGCTCGCGGTTCGCCTGCGAGAATCGGTTCGCCGACTCAGCCAGGAATGGGAATCGCGTGAGCATTCCGTGGCCTCGCGCTAGGCTGCCGCAACACTCCCTTTTCAACCCAACGTACTCCTGCTAGGCTTACCCCCAACGAGGCGGAAGTTTCTCTGTCTCGCGCGCCATGAGTGAATCGCCGGCTCGACAGAAAGTGAACGAACTCTTCCCCGAACTCCTCGGCGGTCTCCGTCTGCTGGAAGGACGTTTCCCTGCGAATGAGATTGCTGCGCGCGTCGTGCGCGCCGCGATGAGCCAGCCGGGCGTGACGGGCGCCAGGTTGTGGCGCGCCGATCGCGGCGAAGCGGAAGTCTGGGCCGAGGCGGGAATGCTTCCTTCGTCGACGGCTGCGGGAACCAAGCCCGGATTGCCGAGCGACACTAGCAAAGATCCTTCGATCTGGGCCGGAGCGCTTGGAAGCGACGATTTTCGCGTGCGTGTCCTTGAAGTCCGCGGCGCCGGTCCGCTCGAGGAGCGTGTGCGGAGCCAGATGGATCTTCTTGCGCGATTCTCCGCCGTGGTGCTGGCGCTCGCGGAGCGCCGCGGTGCGATGAAGGAGCTTTCGAGCATCATCGAGGCCACCAAGAAGCTGAACTCGACGCTCGACCTCGGCGAGTTAATCAGCATCATTCTGCAGATTGCCACACGACAGACTGGCGCGGAGCGCGGCACCGTTTTTCTTGTGGACCGCGAGCGCAATGAAATCTGGTCGCTCGTTGGGCTGGGGCTTGACCAGCAGGTCATCCGCCTGCCCGCGGAACGCGGCATTGCCGGATGGGTAGCGAGGGAAGGCTCCGCCGTACGTTTGGAAGACGCCTACAACGATCCGCGTTTCGAGCCGGACATTGACCGCAAGCTGGGATTCCGGACGAAGGAACTGCTTTGCCTGCCGATACGGAATGAAGCCGGCGCAATCATTGGTGTCCTGCAACTCCTGAACAAGGCGGAAGGCTTCAGCGGCGAGGACGAAGCTTTTCTGGATGCGCTTTCGGCGCATGTGGCGCTGGCGCTCGAAAAAGCGCAACTGCACCGCGAACGCGTCGAAAAAGAAAAGATGGAGCGGGACCTGGCGCTGGCGCGGGAAATCCAGGCGGGATTTTTGCCGGATGCACCGCCTGCTTTTTCTGGGATCGAGATTGCCGTTTCGCACCGCGCTTCGCAGATGGTTGGCGGCGATTATTATGATTTTCTTCCGGTTCCGGCGGAGGGGGGAGAATCGCTGCTGCTCGTCGTAGCGGACGTCGAGGGCAAGGGCGCGGCGTCGGCCTTGGTGATGGCCAACGTGCAGGCCACGCTGCATGCGCTGGCGGACCATATCGAACCGCTGGAAAAATTGCCGGCCACCATCAATCAGAAACTTATTGCCGGTGCGCGTGGTTCCGTGGCGCATGGCCGGGTCACCAAATACTTGAGTATGTTTCTTGCGCTTGTCGACGCGGGAGGGCGGAGTCTCCGTTACGTGAACGCTGGACACGTTCCGCCTGCGGTGATTCGCGCGGATGGCCAGGTCGAGTGGCTGAACGTCGGCGGGATGATTGTCGGCTTGCTTCCGGACGTGGAGTTCGAGTCCGGCAAGGTGGCGCTTGGTACTGGAGATTTGCTGGTGGCCTGCACCGACGGAATCACCGAGGCGATGGACGCCGCCGGAACGGAATTCGGCCGGCCGCGTCTGGCGGAGCTGGTGACCAGGCTGCGCCGGGGAACGCCCGGAGAGATCATGCGCGGCGTGCTGGATGAAGTGGAAAAGCACTCGCGCGGCGGAGTCTATGAGGACGACCGCATCTTGATGGTGATGAAAGCCCTCTGAAAACCCCCTGAAAATTATTGACTGGCGACGGACGACTGGAGCTTGCGAAACGGCTGAGCTCGCGTTTAGTTCTCTGCTTTCGGCGGCAAGGTTTCCTGCACGCAGAATTCCTTCCGGCAACTTTGGTTCAGGAGCCGGTCGAGGAGTAGCGGCGCAGGCCGATGCGCCACGAAGTGACGGCGAGAGCGAACGTGGCGGCGGCGACCAGCGGGACGAGCGCCGCGTAAATGCGAAATTCGGGACGGCCGAGCAGGCGGGATGCGGGATAAAACGTCGCGAAGCCGAAGGGAATGATCCAGCTCAGGAGAAACTGAATGTAGCCGGCATAGATGGAGAGCGGATAACGGCCGAAGGCCAACAGATTCCAGAACGGAGGATGGATGCCGATGCGGTCCTCGAACCAGAAGGAAAAGGTGGAAAGAAAGAGGAAGACGGAGATGTAGATGACTCCGCCGCAAAGCGCGAAGAAAGCGAGAAGAAGAACTTCGAGAGCGCTCCAGTGATAATGAAGACGGCGCGAAGCCCAGGCGACCACGGCGAGGCCTACGACGACTTCCTGCAAGGACTCGATCCGGAAAGCGTCAAAGACGACTTGGTATAGCGATGAAAGTGGGCGGAGAAGGACGCGGTCGAATTTGCCCTCCATGATGTAGGTGGCGCCGAATTCATAGAGATTCAGCGAAAAAATATTGAAGAGGCCAAACGGGATGAGCGAGAAGCCGTAGAGAAAGACGACTTCTTCCATGCGCCAGTTGGCGAGAGAAGGGATGCGCGCGAAGAGAACGAGCACGAAGCCGAGCGAGAAGATGGTGGCGGCCATGGAAGTGGCCGCGGAGATGAAAAAGTCTCCGCGATAGCTGACGCGCACTTTCGCGTATTGCGCGAAGTAGGAGCCGAGAAGCGCGGCGTGCCGTTTCAAATTGACGAATGCTTCTTTCACTTTGCCGCCATCCATCTAGCCGCCGTGAATCGTGATTTTGCGCGTCGCGCGCATCCACCAGACGTGGCCAAGGAAAATGAGTGCGACGACCCAGAAATATTCGATGCCCAGGAGGCGCAGCGATTGCCCCAGCGACAGGCGGCCAAGATAGATTTGCAGAGGCGTGTAGGCGATGTGCTCAAAGGGTAGCAGCGAAGAAATAATCTGGAGCGGGCGCGGAAAGAAATTGAGAGGAATGAGCAAGCCGCTGAGAAGTTCGATGAGCCAGAATTTTGCGCGGATGAGCGCGAGGATGGAGGTGAGCGGGATGGCGCAAGTGCCGATGATGAAGTTGAGCGCGCCCATAATGAAGAAGCTGCCAACCGCGGCTGCGAGAAACAGTACGAAATTCAGTTTTGAGGCCGGTGGAAGCACGGGGAAAAGAAGTGCGATGACGATGGCCGTCGGGGCTGTAAGAAGAATAAGACGAAACGCGGATTCGCCCATGGCGCGAGCTATCCACATCCACTGCACGGAGACGGGCTTGATCAGGTCCATGGCGATTTTGCCTTCGATCACTTCGTAAGCCATTTCCTGATCGATGGTGTTCCAGTAAAAAGAGCGGAGAATCCAGCCGACACTGACGTAGGTGAGAATCTGCGGCAATGAAAAGCCGGCGATGGGGCCAGCGGAGTTGGCGAAAACCGCGCGCCAGATGAAGTAGTACACCGTAACGTTGATGAGGTACGTGATGATGCCGGTGTAGTAGCGCAGACGAAACGCGAGAATATTCACAAAGCCGATGCGAATGAATTCGCCATAAATTTTGACGCCCGCAATCAGCGAAGGCTTGCGAATGGGAAGCGGAAATGTTTCTGCGGCGGACATGGCCTGTTCTTAGCGGGGAACGGTAGCGCTATCGCTTTCTGCCACGTGATTTGGTGTCATTTCCGCTTCGCCGGAATAGATGCGCTTGATGATTTCCTCGATAGGCTCATCCTCGATGACGAAATCGCGGACTTCGACGGCGGCGAGAATCTGGCGAATCAAATCGCTCGAAGAAACGGCAGAGCGGTCGAAGCGCAAGCGGCATGTCAATTCGTCGAGCCGCTCCAGATGAAGCGAAGCGCCATGATCGCCATTGGGGCAGAGCTCGGGAAGCGACTTCTCGAATGCGGCGAGGCGGATGTTTTGGTCGCCGTCGCGCAGGATAAATTTAATCTGCTTGGTGCGCAGGAACTGTTCTTTGAGACGAGCGAGCGGGCCGTCGTAGAGGACCGTGCCGCGATCGATGATCATGATGCGGCGGCAGAGTTCTTCGATGTCGTCGAGATCGTGCGTCGTGAGGAGCACAGTGGTTTTGTAGCGCTGGTTGATGGCGCGGAGAAACTGCCGGATTTGATCCTTGGCGACGACATCCAAACCGATGGTGGGCTCATCGAGAAAAAGAATCGGCGGATTGTGCAGCAGCGCGGCGGCGAGATCGCACCGCATGCGCTGCCCGAGAGAGAGTTTGCGGACGGGAACGTCAAGCAACTCCTTGAGGCCGAGGACGTGATTGAAGAGTTCCATGCGTTCGTCGAAATCGCGCTGCGAGACGTCGTAGATACGGCGGAGCAGCTTGAAGGATTCGACGGCGGCGATGTCCCACCACAATTGCGTGCGCTGGCCGAACACGACGCCGATGGTTTTCACATAAGCGGCGCGCTGGCGCCACGGGACAAATCCATTCGATAGAATCTCGCCCGAAGTCGGCACCAGAATGCCGGTGAGCATTTTGATGGTGGTGGATTTGCCGGCGCCATTGGGCCCGATGTATCCGACCATTTCGCCGTGGCCTATTTCAAAATGAATGTTTTCGACGGCTTTGACGGTCTGATATTCGCGATGAAACAGATTGGCCAGGCCGCCCAGGAGGCCTTCGCGCCGTCGGAAACTGCGGTAGTGCTTCGAGAGAGCGTGAACCGAGATGAGCGGAGCGTCGGACATGAAAGAGAGATTTTAGCACGCGAGAGAGACTCGCTGCGATTGCACCTTGTTTCACACCCGCGATTCTACTCGACGGCGGCGAAAAAACAGTTGAACGATCGGCTCCTGGTTGTCTTGCAAGGAGCCGCATAGGCTGAAACCAGTGCCACCGGAACGCGCAAAGGCAAGAGTGCCTGTGCTACTTATTCGACGGGCTTGGAGTTGGCAACGTTAGCGAATAAATCGAGGACGCGGCGCTCAAACTCGGCTGGTTGGAAGCCGAGGGCGGCAGTGTGGAATGCCCCGGGAACTTCCCACAATTGTTTTGGGCCAATCGCGGCGGGTTTCGCATATCAGATATTTATAGTCGGCGGAGGACTAGTTGACGCTGGTCATCCGCGGAGGGATGACACTACAACGATGACTCTTCAAGGTAGATCCTACGTGGTCCGGGAACGGAGCATACTGAGGACCATGGCGATTTGGCCCGAGTGGTAGATGACGTGTTCGACGGCGCCGCGGAAGAGGAATTCGTAAGCGTAATCGCGGCCGGGGACTTGGTTGGGGAGGTCTGCGAGAGGGAACGCGCGGATGCGGTCTTCGAGCTGATCGCGGCTTAGGTTCCAGCGAGGGACAAGTTCCGTCCAGGGGATGGGCGGCTCGGCCCATTCTTTTTCGGGATCCCATTTGGGCATGGAATGAGTGGTGGAAGTAAGTCGGATGCGTTCGTTCCAGAGTAGGAGATGCTGGAGGAGCGTGGAAATGGAGTGGGCTTTGGGAAGCGCATTGGCAATGGCGAGTTCGGGCGTGATCTTAGCCAAAAGTTCAGCGAGGGAGGGACCATACCACGCATCTTTGAGAGTTGCGGCGTGGTAGGAGTCGGCGATTTGTTGGGTCGAAGATACAAACGTTTGGTCGGCCATCCGAGTATTCGTGTCTCCACCAATCTAGCTTAAAACAAAATAGCATTTCTGGCCGGGCAGCGGTCCTTCTGCCTATTGCTTTTCTTTGGAAAACGCGGCGATCTGGCTTTTTGCCCAGTCGTCGTCAGGATGAAGTTCAACGACTTTGCGATAGTCGGCGAGGGCTTTTTCCAGTTGGCCGTTGGCTTCATGAGATGTGGCGAGCATGTGGTACGACCAGACTGAATCCGGGTGGTTGGAATCGAAGCTCATTTCCATGATGGCGACGGCTTCTTTGTATTTTTTTTGGGCGAGCAGAGATTCGGTGAGCTGGTTGAGTGTAGTTTCGCCGAAATCATACTGGCCGCTCCCATAGTATTTCTGGCGCAGATCGTGATAGAGCGCCATGGCGGAATCGAGGCCTTTCTTGTCGATGGCTTCCGCGAGAACGCTGTTGAGCGTACGCGGCTCAGCCAGGCCGTGATGGCAGGTGACGCATTGCACGTGGATGGGAGTGGCGGAGACTTTGGCGATGTAGTCGCGATTGATGGCTGCGACCATCTCGAGCATCACGCGAGCGGTTTTTTTGGCTTCCTTATCGTCGGCGGCGAAATTCAGATCGAATTTCTTCGCGCCGGGTTTTTCGACGTGGCAATGCTCGCAGCGCACGCCGAGTGCGAACGCAAATCCGCGCATGGTGGATTGCAGCTCGGCCTTGGAAATGTCTTTGGGCAAGACTTTTAGGTTTGTGAATTTATCAGGGAACTGGGCCGGTGCCGACGGAGCCACGAGGAACGGCAGGGCGAGAGCAATGCACTTCAATGCGAGCTTCAATGGGCGCATGGATTTCCTCCAGAGGCTTTAGTGCGGTATACGCGTGGATTCATCTCAATCTTAGAAGCGGTCGGCGGCGCCCGCAACTTCTAACGGGTGCGGGACATACTCGCCGGGTTTTTCGCCGCAGAGACGAGGAGTGGGGAAAACTTTTGTAGGGTTGCTGAGTTGGAGCGGGTCGAAGGCACAGCGGACGCGGTGCATGGTGGCGAGGTCGGGCTCGGCGAACATTTTGGACATCATTTTCTTTTTGTCTTCGCCCACGCCGTGCTCGCCGGTGATGGAGCCGCCGGCGGCGATGCAGACTTCGAGGATGCGCGTGGAGAGCGCTTCGGCGGCGTGCTGCTGGCCAGGAATGCGGCGGTCGTAGAGGACCATGGGATGGAGATTGCCGTCGCCTGCATGGAAGACGTTGGCGACGCGGAGGCCGGCTTCGCGGCTGAGCTTTTCGATTTCGGCGAGAACGCGAGGGAGAGCGGTGCGGGGAATGACGCCGTCCTGGACAATGTAGTTCGGCGCGATGCGGGCCATGGCGGCGAACGCGGCTTTGCGGCCTTTCCAAAAAAGGGCGCGCTCGGCGTCGGATTGCGCGAGGCGAATTTCGGACGCGGCGTTGGCGCGGCAGATTTCGTTGACGCGGGACATGAGCGAGGCGACTTCGGCGATGGGGCCATCGAGCTCGACGAGAAGGAGCGCGCCGCACATCGGATAATTGGCGTGGACGGCGGCTTCGGCGGCCTGAATGGCGAGATTGTCCATCATTTCGATGGCGGCAGGGAGCATGCCCGCGGCGATGATGCCGCTGACGGCGGCGCCGGCTTCGGTGGTGCCGGGGAAGGCGGCGAGGAGGGTTTGCACGGCTTCGGGGCGCTTGACGATGCGGAGAATCATTTTTGTGGCGATGCCGAGAGTGCCTTCGGAGCCGACGAAAACGCCGAGAAGATCGTAGCCGGGAGCGTCGAGGGTTTTTCCACCGAGATGGACGAGCGAGCCATCGGGAAGAACGACTTCGAGGCCGAGAACGTGCGTGGTGGTGAAGCCGTATTTGAGGCAATGCGCACCGCCGGAATTTTCGGCGACGTTGCCGCCGATGCTGCACACGGATTGCGAGGATGGATCGGGCGCGTAGAGATAATTATGCGGCGCGACGCGGGCGGTGACGTCGAGATTGACGACGCCGGGCTCGACGACGACGCGGGCATTGGGAAAATCGACTTCGAGGATGCGGTTCATGCGCGTGAGGCTGATGACGATGCCGTTTTCGACGGGAAGCGCGCCGCCGCTGAGGCCGGTGCCTGCGCCGCGAGCGACGAAGGGAAGTTTTTCGCGATGGCAGAGGCCGAGGATGGCTTGGACCTGGGCAGTGGAATCGGGGAGGAGAACGGCGCGGGGCATGGCGCGGAAATAAGTGAGGGCGTCGCACTCGTAGGTGTGGAGCTCGTCGCGGGAAGTAATGAGGTTGCGAGGGCCGACGATTTGGCGGAGTTCGGAGAGGAGGGAGGCGTTCATGTTTGGCTCGGAGAGGATACTACGGCAGTCCTCGCATTGGCAGGATATGAGTGCTTCGCTGGGTGGTAAGGAGACCGGAGGGGTACGCCACCCCGGGTGTTTTTTGCAAAGAGTGCGGAAAGGCATGAAACGATTGGAGATAGCGTTTTTGACAGTGCAAAAGAGTGCGTAAGAGTATGAAAACAAAGGAAGCGTAAATGCCATGGATTGATATTGATACGGACTCGCGCGGAATGACGAGCGGGAAGGAGGTTGACGCTTCGACGGGGCCGGAGTAAGCGCCGTACACAGAGTTCAGGGACCAGTGCGGATTTGAGGATGTGGGAAGAGGGGAATGGGTGGGATTGGCGGCGATCATAAGAATTTATAGCACGATAGTTACTTGCTGTCAATAGTTTTCTGGATTACTGAGATGTTATTCTAACGGGGGTGGTGGAAGTGAAAGGATTTGAAGGGGTTGGGCGGGTGTAACTCATTTGATATGGCTGTGGAAACTTGTGAAAAAGTGGGGGAGGGGCAGTGAGTAGTGAATAGTGATAAGTAAGCAGGCAGGTGAGAGAGGGAGGGGAGTGACTCGCCGTTTGCAAGAAACGAAGACGCGATCACCGGGCCAGCCGGTGCATAGGAGCCCCAGCCGCGATAACCTGGATTCGGTGCAGGTGGAAAACGTGGCGAGGCATGTTTGCTCCATCGGGCGACGGCGCGCGAACGAGAACACTATGAAGAAAAAAGTTGAGAAGCGAGTACGGCGGGAAAAGCTGCGACCTGAATACGACCTGTCTAAATTGAATGGCGGCGTCCGGGGCAAGTATATCGAGCGTTATCGAGCGGGAACGAATCTGGTGCTGCTTTCGCCGGACGTCGCCAAACACTTTCCCGACGAGCAATCCGTAAATCAAGCCTTGCGTGGCTTGATTCAAGCCGCAAAGGGTACGCAGCGCCGCGGTAGCTGATAGAATGCGGTGACTAAGGAAGAAACACCCGCTCCCTTGAAATCCACAAGGGATGCGGCCCCCCCGGAATTCTCTGCTCCACCCGCCAAACAGGCTAGCGAAAAGCAGCCCCACCCTTGCGAAAAACAAAACCGCAAGGATGGGTCACCCGCCCGGGGTGGAATTCCCCATCTGTGTGTCATTTCTAGTCCTTCTAGACGACTAGGAAACGAGCTTCTCGTTTGTTTTCTTCTCTCAGGTCAAGGGCGCTCCGCCTGCCTATTCCAATTTGTCCAAGACTTCTCTGATTCGTCTGAGAGGTTCTTGGGCTTGCTCCAGACGCGCCGTCATTTCATTACGTTCTTGTTGCGGCATGCTAGGTGGGAAGCATAACTCTCCCAATGCGGGATGCTTCACACAATCTAAATGTGACGTATCATACTGCAATATCTGGCGCATATTTCTGTCGTGAAAGTCTTTCAGAAGTGCGTCAACCATTTGCTTTACTCTGTCTACCGTTTGCTCGCGACTTTCGAGGCTTGTTTCTAGCATATGCACCTTCTTGATCTCTAAGTAGCTCGCAACGCCAAGAGATAGAACCATGGCTGCGAGTGTTGCGGTCAGCAAAGGCAAAATGCGGCCTTTCCCCGGTGAAACTGTGCTTGATTTGCTCCTGGTTTCTGTCCTGAAGTTTTTCGATTTTCGCAGAACCAGAGACAATGCCCCCGTCACAAGAACGATCAGCATCCATTCCAGAAACAACCTGGGGAATTCGATAGTCCCCGCTCCCTCGTGGGTGCTCAATAGAAATCTATATGAAGTAGGGGAGTAATACCCAGTACCTCTGGAGGGTGGAAACAGCAAGGAGAGTAACAGGAGGAAGAACCCGGACAGGATACCGGCCCTCTGCTTTCGATTCATCGAAGCCTCCAGAGCATTTCGCTCTACGTTTGACTCACGGCAACGCGAAGCCACGCACCGGGGGAAGTCGAAGGGCTTCGGCGAGGGCTCCGCAAAGTTTCGTTGCTTCTTTGACCTGAGTTGGGTCGGGCGTTTGCTGTGTCAGTTCGCGGCAAAATTCGACATAGTTTCTCGCTAAGACAACTTTCGACACCTCATCACCGAACAATTCTTTGGCCAAATCCTTGAACCAGCGTCCCGCGGTAATTTTTGGTTCGCCAGCGTACTCGGCCCAAGAACTGTCTATCCGGGTCGCAAGTGCATCCGGTGGAGTTCTCTTCTCGGCGTTAAGCGCGCCCAGAATCGCCCTGTTGATTGCGGCAAGGAATTCGGGCTTAAATAGACAGTAGTTCTCGATTGAGCAATTATCTCTGAGCGTAAATAGCTTGACGTCTTGCGCAGTTGCCAAATCACCGACTCGCTTCAGGATCCCCTTTCCAGTCGCGTCACCGTCCACAAGCACCGCAATCGACGACCCATCGCCGGTGCGCTTGAATAATTGAATTAAAAATCTCAGATTCTGATAGTCACAGAAACTCATTATGCCGAGAGAGTTCAGGTCTACATCAGTTTGCCCGGAGGCATTGAGCTGTCGGAAGAGCTCATAGATATAAATCGGATCACTGTCTCCCTCGACCAAGAGTATCTTGGTTGCGAAGAGAATATTTGAGGTCAGATACACACCTAAAGCGTCCGTCGCGAGTTTCCAATTCTGACGGTACGGTTTTTGCTCAACCTTGGTACCGTCCTTATCCTTGTAAATAAGGCGATGCCGTGGCGGAAAATTCTGATTTAACATGAAAAGCGAGTGAGTCGAATAAACTAGCTGACTCCCGTCCGCGACTCGCTCAAATACTTGTATCAAGTCACGTTGCCCTTGAGGATGCAAATAGACTCCAGGCTCATCAAATAAATAAAGGAATGAATTGGCCGGGTGCTTCGCGCGGCGCGCATACAGCATCATCGAGATTCTGAAGAACTGTGTGGCTCCCTCACTTCTTTTTGACATTCTCGCCTTGCGTGTTTGAATTGCCGGATCATCGACCAAAAAGTGAATTTCTTTTCCTTGATGTCGGAGCTGAAAGGCAAGGTCAGTGCCCTGTCCCCACAACTGTGCCAGGTTAGCGTTTAATACCTCTGACGCGCGATCGAGAACTTTTATTGTCTTATCATCTTGTCTGAAGAGCGCTTCACTATTGCGCGGATCTATTCCCGCACAGAAAAACACTCCTTGAAGAGGTTCTAGGGCTTCGGTGTTAATGGATTCCGCAGTCGCGGCGTCTTTAAATTCTCCAACTGCGACTTCAAATAACTCTACCCTTGGAATGCCTTCTTCGAGAAACTCGATGATTGCCTCGGGAAAGGCGAAGATTGGCACACCTGCGATTGTTAGCGGAGTTCCTACACCGGTTCTCGAGACTGTTAGTCTGTTCAGGCTCGAATCCAGCAAACTATGAGGAACCTCGACGGGAACCCATTCGCGACTGTTTCTTTTTGGGGTAGCCGGCAAAACGCCCGGGCCCAGAACGTTAAGCCTCATCGGGGCTTGGCGAGGCTCTATAACCTTCACATCAACACCTTGGGCGCCAGCACTCGCTCTTTTTTTGTCTTCTTCGATCTCCAGATTGGCCTCGTTGACAGCGATGGCCCACTTCTGAAGTTCCGAGGACGCTAACTCAAATTCAAAAGATAGGCCGGGCGCGCCAGCGTCATCCCAGTTGCACTCATCCGGTGTTATTGGGACTTCGTCATTGAGGTGCACGAGGGCTCGGAGCAGGTTAGATTTCCCATGATCGTTAGACCCTAGGAGAATCGTAATATTCCTGTCGATATCTATGGTTAGACGATCGCGAAACGATAGGAAATTTTGAACGACAACGCGTTTTAGGATCACTGGACTCTGGCCCCAGTCTGCCTCTAGGCAGGCAAGTGTGCCACTACTTGGCCAATTATTAAAAGCCAATATGTTTCCTGCTTGACTAATTTCTTCGATTAGAGGCCGAGTGGCGGATTCCTACGGTTTTCAGGGTGCGGCCTCACACTTTTGCTCGGGCTGGCGAGCGGAAGCCGCTCACTCAACTCCTTCACGACGCAGCAACGCAGCAATATTTCTAGAACCGTGAATCACGCGAAGAATTTCCACTCCATCAGTGCGGGACGATAAAGCACTAGCATTATTTCAAAGCCGGACACGCGAAAAACCCGCAAGGACGCGAGAAGGGGATTTTTGAGCCTCGCATGCCAACCCATTTTCGGCTGCGTAGCGAGGAGGCTAGATGTCTCGTGGGCGGCGAAGAGAAATCGATGCCCGAGTTCCGGGTCTGCTTTGGTCGCGAAGTAATATGCCTGTTCGTGGAGATTATGATCCGCCTTCGGGCGGACGACATACACTGAGCTCACCGCGTCTCGGTCTTCTTCAGACGTTCATCGAGTTGGCGATGCCTGTCTTGCCAGTAGGAGGGGCCCGCCTCGATCGGAGCACCGGACTCGAGCCCCTCGATAGCCAGCGATTCCAACTCTTCTATGGCTTGCTGATCCGCTTGAACCAGCCGCTCCAGATAAGCCTCAATGCTGAGTCCCTCAGCCTCAGCTCGGGCGCGGATTTTAGCTTCGAGTTCTGGGTGTATCGGAATACTCATCGTCGCAACCTCTTGCTTACTCTCATCCTGATTCTACGTCCAGCCGAACAAACTTTCCTATGAGAATGTCGCGTCCGAGAAAGAAAGCAGAATGCAAGAAGGGCACGATGTATCGTGCCCCCAACAAGCGCCGGACGACGAGGCAAAAGAGCGGGTCTGAAGACCCGCCTCTACAAGGGCGAAGAGGCGAGGAATCGCGCGCCCGAGGCTACGTGCCAGAGAGGTCCCTCCACTGCGCGTCAGCAAAAATCGCTGACGCTCCGGTCGGGATGACAAATTGTGAGACGGGGCTAGTGGATGAAGGTGAGGCCGTGGGGGATGAGTTGGGGCGCGACGTAGGCGTATAGCATGACGATGACGCCGACGATGGCGGCTAGAGAGACGGAGTGCCAGAACACAAAGCGGAAGATAGAGCCTTCCTGGCCGACCTGGTTGGTGGCGGCGGTGGCGATGGTGATGGATTGCGCGTCGATCATTTTGCCCATGACACCGCCGGCGGAATTGGTGGCGGCCATGAGGACGGGGCTGAGGCCGAGCTGCTGGGCGGTGATTTTTTGCAGGCCGCCGAAGAGAACGTTGGAGGAAGTGTCGCTGCCGGTGAGCGCGACGCCGAGCCAGCCGATGAAGGCTCCGAAGAATGGGAAGAACCAGCCAGTGCGCGTGAAGGCGAGGCCGAGGACGGCATCCATGCCGGAATAACGCGTGACGAAGCCGAGGCCCAACATGCAGGTCATGGCGAGGATGGCGAAGCGGAGGCGGAAGAGTGTGCGGCCGAAGATTTGTAAAAGTTTCGGCGGCTTGAGGCCGAGTAGGAAGCCGGAAAGCAGAGCGGCGAGGAAACAGGCGGAGCCGGTGGCGGTGAGCCAGTTGAAATCGAACCTGGCGGCTTCGGCGGTGGGTTGGGCGACGACGGGCTGGGCGCGGTAGACGGCTTTGTGGAGGTAGGGAACTTCCCATCCGCCGGACGCGAAAGCGGGCGTAGTGGCTTTGCCCATTGCGTTTTTGAAAGTCGGAATGCCCCAGCACAAAACGAAGATGGAAAGAATGGCGAAGGGTAGCCAGGCGCGGGCGACTTGCGCGGCGGAGTAGCGCCTGCCGGCGAGGGATTTTTGGCGGATTTGCCATTCGTCGCCCATTGTGTCGGTGACGGGGATGTGGGTTGAAGGCGTGGAGGAGGCTTTGGCTGCAGCGGCTATGGCGGCGTCGGCTTCACGCTCTTCGGGGAAGCGCCAGATGCGTTTCGGTTGCCAGACGCGGAGAAAGAGGAGTGTGGCGACGAGAGAGACGATGCCAGAGGCGATGTCCACGAGGTTGCTGTCCATGAAATTGGACCAGAAGAATTGCGTGCCAGCGAAAGAAATGCCAACGACGAGAATGGCGGGCAGGACTTCGATGGTTTCCGACCAACTGACCATGGCGCGGACGAGCCAGAAGGGAAGGATGACCGCGGTGATGGGAAGAATGCGGCCGATCATGGCGGTGACGTCGCTTTCGGGAAGGCCGGTGACGCCGATGAGCGCGTGGATGGGAATGCCGATGGCGCCGAATGCGACGGGAGCGGTGTTGGCGATGAGATTGAGCGCGGCGGCCTGGAAGGGTTTGAAGCCGAGACCGATCATGAACGCGCCGGCGATAGCGACGGGCGCGCCAAAACCGGCGCAGCCTTCGATGAAAGCGCCGAAGCAGAAAGCGACGAGGAGGAGTTGGAGGCGCCGGTCGGGAGTGATGGCGGCGACGGACTGCTTCATGATTTCGAACTGGCCGGTTTCGACGGAAATGTCGTAGAGGAAGACGGCGGCGATGACGATCCAAACGATCTTGAGGAGCCCGTATGCGGAGCCGTAGAGGAAGCTGGTGAAGGCGAGGGAGGAGGGCATGTGGAAGACGCGGATTGCGCAGAGGATGGCAGTGGCGGCGCCGGCGATGGCGCAAAGATGGACGCGGACTTTAAGACCGGCGAGGAGGCCGAGAAGGACCACGACGGGGAGAGAGGCGACGAGCGTGGAGAGCTGCCAGTGATGGAGCGGGTCGTAAACTTGGGTCCAAGTGGTCATGAAAAGGCCTCGGGCGAATGAGCGGAGTTACCTTTTTGGTCGGAGGAAGTCAAGTGAATCGTCGGTGAAAGAGAGCGAGGAAAGCGGGAACAGGGCTCCCTCACTCCACATTTTGCTTCGCGGCACTTATACTCGGTGCATGAACACGGCAGAAGAGCTGCGTAGGGCGTTGCGGCAGTATTGGGGATACGACGCGTTCCGGCCATTGCAAGAAAATATCGTGAAGAGCTTGCTCGGAGGACGGGACACGTGTGTGGTGATGCCGACGGGCGGGGGAAAATCGCTGTGCTACCAGTTGCCGGCGGCCATGCAGGAGGAGAAAACGGTGGTGGTGGTGTCGCCGCTGATGGCGTTGATGCAAGACCAGGTGGCGCAGTTGACGCAGATGGGGATTCCTTCGGCGCTGCTGAATAGTTCGGTGGCGACGGATGTGCAGTCGTGGGTGGTGCATAAAGCGATCGAGGGAGCGTACCGGCTGCTGTATCTCTCGCCGGAACGGATCGCGCGGGAAGATACGTTCGGATGGCTTGCGCGGGTGCCGGTTTCGTTTTTTGTGATTGACGAAGCGCACTGCATTTCGGAGTGGGGGCACGAGTTCCGGCCGGAATACCGATTGCTGAACCGCTTGCGGGAACATTTTGCGGAGAAGCCGATTGCGGCGTTTACGGCGAGCGCGACGCGGCGGGTGCGGCACGACATCATCGAGCAATTGAAGCTGCGAGAGCCGGACAAATATATTGCGAGCTTTCACCGGCCAAATTTGAATTATGTGGTGAAGGAATGTTCGGGGCGGGTGCAGGATGAGCTTTTGATACGGGCGCTACGGAAATATGCGGAGAGCAATGCGATTGTGTACGCGCCAACGATCGCGCGAGTGGAAGAGACTGTAGATTTTCTCGAGGAGCAGGGAATCGCGGCGATTGGCTATCACGGGAAAATGGATGGGGAGACGCGGCGGAAGAATCAAGAGCGGTGGATGTCGGATGAAGTGCGCGTGCTGGTCGGGACGATTGCGTTTGGATTGGGGATTAACAAGGCGACCGTGCGGGCGGTGATTCATCTCTCGCTACCAAAATCGATCGAACAGTATTACCAGGAAGCTGGGCGGGCGGGTCGCGACGGCGAACCCGCAGATTGTCTTTTGTTGTGGCAGAAGAGGGATGTGGGATTGCTGACGTATTTCGTGCAGCAGCTAAGCGATGAGGCGGAAAAAGAGCGGGCGTGGCAGCGATATCGCGAAATTCGAAGATTCGTGGAAGCGAGAGTGTGCAGGCATCACCAGATTTGTTCGCACTTCGGAGAGATTCGAAAATGGAATTATTGCGGAGCCTGCGATGTATGCAGCGGAGAGCCGGAATGGTTGTTTATGGCAGCGCCTGCGAAGAGGACAAGAAAGCGCGCAGCTGCTGCGACGGCAGGAACGAGCGGTTTTGGAGGAGAGAGCCGCGCTGTGGGGGGAGCAGTTGCGCGACGGCCAGCCATGGTTCCTTCGAGTTCCACCTATTCGCTCCAGAACGGCGTTGCAACCGGAATTGATTTGGAGCTGCGCGAATATTTACGTGAATGGCGCCGGAGGACTGCAAAAGAGCGAGGGAGCGCCGCTTTTATCATCATGCACGACACCTCGCTTGATGAATTGTGCCGAGTGCGTCCGCGTTCCCTGGGCGAACTTAAGAGCATTTCCGGTTTTGGGGAGCGGAAGACCGAAATGTACGGAGAGGAAATCCTGGAAGTTCTGAAAGAATTTGCGCGCGGAGCGCGATTTGCGGCGCAAGACGAGCAGAAGCCAAAACCGGCGGAAGAGACGATGAGGCTGCTGGCGGAGGGGCGAACGTTTGCAGAGATTGCGAAGGCGCGAGGGCGCCAAGTGTCAAGCGTCGTGGAATTGGTTGTGAGGCTCATGGAAAAAGGCGAGCTGGAATTTCAACCGGGCTGGATTGGTTCCGAAAAACAGGCCGAAATTGAGAAGATGTGCGCGCTGCTTGGAGTTGAGCGGCTGAAGCCACTGAAGGAGGCGCTGCCGCCAGAGATTACGTTTGAAGATATCAGGCTGGTTGTGGCGCGCTTGCGGATGGAACGCGGGGATAAATCGGCAAGAGATCAGGCGGTGAAGAGCGCTAAAGCTTAGAGAGCGGAAGAGACGGAAGTGCCCACGGCAGCGAAGACGGTAGTCATTTCTTCCTGCGCGAACGAAAGAAAGCACTGAACGACAGCGGCATCGAACTGCGAGCCACTGCACTGAACGAGGCGGCGGGCCGCTTCCTCGGTCGGAAGACCAGTACGATAGGGCCGAGAGGAAACCATGGCATCGAATGCGTCAATGACGCAGACAATGCGGGAGACGATAGGAATTTCCGTATCTTTCAGACCGGCGGGATAGCCCTTGCCATCCACGGATTCATGATGATGGAGGATATCGAGCGAGGCGCGTTCGAATCCCGGAAGCATGCGCAGGACCGCCCAGCCGTATTCCGGATGCTTTTTCATCAAAGCGTATTCGTCCGCATCCAGCTTTCCCGGCTTGCGAAGGATGGAATCCGGAATACCGACTTTGCCGATATCGTGAAGAAGGGCGGCGACTTCGAGATTCTGAAGTTCCGCTTCATCGAGGCCTAATTCCTGGCCGACACGCATCCCCCACTCCGCCAGACGCGTGCTGTGGACACCCGTATTGAGATCTTTGAGGTCGAGAAGCTGGTTGAAGGCACAGATAACGGAAGTGCGGAGTGCTGAGACTTGTTCTTCGACTTGCTTGATGCGAAGCGAATCCGGTGTCCACTGGGGAATCGAGGACATGGTGGACACCGGAAATATTTCGCCAGCCAGATTGGCTACCAACGGCGGCTGCTCGAGCTGTTCACCCAAGCCGAAACGGCCTGATAGACATCCAGGCGGCCATGGTTGAGGTCCGGGGTAAGTTGGATGGCATGGGAGAAGGCGCTCGCGGCGCTCGATTGATTCAGCGAAGGCTTGGCGCTGAGGAGCAGATCCGCTGAACCGGCGACGAGCGGGGAGCTGAAGGAAGTGCCGGAAGCGGCGGCATAAGTTCCGCCGGGGAAAGTGCTTATGACATATTCGCCGGGTGCGGCGATCCAGACGTCGGTGTTGCCGTAGTTGGAGAATGAAGAGCGGGTATCCCAGTTGGTTGTGGAAGCGATGCCCATGACGCTGCTGTTTAGAGCGGCAGGGTAGACGGGGGCGCTGGTACTCTCATTGCCGGCAGAAGCGACAAGGACGACGCCAGACTGGTTCGCGTAGGAGATAGCTTGAGAGAGCGCGGCGGAAGGAGTAGAGACGTCAAAGCTCATGTTGACCACGTTGGCGTTGTTCTGTACTGCGTAATAGAGAGCGGCGACTATGTTGGAAAGATAGCCCGTGCCGTTTGAGCTGAACGCCTTGAGGGGAAGAATCTTGGCGTTTGGCGCGACCAAATGGATCAGGCCGGAGGTCATGGTGCCGTGGCCGAAATCCGAGGTGGACGTGCCGCCTTGGTCGAGGATGGCGGCAGAGGACTGATCCAGAATGGCGGCGCTGGACTGTTGAACGAAGACGGGCTGCTCATCCTGTGAGCCATTGTTTAAGTTGCCGTTCTGCAGTTGAGGAACGTCGAGCCATTCGGAAGCGCCCGGCTGATTGCGGGTGAAATCGTAGCCGGGG
>DATJXZ010000129.1:0-69775 GCA_035499815.1 Candidatus Solibacter sp. | reverse complement strand
ACTTGCAGCGCCACGCGAGCTACAGGCAGGAGTCCGACTTCGGCCATCGTCCCTCCTGCCTCACTAGAAAACACCTCGGGCCCCGACTTGTCGACTCCTCGAAACATACTCTGTGCCTAGGATGTCAACAGAGCCAGTGTTGATTCTAAGCAACTTACAGTTGCTCCAAATTGTGCGGAATCTGCGAATTCTTGGCTGCCGAAACTGGAGGAGAATCCGACTTCTGAGACGCAGGATGATATAAAAACAAAAGCGGCAGAGGGGCTGCCGCTAATTAGAACTCTTCCTGACTTGCAGGGTAGGACCATACTCGAGTTTGATCAAGAGCCAAATTGGACACAAACAATTCTTTGCGAGGGGTTCGAAGTTAAGTCGAATCAGCGTTCCGTAATAGGCGGGCTTTACTCGACAGAATATCGAAGGACCGCGAAGCGACAAATCTCTGGACGGGCTCTCGTGGGACTGGATTACAGTTTCAGTCGGAAGCGGCGGCGGCGAGGTCTGGGAATTTTTTGTGTTCGCGGATGACGGAGATCAGAGCTTGCGCTGCGCGAGGGAGGCTTCGGTCGCGACGATAAACCAGGCCGAGTTCGCGCCAGAGATCGAGACCCTCCACATTGAGGAGCTTCACTTCGCCGGCCTTGACCTGGTCGCGCGCAAATCCTTCGCTGATGAAGGAAACGCCGGCGTCTGCGCCGACGAAACGCTTGATCATGCCGATGCTGGGAAGTTCCATGACGACGCGGAGGCGGGCACGGTAAGGACGAAAGAGCTTGTCTAAAACCTGACGGGTGTAGCCGGTGCGCGGAAAAATCAGCGGCTGGCTGGCGACTTCTTCGAGGGTGATCTTGGAACGGTGAGCGAGAGGATTGCGGCTGCTGACCATGAATCGCAAGCGATCGCGCGAGATGTGATGAACCTTGAGAGTGGGAGATTTGATGGGAAGAGTGACAATACCGACGTCAACGGAGCCATCCTCGACGCGCTGGAGAATTTTGTGGCTGAAATTGCGGTAGATGCTGATGTGCACCTGGGGATAACGGCGCTGAAATTCCGCGAAGATATCCGGAAGGAGGTAGAGGCAGGTGGCTTCGTTGGCTCCAAACACGAGCGGGCCCTGCACGACATCGCCGCGATCGGCGACGAACTGGATGGATTCATCGCGGAGCCGAAGAAGGCGCTCGGCGTATTCGAAGAGAACTTCGCCGGCGGGAGTCAACTCGACGGATTTGGCGGAGCGGTCCAGAAGGCGGGCGCGATAGGCTTGTTCAAGCTGGCGAATCTGCGCGCTGACGGCGGATTGCGAGCGAAACACTTTCTGGCCCGCTCGCGAGAAACTCTTGAGCTTGGCGACGTATACGAATGTGGCAAGTTGATCGAAGTCCATAGGCAGGCGGCTCGGCAAAGATTATAGCGGATTATGACCGCTAACTTAGCGCGGAATCTTGCTCCTCTTAGGCCGGCAATGGGGCCTGAGAAAGCGCGGCCCGTTGCGGCGGATTAAAAACAATTTCACGGCGGTTCAACCGGGCGAGCAGTGGCTCCCAGGTTGCTTCGAGGGTGCCCTGGAAATGAAGCGGTTGAACACGCAACATGGGAAGCGGGCCGCGGCGAGAAAGCAATCGGGAGGCGCGCGGACTGGCCGTAAAATGCAGGTGTTCTTCGAGAACCCTGCGGAGCCAGGACTCTTCATGCTCGCAGATTTCGGCGAGCGCGACGAAATCGCGGTGCAGAACCTCGTCGGCTTCGCCGCGGAGCACGTAGGAGAGGCCTCCGGTCATACCCGAACCGAAGTTGAGGCCTAGGGGGCCGAGGACAAGCACAACACCACCCGTCATGTATTCGCAGCCGTGCTGGCCGACGCCTTCGACGACGGCGAGCGCACCGCTGTTACGAACGGCAAAGCGTTCGCCGGCTCGGCCTGCCACGAAAAGCTGGCCGGAAGTGGCGCCGTAAAGAACGGTGTTTCCCGCGAGGACGTCACCGCGACGGGACGCGGCGGAGCTGGCAGAGATCGTGATCGTGCCGCCAGAAAGGCCTTTCCCGACGTAATCGTTAGCTTCGCCCGAGAGGTTCAACGTGATGCCGTCCGCGAGGAACGCGCCAAAACTTTGTCCGGCGGAGCCGTGAAACTCCTTTATCAGTTCATGCACGAGCGGTAGGGTCTGGCTGCCCGGGCGGCGACGGCGCATCAACTCCCCACTTATGCCAGCGCCAATGCTTCGATCGGAATTCTGTATTTGCTGGGATTCGGCCTGGAGGTCGAAGGCAGCGCTGAGGCGCAGCGAGTCTTCACGAGCGGCGGCATGAAAAGCCGGAGACTGCTGGGGTGCGACGCGGTTGAATTCAGAGATCGGGACGATCAAGAGCGGATCCATGCCGGAACGCGCGCTGAGGCGATCGTACCAGCCGGTGAGATCGCTCAGAGAGCGGGCACCGAGTTGGGCAAGCCGGGCGCGCACCTCCTCGGCAAGAGAGCGGAAGTAGGCCGCGACCATCTCTGGCTTTCCGGCAAAACGAGTGCGCAGTTTTTCGTCCTGGGTGGCGATGCCGACCGGGCAAGTGTTGAGATGGCACTGGCGGGCCATGACGCAACCGATGGCGAGGAGGGCGGCGGTGCCGAAGCCGAATTCATCCGCGCCGAAAAGCGCGGCAACAATGATGTCACGCGCGAATTTCAGGCCGCCGTCCACGCGGAGCGAGACGCGCGAGCGCAGGCCGGCGCGGACGAGCGTGTCATGTGTTTCGCGCAGACCGATTTCCCAGGGCAAGCCGGTGTTTTTGATGGACGTGAGAGGCGAAGAACCAGTTCCGCCATTGTGGCCGCTGATGGTGATAACGTCCGCGCCCGCTTTGGCGACTCCCGCGGCGATGATTCCGACGCCGGCACCGGAGACGAGTTTCACGCCAATGCGGGCGCTGGGATTTACGGCGCGCAAGTCGTGGATCAACTGAGCGAGATCTTCGATGCTGTAAATATCGTGGTGCGGCGGCGGAGAAATAAGTGGCGTGCCCGGAGTTGCGTGGCGGATGCGCGCGATATACTCGGTGACTTTGCGCGCCGGAAGCTGGCCGCCTTCGCCGGGCTTGGAGCCCTGCGCCATTTTGATCTCGAGTTCTTCGGCGTGAACGAGGTAATCGGCAGTCACACCGAATCGACCCGAAGCAACTTGCTTGATTTTATTCGCGGCGGCGGGCTCGAAACGATAAGAGTTGGGATCCTCTCCGCCTTCGCCAGTGTTGCTGCGCCCGCCGATCAAATTCATGCCGAGAGCAAGAGTGCGATGCGCTTCAGGACCGAGCGAGCCGAGCGACATGGCTTGCGTGCTGAAGCGGCGAAGAATCGCGCTGGTGGCTTCGACTTCTTCGACAGGCACAGGCGTTCCGGGAACGGTTTCGAGCAGGTCGCGGAGGAAGACCGTGCCTTGATGCTCGGCAAGTTCTTCGAACGCGGAATATTTGCCGGATTCGGGGGCGCGGACATGAGCGTGCATGCGGCGAACGACTTCCGGCGAGGTCGCGTGTAGCTCGGCGCCTTTGCGGAAGCGGTAAAGACCCGCGTCGCCCAGTTCGGCGGATGGGGACGTGAAGCCGGTGGTGTGCATACGGACGTAGTCGGCAAAAAGATCGTCGAGCGATTTGGAGCCGGGATAATCGGCAGCGTCTTCAAAAAATTCGGCGCAAAGATCCTCGGAGAGTCCGACGATCTCAAAGAGATGGCTGTTGCGATAGCTTGCGAGCGTGGACACGCCCATGCGGGCTAGAACTTTACGAAGGCCGGCGGTGATGGCGGTGCGCATGCGATCGGCGCCACCGAGCTCGATGGATTCCGCAAAATCATCCGCGAGATAAGGCACGACGGCGCTGGCACCGGCCGCGATGAGAAGCGCGACGTGATGCGTGTCAAAGACCTGAGCGGATTCGACGACAAGGGGCAAATCCCACAGCCCGTCGCGAACCATGGATTTCCAGACGGCGGCGGCAGCCAACAAAGCCGGGAGTGTGGCATTTTCGGAGTCGATGCCGCGATCGGAAAGGAGGAGGAGGCCCGGGCGACCGCCGCTACTCAGAGGGGTAGAAGATAGCTGAGCAAAAGCGCAGCGCGCGCCCGGGACTCCCAGGGCAGAAGAGAAAGTCATCGGGATACGATGGACGGGACCAAAAAATTCGGAAAGTTCGGCGAGCTGGCCGGCGCTGAGCAGGGGCCCCGGCAGGGTCACGCCAGCCTTGAGATGAACGTCGAGAGACATGACGTGAGTCTCGCGAAGGGGATCAATGGGTGGATTGGTGACTTGCGCAAAGCGCTGTTTGCAATAATCCCAGAGCGTGCGCGGAAGCTCGGAGAGGAATGCAGGCGGCGCGTCGTCGCCCATGCTCCAGTCGGCTTCCTTGCCGCGGGTTAAAGCCGAAAAAAGAGTTTTGAACTGGTCTTCAGTCCATCCGGCAGCGGAGGCGATGCGCTTTGGCGCGCCGTTGACAGGAGGATTTGCGGCGGCAGAAAACGTCAGATGGCGCGCGGGTGGGGTTGCATTTTTCGCTTGATGTATAGCCAGGCGCTTCAAGATTTCACGCCAACGGAGGAAAACGCCGCTCGCCGGATTGGCAAGAATCATTTCGCCCGGACCTAGACGCTGGCGCTCCGCGATGCGGGATTCCTCTAAATCGATCAGGCCGGTTTCAGAACCGGCGATCAAAAGGCCGTCATGCGTCAAAGTGTAGCGCAGCGGGCGGAGGCCGTTGCGGTCCAGCTTTGCTCCAACAAATTGTCCGTCGGAGAAAATCAGCGCCGCGGGACCGTCCCACGGCTCATTATGCTGCGAAAGCGAAGTCAGCGCTGCGCGGATATCCCGCGAGAGAAGAGGGTCGTTTTCGAACGCGGGCGGGACCATGGAGAGCATGGCCGCATCGGGTGCAAGTCCTTCGAGCAATTTCAGTTCGAATCCGTTATCAAAGCTCGCGGAATCGCTGACTTTGTCCTCAAGGGGCTCGAACCACGAGCCGACGGCCAAGCGGGTGCGGAGTTCGCGCCGCCTGGCGCGGAGCCAGCGGCGGTTTGAGACGATGGTATTGATCTCACCGTTGTGAGCGACGTAGCGGAAGGGCTGCGCAAGGTCCCAGGAAGGCTGCGTGTTTGTCGAGTAGCGCTGGTGAAAAATGGCGAAGGAGGTCGCGAAGGTGGCGTCGCGAAGATCCTCGTAAAATTGCGGAAACTGCCAGGGCGTGAGGAGGCCCTTGTAGACCACGGTCTGCGAAGAAAGTGAGCAGAGGTAGCAGCGCTCGGGGAGAAGCGATTCCGCGCGCTTGCGAAGGATTGAAAGTTTCCACTCGAAATTGGCCGCGCCACGCGAGGCGTGAAACGGCGCGACGAAAAACTGCCAAATCTCCGGCATGGTCTCGAGAGCGCGGCTGCCGAGAGAGTCTGTATTGGTGGGAACACGGCGCCAGCCCAGGATGCGAAGTCGCTCGGTATCGGCGGCGGCTTCCACTGCGGCGCGGGCACCTGCTGCAGCTGTGGACGAAAAAAATGCCAAGCCCAGGCCGAAGACTTCTGGCAGTTCGATGCCCTGCTCTTCCGCGCGAGCCCGGAAAAATTCGTGAGGGAGCGAGGTGAGCAGGCCGGCGCCGTCACCGCTAGCACCATCGGCGTCCACTCCGCCGCGGTGAGTGAGGCGTTCGAGGGCCGTCAGCGCAATGTTTACGATTTCATGGCTGGCGGGGCCACCGAGGCGCGCTACAAAACCAGTGCCACAGGCATCGTGGTCGGGATGGCCCCAGTTGGGGTGCCGATCGCTCCGGGCTGGTGCGCACCGTCGGTACATAACAATTAATTAAGCTGGCAGGCGCAGGATGTACAACGCAGATTTTGCATTTATCAAATCGAATTTGTGAGGCGGAAGATTTTAAGCCGTGGATTATTAAAACTTTGTGACTTCGGAGAAGTGAAAATTGCGAACCTTCATCGCGGGAACCACCATTTCAAAGGCCTCTTCGCCCGTGGCGCGGACGGCCGGGCCGAGCAGTTCAACATTGCGGAGCATTTCGAGGATGGACTGATTGAAGCGGAAATTGCGGACCGCGGAGGCAATTTTGCCCTTTTCGACCAGGAAAAGGCCGTCGCGAGTCATGCCGGTCATCACCTTTTCGTAGGGGTCAACTTCGCGGATGTACCAAAGGCGAGTGACCAAGAGGCCGCGATCTGTCGAGGAAATCATTTTATCGAGTGAGGAATCGCCGCCGGCAAAGACCAGGTTCATGGGAGCCTCGCCGTATTCGTTGGGAAGGGCGAAGCCGTGGCCGGTGGGCTTTTCGCGGGCGGCCTTGGCGCTGCGGCGCGCGTAGACGAGATTTTTGGGGACGCCGCGATCGACAAGGACAACGCGCTGGCGTGGCATGCCTTCGCCATCGAACGGCGCGCCGAGCTGAAGCGGATGGAAGGCGTCGTCGGTGATGGAGATATTCTTGCCGAAAAGTTGTTTGCCCATGCGCTCGTTGAGGCAGGAGCGCTTGTCTTCGAGAGCGGTGGCGGCGAAATCGTAGAACAAAAAGCCGACTAGATCGAGGACGGCCGCGGGTTCGAGGATTACGGTGTATCGGCCGGGCGGGAGTTCGCGAGCATCGACCGCCATGTGCGCTTTTTCGCAGGCGCGTTGAGCGAGTTTTTGGGGATCGAAGGCGCGGACGCTTGCTGCGTTAGCCTTGGCCCAGCTTGCCGCAGGAGTTTCCTGCATAGTGATGGAAAATTCGGCGTGTGTTTCACGATAGGAGGCAAAAAGACCACGCGAATTGCCAAGTGCGGATTGCTGCAAGCCGCTGCCGAAAATGCCGGCAGCGACCTGGCCGTTCTGAATGGCCAGATCACAGGCGCGGCGGACGGCGCGAGCGCGGTCTTCGGGAGTGAGCGCGGCAGTCTCCTTCACAAAGCGATTCACTTTTCTATAGCGCTGTTTGCCAGGCATCTTGAGCAGATGTGGATCTTTAGGCTGACTGTGGGCGAGGGAGAGAGAGGCTTCAATTGCGGCGCGAAGCGAATCTTCGTCGACGCGGTTCGTTGTTGCGCGAGCGGTGCGGTTCTCGAAAACAGTGCGAATCGAAACATTTACGCCGCGCTCGGCGACGTTTTGGTGGATGGCATTGTTGGCGAAGCGGGTGAGCGATTCGGCGGTCTCGTCAACGTGAACTTCGGTTTCCTCCGCGCCTGTGGATTTGGCGAGGCGGAGGACTGTTTCGATGATTCGGCGCAGCTCGCGTTCGGGAAGCAACTGCGCGGAGGACGCGGTGCTGTTACCTCTTGAGGACTTGCCAGATTTGCGCCCAGTGCTCATTGGTCTGAAAAGGCCGATCCGATTTTTACGTTTTGGAATCTCGCCGGGGCTGCGCCGTGGCCGGTGCCAATAGTTTGCATGGGCTGGCCCTTGCCGCAGTTTGGCGTACCCCAGAGCGCCCAGTGATCGCGCGAACAGATTGCGTCGCAGGAATTCCAGAACTCTGTCGTGATGCCGCTGTAGCTGGGATTCTTCAACATCCGAATTTTCTTGCCGCCCTTGATCTCCCAGCCGATTTCGGTGGAGAACTGAAACTGGTAGCGGCGATCGTCGATGGACCAAGAGCGATTCGTTTCCATGAGAATCGCGTCGTCCGTGTCGGCAATCAAATCGTCAAAGTTCCATGTGCCAGGCTTAAGGCTGATGTTGGTCATGCGGATGATCGGCAGGCGATTCCAGCTTTCCGTGCGCAGGGTGCCGGAAGAGCGTGTCAGGCCGATGAGGTGCGCGGTTTCGCGATTGGAAAGATAACCGCGGAATTGGCCGTCCTTGATGATGTCGGTGCACTGCGCGGGGACGCCTTCGTCATCGTAGGCAAAGGTGCCCAAGCCCGGCCCGTGTTCGAGGCGCGCGTCCGCCACGACATTTACGATGTCCGCGCCGTAGCGCAGCTTATTGAGCTGATCGAGAGTGAGAAAACTCGTACCCGCAAAATTTGCTTCCTGACCCAAGACTCGGTCCAGCTCGATGGGATGCCCGACGGACTCGTGAATCTGCAAGCCGAGCTGGCTTCCGCTGAGAATTAAGGTGCCCGTTTTCTCCGGGCACTGCGCCGCGGAATGCAACGCGGCTGCTTCCTCGCCTACCTGCTGGGCATGTTTCAAGAGTTCGAGCGATTCTACAAGTTCGTACCCCTCGAGCGAATGCTGGCCGCCAAAGCTGTTGGGATAGGAACGCTTCTGAATGTCGTCGCCCTGGAAGGAGGTGGCGGCGATCCCGCAGCCGGTGATCAATTTGCTCTGATGAATGCGCGAGCCAATGCTCGAGGCAAACCAGGAATGAATCTTGCGAAATTGCATTCCCGTTTCCGTCAACGTGACGCCCTTGACCAACCGCATTTCCGCATCAGCGGCAAGCAGCAACGCCAACTGCGTTTCCAGCGGTATTTCGAATGGATCCTTACGGAACGGGCTTTGCCAACTATCGATGTACGCAGATTCGTCCACCATCGCGACATCTCCGCGCTTCGCGAGCGCCGAAGCTTTGGCGATGGAAACAGCTTGTGCGGCGCATGCGGATACGCCCTCACGTGTGAGGCGGTCGGTGGATGCAAATCCCCAGGCGCCATTCGACAGGGCGCGAATTCCCAGCCCGATCGATTCGGATTGCGCGAGCGTGCCAACCTGGCCGTTTTTGGTGGTCAGATCGCGCTGGCGCAAATGCATGACGCGGACGTCGGCGTAGTTCGCGCCGCGAAGGCGGGCCGTGTCGAGGGCGTTTGTGCAGAGATCCCACATGAACGTGACCTGGGTAAACCAAAATTAAGCTTACAAGAAAAAGGGGCGCGGTGCAGCGCGCCCCAAAGAACCAGGAAAAAGCACAGACAGGAGTGTCTGTGCTACGTACCTTCTTGCCAGGAAGCCAGGTAGTGCTCCTGCTCGGCGGTCAGCTTGTCCAGCTTATGGCCCATGGTATCGAGCTTGAGCCGCGCGATTTCCTTGTCGAGATTTTCCGGCACGACGTAAACCTGCGGCTTCAGTTCCTTGTGATGCTGGCGCAGGTATTCGGCCGAAAGCGCCTGATTCGCAAAGCTCATATCCATTACCGCGGCGGGGTGACCTTCGGCTGTCGCCAAATTGACGAGACGGCCTTCGCCGAGGAGATAAACCTTGCGGCCATCCTTGAGCAGATATTCATCAACTAGCGGGCGAACCTCGCGCTTGCCGGTGGACATTCCCTCGAGCGCCGGGATATCAATTTCGACGTTGAAGTGGCCGGAATTGCAAACCACAGCGCCGCTCTTCATAGCCTCGAAATGTTCGGCGCGAATCACGTTCTTGTTGCCCGTGACGGTGATGAACACATCGCCTTGCTTGGCGGCTTCCGCCATGGGCATGACGCGGAATCCGTCCATTACCGCTTCGATGCCTTTCGTGGGGTCAATCTCGGTAATGATGACGTCCGCGCCATGGCCCTTGGCGCGCATGGCGATGCCGCGGCCGCACCAGCCGTAACCGGCGACTACAACTTTGAGTCCGGCAATCAGCAAATTGGTCGCGCGAATCACGCCGTCCAGCGTGGACTGGCCCGTGCCGTAGCGATTGTCGAAGAAGTGCTTGGTCTGGGCATCGTTGACGGCGATGATCGGGTACTTAAGCGTGCCATCCTTGGCCATGGCGCGCAGGCGAATGACGCCGGTGGTGGTCTCTTCGGTGCCGGCAATCACATTGGCAACGAGGTCGGTGCGCTTGCTGAGGAGCATGGTGACCAGGTCGGCGCCGTCGTCCATCGTAAACTGTGGCTTGTGTTCGAGCGCCGCGCGCAAATGGGAGTAATAGGTTTCGTTGTCCTCGCCTTTGATCGCGTACGTCGGAATGTTGTAGTCGCGGTTCAGAGAGGCGGCCACTTCATCCTGCGTCGAGAGCGGATTAGACGCGCAGAGAACCGCGTCCGCGCCGCCGTCGCGCAAAGCGATCATCAGGTTCGCCGTCTCGCTCGTCACATGCAAACAAGCCGAAACGCGCAAGCCCTTCAGCGGCTGCTCTTTGATGAAGCGGTTGCGGATCGATTCGAGCACGGGCATTTGCTGGCCCGCCCACTCGATCTTCCGTTTGCCGGCGTCCGCCAGCCCGATATCCTTCACATCACCCTTTTTCATTTCTGCTGTAGCCACACTCTTTCTCCTTGATCCTGTATTTGCGCGGCGATGGGACTTCGCGCGGGAATAAACTTCTTGCCGGCCGGGAGCCGACCTTTCTGGATCAGCCTAGCGGGCGGCGCCTGCTTCCACGGTAGCCCCCACTCCGAGACACGCGGCCTTACGCAGCGCATCCGCGCGATCGGTGCGTTCCCAGGTGAAGCCCGCGCCACTGCGCCCGAAATGCCCGTAGGCGGCAGTGTCTTTGTAGATCGGACGGCGAAGATCGAGAGTCTCGATAATGCCCTTGGGCGTCAGGGAAAAATATTCGCGAATAAGGACGGTGATTTTTTCTTCGGAAATAGCGGCTGTGCCGAAAGTCTCGGCCATGACGGAAACTGGCTCGGCAACGCCGATGGCATAGGCAAGCTGAATTTCCGCTTTGCGGGCCAGACCTGCAGCAACGATGTTCTTGGCAATATAACGCGCCATATAGCAGGCGGAGCGGTCGACCTTGGACGGATCCTTGCCGGAAAAGGCCCCGCCGCCATGACGGCTGTAGCCGCCATAGGTGTCGACGATGATCTTGCGGCCGGTCAAGCCTGCATCGCCCATGGGCCCGCCGATGACGAACCGCCCCGTGGGATTGATGTGAAACTTGGTTTTGTTGTCGAGCATCGCCGCGGGAATGATGGGGCGGATCACATGCTCGGTAACGGCATCGCGGAGATCGACATTGGAAACTTTCTCGCTGTGCTGGGTGGAAATGACCACGCAATCAACGCGAACGGGCCGGCCCTCGCGATATTCGATGGTGACCTGCGATTTGCCGTCGGGGCGGAGAAAATCAACTTTATTGGAGCGGCGAATTTCGGAGAGGCGCTGCGTGAGGCGGTGGGCAAACTGGATGGGCATGGGCATCAGTTCGGGGGTCTCGTCGCAGGCGAAGCCAAACATCAGGCCCTGGTCTCCCGCGCCGCCGGTATCGACGCCCATGGCGATGTCCGGCGATTGGCGCTTGACGGTGCACATGACCGCGCAAGTCTCGGCATCATATCCATATTTCGCGCGTGTATATCCGACCCCGCGAATGGTGTCGCGGACCAGCGTGTCGTAATCCACGATGGCGCTGGTGGTGATTTCACCCGCTACCACTGCCAAGCCGGTGGTAACGAGCGTCTCGCACGCCACGCGGCCCTTCGTGTCTTGCTTCATCACCTCATCGAGGACCGCATCGGAAATCTGGTCGGCAATCTTGTCGGGGTGGCCCTCAGTCACAGACTCCGACGTAAACAGGAAATTACGTAAGGCTTCGCTCAAAAGACATTCTCCTTCGTGAGCCGCGGCGGCCCAGCCACCGGGACAGGCAATTCGCCAATGGATTCGATTAACTTTATAAACCTAACATCGCAGCGCCCAAGAATCAACGTATTGAAGCTAAATGAGTTATACAAGCAGCGAACGGTCAAAATTGAGGGTTGAATTGCAGCCTGGTGCATTGAACGGCGGACTCTAGGCAGCGTCCTCGTCGTCGTCCAGTTGAACTTCCAGCTTTCCCCTGGTCTTTTTGGCCATGAGGTAACTGCGAATAAAGGGGTCGATGTCGCCGTCGAGGACGCGGTCAACGTCCCCGGCGCTGAATTTGGTGCGGTGGTCCTTGATCAAGCGGTAGGGCTGCATGACGTAAGAGCGAATCTGGCTGCCAAAGGAAATATCGAGTTTGCTCTCGTCGAGCTTGTCCGTGTGCGCCTGGCGCTTTTGAATTTCCAGGTCGTATAGGCGCGACCGCAACATTTTCATGGCCATTTCCCGGTTTTTGCCCTGGCTGCGCTGAGCCTGGCAGCCAACGACAATGTTGGTTGGTATGTGGGTGATGCGAACGGCAGTCTCGACCTTGTTCACGTTTTGGCCGCCCTTGCCGCCAGACCGAAACGTATCCACGCGGAGATCTTCGGGGCGAATAGTGATTTCGATGCGGTCGTCAATCTCGGGTATCACAAAGACGGATGCGAAAGAAGTGTGCCGACGCGCCGCCTGGTCAAAAGGTGAGATGCGCACGAGGCGGTGCACGCCCGTTTCTCCAGCCAGCAGACCGTAAGCGTTTTCTCCGACGAACTGGATGGTGGCGGATTTGATTCCCGCCTCCTCGCCGGGCGTCTCATCCAGCAAGGTCGCGTTCATACCTTTGCGCTCCGCCCAACGAAGGTACATGCGGAGCAGGATCGAGGCCCAGTCCTGGGATTCCGTGCCCCCCGCGCCGGGCTTGATCGTCATGATGGCGTTCAAGTGATCGGTTTCTCCGGATAGCAACGTTTTGGTTTCTTGCTCGCCGACGTAGCTTTCCGCGGCCGTCAGCTCACGGTCGAGATCTTTGAGCAAATCATTGCGTTGTTCAGCGTTGGTTTCTTCGCGGGCCAGGCTGATATAGGTCTCGATGTCGCCGGAGATAGCCGACAGCTTTTCATCCGCAGCGATTTGTTCTTCCGCGCGTTTGCGGTCGCGGAGGACGGCTTGCGCGGCTTCCTGGTTGTTCCAGAAATCTGGTTGGGATACCTGGGCTTCGAGAGATTTTAGACGTTCGCGGAATTGCGGGGCGTCAAAGATAGCTCCGCACAAGCGAGATGCGAGGTTTCAATAATTCGTAGCGGTGCTGCAGATCTTCGAGAATCATTCGAGTCGCCAGTCTTTGGAGATTTTCGTTGTGCTTTGATTTTTCTTTACTACATTGTTTATTTAGGTTGTTACTTCCGTGTTGTTTGGCTTCCAACCGATCACCAACAGGATAACGGAAACCAGGACGCAGAGCCAGGCGAACCAATCGCCGAAGCGTGTGTAAATGGTTTCATTCGTGCGGAAGTCGTACGGCAAATCGGCGGCTGCGCGCACGTCTCGTGGTAGCGGACGGAGGATCCGGCCGTAAGGATCGATCGAAGCGGTAATGCCGCTGTTGGTCGCGCGCACGATCCAGCGGCGATTTTCCACGGCGCGGACACGCGCCATGCGCAGGTGCTGCTCGGCGGCAGCAGAGTGCCCAAACCATCCATCATTCGAAATATTCACAAAAAGCTGCGCGCCGTTCGCCGCAAAGTGCCGGATTTCTCCGGGATAGATAGCTTCATAGCAAATGAACACGCCGAAGGAATGCCCGTTCGCAAAACGACCGACCGAGTAAGTCGTGCCCTTGCGAAAGCCGCCGACTTCGCTTGAAACATTGGCCACCACGCGATGAATCAACGGAAATGGCTCGTACTCCCCGAAAGGAACGAGATGAATCTTGTCATAGGAAAAAACGCGGCGCCCCTGCCCGTCAAACATCAGCGCGCTGTTGTAGGGCGCCATGATGGTGTGGCGAGTTCCTCCCGTGGAAACAGTTTCAGGCTTCCACTCCACCACACCGACGATGAACGGATTTCCAAAACGAATCGCCAAATTCGTTGCCATTTGCCCAAATCGGACATCTTGATAGGAAAAAGGCGCGGGAGCTTCCGGCCAAACCAGCAGATCGGGATGATGAGCGGAAGGAGCAAGGCTGAAGCGCTCGATTTCGTCCATGTCCGCGGCATGCGCCGTGAACCAATCGCTCGGATATTCATCCGCTTCGGGAAAATTGAGCTGCACGGCCCTGGCGGTGTGATTGGCTATAGCCTGTGGGACGAAGCGCGGCCCGACAATCATCACGACCAGGACGATCGCGGTGGCGCCGACGAGGATAGCCAGGCGCCGCCGCGGAGGCTGCGTCGTGATAGCGTCGCTCCACGCCAGCAGTGCGTTGAACGCCGCAACGACAAACGACAACCCGTAAATCCCCGTGACGGTTGTGAGTTGCACCAGCGCAACATTGGCCGCGGCGGGATAGCCCAATAAGTTCCACGGAAAACTAATCTCCGGCAGCCAAGTCCGGAACATTTCGAGCGAGACCCACAGAAAGGGCGTTGCGATGCACGCGAGCGTGACGCTACGCAGCGAAATCCTGTTAATCGCCCAGGTGACCGCGCCGTTTGCCGCGGCCCACACCGATGCGATCAGTAGCAAAATTCCCCATCCGCCAGTACGTGAAAGGCCGCCATGCACGGAGAGCACTTGCGCGATCCAGGGCACCGACGTGACCACGAAGCAAACGCCATGCAGAAATCCGCAACCAAACGCAACCAGTGGGCGTGCTCCGAATAGCGCGATGACCAGGATTCCTATGCATACCCAGGAATAAATACTCAGATAAAACCCGGTGAAGGAAAACGAAAGCGCCGCGCCGGAAATCGCGCCGATAAAAAGTCTCATCCAAGCTGGGGTTTCACTTCCGGGATGCGGACGAAAATAGCCGAGCCACGGACGACCAGGCATCAGCGCTTCACGATGGCTTTAAATCCCGCCACTTCGAGGCCTTTCCTGGCGTTCTCGACTGCTTTCTGGTCGGCGTAGGGGCCGACGAGTACGTGATAATACTTATCTCCATGCGGAGACTGCACGACAGTCGGAAAGTTTTTCTTCCGCAAAGTATTGGCGAGTGACATTGCGTCGGCCTTTTTCGTGAGCGCGGCGACTTGCAAGTTTACGCCGCCGCTCGCGTTCAGCGGAGCTCCGGTGGTAGTCTTCGCTGCTGCATTCACCTCTTTGGCGGTCCTGGCGTTTTTTCCTGCGACGGTCGTCGCCGGGCTATTAGCCGGTTTCGGATGATCATCGACCTTGCTCGAATCACCGGGGCGATATATGTCCCAAGTTGGCTCGCCTTGTGAGCCTGTAGCGGTTTGCGGTTCGGGAGCGGATTTCTTCTTGGAAGGCTTCACTGAAACTTCTGGCTTCGGCGAAACGTCGGCATCTGGAAAACCACGAAGATTCGTGGCCGCGCGCACCTGCCCATTGTATTGATCGCGGCCCATCACGAAGCCGAGCGTAAAGAACAGGCCGGAAAACAGCAGCATCAGCATGAACAAACCGATGACGTGCCGTCCTTCGAGCACTCGTTCTCCGGTATTCCCTCTTTTTCCCCCAGAAGCCATTCTTACTTTTTCGATCCCCCTAGCGTTTGGACCCAGCTATTAATGATATCGATGGGCAGGGGGAAAACAATCGTTGTGTTCTTCTCGACACCTATCTCCGTCAAAGTCTGTAAATACCGTAGTTGAATGGCCGAGGATTGTGTTTCCAGAACCTTGGCAGCTTCTGCGAGCTTTTCCGATGCTTCATATTCTCCCTGGGCGTGAATCACTTTCGCGCGTCGCTCGCGCTCCGCCTCCGCTTGTCTCGCAATCGCTCTTTGCATCTGTTCTGGAATGTCGACTTGCTTTACTTCCACCTTGGACACTTTGATGCCCCACGGCTCGGTGTCCTGGTCCAAAATGATCTGAAGCTTTGCGTTCACCTTTTCGCGCTGCGAAAGAATTTCATCCAGTTCAAACTGGCCTACAATACTGCGCAGCGTTGTTTGCGCCAGCTGCGAAGTCGCGTACTGATAATTTTGGACCTGAGACATCGCCAGGTTGGCGTCCACCACGCGAAAGTAGCAAACCGCGTTCACTTTGACGGAGACATTATCCCGCGTGATGATGTCCTGGGGCGGAACATCCAAAGTTTCGAGCCGCAAGTTGATCCGGTACAAGGTTTCAATCGGCCAAAAAACCAGATTCAAGCCCGCTCCTTTGGCCGTGGGCAGCAGCCGTCCGAGGCGCAATACGACGCCGCGCTCCCACTCCTTGATGATGTACAGCGAATTCCAGAACCAAATCAAAAAGAAGCCAAGGATTACCGCTACCCCAAGAAGACTGATTTCCATGTCAACCCTCCTCTGCGCCAATGCATTTTACTTGTTTTCGTTAGCGGCTGCTTCTTCCGGCTCCACATACAGCTTCAAACCCTCCACGCGGCGCACGCGCACCGGCTTGCCTTCCGCCACGGCGCTTGACGAGATTGCGCCCCATAGCTCTCCGTGGACCCGAATCATCCCCTCGGTGCCGGCTGCCAATCCGGAGATGGCAATGCCCTCTTCGCCGACAAGCTCTTCCCTTCCCGTGGACAATTTCCACGAGCGCGAACGCAACACCAGCCGCATCAGAAAAATCGTAATCAACGCAAACGGCAATGTCGCGGCCAGCGCCACTCCAAGGCTTACTCCGCCCGAAGTCAATGGCGAGCGAATCAGGAACATTGCGCCCAAGATCATCGACACGATTCCCCCAAACGCAAGAACTCCGTGGCTCGTGAACTTGGCCTCCAGGATGAACATTGCGAGCGCCAGGAGAATGAGCAGAACTCCCGCGAAATTCACCGGCAAAAAGTGCATGGCATAGAGCGCCAACACCGCACAGATGCCCCCAATCACACCAGGCGCAATCATCCCCGGATGCGTGAACTCGGCATACAAACCGAGCACTCCCACCAGCAGGAGTACAAAGAAGACGTCCGGTTCCACGATGCGCGCGAGAAATCTTTGGCGCGGGGAAAGCTCGAACGGAACAATCGCCGCGTTCTTCAAAGCCAGGACGGTTTTCGTACCATCGAAGCGCGTAATCGTTCTCCCATCGAGCTGGTGTAAAAGGTCTTCGGGTGAAGAAGCCATCAAGTCGATGAGTTTCCCATCCAGCGCCTCTTTATCCGTGAACGCTTTCGCGTCCGTCACCGCGGTTTCCGCGAGCGTCGCATTGCGGCCGCGCTTCTCAGCGTAGCTGCGCAGGAAAGCCAGCGCGTCATTCAGAATCTTCTTCTTCATCGTCTCATCAACCTGCAGTTCCCACCCTCCGATGGCCACCACAGGAGAAGCGGCGCCCGTATGCGTTCCCGGAGCCATGGCCGCAATATCCGCCGAGAGAAGGATGAAAAATCCCGCCGACGCGCCTCGCGCGCCGGTGGGCCACACAAACACCGCAACGGGCACCGGCGACGCCAAAATGTGCTGGATGATCTCCGTCATCGAATCGCTCAAGCCGCCCGGCGTATTCATGGTGATCAGAACGAGTGCCGCATGGCGACTCGCCGCATCGGCAATTCCTTCGTCGATATAGGTGGCCAGCACCGGTTCGACTTCGCGATCGAGGTCGAGCCGCAGCACTTCCGGATTCTCGGAATGCTCATCGGCCGTCGCGGAGGGCATCAAGAAGACCGCACCGGCAGCCCAAAAAATACAAAGAATCGCAACGATCGGCCTCGCGGAAGCCATGCCCCGACTAATCCGTCGCATCAATTCATCAGCGATCATTGGGCGCCTCCCGCAGGCTTCACCTTCTGCAGATTGTCCAGCAACTGTTTTGCATCGGCGTATTTGGGAGCGAGTTTGAGCGCGCGCTGCACTTCCGTGCGCGCCAAATCCAATTTTTTTTGCTCGAGATAGATTCTCGCAAGTGAGGTACGCACCACCGCCGAGTCCCGAATATTAAGCGAAGCCTGAAGCTCTTTGAGGGCCTCGTCCAGCTTGCCTTGCTTCCGATACACTTCGGCGAGCCCATTATGCGCGGACGCACTGGCGGCGTCCTCGGCCAGCGCCGCACGAAATTCGCTTTCTGCCGCGTCTACGCGCCCGGCCGAGAGTTCCAGCCGGCCTCTACGGATGTGCGTTCTTGGCGTGTCAGCAACCGTGGTGTTTGGAACACTCGCCGAAGTCTCGGCAGAAACGATCTCCAGCCGCAGCGCCGTCGTATCCATTTCTGTCCGCACACGCTCCATTCGCGAGACGGCATCTTTCCCGCCATCGAGCTTTACCGGGGGCAGCGCATCTGGTCCAAAAGTTTCTGAGGCAGTCTCGCGTTCTTCATCCGCCTCCGCTTGATTGCCCGCCTTTTCCAGCGAAGCAATCATCAACGAGCGCTCTTCCGGATTATCGGGTTCACGGCTAGAGGCTTCGCGAAAATATTCCGCGGCGCCAACGAAATCCTTCGTTGAAAAAGCTAGTAAGCCCAGGTTGAAAGGGTAATCATCTTCGTCGGGATCGAGTTCCGTGGCACGGCGGAGATCGGCTATTGCTTCCTCCGTTTTGCCTTGTCGCGCCAGCGCCAGCGCCAGATCATTCAAAATCTCCGGCAGGTCCGCGCCGGAAACCATGCTGTTATGCAGGAACTCTTGTAGCGATGTGAAAACCTGACCGGCCTGATCGGATTGATTCATTAGGAGATGACAAACGCCTGTCGCAAATACGGCCTCTATGTAACGGTCGTGTGACCGGGGTATCTTCGCAAACCATGGCAGAGCCGAATCGCAATCCCGGCGGGAATAGTAGGCGTCTCCAATCGCAAAGTCCGGATCCGGCCATTCGGGCTCAAGACGGGCGGCTTCCCGCAACTCGCGCAGACGCGGATCATCATCGCTCGCCAAAAGGCCGCGAATGTAGTGTTCGAATGCGTCGAGCCGCAGCGGCCTCTGCCCTTTCGAGAATTCCTCAAGATTCTGCCGGTAGGCGTGGTCGTTGGCGGCCAGCAATTGCCACAATAACTTCAGGTGCAGCTCCATAAGCGAATCGAGCGGGCCAGTTTCCCGCACCGCCGGAAGCAAGCCGATGGGATTGATCCGCAGAATTCGGGATTCCACCGTGAGAGATTTGCCGTCCGATGTGAATCTTCCAAAAATCACAAAGTCAGCGTCCATATTCTGTGCGATGCGCAGCATCGAAGCTCGGCTCAGTTTTGCCGTTGGCGCCAGCCCGGAACGGTCCATTTCCTCGGTGCGCCCATTGTGAGAAAACACTTGCTGGCCAGCCGCAGAAAGCCGCTGGATCGTGAGCTCTTCGAGGCCCTCGCCAAGCCAGTCCAGGCTTGGCGACGCACCTTCATTTTCGAATGGAAAGACGAGATATATTCCATCCGGGCTGGATGCCGGCGCCACCCCACGGGCGCTTGCCGGCGCGTCCGCGCTAATCGAAAGTCGCTGAGCACTTAGACAAGCAGGTGTGGCGAGAAAAAGAATAATTGTGGCGCAAAGGAAGGATAAACACGCGTTTACAACGAGCTGTTTCATGCTCATTTCATTGTAACAGAGGAGGATGCGGCGTTGTTTCAGAAGCGAAGCGGTGTAGAGCAAGCATACCCTGCGCAAGGCAGGACGAATCGAAGTAGCCTGACGCTATCTCTTTTGACTCGGCCGGTTTTTTTGCTAAAGCGGCGCGGGAGTCTCGGGTTTCGCTGTCAGTAATTCCTTGATCTCAGGAGTCTTCAGCGCTGCCGCGAAAGCCGGGTCCTTCTTGATGTCCGAAATTTCTTTGTAGCCATCGTCTTTGGCCTTGAGCAGGTAATGGACGCATCTTTCCAGGTCGCCGGCTTCCGCGAAAGATTTCGCGAGCATGTAGTCGAACTTCCCACGGTCATCCACCGAACGGTCCTGCAAAACCGACCCGTTCCGCGAATTATTGTGCTCAAACAATAGCGGATCGAGCGTCAGTCCCTGCCTGAACGCCGCAATGGCTTCGCCGTATTTTTTCTCGCCAAAGTATGCATAACCAAGATTGCTGTAGAGCACCGCCATGTCGGTGCGAATCTTGATCGCCCTCTCGTATGCCTTTATGGCCTTTCCGTATTTCTTGCGCTGATACCAAATGGTCCCGACATTATTCTCTGCGTCTGCGTACTGGGGATCGACCTTTGCGGCCTTCTTGTAATACTTCAGCGCTTCACCCAGTGCTTCCTGCTGGTGCAACGCAATCCCCAGCTTGTTCCAGTACACCGGATTTCTTGGATTCTCATCAGCGAGCTTCTTAAACATTTCCGCAGCTTCACGAAACTGCTTCCTCACCATGTACAGATCGCCCATCTGCTCGTCGGAGATCTGCGGATGGACAACGTTCTGCGGGTCCTGTGCCGGAGGCACTTGGGCCACACCCGGAGCCATCACCATCGATCGGCTCGCTTCAAGCGTTTGACTTACTGCTGGAACGGATAGACTTAGAAGGAGAATACTGCCCGAAACCGCCACTCTTGCGAATGTCATGGCGAGTCTCCCTTCTCCGGCTTAGGCTTGGCCTTGTCGGGATCCTTCTTCTTGCCTCCAAAGATACCAAATATCTTCTGTAAAGGGTTCTTTTTCTTTTCTTCCGGTTGCGCACTGGGGTCGCCTGCGTTGCTCGGCGTCGCGCCGACTGCCCCCTGGCCAGTCGCATCCGGCGGCCGGTTCGGGTCATACGTGGTTACAGGTTTTCCCTGTGCATCGGTTTGGGGCTGTTTGGGTTGATCGCCGCCAAAAATATGGGAAAGCCAGGAACCGGCTGCGGAGACCGCACTGCTACCCCCATGCAGTTCGCAAAATTGCGTTGGAGCTGAACCGGCGATGTAAACCTCTTCTCTTGTGGTCGGGCAGTTGGGCGTGGCGAGTTCCAGCGAATCGGGGTCGATCAGTACCGATTGCACGCCCTCAGGCATGGTGAAGTCATGCACATCACGGTAAGGCGGCAACTTCGTGGCACGCAGCATAAAATCTGCCCAGACCGGGCCGGCCGTGGCGCCGCCGGTCAGGTCCAGATCGCGGTTGTCGTCAAATCCAATCCAGACCACCGTGAGCAAATTTGACGTGTATCCCGCAAACCATCCGTCTCGCGAAGTCCCAGTCTTTCCCGCGGCCGGGAGAGTGAACCCTCGCGCCCGTACGCCAGCGCCTGTACCCTTGTTCAAAACGTCTTGAAGTATGCTGGTAACCAGATAAGCGACGCGCGGATCAAGAACCAGATGTGTCTGCGGCGTAAATTTCTCAAGGACGCTTCCGTCGGCACTTACCACACTGTGCAGAAACTCCGGTTCGGCTCGCACACCCCCGTCTGCGAAGGCCGTGTAACCCGCCGCCACTTCCACCGGTGTCATCTCGTAGGCTCCCAGCGCCACAGCCGGGGTTGCTTGGATGTTGGTCCCTAGTCCCATTTGCCGGGCGATTTGTACCACACGTCCGTAACCGATCAGTTCAGCGACTTTCACGGTGGCCACGTTCAACGAATTCGTCAGCGCCTCCCGCACCGTCACGTGCCCCATGAATTTCTCGCCGTAATTGTTTGGCGTGTATTCCTTCCCGTCGAACTCAAACGTCGTGGGCTCGTCATCCACCGTCGACGCCGGGGTGATTACCGGCTGCACTCCATCTACCGCGTTATCAAACGCCGCGGCGTACACAAACGGTTTGAACACGGATCCTGGCTGCCGGTGTGCGAGCGCGTGGTTCAGCTGGCTCTGACCGTAATCGCGCCCGCCGACAACCGCTTTGATTTCGCCTGTTTTCGGGTCGATCGCCACCAGCGCTATTTGAACCTGCGGAACGGGCTCGCTGCTTTTCTTTTTCGCCGCTTCACGTTGCCACTTCTCATATCTCTTGGCTAAAAGAAGGTCTACGTTCTTCGCTCCTGCGTCCACCGCGGCGGCCGCGGCACGCTGTAGCGCCGGGTCCAGCGTCGTGTATACACGGAAGTTCTGGCTCAGTAGTTCGCTTTCCGAAAATTTGTCCAGCAAATGGTCCTTAACCATGTCCACGAAATATGGCGCCTCACTGCCCGAACTATCCGCATGCACGATTTTCAGCGGCGCGTGTTTCGCTTCGTCCAGTTCCTTCGGCGTGATGTACCTGTTTTCCAGCATCTGTGTCAGGACGCGATCACGCGCTTGCGCTCCACGCTCCGGGCGGCGATCCGCCGAGGAATAATAATTCGGCGCGCGAATAATTCCAGCGAGGTACGCGCACTCACCAAGTGAAAGCTGCCTCATATCCTTACCGAAGTACGCCACGCTCGCTTCCGAGAATCCACGGATTCCGAAACTTCCACGGTTTCCCAGGTACACTTCATTCGCATAAAGCTCGAATATTTGTTGCTTGTTGAATCGCCGCTCGAGCTCCATCGAGACCATTGCCTCGGCCAGTTTCCGCCGCCATGTCCGCGCGTTTGAAAAGAAGAACGTCCGCGCCACCTGCATCGTGATGGTGCTCGCTCCCTGGTAATGTGAGGAGCTGTGCCGGAGGTCCGCCCACGCCGCGCCCGCAATCCGCACGAAATCGAACCCGCCGTGGTCGAAAAACCGTTTGTCCTCCGCCGATAGAATCGCGTGTACCAGCAAGGGAGGTAGATCCTCGTACCTCACCGGCCGCCGTTTTTCTCGCGCGCTATCGAACAAATTTGTAATGAGCTCAGGCTCGATTTGCGCCGCATCCAGCTCCGCCCCGCCCGCTAACGGCCGGATCGAGCGGATCACCTTCCCGCTGAATTTCACGGCCAGCGCGTTTGAGCCTGCGAAATACGATAGCTTCGACGGCCGGATATCAACTGCGTCGCCCTGGACAGTGAATTCGCCCAGTGAGTTTTCGTCCGCTTCGGGCCGGTACCCGATGCGCGTCAAATACGTGGTCAAATCCCCAGGACCCCAGGCTTCCCCAACGGAGATATATTCCGGCGCTGAAAAAATCTGAGTTGTGTTCTGGAAAATCTTCCCGGAAAGACGCCCGTCGATCATGCGCGAATACTTGATGTAGTAATAAGTGAAAATTCCCCCGCCGGTGACGAACGTGGCGAAAACAATCCCCAGAATCGTCAAACCTGCTGCGGACGTGAAAAATCCTTTTCGAATTCGAATGCGCAAACGATGGCTCCCCGGGGCTGAACTCTTATTGTCTCGCAACACCTGCTACTAAGAAAGCCGGAGTTCGCAGGAAAGGAGTTGCCCACGCACTTCTAGTCATCACCTTGCCTGCCTCTGGGGCGTTTCGCGCCATGGCTGCAAGTTCGTCTTGGGAGTTTCCAAACGGGGACGCAACGAAACTACATGATGGATTTGTTTTCACTGGAGGGTGAAAAGTGAAGTTCCGTACTGTAAACCAGCAGGTCCACGGGAACTGTGTAATTAAGTGAAATTTTCACGACCTCTCGTGTCGAGACGACCTTGATGTCCTCTCGTTTCGCCGGGATATCCAGGTCCTGAACTTCTTTATATATTGCGTCGCGTATTTGATCTTCCGAATACCGGTTCACAACTGCGAATCTTGCCTGCTCATCCATTTTCGCGCTTAGCTGATACTCGCTTGCGAACGGCGGTACGATCTTGAATGCGACGAAGACCGCAATCACCAGGAACGCAGTATACCCGATTGCTTTTGCGCTACCGCCGCCGTGTTGCGCTCCTCGGCTTCTTCTCGAACTCGGTTCAGGGGTCCTGAAAAATTCCACGAAATTCTTCTCCGGGCGCCGCCAACGCCGCAGCCAATGCGCGGCAGTACGCGGCAGGATTCCGCCACTCTCTCAAGCAACGCTAGCACTGTGTCTAGGGGGTGTCGAGAATTTGCAGCGAAGCATGTTCCCGGAAAGCCACGGGGCGTTCGTACAGGTCGGTAAGTCTTTACTCTGGAATTTCAGTATGCCCGCGCGAAAATCGCCCGCTCTGCCGCCGCTTTCCCGCAATAAACGCACGCGCCGGATCCGCTTCCACGCCCGTTGCCTTCACCGAGGCTCTGGTCTATCGGGATGCACCGCATCGTCGCGCGGGTTTCTTCCTTGATCTTCGCTTCGCAGTCCGCGTTTCCACACCAGCCCGAATACGCGAAGCCCATCTCCACGGCTTTTTTCAACTCATCGTACGTTCTTGCGTCGTGCGTGTTCGCTTTCCGGAATGCTAGCGCCTTGTCATGCAGCGCCTGCTGAATTTCCAACAATAATTTCGTAATCTCGCCCGCAATTCCCGCCAGCGGCGCGCTGACCTTCCCTTCTCTTCCCGGCCGATCCCGCCGCGCCAGGACGGCTGCCTGCTTCGCAACGTCCTTCGGGCCCAGCTCGACGCGCACCGGTACGCCGCGCATCTCCCAATCGTTGAATTTCCAACCCGGGCTCGCTCCTTCGCGCTCGTCCAGAGTCACGCGCACGTTCGCCGCAGCCAATTCCGTCTTCAACTTCCGCGCCGCCTCCATCACCGAGCTTCTTTCCCCATCCGTCTTGTAAATCGGCACAATCACCGCTTGGTACGGCGCCAGCTTCGGCGGCAGCACTAATCCCTGATCATCGCCATGCACCATGATGATTGCGCCAATCACTCGGGTCGAAAGCCCCCACGAAGTGGTCCAGCAATGCTGCAATTGTCCGCCCTGGTCCAAATAACGCACTTCAAACGCCTGCGCGAAATTCTGCCCCAAAAAATGCGAAGTCCCGGATTGCAGCGCCTTCCCGTCGCCCATCATTCCTTCGATCGAATAAGTCACGTCCGCGCCCGCAAATTTTTCCGCATCCGATTTTTTCCCGGGGATCACGGGAATCGCCGCGTCGTTCACCGCAAAATCCGCATAAATATCCAGCATCTGCCGCGTCTCGATTTCCGCTTCTTCGCGCGTCGCATGGGCGGTGTGGCCCTCCTGCCAGTAAAACTCCAGCGTCCGCAGAAAGAGCTTCGTGCGCAATTCCCACCGCACCACGCTATTCCACTGGTTCATCAAAACCGGCAAATCACGGTACGACTGAATCCACTTCGACCACATATGCCCAATAATCGTCTCCGAAGTCGGGCGAATCACCAGCGGCTCCGCCAATTTTTCCCCGCCACCAATCGTCACCACCGCCAGCTCCGGCGAAAACCCTTCGACGTGATGCTTCTCCTTATCGATGAAGCTCCGCGGTATCAGGAGTGGAAACGCCACATTCTGGTGCCCCGTTGCCTTGAATCGCCGGTCCAGTGCCGCTTGCATGTTCTCCCACAGCGCCCATCCGTACGGCCGCACGATCATGCAGCCGCGCACGGGCGCGTAGTCGGCAAGCTGCGCCTTCAACACCAGTTGGTTGTACCACTCGGAAAAATCTTGTGCGCGTGTCGGCAGTTTTTCTTCGGCCATGCGGCGGTCTGTCCGTTCCCCTCAGGAGCAACAAATCAGCCTGGGTAAACTCAAAAGCGTAACGGACGTATCTCAGTGTGTCAACGAACCTCCACTTCGTACCCGCGCGGCTTCTCTATCCGCGGAAGCCCTAATGGCGTTATCTTCAGGAGTATGGAGGTGTTCTGTGCGTTATCGAAAATTGCTTTTGTTCGGCGCAGCCATGCTGGCCAGTGCGCTACTCGGTTCACTGATCGGCCCTCAGCCGGCCGAAGCCGTCGCCAAGGAAATCATCGAAATCCAGAACGATATAGGTCTGCTCTTGCAGGGCCAGCGCAGCATGCAAAATTCCATCGACCAAAACCAGGCTGTCACGAAAACCATTCTTCAACAGTCGCTTGACGCATCGAATCGAGTCAGCGGCCTCATGGGCTCGTTGCAAAAGTCCGTCCAGGACGTGCAGGCCAGCACCGGCTCGCGTCTGGACTCCATGTCCACCTCTGTTCTGGGCCTTTCCGACAGCATCGCCGATGTCAACGCCCACGTCGGCAAGCTCAATCAACAGCTCGTCGACATGCAGAGCTCCCTGCAGAGTATCGACGCCAAGCTCGCTGCCACGGCGGCGGCGCCTCCATCTCCTTCGGCTCCCAGTAAGCCCCCCGCCGACGTCTTATATTCCAGTGCCTATCGCGATATCACTGCCGGCCATTATGATCTTGCCAGCCGGGAATTCCAGGACTATCTAAAGAACTATCCCGGCACGGAACTCGCCTCAAACGCACAGTTCTATCTTGGCGAAATTGACTATGTGCAGAAGAACTACAAGGGCGCCCTTGCCCAGTATGACAAAGTCCTGCAAAACTATCCCAATAGCTTCAAGCTTCCCTCAGCCCACGTAAAGAAAGGTCTCGCCCTCCTCGCGCTTGGCCAAAAAGCCGCTGGCGAGCGGGAGCTTCGCACCGTCATCCGTAATTATCCCAACACCGACGAGGCCCGCCTCGCCCGCTCGCGCCTCCGTCAGCTCAGCACTCGATAATCCGGCACTCTCAACCGCATAACGTGCGTAGGCCCCGCGACCGCATTCCGCTGCGCCAAGTCCATTAAACGATCTTGGCTTCGCGAAGAGTCCAGCGTGCTGCGCCTCGCGTTTCCGCTGTCTACTTCTGGTTAATGCCTTCTTCGAGTGTGAGCTGGCCTCACTTCTTGCCCGAATCCTTGGCCGGGTCTACGCTGGGCGCACGTCCCTGCCTCGTATCGGAGGTCGCCCCACTCATGGATACCGCGTTTCGAAACCGCAACCGCCAATACTCTCTTTTGGGGACCGTCTTCCTCTGTACCTTGGTTTTCTACTCACCCACTCCTGCGAATTCCCCCGCGCAAACAACCGCTGCAGACTTGCCCAAGCTTCTTCAGCAGCTCATTGACAAAGATCCTGCGATCCGTGGCGCCGCGGCGGCTGCATTCGATAACTTTCGTGACAAATCAGTCGAGCCCGCCCTCATCGCTGGCTTGAAACAAGACGCCGACACCCCTTCCGCCGCCACAGTCCTGATTCGCGTCCTCGGGCAATTCAACGACGCCAACTCTGTCGCCGCTATCGCCGAAGTGTTGCCTACCCCATCTGGCCACGCCGCCGCGGCTCGGCTTTTGCAAATGGACCCGCTCGGTGTTCAAGTTGTCGCCGATGCTACGGCATCGCAGGACGAGGCCACGCGTTCCGCCGTGGTCGATTCCTTTCTAGACGCACCGGAAGTCGCCCTAAAGGTCTTGCCTGCTACCCTAAAGCGATCGAACTCGCCATATCAGCGTGGAGCCATCGTTTCCTTGCTCGCCGGCTGCGCCGCTCAGAATCCCTGGTACGAAGATCCGCCGCGCTCGGCCTTCGTCGAGAGTTTTCTACCGGCCGCCACGGATCCCGATCCCGGCGTTCGCATCGCCGTCGCACAAGCAATTGGAGAACTGGCGGACGCGGAGAAATTCAACGATGAAGGTATGGGCCATCCCGACTTCGGCCTCGCGCGCACGCTCCCGGTACTGAAGTCTTACGCACTCGATCCGGAACCACAGCTTCGCTCAGCGGCGCTCGACGCGCTCGGCTCGATGTCTAGTGCCGTGGCCATTTCCATCATCAAGTTGCACCTCAACGACGCGGACTCTTCCGTCAAGCAACACGCGGAGAAAGCTCTGAGCAACGCCTCGGCAGCTTTCGCTGTCAATGCCGCGTCTTCCTCGGATGCATTAGGAAATTCCGAACCTTCGCCGAAGCAGGCGGGGAGTTCACCAAAATCCGCAAAAACAGTCGAGGCTCGCAAACTGGCCGAAATCAAAAACTACGCTGACGAATCGGCCGTCCCGATTTTGATTCCCTTCCTTCAAGATCCCAGCTCTCTCGTCCGAGCCGCGGCCGCCGACAAGCTCGGCCAGCTCGATTACCGCAGCACCGCGATGAACGGCGCGGACCGAGAGCAAAATCTTAGTGAAGTGCCTGCCCTCATCGAGGCTCTAAAGGACTCGCATTCCTTGGTTCGAGCCGCCTCGGCCGAAGCTCTAGGCGCCATCGGAGACGATTCTGCGGTGAATCCCTTAATCGCTCTCTTGAAAGACCCGAAGCCCAGAGTCGTTCTCGCCGCCGCTGGTGCCTTGAACGCTATGGTTCTTGGCGCGGGCATTTCTCAGGACGCCCTCTCGCTTGAGGATCATCGGGCCGCTGGCGGCGCCTTGGTTGAGCTTCTTTCGAACCCGGACCCGGCCATCCGGTACGCCGCGATCAACTCGCTCATCAGCGTCGGCACGCTCGAGAACCTGAAACAGGTCGTTTCACTCTTGCGTGATGAAGACAATAAAATGCGCAATCTCGCTGCGCGGGCTCTCGCCCGGGCGTTCTACCCGAATCCGAACGTTCCCAGAAGCGCGGAATTGGAGGACCTGGAAAAAACTGCCGCTCCGGCTCTAGTCCTCATGCTCTCGTTTCAGGAAACGCGCAGCTCGGCCCTGGCTGCTCTCGCTTCCATCCCCTCAACGCCTTCGCAAGCTGCCGCTCCTCTCATGGACTCTCTAAAGTACAACGTCTGGATCCATGCCGACGGCATGGCCCGCCCGGAAATTCAGGACAATTTCGACGGATTTCAAGGGCCAACCGACATCGATACCGCGATTGATCTGCTTGGAAGAACTGGCAGTCCGGATGCGACTCCTCTGCTTGTGAAATTTCTCAACATCATCAATCCCGATGCAGGGAAACACGCCTGCGCCGCACTTGCAAAGCTCCGCGACCCCCGCGCCATCGGCCCATTGCTCGCTGTCGTCCAATCGCAGGAGCCCGGTCTTCAACCTGACGCAGCCACCGCTCTTGGCTCATTTCAGGATCCGCGCATCGTTCCGGCATTAATTCAGTCTTTAGAGTCGCAAAATTATTCTCTTCGCGCTGCGGCCGCCGGTGCCCTGGCTCATTTTCACGATCCCCGCGTGCTGCCCGCGCTCGTTCACTCCCTCTCGGATGAGAACAGCGACGTTCGCGCAAATGTGGCGCAAGCGCTCGGCGAGGTGGGTGACAAAGCTGCCATTGAACCGCTTAGCCGGTACGCAGCGACGAATTATGCAGCGGTCAGAGCGCTGGCCAATCTCAAGTTTCCGGAATCCGTTCCAGCGCTCGTCGGCATCATGCAGGACAAGAAGGTTTCGCTTCCCTCTCGCGGCGAAGCCGTTGCAGGCCTGGCCAAGTTGGGCTACCCCGATGCCATCCCCCCGTTGATCCAAATGTTGCAACAGGAAGTGGCCTCGAATCCAAACAGCAACCTCGCCGTTCAGTGCATCGAGTCGCTTGGCGAGTTTGATGACCCACGCGTAATCGAAACTCTTCGTAAATTGACAGGGCAACGCACCATGCCAAGTCAGGTGGCAGGGGAAGTTTTGGAGAAACTCGGCAAGCCCCAGGCCACGCAGCACTGAGCGGGGCTCACTCCTCGCGCAGAGCCACCATTGGGTCGACCCGTGCCGCTCGCCGCGCCGGAATGTAGCACGCCAGAACGCCAACCGCCGTCAGCAACGTCGGCGCCGCCGACAATACAACTGGGTCAAAGTTCCCCACCCCATACAACAGGCTAGAGAGCAATTTTCCTGCCGCCAGCGACAAAACCAGCCCTGCTCCCGCTCCCACACCCATCAGGATCATTCCTTCGCGCAACATCATCCGCAGCGCATCCGAAGCTCGCGCTCCCAGCGCCATGCGAATGCCGATTTCGCGCGTCCTCATCGCCACCGTGTACGCTCTCACTCCATACAAACCAATCGCTGCCAGCAGCAGCGCCACTGCTCCGAAAATAACAAACATTCGCGCCCCGGTCCGCACCACCCACAAGTCGAAGCTGCTGTCCACGTGCGTTCGCATGGTCTTCAGTGCGAGCACAGGCAACTGAGGATCCACTGCCCGAAGTTCGCTTCGAACCGTCCCAAGCATTCGCCCCTCGGCTTGCGGGTCCAGTCCGGCAATCTTCAAATGGATGTTCATATCCGACTGATAGGCTTGACCGAAGGGCACGTAAACGTGCGGCGACCATTGCGTTCCGGTGACGTTCTCCTGCACGTCGCCCACTACGCCGATAACCTCCGCGTCAACCGCCGTTTCGTTGCCGTCGCCGGCGAAGAGCCGCACATGCTTGCCCACGGCTTGTCCGCCGGGCCATAGGCTCTCCACCGCCCAATGATCCAGCACGACAACTGGCCGCTTCGCACTCGCTGCATCCACCGCCGTAAACATCTGTCCGCTCAATAGCGCGATGCCCATCGTTTGAAAGTAATTGCCGCTTACGATGTTGTACCTGCACTCCACTTCGGTGCTCTTTCCCGCGGTTCCGGTCGGCGGCGACGGCGTTTCCCCGGAGCTTTGCACCCTCTTCCCCAAAGAGATCATTCCGAACGGCACCGTTGCGGCGAGGCTGACAGACGCTACGCCAGGAGTATTTTGCAGCCGTTCAACGACCGCGCGATATACTTCCCGCCCTCGCGCCTCATCGTAGCCCGCCAGGCTCGGGTCAACTTCCGCCAGCAGTTCTCCATTGATCCGGAAACCAGGTTCGACTCGCGCCGCCTGCACGGAGCTCCGTATGAAAAGTCCAGCTGCGCTCAGCAACATCAGCGAGAGCGAAATCTGCCCCATTACCAGCAAGTTTCGTTTCGTGAAAACGCCGCGTCGCCGCCCTACGGCAAAATCCGCGCGATCGCCGATTTTCAGGCTGGCAAACAGGCTTCTCCCGGAAAGATTCCACGCTGGACCGAGCCCGAACAGAAGCGTGCTCAGCACGCAAAACGCGATCGTGGCGATTAGCACTCTTATATCGGGTCCCGCTTTGTAGACGATATCCAGCGGAGCCAGGCTCGCCATCGAGCGCACCAGCGCCCCGGTGCTCCAGTACGCGATCGCAATGCCCGCCGCTCCGCCGGCCATGGCCAGCAGGAACCCCTCCGCCAGCAGCTGCCTTAGAATCGCCGCCCGGCTGCCACCAAGCGCCAACCGAATAGCGATCTCCTTGCCACGGGTCGTGCCTCGCGCCAGCATCATGTTCGCCACGTTTAAGGAAGCAATCAGCAGCACAACACCCGCCACTCCAAATAGCAGGGCCGCGGGAATCAGTAGCCCTGAATCGCTTTGCGGATCAGTGGAGATCCCCATCCGCCCGACAGGCTGCACAAGAAAGGTCTGGTCCTTGTCGTCCTCCGGGTAGGCCCTCGCAAGTTGTGATGCCAGCGTGCCTAACAGTGCGTCCGCCGACTTCTGTGACACGCCGGGCCGGAGCCGCCCAACCAGCATGAGCCCGTGATTGTTTCTTGCCGCGATCGCCCGGCCGCCGCCCTCAAAGTCGTTGATCGCCAGTTCGTAGTCGCCCAGCGGCAAGTACAGCTCCGGACTGATCATCGCGGTTGTCCCGGTAAATCCCTCTGCCGCAATTCCCACGATGCTGTAAACGCGCCCGTTGATCCGCAAAGTTTTTCCGAGCTCCTGCGTATCGGCCCCTGTTTTCTTCCAGAAGGAATAACTCACGATGGCCACGGGGATTGCCGAGGCCGGATGTTCCTCTTCGGCGGTGAAGGACCGTCCCTGAAACAGGGGAACTCCGAACGTCGCGAAGTAGTTTGAGGACACGATGTCGGCAAACACGCGCTTCGTCGTATCGCCCTCGGCGAGCCCCACCATGGCCATGTTGTGGGCCAACAAGCTGGTGAACACGCTCCCGTCTTCGCGCAGCGCAACATAGTCGGGATACGAAAACGAGCGATATTCTGGCTTCCGGATGTCTCGGCTATAGCAGCCCACCAGTTCGGAGGGATTCTGAATCAGCAGGGGTTTCAGCAGGAAAGCATTTACGAGGCTGAAGATCGCCGTATTGGCCCCGATTCCGAGAGCCAACACGGCCACGGCCGCGCAAGTAAACCCTGGATTTTTCCTCAGCATCCGGGCGCCGAAGCGCACATCGCGCAGCAGATTCCTCATCTCATTCCTCCCTATCCGGTCCAAACGGGCTTGCGGTACTACGGTTGAAGACGATGGAAAGTTCCATGCGTCACGTCTCTCGTCCTGCCATCTGCATTTTCTAGGCAAACAATGCGTCTGCACTTATGACGATGCAGTGGCCGGTTTCTAACATCTCCTCGTGGGAGTACTCGGCGGTAAGCCCTATCGCCTGTGGTAGTCTAGCCCGCGAGATTTTCGCTCGCAGAGTGGGGAGAGCTTTCGTCAGATTCTGGAGGGTACTTGGCCAGCACGGCATCTCGCCCGTCCCTGAGACACGCCGACGACTATTTCTTCGCCGCCATGTCCCTGCTCATTCTTGCCGTGGTTTTCATCGGTTTTGCTCATACCTATTTCTTGGCGGGTGTTTTTCACGCCAAATTGCCCAGCCTCCTCGTTCACGTCCACGGCGCGATCTTTTCCTCGTGGATTCTCCTGTTTCTCGCACAGGTTTCTCTGGTATCCGCCGGACGAGTGCATTGGCATAAGCGCCTCGGCATCTTCGGAGCGATCCTGGCCGGCCTGATGGTAATTTTCGGATTTGCAACATTGGTCGCTGCCGTCCGCCGCCACGCCCCCATGGACATGTCCTATGAAGCGCTCCTGGCCACGGACGTACTTCAGCTATCGGTTTTTGCAGTGCTAGTCTGCTGGGCGTTGCTGTCCCGGACTAATGGCCCCGCCCATAAACGCCTCATGCTCATCGGAACAGTTTCTCTCTTGGGTCCAGCCCTCAGCCGCTGGCCGTTTGCATTCGTTTTCTCCAGCTATCTCGTTTTCTTCGGTATCCTGGATTCGTTCCTGATCTTCTTGATCGTCTTCGACCTTTTCTCGCGCGGAAGGTTTCATCGCGCCACCATTTGGGGCTCGCTGCTCATCCTCTTCTCCCAATACCTGATGCATCCCCTGGCTCACGCTACCTTCTGGCATCGCTTCACCCTCTGGCTCCTGAACGGTTGAACCGGGGCGGTAGCTTGGAGGATTACTTGCTGGACGCGATTCCTTCCGATCGATCCTTGGCGATTGCGGAAACGTGGTACAACGTTTTGGATGGCCCAGTTGACCGAAATGCAGCCCGGAATTGCGCCAGATGCCGTTGCGAAGGAGCCGCAAGAAGCCGTGGCCGCCGCAACTTCAGGCTGGCGTGCTCACGTGAATGGATTTCTGGCCTCCGAAATCTCCGCTCTCACGCGCTACTACGATCGCCTGATTCAATGGCTGCCGCGCGAAGATGACCATGGCGGCCTGCTGGCCGCCATCGACGCTCCACGCAAAGAAACTGTCCGCAAAGACGAGCCCTTTCCCGATTTGACCCACGAACTGGACAGGCGCACCGCCATTCTCATCAACGGCGCTTTCAACCACGACTTCGATATTCAGGCGCTCCTAATGCAGTTGAAAGCAAAACTGGCGCGTACCTCCCGCCTCGTCGTCGTTCTCTACAATCCCTACTTGCGCTGGGCTTACTACCTGGCGAATCGCATCGGCATCCGCAAGGGCGACCTCCCCAGCACTTTCGTCACTCGCGTTGATCTTGAAAACATCGCGAAAGTAGCTGGCTTCGAAATCGTGCGACAACGCCTCGCCGTCTACTGTCCCTGGAAAATGTTGGGCCTCGGAACGGCCATCAACCGCGCGATGCCTCTCATTCCGGTCGCCCGATGGCTCAGCCTGACTTCCATCGTGGTCCTGCGTCCTCTGGTCCTGTCGTCGCAGCAAGGAATTTCCTGCGTGATTCCCGCGCGCAATGAACGCGGCAACATTGAAAACGCGCTCAAGCGCTTTCCGGACCTTGGCCGCGGAGCAGAGATAATTTTCGTGGAGGGTCACTCGGCCGACGGCACATGGGAAGAAATTCTTCGCGTCTCGACCGTCTACCGCGACCAGTTCCGCATCCTTGCCGTGCAGCAGCATGGCAAAGGTAAAGCAGACGCGGTGCGCCTCGGTTTTTCACACGCGCGCGAAGAATTGCTCGTCATCCTAGACGCCGACTTAACCATGCCGCCCGAAATGCTCTCTCGCTTCGTCTACGCTTATGACCAAGGCCATGGAGATTTCATCAACGGCTCGCGCCTCGTTTACCCCATGGAAGGCGCGGCCATGCGTTTTCTGAATCGCATGGGGAATATTTTCTTCGCAAAACTTCTCAGCGCCGTTCTCGATATCCGCCTCGGCGATTCCCTCTGCGGCACAAAAATGCTCACGCGCCACGATTACGAACGCATGGTCGCCTGGCGAAAAGATTTTGGCGAATTTGACCCCTTCGGCGATTTCGAACTTCTCTTCCCTGCTGCTGAACTCGGCTTCGAAATTGTGGACGTGCCCGTACGCTATCTCGCACGCACTTACGGCGAGACAAACATTCAGCGCTTCCGCCACGGGCTCCAGCTCCTGAAAATGACCTGGGTCGGTCTCGTCCGCATCAAGATGGGCATCCGCAAAAAACGTCCTGCCGCTTCGCCGGGTTTCTCGGAGAAAGTTTCACGATAGTGAAGAGTGCCGGTCGCTCGGCGCTTTGCGCTCGCCTGTGTGCCTCATAGTCTTTGAGGCCATAGTTACGATCCGCATTATTGCGGAGCCGACGGAAGTGCTTTCTTCGAGCAGAGCAAGTCAACATAACCGGAACGTTCTACCGCTTCTTCAATCGCGCGATTACTCTTTGCAGGCGTGGTCCCGGCACGAGTCAAAATGTGGAGTTGATAGCCGGTCGAACGAAAAAGTTCGAGAAGTTCCGACGGCGCGAAACCGAGTTCGCGCATCCCGTCGGGCGCATACTCAAACGCGATAGATAACGCGGGGAATCTCTCTAACGTTTGCCGCATACCTTCGCAAACGGCGAGTTCATAACCCTGCACATCGATTTTGATGAAAGAGATGCTCTCCAAATTCCTGGCTGCGACAAAATTGTCAACGCTGGTCTGGGCAACTGTAGTGAATTTTTCGCCGAGCGGTCGCGAGCCTTTAAATTGTTCCGTGACTACGCGATGATCGGCCGAGTGCTCTTCATTGTGCCAAAATTCGAGCGAACCGTCGGAGCTGCCGATGGCCATGTTGAACGCTTCCACCGCGTCGCTGAGCTTCTTCCTGCGAATGATCTCTCTGAGCGTCGCAAAACTTGCCAGATCGGGCTCGAATGCATAAATCTTGGTAGGTGGTTTGCGCGCTTTGGCAAAAACGCACGCCGTGTAACCGATGTTCGCGCCGATATCAAGAATATCTCCCCCGGCGAACAGCTCTGGACTGCGCTTTGCAAGCGCCCAGAAGGGATCTTCATACCACCGCTTATAAAGAAAATAGGAGGAAAGAAAAACTCGGTTGAATCCCGGCATCTCCAAAAGCTTGGCGGCGCGAGCCACGTTGTACGCGCGCGTGAAAAAGGTTGCGGACGATTTACCGCTCATGCGCTGAACTGCCCCCAGTCAAAATTCTTATAGCATTTGCCGCGCGCTCTAGCAGGTTTTTTCGAGCACCAGCAGAACGCGCAAAGCCGCAACGCGCTGCCACAGCAGCGACGTCGCCCGCTCGAATTTCGAAACCGCCGGATACAAGAATTCCGGCAAAAGACTCGCGTGATTGAATCCGCCGCTAAGTAAGTATGCAAAAAGGCTAAACGGTTCGAGCAACAGCAATTTGAATCCGCTCAGAGATGCGAGTGTCTCCGAACGGCGCTGCGGCCCAAAAAGCAAATACGGAATCGCCTGGTTGCCATCGAACGCCGCTTTTTCCTGGTTTGCGCCCGCCGGGTTCTCTAGCCACGGCGTCTCCGAAAAATCGCAACGTTCCTGGTGAAGAAATTTGTAGATGACATGAGAAAACGGAGTGATCCACGGTTCTACCAGAATCAATCGTCCGCCAGGCACGAGGGTTCGCGAGGCTTCGCCCAGAAATTGCATCGGCGCGGCGAGGTGGTGAAGCATGTCCATGCCGAAAATATTCGTGACGCTCGCGTCGCGAAACGGAAGCCGCTGCGCATCGGCGACAGCGTCCAGCCAAGGACACCATATAAGGTCCGTCGAAAAAATATTTGGCGCAGCCTGCTTTAAGAAACCAGGACCGGCGCCCGCTTCGATCGAAACGCCGCCCGGCATGCGAAAGGAAAGCATTCGTGCGAAAAATTCTTCGTTGTAGACGCGCCGCAAAATGGCCTTTTGTTCCCAAACGCGGCGATGCCGCTGAAGCTGCTCTTCCGCTTGGGTATCGATGGCCACGGTATATTTTTTGATTGTACTGAGTTCAGCGCCGCCCCACGCAAGAAGCTCGCAAACTTGTTTCGACCGGTAACTAATGGTGTTGCCCTCGCATTCACTCGCGCTTCGGTGCCGCCGAATTTTGATACGCTGATCTCACAGTGACCTTTCTTTCAAAATCAGACGATGCTCGCGAAGCGGAAACCGCTCCCATCTCGGATCTTCTTTCCGCAATTCCAGAGCGCGCCACGAACTGGCGGACCGTTGCGTTTCTTGCAGTGCTTCTGGCGGTTGTGACAGCCGCTGTGTACGCCACGGCGATGCGCAACGGCTTCGTAAATCTGGACGACCCTGAGTATGTAACGAGCAATCCGTACGTGATGGGCGGCTTGACGTGGAGGGATATCCGGTGGGCGATGGGCTCAAATTATCCGTCGTCGAACTGGCATCCACTCACTTGGATTTCGCACATGGCGGACGTGCAATTGTACGGGCTGAATCCCGCTGGGCATCATTTCACCAACGTGCTACTGCATATCCTCGATGTGGTGCTGTTGTTTTTCCTGATTGAGTGGGCTACGGGACGCGCGCTGCGCAGCGCGGCGGTGGCGGCGCTGTTTGCGGTGCAACCGCTGAACGTGGAAGCGGTCGCGTGGATCGCCGAACGAAAATCGGTGCTATGCGTTTTATTTTTTCTGCTCGCGATTGGCGCGTACGGCTGGTACGTGAAAAAGCCAGGGGTGGTGCGATATTCCCTGGTGGCGGTGCTGTTTGGATTGGGGATTATGGCGAAAGTCATGGTCATTCCCTTTCCATTCGCTTTGCTGCTGCTCGATTACTGGCCGCTGGGACGCCTGCCCGGAAATGACGCGGCGGGAAATCCGCGAGCATTTTTCACCGCGCTGCGCGCGCTGGTCATCGAAAAAATTCCGCTGTTCGCGATGGCGGCTGCGGGCGGCGCAATAACCGTGTACGTACATTCGCGGGAACATGCGCTGACGGCGACGATGCCGCTTAGCTGGCGATTCAAGAATGCGATCTTTTCCTATCTCGCTTATCTCGGCAAAGCGATTGTGCCGGTCCATTTGGCGCCCTTTTATCCACATCCGGAAAATACTTTGCGATGGGCGACCGTGATTCTTGCCGGGCTCGGCCTCGTGGCGATCACCGCGCTGGTATGGCGATATCGGGCGCGAAAATATCTGGTGATGGGCTGGCTGTGGTATCTGGGAACGATGTTTCCGATGATCGGGTTCGTGCAGACGGGGCGGCAAGGAATGGCGGACCGGTTCATGCACATTCCAATGATGGGCTTGTTGTTTGCGGTGGTTTGGTTCGTTGGAGATATGGCGGCGGAAAAGAAGTGGCAGAAAGAGATCGCCATGGCGATTTTCCTGCTGCCGGCGGTGCCGTTCGCGATGTTGACAATAAAGCAGATTGGCTACTGGCACGACAGCTACACGCTGTTCGCGCACACGCTCGAAGTGACGCAGCATAACGGGATGGCGGAAAATAATTTTGGAGTTGCATTGGTTGCGCGAGGAGAGCAGGAACTTGCGGCGCAACATTTCGCCGCAGCGGTGCGCTACAGCCCCGATCTGGCGTCGGGACACTACAATCTTGGGATTTATTTCCAGCGGCATAACCGGCTGGACGAAGCGGAACGCGAATACCGCACGACGCTAGCACTTTCGACCGACGAGAGAGAAATTTCACAGTCGCACAACAATCTGGGAATTCTCTATATGAGCGAGCGCAAATATCCCGAAGCTTTGAAGGAACTCGACACGGCGATTGCGCTGAATCCCAGCGAGCAGAACAGTTATATCGGGCGCGGATCGATCGAGATGCAAACGATGAATTTCGATGCGGCGATTGCGGACTTTGGCAAGGCGGCACAGATTGCGCCTTCGCCGCTCGCGCTCTACTGGCTGGGGCGGGCGCTAGAAGCCAAGGGCGAAACTCAGAGGGCGATAGCGGCTTACGAGGCTGCACTGAGGCAGGCTCCGGGAATGGCGGAACCGCGAGCGCGGCTTGCGGCTTTGCAAGCGAAAGCGCAGTGATGTCAGGCCTGCCTGCGAAGATGGTGTACTTAGTTCCCTTCTGAGGCGGTCCGGATATTTGGCAAACCATGAGAAAGCCACCCCCAGTGATTTTCATAAGTGTTGCATTTACAGGTGTTACGGGCGGAATTTGCGTAAGTGTTGCATCTACATGGATTGTAAGTTTTTGTTTTCAACATTTAGAGAGGGGATCGCAAATGTTGATGCCAAAAGAATTGCCGGAGAGGTGACGGGTAACTCGTGACTGGTGAGTAGTAGACGAACAGGAGCTGAGAGGCTGCGCGGCTTGCGCGCCGGTGCGACAGGACTATGAGAGAAGAATTCTCGCGCAAAGACGCGGGGAAGCTCAGTGGATGGAAGGGTTTGCGGGGCAACTTCGAGTTTGGTGAGACGGAAAGCGTGGACAAATCAAAGATCACGGCCGCAAAAACGGCTTTCTTTTTCCTCACATGCCTACTTGCTGAAGAGTATGGAGATATTTGACGATGTCGCCGGTCGAGAGCATGCCGACGATGTTGTTTCCCGCCATGACGGGCATCAGGCTAATCCCGTCCTTGCTCATTTTTTCCATCGCGGTCCACAACTCCGCGCCGGGATCGAGCTTGCCGAGTTTTTCCACGGGTATCATTGCTTGAGCCGCGGTGGTCGAGGTCCAGGAAGGACGCGGGACTTCTTTTATGTCATGAAGAGTAAGCAATCCGACGACACGCTCGTCCAGGTTTACGAGAAAGCACTGCCGGCCGTGCGCAAGAACCTCCTGATCGACCAAACTTTGTAAGGTGGCCCCGCCTGGAACCTGGGTACACGCATTTCCCATGATCTCCGACACTTTGTGGCCGACTAGCAGCCCTTGCACCAATTGCTGCTGAACCTGCGCCACCGCTGCGCTTTCAAGGAACCAGCCAATGAAGGCGATCCACAGGCCGTTAATGAGGTTTCCTTTCAAAGCCAGCCACACGCCGACGAAAATGAAAAAGAATCCGAAGAATCTGCCGGTGTTCGCGGCAATGACCGTAGCGCGGCGAAAGTTTTTGATCGTTGCCCAAACAATGGCGCGGAAAACACGGCCACCGTCGAGGGGGAATCCCGGAATGAGGTTGAATAGTCCCAGCATGCCGTTAATGAGCGCCAGATACCTGGCGACTGCCAAGGCCGGCGCGGCGTTCACGAGCAACGGCTCCAAAAGGTAAAAGATCACCGCGAGCGCGAAACTGGTGAGCGGCCCGACAACCGCAATCAGGAATTCGGCGCCGGCGCTCGGGGGCTCCCCGGCAATCTGAGATACACCGCCAAATACAAACAGAGTGATCCGGTGCACCGGTATCTTGTAGCGAAGAGCGACCCACGAGTGGGCCAACTCGTGAACCACGATGCTGCCGAAGAAGAGTACGGCGGTCACGGCGCCCATTAGCCAGTATTCGGCGCCCGTGCCCCCCTTGAATTCGACAGGGTAGTAATCGACGGCCAACATCCAAGTAATCAGGCCAGCGATCAAGAACCAGGAGTAATCCAGATCGATAGGAATTCCAAGGACGCGCCCGATGGGAATCGTGTGGCGAAACATAGTTCACCTGCCTTTTGAGAGAGAGGAATCCCAAGCGCAAGACAGCGCGCTCGACCCAGCTAGACGTCCAGGCCGCCCCAGAAGCCGGTGACGCTAATTGCGCCACCGGCTGCGATGGAATTACAAGTTTACGACTTTTTGGCAGGCGCGGCGGTTGTGACTTTGTGGCCGGTCATTTCTTCGACGGTGGAAAAGTCGCCGCCGTTTTTCGACATTTCGAGTTTGAAGGTGTACTCGGATTTGGAGACGTGCTTGACGGTGACGCGGACGCTGTACTTATCGTCGCCCTCCTTGGATTCCGCAGTCCAGTTCCAAGTGTCCCCGTCGGCGGTGCCTTTGGCATCGATGGCGCCGCCCGTGCTGTCAAACTCATGGTAGGTGTAAACCTTGTCGTTGGTGTCATAACCCATGAAGGAGACGCTTTTCGAGGCGCCCATGGGGCCGGTGCCTTCGGAGCGGCACGTGACGTAGAAGCCGCCTGAATACCAGGAGCACGTTTCGGTGGCTGAGACCTTGCCTCCGGGCATGCCGCCGAAGGGTTGGGCTTCGCCTTCGATTTTCCAAGTGCCGACGTTATAGGCGAGCTTCTTGACCTCGGGACCCGGTTTCGGCGGGCCTTGAGGCTCCTGCGCCTGAATGGATAGTGCCAACGACATCACACAAAGAGCGGAGAATACGGTTAATTTTTTCACGATTCCCTCCATTGGATTTGCCTGCGCAGCGGATTTACGCGGGAGAGGGGCTCCTGGGGCCGGCGCTGCGCCGTGTGGGAGGATGATACACCCGATGGGCACCGCGGCAACATCGGGCCTTGGCACGAGAGCAGGAGATGGAGGGCGCGAGGTACGCAATCGCTATTCGCCCCAAAAGGAAAAGGGCCGGGATGAGAGGTGAATCTCCATGACCCGGCCCATCCTTGCCGTCGCTACTGTACTGCTCCCTCGTGTTAGCGGGCGGCATAGGATTCTGTTGGGCACACCTGTACCTTTGGCTGCGAATCCGCTTGATTCACGAGTGGTAAAAACGCGCTCTGAATAAAGGGTAGGAATTTAATGAATTGATATAGGGGCCGGAGGAAATTCGAAGCGGGTATGACGCAGAGAAGATCCGAGGTTACGTAGACTGTTTATCCAACTCGGCGAGAATCCATTTTTGCAAGAGGGCTCGAGAATCCGCCCTCATGCCGCCGAACATCAGGCCGACGCCGGCGGGGATTACGTAGATGACGGTCGCCGCGGATTCGAACGTTTCACCAGAGTGGAAGACCTTGAGTTGGAGGTGCTGCCGTTCTTCCGCGGATCCGGACATTTCGAGGCGGCAGCCCCGCAAGCTCAATTCGGTGACACGAGCGGGGATACCCACCGCGGAGTTTTCGGCAATAACCTCGGCGGGCGCGTTAAATGAAAACCGGAGACCGCGCTGCTCTTCGTGCATGACAGAAAAGAGTACAGGCTCAGGAGCGCGGGAGAAACAATAAATTGTGATCGGAGACTCGGCGGGTGCCGCATGCGTTAGGGGTGGCGGCGAGGGGCGCTGGAGTTGAATTTTGTGCCGCGGGGCGCGGCTGGCCGAGACGAAGGCAAATGGTTTGCGTCCATAGAAGTAGTTCCGTGCGTGCGCGCAGGCAGGGAACTTTCCCGGTGGCCTGGGAGTCCAAGGAACTTTTCGGGCGAGTCGGGAGTATAAACGGGGAGAGGTGGCGGTATGGGCGAACTTTGGCGGGATATCCGATACGGCGTGAGGCTGCTCTGGAAGAGCCCGGGGTTCACTTCGGTGTCGCTGCTGGCGCTGGCTTTGGGGATTGGGGCGACGACGGCGATCTTCAGCATTCTGTATTCGGTGCTGCTGGCGCCGCTGCCGTACGTGGATAGCGACCGCATCATGATGGTGTGGTCGCACCAGAAAGGGGAGCGCAACGGGACGTCGCCGAGCGACTATCTGGACTGGCAGAGGCAGAACACGGTGTTCGAATCGCTGAACGCTTGGACGGGTGAAGGCTTCACCATTTCGACGCCGGACTGGACGGAACAGGTTCAGGCGAGCCAAGTCGCGCCCGGGTTCTTCGATCTTTTGTTTGGAGAAAAAGTGGCGCTGGGAAGGCATTTTGTTGCGGAGGACGCGCAACCCGGGAGCGATCACGTGGTGATTCTGAACAACAAGTTCTGGAAAGAGAGATTCGGGAGCGATCCGAACATTGTCGGCAAAAAGCTGCGGATGAGCGGGGAGCTTTACACGGTGCTGGGCGTGGCGGCGCCGAGTCCATCCGACCACGGAGACTCGATGATGAATGTGCCGCTGGCGTTTAAGCCCGCGGAGATCAGCCGCGAGAACCATTATTTGCTGGTGATGGGGCGGTTGAAACGCGGAGTGACGCAGGAAGCGGCGAACGCGGAGATGACCGTGATCGCAAAGCGGCTCGCGCAAGCTTACCCGAAGACGAACGAGGGATTGACGGTGAGCGTGGAGCCGCTGAAAGATGATTTTCTGCCGAGCGGCACGCGGTTGGGGCTGTGGTTGATGATGGGGGCGGTCGGGTTCGTGCTGCTGATCGCGTGCGTCAATATTGCGAATTTGCTGCTGGCGTGGGGAACGGCGCGGCAGAAAGAGATTGCGGTGCGGGCGTCACAAGGGGCCACGCGGGCGCGCATTTTCCGGCAATTCCTGATCGAGAGCCTTTCCTTGGCGCTGATGGGTGGGGCTTTGGGCACGCTCCTGGCGTTTGCGCTGTTGCGTGGCGTGATGAGCTTGATGCCGCGGAACCAGTTGGGGATTCCGTACGAAGCGGATCCGCACCTGAATGTCGCCGTGCTGCTGTTCACGCTTGCGGCGACGCTGCTCAGCGGAGTGCTTTTCGGATGTTTTCCGGCGTGGCATGCGGCGCGGCAAAATGTCGGCGATCTGTTGAAGGAAGGCGGAAGGTCGTCGGCGAGCGCGGGGCATAATCGGCTGCGGCGAGTGCTGGTGGTAGCGGAGTTTGCGCTTGCGCTGATTTTGGTTGCTGGAGCGGGCCTTATTCTGCGGAGTTTTTGGAATGTAACGCAAGTGGATTTGGGAATTCGCGGGGATCACGTGCTCACATTCAGCGTGCCCATACAGCACGAGCGCACCTCCAGTGTGGCGCAGATTCGCAGCGTGTACGCGCAATTGCAGGAGAGGATCGGGGCGGTGCCTGGCGTAATGAGCGTGGCCATCGCCCCGGGATTGCCAGCCGAAGGGGCTGGACGGCTGCATTTCACCGTGGTCGGGCAGCCGGCCGAGGAAGACGTGAATAAACAGCCGCAAACGATTTTTATGCCGGTGACGCCGGGATACTACAAAACGTACGGGATTCGGGTGACGCGCGGGCGGTATTTGGACGGCCGGGATGTTGCCGGAGCGCAGCGCGTGGCGATGGTGAGCGAGAGCTTTGCGAAGCAGTACTTACCCGGATTGGACCCACTTACGCAACGGGTCAAAATCGTGGAGTTGTTGCCGGATCACACGCCGCCATTCGGCGCGCCTGTGGAATGGCAGATTGTGGGAGTTTTTCACGATGTGCAGTACGAAAGCCATCCGACCACCGGATCCGCCGAGGTGGACGTGCCGTTTGACCAGAGCCCGTGGCCGTATACGACGATAGGCGTCCGGACCAATGGGAACCCGACGAGCGTGACGAAAAGCCTTGCCGCCGCGATTCGCTCGGTGAATCCGGATTATCCGATGACACGTGTGCGTACGATGGATCAGGTGGTGAGCGAATCGCTGGTGACAGACCGCTTCACCGTGATGGTATTCGGAAGCTTTGCCGGGCTGGCTCTGCTGCTGGCGGCCATCGGCATTTATGGGGTGATGACATTTTCAGTCGCGCAAAGGAATCATGAGATGGGAATTCGCATCGCTCTTGGCGCCGGCAGCGGGCAAGTGCTGAAGCTGGTGGTGAGCGAGGGGATGTGGGCGGCGCTGATTGGAATGGCGATCGGGATTCCCGGCGTTTACCTGGTCGGGAGAACGCTTAAGAGCATTTTGTATAACGTCGGCGCGATGGATGTCCGAGCACTGATCGGGGTTGCCATCGTGCTGCTGGCGTCGGCTCTTGTAGCGTGCTATCTGCCGGCCCGGCGAGCCACCAAGATTGATCCCTTGGCCGCGTTGCGGCAGGAGTAGTGGCTGGCCGCGCCGTCAAAAAGCAAAGTCATCGAGAGCGAATCATCAAACATAGTCGAAGAGGGTCATGAAGCCGAAATCCATGTGGAGTTGCTGGTGGCAGTGGAAGAGCGTGAGACCGGGATTGTCGGCTACGAAATCGACCTCGGCTTGTTGATAGCCCCCGAGCATTAGGACATCTTTCAAGATTCCGGCGGTGGGCTTTCCTGCAAGGTTGGTTAACTCAAAGCTGTGGCGATGAAGATGGATGGGGTGAATGTCGTCACTGGCGTTGTGGAAGCGGAGGCGGTAGCGCTTGCCTTGCTGTAGATGAAAGGAAGCCGGGACGATGCCCTCGGTCATGGGATACGAGGCGCCATTGATGGTCCAGCGATTGAAACCTTCTTCAGCGGCGTTATCTTTGGCGAAAGTCATGTCAAAAGTTTCATCCGGCGCGGCGGAAGTGGCGCCGGGTTTTTCGAAACGAGTGTAATCCCAGCGAAACGGTGGCGGAGCAATCCACTGGGCGTGACCGGTGCGGCCAGCGTATTCGACGACGATGCCCATGCCATGCGGGCGATCGTCATTATCGAGATCGCCGAGAATCCATACCCCGGGATGATTCATCTCGACAACGGCGGAGATGCGTTCGGCGGTGCCGAGCCAGAGAACCGGGACCCGAGTGGGATTGGGAACGGGATTGCCGTCGAGGGCTACAACCTCGAAAGAATGGCCGGGGAGAGCGAGGCTGCGGATCTCCGTCGCGCTGCCGTTAAGGATATGAAAGAGAACGCGCTCGCCAGATTTTACGCGGATGGGCTCGCCGTGGCCGAGCATTCGGCCGTTAATCGTGAAGGAACCATAGCCGACTTCGTAGCCGTGAGGCAAACCTTTGGCGAGAGAAGCTTTCATGGCGGATTCGCCGGTCTGCTGGAGAGATTTGTTGGGAGCGGAAGGAGAGAGAAAATCCTGGGCCATGTCGCCGCCGCGGCTGAAGGTAGGCTCGAACTCTTTTAGAGTGAGAAAAACTTCACGGTCGAAACGGCCTGGTTCATGGCGCGGCTCGATGTAGACGGGGCCGACTTCGCCGCTGTATTGGCCGGCGTAAAGATTGGAGCCCGCGCGAATGTGCGTGTGATAGAAGCGGAAGCCGGCAGGCTTTGGCTGGAATGCGATGCGGCGCATGCCGTGCGCGGGGATGTAGGGAGTGCCCTCCTCGGAGGCGCCATCCACATCGACGGGAACTTGCTGGCCGTGCCAGTGGAGCTGCTCGGCTGTGTCAGTTTCATTGAATATGTCGATGGTGACTTGCCGGCCTTCCTTAAAGCGGAGGAGGGGGCCTGGAAAGTGGCCGTTGTAGGTGGTGACGGAGAGGATGCGCTTGGGAGCGATTTCGATCGGAGTGGTTTTTATGCGCAGAGTGTAGTCGGCGGGTGCGGCATCGCCTGGCGTGGCGACCGGGCTGCTGCTTCGTGTGAGCGCTTCGATCTGAGCAGCATTCGGCTTCGGGGAAAGCAAGAGCGCCCCGGCAACGAGGCTCGTGGTTTTCAGAAATTGACGGCGCGATTCTGGAAAATTAATTTTGCGTTCCACCTTGTCCACCCGCCCAGTGTCTTTGCGCGTCCAGCGACCACGTGCCGCCGCCCGCGGATATCAGGAAAATCAGTAAGCAGAACATCGCAAAATCTGTGCGTGCGTCGGTGACCATATACCAGAAACCCTGGCCGGGCCGAAAGAGTTCCGGGATTTTCGTGGTGGCGATGGCGGTGGTGATGACGATCAAGAGCGGGACGGCAGCCGCGCGGGTAAAGAAGCCGGCCAGCACGAGGAGTCCACAGACAATTTCGAAGGAACCCACGAAGAGCGCTGTGAAGTGGGGGTGTGGAAATCCGATTTTTGCGAAGCGCAGCACGCCCATGCGCGGGTCGGTGAATTTGAGAATGCCCTGCGTGAAGAAGATCAGGCCCACCGGAATGCGAATCAGCGCAATGCTGAAGGGGCCCGGCACTGGAGCGAGAAGGAATTGCAGGGGGGATTTCATGACCGATTCTCTTCTTTCCGCAGGGTGAAAAGACATCTTAGCGCGCGAAGCGCAAATGGTCACGGGAACTGTTCAACGAATCGCAGGTTCGAAGGCGGGCAACGACCTCTCCTTGTCCACAGAAACGGCACATCCAAAAGGAATAAAACGTGGCGAGATGGCACGCCGTGTTAGATTTGCGCCATCCACTGGTTGTGAATTTGTTATGAATAGCGGCCGCGGGCCTACAATCATCAAGCACCTTGCGGTCGAGTGTGCACGGGTTTTCCGGGATTCGCCCAGAGAGATTAAGGAGGAGAAGAATGAGCCCAGAGGGCCTGATTTTTGTCGTCTTTTTCATTTTCATTGCGATTTTGGTTTTGAGCGTGCTACTTGGTTCGTTCTTCACCGTCGAGACGGCGCAGGTTGCCATCGTGCAGCGCCTCGGCAAGTTCGCGCGCGTTGCTGGCCCGGGGCTCAATTGGAAAACGCCATTTATCGAGGCGGTAGTCCGGCGCATGAGCATGAAGGTCCAGCAGTTTGACGTGAAAGTCGAAACCAAGACGCAGGACAACGTGTTCGTGCAAATTCCGGTTTCCATCCAATACAAAGTGATCCCCGAATCGGTGGAAGCCGCGTTCTACAAGCTGACCGATCCCGTCAAGCAGATCGAATCCATGGTCTACAACGTGGTCCTCGGGCACGTTCCAAAAATGAAGTTGGACGACACGTTCCTGAATCAGGCCGCCATCGCAAATGATTTGCGTGATAGCCTCGACGGCTCCATGAAGGAATACGGCTACTCCATCGTGAAGGTGCTGATCTCCGATATCGTGCCGGACCTCAAAGTGAAAGCCGCGATGAATGATATCAACGCAGCGCAGCGCGAACGCGAAGCGACTGTGTCCCGCGCGGAAACCAACAAGTTGCTGCTGGTCAAGCAGGCCGAAGCGGAAGCCGAATCCAAGCGTCTGCAAGGCGAAGGCATCGCGAACCAGCGCAAGGCCATCATCTCCGGCCTGAAAGATTCAGTGGAAGACTTCGCGAAGACCGTCCCGGGCTCCACGCCGCAGGACGTCATGCAACTCGTCCTGATGACGCAGTATTTCGATACTCTGAAGGATATCGCCGCAAACGATCACAGCAACACTATCCTGATCCCGCACACGCCAGACACGCTGACCGATCTCTTTGGCCAAATCCGCAATGCCATCATCACCGGGACGGAGATGACGCACCGAGCAGTACCCTCCTCGGTGCCCACAGGCGGCGCGGATAAGTAAGGTTGTAACGCCATACACGGGAGTGGAACCAACTCTTGCGCAGAGCCTAACCGAGGCGTAAAAGTCCCTCATTTTAGCTAAAGCTCAGGTCAGCCCAATTCGGGGGCGCGTTAGAGCAAGCGCGTGGTTCCTCGACCATTCGACCGCGCAGAATCGTCAGCGGCGCGGTAAGATAGTTCACCCCTGATTTACCAGGACAACGCAAATGACAACGACAACAGAAGCGGACAACCGGATGCAGCGGCCCCTCGAAGCGGTGGATCCGCAGATAGCCGAGCTTCTGCGCGAGGAAGCGCAGCGCGAGGCGACCGGGCTCGAGCTGATTCCCTCGGAAAACCTTGTCTCAGAAGCGGTTCTCGAGGCGATGGGCTCGATCTTCACAAACAAATACGCGGAGGGCTACCCGGGGAAGCGTTACTACGGCGGCTGCGAATACGCCGACAAAGTGGAGCAACTGGCGATTGACCGGGCGAAGGAATTGTTTGGCGCGGAGCACGCCAACGTGCAGGCTCATTCGGGTACTTCTGCAAACGTCGCGGTTTATATGTCCACCCTGCAAAAAGACGACGTCGTCCTGGGAATGAATCTTTCGCATGGCGGCCATTTAACGCACGGCCATCCCTTGAATTTCTCGGGGAGGATGTACAAGTTCGTGGCGTACGGAGTGCGGAAAGACGACGAGCGGATCGATTACCAAGAAATCGAGAGGCTGGCACAAGAGCATAAGCCAAAGATGATCGTGGCCGGCGCGAGCGCCTATTCGCGGATTATCGATTTCGAGCGAATTGCCAGGGCGGCGAAGTCGGTGGGCGCGTTGTTTTTTGTGGATATGGCGCACATCGCGGGGCTGGTTGCCGCGGGAGTACATCCGAGTCCCGTTCCGCACGCGGATATCGTTTCGACGACAACGCACAAGACATTGCGCGGGCCGCGCGGCGGGTTGGTCCTCTGTAAAGCGGCTTTTGCGAAAGAACTGGACAAACTGACGTTTCCCGGGACGCAAGGCGGGCCGCTGGTGCACACCATTGCAGCGAAGGCCGTATGTCTGAAAGAAGCGATGGAACCGAGTTTCAAGGACTATCAAAGACAGGTGGTGGCCAACGCGAAAGCGCTGGCGGCGGCAATCGCAAAGAGCGGGTACCGCATCGTGACGGGTGGAACTGACAATCACGTATTCCTCCTGGAAGTGCATCCGCGCGGAATTACCGGAAGCGACGCGGAAAAAGCCCTGGACCGCGCCGGAATCACCGTGAACAAGAATTCGATACCGTTCGATCCCCTGCCCCCGATGAAGGGCGGCGGCATCCGGCTGGGCAGCCCCTCGGTAACGACGCGAGGAATGCGCGAAACAGAGATGGAGCAGATCGGCGCCTGGGTTGGAGAAATTCTCTCGCATATCGGCGACGCGGCCACGGAACAAAAGGTGCGTAAGCAGGTGGCGGATTTGGCTGCCCGCTTCCCGATTTATCAGTCGCGCGTGCTCGGAACGTCAAGGGCTGATCACGCCCGGCTCTGAAAGCGCCGGGCAACGCGAAAGCACGCGAAAATAGCGGGGATTTCGCATCCTGTCCCTCACAACCGGAAAGTTACTTTAGTGCGGCTGAACCAAGACTGTCCCATGGGTCAGTAGATTCCTCCAAAAAGTGCGCGTAGGTTCAAGAAGGACTGGGATGGGAACCGGGCACACTACGCTGCTCCTCGCTAGACCGAACACCACTCGGGTGATGGCAACCTTATCATGGCCCTCTTGGACGGCCTCGAATCGGGCGGTCCAGCTCAACGCCTCGACTGGGCGGTTTGTGTCCATCTTTGCGTAGCGTGCAGCGAGTTCCCCGCTTCCCGGGGAGTCCTAATTTCTACCTGACCTGAGAAGGCTGGGGGCAACGGGGTGAATCGATGATGGATACGGAAGCCTTCCGCGAGTTCAAGACCGGCTTGACGCTCCTGCGCGATAATTATGCGAATAAAGCGCTGCCGCACATGAAGCGTGCGGTGGACCTGGACAAAAACAATCCGTACTACATGTCGTACCTCGGAGTCGTTCTGGCGCGTTCGGAACAAAAGTGGGGCGAAGCCGAGCGGCTATGCGATGCGGCTGTGCGGATGAAGCGGAATCAGGCACAACTCTATTTGAATTTGGCGGAAGTTTACGCCACGGCGGGCCGGCGCGATGAGGCTGTGGAGGCGCTGCAGTCCGGGTTAAAATTTGCCCGCCGAGACGTGCGGTTGACGATCGCCATGAATCGCCTAGTCGAGCGACGGCCGCCAGTACTGGGATTTCTGACGCGCAAGCATCCGCTTAACCGCCAGCTGGGCATGTTGCGGCACAAAACCTTGAGCATGTTTGGCCAGGATTAGTTTCTTCGCGATTTTTCTCCAACCCCCCAATAACGGGAAAGGGCGGGTGGCTCAATGCCATCCGCCCTTTCTTGTTTTCAAAATTGCATTAACCGCCGTGAACGCCGAATTTACCAGCCGGCTCCGGACGCACCGTAAACAGCCGGCTGCTGCAGACCCATCTCCATGAGGATCTTCAGGCCGATGCCAAACATTCCGGTGGGTAGAGGATCGCGCCTCACCACTTCGGCGAGATATTCGCGATTCATGGCCATGGGATTCTGTGAGTATGGCAGCGTCACGAACAAGCGCATGCCGATTTCGTAGAGAGGTTCACTGGATTGGAAGTACACGCCGCTACGGGACACGCTGAGCGTTCCGCGCATGTCGTCGAAATGCTCTTTTTCCGGATCGGAAGGCCGGATACGCATGAGCTGCGTGATCTTGCAGCGCCGGCTGCCGCGCCGTTCCGCTGTTACAGATTTCGAACTGGCCTTGCCAGGTGCGCTGGGTATCTTCGCCATAACGTCGTGCTGGGTCTCCATGGAAGCCTTGCCTCTCCCCGACAACATGTCTCAGTTGCCAGTGTAAGGCCCGCGCGAAGCTAAACCTATAGAGGAAACGTACCTGTACGCGCGTAAGTACGCTAGGACGGAATGATAGTACGGAAGTACCGCGAAAGGAAGAGAGCACGCGGGATTGTCTTTTCACTAGAGAGAAGAATAAGAAAGACTTAATCGAGCCGTCCCGGTGTGGACCGGCGGCTCCAGGCTGGTACCGAAGTGGGACTCAGTTTGCAGACAGTCCTAGAGTGACCGGACTCTAAGCCACAGGTCCAGTGGGAGATAATTTGAGACCGGAGTGTGGGACGGACTGTTCGAATCGGCTGCCAAATTGCAAAAGTTCGGGGAGTCCCGCGAGCGCGGATTCCAGGCCAGTAGAATTCCGGGGCGGAGCAACGAGTTGGGGGAAAAGCAATGGAGACAGCGGCACGCCGAAGTCTGGCTTCGTCAGCGAATGCGCAGCGCTCAGAGTCATTAAGCACTGACCGCCGCGGACCTCTGTCTCTGGCGGATGCGCCAACCAAGACGGCGATTAAAAATAGAGAGGGGCAAAACGCGCGTGTGTACATCGCTGCGGAAAACCGGCTTTTGCGAGAAGCCCTTGCTAGGATGCTGATGAGGCACGGGGACATTGAAGTCGTGGGAATGAGCTTCGTCGGCCCTTTCCGCGCAGAAGGCCTGTTGAAAGAGGAGCCAGACATCCTGCTCCTGACCTCCCGCGGGAGCTTGGCGGAAGACATTCATGTGATTCGTCAGGTGCGCTTGATGGCGTCCACGGTCCGGATCTTGCTGGTCGGAATGACGGCAGACGAAACCGAGTTTATTCAGTACGTGAGGGCCGGGATCAATGGATATCTGCCCCGAGATGCCTCCTCTGAGGACGTGTTGGAGGCCATGCACGCAGTTCTTGACGGCGAGGCGGTATGCCCGGGCTCGTTGTGCGCGCGGCTTTTCCAATTCTTTGAGCGCGAAGCCACCTCGCTACACTCGACTTCCATGCAGCCCAAACTGGGCCTGACCCGGCGAGAACAACAAATCGTTCCGCTGATCGCGCAAGGGCTCACGAACAAAGAAATCGCGAACAAATTCTGCCTCTCTGAACAAACCGTAAAAAACCACCTCTATCGAATGAAACACAAAATCGGTGCGGACGATCGCTTCGGCATTGTGCATCTCTGCCGCACGCAGGGATTCTTGGTTTAGCCTTTCAACTACAGGCAGGCTCCGCCATCCAGGCTATATAGTTTGTCACAGGCCATCGGATCGTACCGGGAGCTCCTTCCCGGAATCAGTTTCCTACCCTTAGGTGACTTCTCTCTCCCATTTGTGCGATTCTCTTGCTCAACAAAACTGGGGAATTGCCGATGCTGAAGAAGAAATTCAAGGAACTTTCCGAAAAAGAGATTCTGGCGCTGGCTATTGCGTCGGAAGAAGAAGACGGGCGCATCTACGGCGAATTCGCCGATGGTTTGCGGGAAACGTATCCCGCGACCGCCGAGATGTTCGAAGCGATGCGCGAAGAGGAGGTCGTGCACCGCGACCGCCTGCTGGCCACCTTCCGCGAACGCTTTGGCGACCACATCCCTTTAATCCGGCGCGAAAACGTGAAAGGGTTCCTACAACGCCGCCCGACTTGGCTGGTGCGGCCGTTGGGCGCGAACGCAGCCAGAAAACAAGCTAAGGTCATGGAAATGGAAGCGGCGCGCTTCTATTCGCGAGCCGTCGGCCGCGTTACGGATGCGCCCACGCGAGAACTGCTGAATAAGCTCGCGGATGAAGAGCGAAAACATTCCGCAACGGCTGAAGGGCTTGAGGAAAAACATCTAACGGAGCCCGCCCGCGCCCAAGAAGCCGAATCGCAACGCAAACTGATCCTTCTGCAAATCGTGCAACCAGGCCTGGCTGGCTTGATGGACGGCTCCGTATCGACGCTGGCCCCGATCTTCGCCGCGGCTTTCGCCACGCACAAAAGCTGGGACGCATTCCTGGTGGGCCTGGCCGCTTCCATCGGCGCAGGCATATCCATGGCTTTCTCCGAAGGGCTCTCCGACGACGGCTCTCTCACCGGAAGAGGTTCGCCCTGGTTGCGTGGGTCCGTCACTGGCGCGATGACAACTGCAGGCGGAATCGGCCACACGCTGCCTTTCCTAATCTCGAATTTTCACGTCGCAACGCTGGTCGCAGTGATCGTCGTCGCCGTGGAGCTGGCGGTGATCAGCTACATCCGTCATCGTTACATGGACACGCCGTTCTTGCAGGCGGCGTTTCAGGTGATCGTAGGGGGCGTCCTGGTTTTCTTTACAGGGTACTTGATCGGGAGTTCGTAGAATTCAGACGGATTAATCCGCCTGAGCGCCAGCGGGCGCGGCCGCGTGTCCGTGCTTGCGAACACCCTGCAGCCACGATTGCAGACGATCCATATAGATGTAAACAATCGGCGTGGTGTAAAGCGTGAGCATCTGACTGACGATTAGCCCGCCGATAATCGTGATACCAAGCGGGCGCCGGAGTTCAGATCCTGTCCCGTTGCCAAGCGCCAAAGGCAGCGCGCCGAAGAGCGCGGCCATGGTGGTCATCAAGATCGGGCGGAAACGCAATAAGCAAGCTTTGTAAATCGCATCCAAGGGCGAAATTTTCTCTTCGCGCTCCAGCTGCACCGCAAAATCGATCATCAGAATCGCGTTTTTCTTCACGATGCCGATCAGCAGGATGATCCCGATCAATGCGATCATGTTCAGGTCTGTGCCGGCAAATTTGATCGCCAGAATCGCGCCAATCCCAGCCGACGGAATCGTGGAAAGAATCGTGATCGGATGTATGAAGCTTTCATACAGAATGCCAAGCACGATGTACACGGCTATGAGCGCAGTGATCACAAGAAAGAGTTGCGACGAACGCGAGTCTTGAAAAGCCTTCGCCGTGCCTTGGAATGTCGCGTGGACCGTCGCCGGAACCCCGATTTCCCTCGTTGCCTCCTGGATGTGCTCAACAGCTGGTCCGAGTGACGCGCCCGGCGCGAGATTGAACGATAGCGTGATCGCCGGAAATATTCCCAGGTGATTTACAGAAAGCGCGGTGTTCGACGGCTCATATTGGGCGAATGCGCTGAGAGGCACGAGCTTGCCTCCAGCAGCGGGAACGTAGATGGACTTAAGCGCGTCCGGAGTCTGCTGAGCGCTGGGCATCACTTCCAGAACGACGTGATACTGATTGAGTCCCTCATACATCGTCGAGACCTGCCGCTGACCGAAGGCGTCGCTGAGCGTGTTGTCTACCGTCTGCATCGAGACACCCAGGCGGCTGGCCGTGTCTCGGTCAACGACCAGTGAGCTTTCGAGCCCGTGCATCTGCTGGTCGGAGTTTACATCCCGCAGTTCAGGAACCTTACTCAATCGTTTCTGCAGCAGCGGCGCCCAATGGGTCAGATCCGTCAAATTGTCGGCTTGCAGAGTGTATTGATATTGCGCCGCGGTGCCATGGCCGCCCATGCTGAGGTCCTGCACGGCCTGCAAATAGAGCACCGCCCCGGGAACCTTCGCAGTAGCTTTCCGGATTCGTGCGATGACTTCATCCGCACTGATCTTGCGTTCGCTCAGGGGCTTCAGCTGCCCGAACATGCGGGCCGTGCTGCCTCCGCTGCCACCCCCGGTAAAGGAAGCGATGGTATCCACAGCCGGATCTTTCAAGACAATGTCCGTGAACGTGCGCATCTTCGCCGCCATGGCCGCGAAAGATAGATCCTGGTCGCCCTGAATGACCCCGCTGATGCGCCCGGTATCCTGCTGCGGGAAAAATCCGGAATTGACATGGAAAAAGAGATACGCACAAAGGATAGCCGTAAGAAAAGTCGCGCCTAGAATCAGCAATTGGCGCCGGAGAACCCACCGCAGCGAAATATCGTAGAGATGAAGAACTCCATTGAAAGATCTCTCAAAAAACTTGTAGATCCAGTTGTGTTTGCCGCTTTCATGCTTCAGAAAACGCGCACACATCATGGGCGTGGTTGTCAGCGAAACGAAAAGCGAGACCCCGATAGCCACGCTCAGCACCACCGCAAACTCGCGGAACAGCCGGCCCACGATCCCCGGCATTAACAAAATCGGAATGAACACCGCCACGAGCGATGTGCTCATCGAGAGCACCGTGAAACCGATCTCGCTTGCTCCTTTCATGGCCGCTTCGTATGGCTTCAGGCCGTTCTCGATGTGGCGGGTAATGTTCTCGATGACCACGATGGCGTCGTCCACCACGAATCCCGTGCATATCGTCAGGGCCATCAGCGAGAGATTGTCCAGGCTGTAGCCGGCAAGATACATGATGCCGAACGTTCCGATCAGCGATAGCGGAACAGCAACGCTTGGAATGATGGTGGCCCAGGTATTCCGCAAAAAAGCAAACACCACCAAAATGACCAGGCAGATGGAAATCATCAGCGTGATTTCCACGTCGTGCACTGACGCGCGGATTGTGGTGCTGCGGTCGATGGCCACGCTTAGATGCAGCGACGGAGAAACGGAAGCGCGCAGGACCGGCAAAATGTTCATAATGCGGTCCACGGTCTCGATCATGTTGGCGCCGGGCTGCCGGAAAATCGCGAGCAGAACCGAGTTTTTGCCCTCGAAAAGGCCCAGATTGCGTGTGTCTTCCACGGAATCCACGACATCGGCCACATCCCTCAAACGGACTGGCGCTCCCGCATGGCCCGCTACAATCAACGGCTCGTAAGCGTAGGCTTTGAAAATCTGATCGGTATCGGCTACCGCCCAGGCCTTCTGCGAGTCTCCCAGCGAACCCTTCGCGAGATTCGCGTTTGCCGATTGCAAGGAGGCTCGAAGCTTTTCGAGGCTGATCCCATAACTATTGAGCTGATAGGGATTCGCTTCTACGCGAACCGCGGGGCGCGAGCTGCCCCACGTAAACACCTGCCCCACGCCTTCAACCTGCGCCAATTTCTGCGCCAGGATCGAATCGGCGGCGTCGTAGATTTGCGGACGCGGAATATTCTCCGAGGTCAAAGCCAAAATCAGAATGGGCGCGTCCGCCGGGTTTACCTTACGATAGTTCGGCTGGCCTGGCAGGTCCGCCGGCAATTGGCTCCGAGCCGCATTAATCGCCGCCTGGACGTCGCGCGCCGCGGCGTTGATGTCGCGATTCAAATCAAACTGCAGTGTGATGTTGGTCGAGCCCAGGCCGCTGGAAGACGTCATCTCCGTCACGCCGGCGATCCGCCCAAACTGCCTTTCCAGTGGCGTCGCAACGGCGGATGCCATGGTTTCCGGGCTTGCTCCGGGCAGGCCCGCGCCGACGGAAATCGTCGGAAAGTCCACTTGCGGCAGCGGAGCTACAGGAAGAAAACGAAACGCCACGGCGCCAGAAAGAAAAATCGCGATGGTAATCAGTGTCGTGGCCACCGGGCGACGAATGAAGGGCGCGGAAAAGTTGGTTGAAGAAGTCATGGTCTAATCGCCGTGGGCCGGCTCCTCGACTGGATTGCCGATGTGAAATGCGAATCGACGCGACAGCCAATCGAATGCCAGGTAAACCACGGGTGTAGTGTATAGCGTTAGCAACTGGCTAAGAATCAGCCCGCCCACGATTGTGATGCCCAGTGGACGCCGCAGCTCGGAACCGACACCCGTACCGAGCGCAAGAGGCAGCGCGCCGAGTAGCGCAGCCATCGTGGTCATCAAGATGGGGCGGAATCGAAGCAGGCACGCCTCGAAGATAGCGTCCAGCGGCGCCTTCCCTTCTTTGCGTTCTGCCTCCAGCGCGAAATCGATCATCATAATCGCGTTTTTCTGCACGATACCGATCAAGAGAATAATGCCGATAAGGGATACTACGCTGAACTCCATGTGAAAGAGGAGTAGCGCGAGAATTGCGCCAACGCCCGCCGAAGGCAGCGTTGAAAGAATCGTGATGGGGTGAATGTAGCTCTCGTATAGTACGCCGAGAACGATATAGACCGTCACGAGTGCGGCAAGGATCAGCAGCGGTTCGTTCGCCAGTGAATTCAGAAATGCCGCCGCAGTGCCTTGGAACGTGGCCTGGATGCTCGGAGGCATGTTTAGTTCGTCCTTCGCCTTGTTGATGGCGTTGACAGCGTCGCCCAATGCGGCCCCTGGAGCCAGATTGAACGAAACCGTGACGACCGGAAATTGTCCCTGATGGTTGATGGCCAAGGCGGTGGCGCCGGGCTCGAAACGCGTGAAAGCGCTGAGCGGAACCTGCGGACTCGGCGCCGAAGTGATGGCCTGCTGCTGCGTGCTGGAAATATTCGCCGTGGAACCAGCGGAAGCTTGCTGGCCTGACGTGACGGACTTCACGTAGATATTCTTCAGGGCATCGGGACTCTGCTGAAACTGCGGATCCACTTCCAGCACCACGCGATACTGATTCAGTTGCGTGAAAATCGTCGAGACCTGCCGTTGCCCGAAGGCGTCGTACAGCGTGTTGTCAATATCCGCGGGAAGAATTCCGAGACGGGAGGCGGTGTCGCGGTCGATAACCAGATTTGCCAGCAGCCCCGCATTAAGCTCGTCGCTGGCCACATCGCGCACGTCTGGAAGCGACTTCAGCTTATCCATGAATCGCGGCGTCCAATAAGCGAGTTCTTTCGGATCCACATCTTCCAGGCTGTATTGAAATTCTGTGCGGCTCACACGGTCTTCGACCGTCAGGTCCTGCACCGGCTGCATGAAAAGCGAAATCCCGTCGACCTTGGCGACTTCTGGCTGCAGCCGGCGGATCACGTCGGAAGCACTGATCTTTCGCTGAGCCAGCGGCTTCAGATTGATTTGGATTCGGCCTGTATTCAGCGTTAGGTTTGTCCCATCGATGCCGATAAAGGAGGAAAGGCTTTCGACCGCCGGATCCTTCAGAATAACGTCGGCGAGCGCCTGCTGGTGGCGCGTCATCGAAGCAAAGGAAACATTCTGCGCGGCTTCCGAGATGCCCATGATCAGGCCTGTGTCCTGTACTGGAAAGAAACCTTTCGGAACGTAAACATAGAGCAGAATGGTGGTAACCAGTGTCCCGATGGTGACGAGCAGAGTAGTGGTCCGGTACTGAAGGACAAATTTCAAAGTGCGGCCGTAAAACGCAATGATGGAATTAAACGCCAGTTCGGACTTGTGATAAAACCAGCTCTGGTCCTCCTCCTTGGTGTGGCGAAGCAGTTTCGCGCACATCATCGGAGTGAGCGTCAGCGAGACGAAAGCGGAAATCAGGATTGTGATCGCTAAGGTTATAGCGAATTCGCGGAAGAGCCGCCCCACGATGTCGCCCATGAAGAGAAGCGGGATCAGCACCGCAATCAACGACACCGTCAGCGAGATAATCGTGAAGCCGATCTGGTCGGAGCCCTTGATTGCCGCCTGAAGAGGCGAATCGCCGGCTTCGAGAAAACGGCTGATGTTCTCGATCATCACGATGGCGTCGTCCACTACGAAACCGGTCGAAATGGTGAGCGCCATCAGCGAAAGATTGTTCAGCGTGTAGCCGCATAAATACATCACGCCAAAAGTGCCCACGATCGATAACGGCACGGCCAATGCTGGAATTACCGTAGCCCGGATGCTCCGCAGAAAAAGAAAGATCACCATAACGACCAATGCGATGGTCAGCATCAGCGTGAATTGCACGTCTTCCACTGACGCTCGAATCGTCGTCGTGCGGTCCGTAAGAATGTCAATCTTCACGGACGCCGGCAGCGAAGCCGAAAGCTGCGGCAGCAGCTTCTTAACGCGATCCACCACGGAGATGATATTCGCGCCCGGTTGGCGCTGAATGTTCAGAATGACGGCTGGATTCTTATTCGCCCACGCCGCTTGCATGACGTTTTCCGTGCCGTCAAGTACGGTGGCGACATCCGAGAGTCTCACTGGAGCGCCGTTGCGGTAGGCCACGATGATGGGGCCGTAGCTCGAGCTGGAAATAAGTTGGTCGTTCGCGCCGATCGTGTAGGCCTGGTGGGCGCCATCAAATGTGCCCTTGGCCTGATCCACGTTCGCCGCGCTCAGTGCCGTACGCAAATCCTCCAAACCAAGTCCGTAGGAAGCGAGCGCCGTTGGATTGGCCTGGATGCGCACTGCCGGGCGCTGCCCGCCGCTAATGCTGACCAACCCAACGCCTGGCAGTTGCGAAATTTTCTGCGCGAGCGTGGTGTCCGTCAAGTCTTCGACCTTGGATAGAGGAAGAGAGTCCGAAGTCAGTGAAAGAGTCAGAATCGGCGCGTCGGCTGGATTGATCTTGCTGTAAATCGGAGGGTTTGGCAGTCCCTGCGGCAGAAGATTGGAAGCACTGTTAATCGACGCCTGAACCTCTTGTTCGGCAATATCAATATTGAGGTCCAGATTGAATTGTAACGTGATGATCGAACTTCCGAACGAACTCGTCGAGGTCATCTGGTTCAATCCGGGAATCTGGCCGAACTGCCGCTCGAGCGGGGCCGTCACGGACGACGCCATCACCTGGGGACTCGCGCCAGGATAAAAAGTCTGAATCTGAATTGTGGGGTAATCGACCTGAGGCAGCGCTGAGACGGGCAATTGTCGGTAGGCAACAAAACCCACCAACAGCACGCCGATCATCAGCAGCGTGGTCGCGACAGGCCGCAGAATAAACGGCCGCGACGGACTCATCGAACCTTGCCTCCCGCTGGCGTGGCTGAAGATCGCCCGGATGGCGATTTGCCCGTTGGCGATCCAACGGATTGCGAGGACTCGCTCCCCGCTGGTCTTTCGGCCGCGCCGGTCGCCGATGTGCTCGTCAGGACTTTGCTACCATCCTGGAGCTTGTCCTGCCCGTCGATCACGACCACCTCGCCCGCGTTTAGGCCGGAACCGATGCCGATGTTATTGCCGGATGTTTGCGCGATCTTCACCGGCCGGATATTCGCGACGTCTCCTCCAGAAACCACATAAACGTACGTTCCTTGCGGCCCTCGCTGAATCGCTGCCGCCGGAACAATCACGAGATTCTTTTTCACATCCACAAGCATGTGCATGTTCACGAATTGATTCGGGAAAAGTGCATTGTTCTCGTTGCTAAAAATAGATTTCAATTTGTACGTCCCAGTCGTCGGATCGATTTGATTGTCGATGGTTGCGAGCTTGCCTTCAGCGATCTTCGTGGTGTCGTCGCGGTCGTAAGCCTCAACGGGAAGCTGGCCACCCCCGCGCAATTTCCCCAACACTTGCTGAAGTTGGTCCTGCGGCAGCGTGAAGATCACCGAAATCGGCTGAAGCTGCGTGATGACCAGAAGTCCTGTCGTGTCGGAAGCATGCACGATGTTTCCGATATCGACCAGGCGCAGCCCCACGCGGCCGCTGATCGGCGCCGTGATGTGTGCGTAAACCAGCTGAAGCTTTGCGTTGTCGATGGTGGCTTGGTCGGCCTTGATCGCCCCTTCATACTGCCCCACTTGGGCCTGCTGCGTATCGACCTGCTGCTTTGGAACGACCCCCTCGTTGTAGAGAAGCTGGTAGCGTTCGAAATCGACTTGCATGTCGTGGAGCTGAGCTTGGTCTTTCGCGAGCTGGCCTTCGGCTTGTTCAAGCATCACCTGATACGGCCGCGGATCGATTTCGATCAGTGCATCGCCTTGGTGCACGAATTGGCCTTCGGTGAAATTCACCTTAACGATTTGGCCATCTACGCGGCTCCGCACGGTTACCGTGTTGAAGGCCGTTACGGTGCCGAGCCCAATCAGGTAGACCGGCAGATCGCCCTTCTCCGCGCTTGCCACGACCACAGGCACAGTGAAGCCTGCACCGCCGGCTCCCCTTCTTCCTTGTCCGCTTGCGCCCGCGCTGGCTGTACCACCAGCCTCGCTGGTCGAGCGCGCTCCGCGAAAATACCAGATACCGATCGCAACAATCCCGAGGACGACGAGCCAAAGCCACCAACGGCTTTTGGCGGGGCTGCCAGCCCCGGAATGACTTGTGTGTTGTTCGGGAAGCTCTATGGAGTCGAGATGGCCCATTCGTACTCTCCTGTCAATAAATCCAAATAGTGCGAGTGAGTCTGCCGGGGCAAGACAATCGCGGGTACCACTCAGGGCAATCCCCGCCGAATCCTTTGAGCCTACCGGAAAAGTCGGCCTGCGCATACATAAGACGGATTTCAAATGAAAATGGTTACTTGGCAACCGCTACGACCGAGCGGAGGCCGCTGCACAAGAAAACAGCCCGATTTTGACTATAGGGAGTGGTTCGAATCGGCGATATTTCTTGTGGGCAACAGGGTAGAGGAGAGATTACACTAACGCACCGCGCACCATTGCGGAGGGACGAATCAGAGTCGGTAACTTGAAAAGGACGGGTGGAGAGGGCATGTTCAAGGGCATAATCGTCGGCATTCTGTTGACAATCTTGCTGAGCGCGTGCGGAGTGTACTTTTATTTTGCGACCGGGCGCGCGCCCGTTGCGACCACGGACCCACCCTTGCCCTTTGAAAAGAAATTTGCCCACATGGATCTGAACGCGCGCATCGCCAAGCAGCAAGTTCCGGAGTCGCCGGTAGCCGCGGATGAAAAGAGCTATTTGGCCGGCGTGGACATTTACAAACAAAATTGCGCCGTCTGCCATGGTCTGCCGGATCAGCCCAAGACGAATATAGCCCAGGGCATGTATCCACCGCCGCCGCAACTGTTCCACGGAGTTGGTGTATCGGACGACCCAGCCTCAGAAACCTACTGGAAGGCGGAAAATGGCATCCGGCTGACGGGAATGCCGGGCTTCAAGGGACGCTTGTCCGAAACGGAAATTTGGCAGGTCAGCGTCCTGCTTGCCAATTCTGACAAAATTCCCGCCTCGGTGAAAGCGGCGCTGGCCGCTCCGCCTGCTCCTCCACCAACAGCACCAGCCGCTACGAGCGCTGCCACGCCAGCGGAGTCCAAAACCACGGCGCCGGCGAAGACCAAACCATAAATCGGCGAGCATTCGACACACTGGCGTGTGCGCGTGGCGCTCCCAACTGGCGCCATTCGACGCGGCAAAGTCTCGAAAGATTCACGCCGCTCGGTTCGGCAGCGAGTGAACCTGCTCGACTTTCCTCAATTCCGGAAAGCGCCACGCCCAGATCGCCGTTACGACGATCGTTCCAATTCCACCAAGAATTACCGCCGGGACAGTCCCGAACCACTGCGCTGTAAGACCGGACTCGAATTCGCCAAGTTCGTTCGACGCGCCGATGAAAACCATGTCCACAGCATTGACGCGTCCCCGCATTTCGTCGGGCGTGGCCACTTGAATCAACATGGCCCGGACCACCAGGCTAACCATGTCTGTCGCTCCCACAAAGAACAAGGAGACCAGCGACAAAATCAGACTGTGCGAAACTCCGAAGAGGATGGTGAATACCCCGAATCCGGCAACGCACCACAACATCGTTAGGCCGGCTTTCTTTCGCAGAGGACGGTACGCCAGGAGAATGGCCATTACCGCGGCACCCGCACCGGGCGCCGCGCGCAATAGTCCGAGTCCCCATGGGCCTGTGTGCAGAATCTCTCTGGCATAGACCGGTAGAAGCGCGACGGCTCCGCCGAGCAGAACAGCGAACAAGTCCAGTGAAAGTGAGCCCAGAACTATTTTCTCACGCCAGATGTAATGCAGACCCGCGAATACGGTCTTGGAATTGAATGGTTCTCTCGCGCGCGGTTTGGCCTCAGCTTTGATTGCGATCACGCAGGTTACGGCCACTAGCGTCAGAATCATGGCGGTGACGTAAACCGCGCCCGGCCCCCGAAATGCAGCGTAAATCACCCCGCCCGCGGCGGGGCCAAGGATGGCGGCGCCCTGGAAGAAGCTGGAAGCCCAGGCGATAGCCGTGGGAAGGTCTTCCTCCGGCACCAATTGTGGCAGGAACGCGCGGCTGACCGGAGCATTGAAAACGCGCATCACTCCTAAGATCACGAGAATGATGAAAATGGGGAAAACCGAGCGGCCCTCTCGCAGAGCGGTCCAGAGCAAGAGGCCAAAACTCAGACCGTACCCGATGTAGCAGAGCATGATCAGTTTCTGGCGGTCGTAGCGGTCGGCGACGTGGCCTGAAACGAGAAACAGAAGTATCCCAGGCAGAAATTGAACGAGACCGACCAGGCCCAGGTCCAGCGGACGGTGGGTGATTTCGAAGACCTGCCAGCCCACCGCGACAGATTGCATCTCCATGGCCACGACCATAGCCGTGCGGCCCGTTTGAAAAAGCACGAAGCTTGGATACGCGAAAACTGCCCGTCGAGCGGTCTGGTTTTTTTCGGGTCCGGGCATGTGTAATTACTCTGCCATAAAAAGAAAGTTGCGACGAGTGCGCTGCGCGGGGCGCAGTCGGCGGTTTCGCGACGATGCGTGCGTGGCTGAGTCACTTGTCGCGCTGAATCACTGCTTGTCAACGTTGACGTAATAGAGGTCGGTAGCCACGGCGAAGTTGTCTCTCGTGAGCGCCGTCTTCATGGTTTGCCAATCCGTCGTCGCCTGAATGACCTGCCAATTCCCTGCTTTTCCCACGCGGACAAGCATTGCGAAACCAGCCTCGTCTGCTTTCCAACGATAGGCGACCGTGCCTTCCGCTACGTTGAACTTCAGTTCGAGCGTTGGAATCGCCGTGTGGCGAAGATACTGATTGTAAATGGGCGTGAGATTCATTCCGGTTTGCTGGTTGAAAAACTGGACAACGTCTTCGGTCATTATGTTCTTGTATTTGAAGTGCTGGAAGTAATCGTGAATCAGCTTGAACCAGCGGCGGTCGTCGTTGACGACGCTGCGCAAAGTGTTTAGAAAGAGCGCGCCTTTGAAATACATATCTTGCGGCGGCTCGGCATTGACGCCGCGCTCGGCAATGATGGGCACCTGATTTTTGACTTTGGATTTGTACGCGTTGACGTACTTCAGGTAATCGTCGTGGCCGTACATGTACTCGACGTACAGGCATTCGAGATAGGTGGCCCAGCCTTCGTGAATCCACATGTCCGAAGAATCGGCGGCTGTGACGGCATTGCCGAACCATTCGTGCGCACTTTCGTGGATGATAATGAAATCGAATTTGGTGCTGATGCCAACGCCGGTCCAATCGCGTTCCAGATAACCGTTTGCGAAGTGGTTGCCGTAGGTGACGGCGCTCTGATGCTCCATGCCGGAATACGGGACTTCGATGAGCTTGTACCCGTCTTTCTTGAAGGGATACGGCCCGAAATAATGTTGGAACGCTTCGAGCATGCCCTTGGCCTGGACGAACTGTTTTTTGGCTTTCTCAAGATCTTCCGGAAGGACATAGAAATCGAGCGCGAGGTCGCCGAGTTTGTCGGAAAAATGAACATAGTTGCCGACGTTCAGCGAGACGTCGTAGTTGTTGATGGGATAGTGGACGAGCCAATCCCAGCGCGTGTAGCCATCGCCGAGATCGGTCTTGCCAAGAAATTTTCCGTTTGAGACATCCACTAGATCGTTCGGAATGGAAACGCTGATTTCCATGCTTTGCACTTCGTCGCGCCACTGATCCTTGTTCGGCCACCAGACGCTGGCGCCGATTCCTTCGCAGGCGGTAAAGATCCAGGGATGGCCCTCGGGATCTTTGTGAAACGAAAAGCCGCCGAAGCGGCCCTGCTCGCGAGGATTCCCGGAGTAATAGAAGTCGATCGAATAGGTGTGGCCGGAGCGAAGCGTCTCGGGAAAATCGACGAAAACGGCGCCAAATTCACGGCTGTACTTCAGGTCCGTTTTGCCAAGTAGAATTTTGTCAACCTGGAGCGGCTGCTGAAGGTCGAGCTGGATGCGCGTGCCGTCCTGAAGCATTTTGAAACGGATGGTGTTCTTGCCGCTGATGAACTTCTTTTCCGGATCGACGCGAATGTCGAGGTGGTAATAGAGCAAATCGTTGTTGGCGCGGTACGGCCCGTAAGCGCCCCGCAAGATATCAGCCTGGGTTGGCACATGGGGCGCTGGAAGAGCTTGGCGCGCGGCGGCTTGCTGGGAAATCGTTGCGGAGGGTTGGGCCACAGACTGAGCGTCAAATCGCTGCGCCGAGAGCGAAATAGCGAGAAGAATGCCGAACATAGTCAAGGTAGAGCCGTTTCGCCGCATAAGGGGCCTCGGAAGTGGTTTGGACTTGCACGCGGCAAGGTAACACACGCTGGTGGAGCGAATGAAATTATCGAGAGACGGCCGTGAGAAGCAGTTGGGCATCCACTCCATATTTTTTGTAAGAATGGCATACATCAGTGAGCGCAGCACTCAAGAGAAAACGAAAGCCCCCAGCCTTAGAACCGAGATCTGCGGCGACCCGCCGCCACAGGTCGTCTCGCGCAAGGCTTGGGGAGGTGACAGCTTAAGAAAGCGGCACGAGCGAAGCCGTTCCTGGCGATTCGCTGGTTTGCAGGGGGCGATGGACGGGCATACCGGCCCAGATATTCATCATGCCAAGCAGCTCGTGAACGCCTTGGGCGCGCGAGGAAGGAATCATCCACCAGTTGAAAGCAGCAAACTGGTCATGCGGTACGGCGTGGACAACGATCTCTCCACGGCCAGAGTGATACCTTCGCCAGAGAGAATTGACGCGCCCCGTGTGAGCCTTGTTGGTGACGATAATGACGGAACTTCCGCCTCTCTCTTTCAAGCGGGAGTCAATCGCGTTTAGCTCGTCGGCGGTATTGACAATGGGCAGGTCAAGAACGCGGATAGCTTGTCTTGGCACTCGGGCGCTGCAAAGAATCTCGGAATTGCGCGAGTCTTCGGCGGGCTGCCGCAACTGCCCGAACTCGTCGAGACTACCTGCCTTCTTCGGGTGAGTGAGCCAGATCTCGCGGGCGTAGCCGCGACGGTACAGCCTCGCTGCTTCGAGCGCACGCTCGGGAGAATTGCCGGCTAAAACGACGATAGCGTCCGCTTTGTGAATCGCATCCTCGTGGACTAGCCAGTTGCCAAGCAGAGGCAGACTGAAGTAAGTGAGAGAAATGCCGGCGAGCAGAATCTCCAAGAGAACCGGGACGAACTGTCTGAAACGGAGAGAATTGCTTCCTATTTTCGCGTGCCCGATGGAGTCCATCCCTTCGATCGCTTGTTATGCGCCCGGTGCGAATTCCCTACGACGAGAAAGAAGCATCTGGGGGGCCAAATGAGGGCAAAAGGGACCCTCTCAGACTTTCTGTAAGATACAGAAATACAAGCGGTTAGACGGGGGAATGTAGAGAATCGCTTTTGTTTGCAAATGAAGCGCATTTAGGACGACTGCGAGAACGTTAGAGTTGCTCGTGCGTACGTAACATTTACAGAGTGCCACAAGCTCGAGGGGGCGATCTGGAGAGCACTCATGCGGAGGTTTATTTAACTCAACCACATGCGTCAGATAGACTCATGGTATGTCCAAACGACTCCAAGTCATCTTGCGGGATCAGGAGTACCGTGAGATTCAGAAGGCGGCGCGTTCGCAGCAGATGTCGATCGCGGAATGGGTGCGGCGGGCGTTGAGCGCAGCTCGCAACCAGCGGTCCACCGGAGACGTCAAAAAGAAGCTTGAGGCGATCCGGGCGGCAGCCCATCATGAATTTCCCACCGGCGATATCGAGCAGATGCTGGCGGAAATCGAGAGCGGCTACCTCGACGATACTCATCCATGATTTTCGTGGACTCGAATGTTCCCATGTATCTTATCGGCGCGGCTCACCCACACAAAGCGGACGCGCGGCGTTTGCTGGAGAAATTTGCAAGCGAGCGCGAACGGCTAGTCACCGATGCGGAAGTGCTGCAGAAATCATTCACCGTTACACGGCCATCAATCGCCGGGAGGCGATACAAGCCGGGTTCGAGGCGTTATTTAGCGTGGTCGAGGATGTTTTCGAGATCGATCGAGCGGCGGCGGAACGCGCCAAAGAAATCGTGATGGGACACGCGCGGATGTCCGCGCGCGATGCAATTCATCTGGCCGTCATGGAGAAGAACGGGGTGGAGCGGATCTTCAGTTTTGATATGAGGTTTGACGGCTTCCCTGGCATTACGCGAGTCGCGTGACATTCACATTCCCCGAGCCTCCATTGCTGCGCAAGTGCCAGCCAGCACCTGAACGAGCATGGTTCCGAGACGAAATCTCTAATCTGTAGCTTATGAAAGCCCGAGGATTTTGCGGAGGGCGGATTGGTCCGCGCCAGAGCTGGCGAAATCGTCGAAGGTGGTTTTCGCGGCTTCGATGATGTGGCGTTTGATGAAGGGAGCGCCTTCGCGGGCGCCTTGTTCGGCGGATTTGATGCAGCACTCCCATTCCAGAATGGCCCAGCCGGGAAAATCGTACTGAGCTAACTTTGAAAAAATGGCAGGGAAATTGACCTGGCCGTCGCCCGTGGAACGGAAGCGTCCGGCACGCTGCAGCCATGGTTGATAGCCGCCATAGACGCCCTGCCCGCCGGTGGGATTAAATTCGGCATCCTTGACGTGAAACATTTTGATGCGCGAGTGATAGAGATCGATGAACTGGAGATAGTCGAGCTGCTGAAGAACGAAGTGGCTGGGATCGTAGAGGATGTTGGCGCGGGGATGATTGCGGACGCGGTCGAGAAACATTTCGAACGTAGCTCCGTCGTGGAGGTCTTCGCCGGGATGAATCTCGAAGCATAGATCGACGCCGGCTTTATCGAAAGCGTCGAGAATGGGAAGCCAGCGCTTGGCGAGCTCGTCGAAGGCTGTCTCGATGAGGCCTGCGGGTCGTTGCGGCCAGGGATAAATGTAGGGCCAGGCGAATGCGCCGGAGAAGGTGACGTGAGCTTTGAGGCCGAGATTCGCGGAAGCGCGCGCGGCTTGGAGGAGCTGCTCGACGGCCCAAGCCTGGCGCTCCTTGGGATGGCCATGAAGATTTTTCGGAGCGAAGCCATCGAACATGGCGTCATAGGCGGGATGGCAAGCCACGAGCTGGCCCTGAAGGTGCGTGGAGAGTTCGGAGATGGCGAGTTTGTGGCGAGCGGCAACGGCGCGGAGGTCGTCGCAATAGGCTTTGCTTTCGGCGGCACTCCTTAGATCGAAGAGACGCGCGTCCCAAGTGGGGATTTGCACCGCGACGTAGCCGAGACCGGCGGCCCAGGCGCAGATGGAGTCGAACGTGTTAAAGGGCGGATTATCGGCCGCGAACTGCGCGAGAAAAATGCCCGGACCTTGGATCGTTTTCATTGGTGCGCTCCGAAGAAGGCGTCGACTTCAGTTCCTGAGTGGCGAAAAATTTCAGCCATCGAGTTGTACTAAGTTTTGAGCGGGAATTCAATCGGGGAAGCGAACTCAACGTAGATCCGAGCAACGGCTGGAGCAGAAAAAATATTGGCGGGCGAGCCTGTAAGCCGGATTTTGTGCTGCGCGCCACCCCGTAAGGGACGTCGAGCAGCGGCAATCATTCCTCTAGGCCGTGATTCGCACCACGGCTCCAGCAGCCTACCCGAGGGTTGCTCTCAACGATGGATCGCTCCAACGCTGAGGAAGAGCGCTTGCTTACGCAAGCGTTCTCGGCGAGCCGGGCCGGCTCTCCCCTCCTATTTGGCCTTGCACCACGCGGGGTTTTCCGTGCCTCGTTTGTTGCCAAACGAGCGGTGGGCTCTTACCCCACCTTTTCACCCTTGCCTAACTGAGCGAGCGTTTCGAAGACGTCCCGCAGGTTTTCCTGCGCGATGCCACCGTGCTTCTCCCAGCCGGCGGTATTTTCTCTGTGGCACTTTCCGTGGCGCCGTTGTAGCGCCGGGCTTTAGCCCGGCATCTTCAACTTCGCCCCCTGGCGTTACCAGGCGCGTTGCCCTATTTCGTCACCGGCTCTCGCGAGCCTACGACGACGGTGTCCGGACTTTCCTCCCGCCCAGCCATCTCGCGATAGCCAAGCCAGCGATCACCCGGCTCACCCGCCACACCTATTATACCCGATGAAAGGGACTCATCTCCCGAACAAATCGAGTTGTGGAACCTGCGGCGATTTACCCGGAGGTTTAGACTTAGCCTTTCGTCGAGGCTTTGGTTTCAAGTCAGCCGCGGGTTTCGATTTAGCCCTCCTGGCTTTCTTCTTCGTTCCCGTTTTGCCTTTTCGTTTAGGTTTCTGCTCGCGCGGCCCCCTCGCTGATCTTCTCCCCCTCTGACCTGGCTTTCGGGCCTTGGACGATGGTTCGGTAGGCACGCCGGGGCTGACGGGGGAGTCCGACCCTGCAGGGCTTGCGACAAGCTCCTCGAATTGGGCTTCACTCAGGATAGTGACGCCGAGCTCTTTCGCTTTGTCGTATTTTGAGCCTGGGTCGGAACCCACAATAACGTAGTTGGTTTTCTTGCTGACTGAATCTGCGGACTTGCCGCCATGTTGTTTGACGATCTCCGCCGCTTCTTCTCGTGAGCGATTGGATAGGGTACCGGTGAAGACGAATGTTTGTCCCGCAAACTTAGTACTTTTGACTACCAGTCTTTCAGCCGAGGGTTGCACACCTGCATCGTGCAGCTTCTTGATGAGCTGCCGATTGGCCGGCTCGGAGAAAAACTCGGCGATTGCCGCGGCCACAATCGGTCCAACTTCGGGCACGGCTACAAGTTCCTCTTCCTTTGCGGCGGCCAGTTCTTCGAGCGAGGAAAAATGTTCCGCCAGCAATTGGCCCGTGCGTTCCCCGACGTTGCGAATGCCTAGCGCATGAATGAGGCGCGCCAGACTGTTTTTTTTGCTCCCTTCGATTTCTTCGAGCAAATTCTGCGCGGACTTTTCCGCCATGCGATCGAGCCCCGCGACTTCATCCTCTTTGAGCGAATAAAGATCGGCAACGTCTTTCACCAGGCTCTTGTCCACGAGTTGATCGACGATCTTCTCTCCGAGGCCGTCGATATTCATGGCGTGGCGACTGGCGTAGTGCAAAAGAGATTCTTTGCGTTTCGCAGGACAGGCGGCATTCACGCAACGGTAAGCGACTTCGCCCTCCACGTGATGAATCGCGCTGTCGCACTCGGGACAGCGCTTGGGCATGCGAAAAGGCTTCCGGTTCTTCCCTTCTTTGACGACTTTCAAGACGTGCGGAATCACTTCGCCGGCGCGCTCAATAAGCACCGTGTCGCCAATCTGCAGACCCAGCCTTTGGATCTCATCAAAATTGTGGAGTGTCGAGCGGCTGACAGTGACGCCTCCGACTTGCACCGGTTCAAGCACCGCAACCGGGGTAAGCGTGCCAGTGCGCCCGACTTGCACGATGATGTCGTTGACGACGGTGGTCTCCTGCCGCGCGGGATATTTGTAAGCAATCGCCCAGCGCGGTGCGCGCGACGTAAAGCCCAATTCATTCTGAATGGGGACCGAATTCACCTTAATCACCACGCCGTCGATGTCGTAAGCCAGCTTTTCGCGCTTCGTGTCCCAAGCGTCGCAGTAGGCTAGCACCTTGTCGATTCCATCGCATAGTTTCCAGTCATCCGAGGCGCGGAAGTGCAATTGCTTAAGAGCCATCAGGCTATCGGAATGTTTCGGGAACGGCACTTTGCCATCGACGAACAGGTAGTACGCGAAAAAATCCAGCCGCCGCGCGGCGGTGATCGCCGGATCCAGAACGCGCACGGCGCCGGCCGCCGAATTGCGCGCATTCACAAAAATCTTTCCGCCGATCTCCTCCTGGTGCCGGTTCAACGCCTCGAACGCCTTGCGCGTCATCATGGTCTCGCCGCGTACCTCAAAATCAGCGGGCAGCTTGACGTTTTTCAATACGGCCCTGTCAACTCGCAGCGGAATCGACCGGATCGTTTTCACGTTAGCCGTAACGTCTTCGCCGGTGGTTCCGTCGCCTCGCGTCACGCCCCGCACCAGCACTCCGTCTTCGTATTGGAGCGAAATGCTCAGCCCATCGAATTTGTGCTCGGCGATATATTCGATTTCCTCGCGCCCGCTACCCTCGCGCACGCGCCGATCCCAATCGCGCAACGCATCGTAGGAGAAAGCGTTGTCGAGGCTGAGCATCGGCCGCGCGTGGCGCACGGTCTGAAAACCTTCGCGGGGCGCGCCACCCACGCGGACAGTCGGCGAATCCGGCGTGGCCAACTCCGGATGCCCGGCTTCGAGAGCTTTCAGCCGCTCCATCAGCTTGTCGTAAGCCGCATCCGAAATCTCCGGTTCATCAAGCACGTAATAAAGATATTCGTGATGCCGAAGCTTTTCGCGAAGCCCTTCGATCTCTTTCTTGATGGAGGCAGGAGCGGCTTTGGCCATGAAACCCTCTAAAGAAGGGATAGCTGAATTTCGCCTCACATTATATAGAATGAATACGGCCTGTGGAGTGCGGCAGCCCTGCTGCCGCTTTTCCGAGCAAC
>DATJXZ010000128.1:0-4148 GCA_035499815.1 Candidatus Solibacter sp. | reverse complement strand
CTTCGCAGCCACGCAGCCCGTACCGACGAGGAGTTGCTCCTGGCCGCGCAAGCTGCCTTCCAGACCATTTCCTCCGCCGATTGCCGAGGCTTCTTTTTTAGCGCCAATTACGCTACATTATATATGGAAACGCTCTAGCGGGCCTACCACGAACACGGCAGCGGAGTTACATGTCCTCGCGCGGAGACTGCACGGACACCGGCCCGTTCACGGTGGAAAGACGAATCATCGCCGGAGAAGCGCCGAACTCGATGCGGCGGTCGTTGTCATCCCAGGTCTTGCGAGCGTTTTCGCAAATGCTGGCTCGGCAGCTCATAGGAGAGTAATTGCGCGACTCAACGCTGAAGCTGGACTTGTAATCCGCCGGGACGAAGAGAGTCAATGGACCATTTTTCGCGTCGGCAGAGAGACCAGTGCCGTTCCAAGTTGTGCCCTTCAGGTTGATGGAAATTGGCCCGTTCTCGGTGTGAACGCGCAAGCTGCCGCTGCTGCCTTCAATGCTGATCGGGCCGTTGGTGGCCCGGACATCCGCGTCACCAGAAAAATCGCGCAAGGTGATGGGACCGTTGACGGCATGTGCCGTCAGTTTGCCTTCCACGCCGTAGAGAGAAAGCGGGCCATTGGCGGTTTCCAAATCGATATCGGCAGATTTCGGTGCGCGTATAAGCAGGTAGACGGTCCAATCGTGCTCCTCGTCGGGCCCCGTCGTGGAAACCTCTCCGCCCTGAATCGAAAGCTTGATTTGCGAAAGAATTCGTTCGGCGCTTCCATCGTAATCCGCGGCTGCCTTGCAGGCCGTGACGGAATAAACGTCCTTGTCCCAACCTTCCACCTGAACTCCGCCATTCTTGTGTGGATGGACGCGAAGCGTCGGCGCTTCGGCTTTCGTTACAGTGCGTTCTTCGGATTTCATGACGGCATCGCGATCGTCAAAACGAATGTTTAAGTCGGAGCAATTAGTGATGGGATGGTGGTGACCGTCGGAGACGTTCATGGAATGACGTTGGCTCCAGCTTGGGGGCATCGGGGGCTCAGAGGGACTTATCGGGACAGCAGGAACGGCGGGCGCTGCAGGAGCAGCCGGCGATTCAAGTGTTGCAAAGCCGGACGAATCGACCGGAGGCGCGGGCGGCACCGGTGCTTCGAAAGATGGTGGAGCAGGCGGGGCTGGAGGAATTGGGGGATCCTGCGCCCCAGCCAACGCAGAAAGGGCAAAACAGCCAGCGATTCCGGCGACTACAAATAGAAACGTGCTCGAGCGCAATTTCATGGACAAACCCTCCCTGGCTGTATAGACGAAGGAACCTGGAAACGGTCTGCTCGGTGCGCAGAAATTTTGGGGGCCGATTGGGCGGGCCGTGGATTGCGTCGGGACGCGGACGGGCGTAAGTTACCTCCATCAAATCAATTGGTTGGAGGTCCGCAATGCGCAAAACAAGCAGTTTCGAGCGGAGCGGCAGGGTCGCGCCGGTGTATCGGGGCGAAAAGAGGAAGACCAGCGGTCCCCTCGCAGTGCGGTTAATTATGACGGCCGCGACTACGCTCGGCTGCGCACTCAGTGGCTGGTCTCAAGCGGCCCCGCAGTTGCCCGATGACAATGGGAAAGAGACTGTCCAAAAGGCCTGCGCTTCGTGCCACTCGCTCGCCACAGTGATCAATGCTGGACACAATCAGCAGGGATGGAATTCGGTTGTGCACATGATGGTGAACGCGGGAGCGCCCGTCCCCAAAGAACAGATGGCGACGGTCATCGAGTATTTGACGAAGTATTTTCCGGAGAAGCCGGCGCCCGAAGCGGTGGTGATACCGGGAAGCGTGGAGGTTTCGATTAAGGAATGGCAAGTGCCAACGCCTGGATCGCGGCCGCACGATCCGGCGTACGCGCCTGATGGATCGGTGTGGTACACGGGGCAGATGGCCAACGTGCTGGGACGATTCGATCCCGAGACGGACCAGTTCAAGGAATATCCTCTGAAAACACCGGATTCGGGCCCGCATGGATTGTTGCCAGACAAGGACGCGAACATCTGGTTCACCGCGAACTTCAAAGCCTACATCGGAAAACTGGATCCGAAGACGGGAGACGTGACGGAATATCCGATGCCGGATTCAAGGGCACGCGATCCACATACACTTATCTTTGCGCCGAATGGAAACATTTACTTTACGGTGCAAGGGGGGAACATGGTCGGGAGACTGAACCCAAAGACGGGCGAGGTGAAGGTGGTGAGTTCGCCTACGCCGAAGTCGAATCCCTACGGAATGGCCGTGAATTCGAAAGGCATTCCGTTCTTTGTCGAATTCGGGAGCAACAAAGTGGCCAGCCTGGATCCGGATACGCTGAGTATCCACGAATATGTGTTGCCGCATGTGGATTCGCGTCCGCGTCGCGTTGCGATTACGCCCGACGACGCGATTTGGTACACGGACTATTCGCGCGGCTACCTCGGCCGGCTCGATTCAGCGACGGGCAAGGTCAGCGAATGGGCTTCGCCCGGCGGGCCGCGTTCGAGACCGTACGGAATTACCGCCGTGGACGACATGCTGTGGTACAGCGAATCGAACACAAGGCCGAATACAGTTGTGCGGTTTGATCCGAAGACGGAAAAGTTTCAAACCTGGATCATCCCGTCAGGTGGTCGCGTAGTGCGGAACATGGTGCACACGCCCGAGGGAAATTTGTGGCTCGCCTGCAGCGGGGTGAACGGAATCGCGTTCGTTGAAGTGAAAAATGCTGCGAAGATCTCTTCGCGCAATTGACATGCCGTACTAAGAAGTTCTGCCCCTTCGACGGCTAAAAATCCCAGTCACAATCCAGCCTTCCCATGCTGCCGATCGGCGGGCCGTCGGGCGGCTCGACGGGCGGCGTTAGATCGAGCTGCTTGGGATCCTTTTCAAACAGAGTAATTTGGCTCGCCGCAAAGAAGACGTGCGCTTTGTCGGGGATGACAGACGAGGCCTTGGCGGATGCGCTGAGCCAATCCTTCAACTCGTGGAGTTTGTACGAAGCAACGGCCCGGACTTCGTCGCTGGCATGAGAGTTTGCGGAGAGAGCCATCAAGTCATAGAGCACGACGTTGTCGACAGTGTTTGCAATTTCTCCGTCGTAGCCTTTGGGGTGCGGAGACTTCCAGGTGGCGTTGATCACCGCGTCAAAGACTTCCTCAAGGCCGGGATTTTCTGCGCTTCGCGCATGAAACTCAATGAGCCGCGCGTCGCGCTCCGGATTGAATAGGAATTGCAGCGTATGTTGAGCCGCGGATTCCGCAGGAGCCAGTGCGTCAAACGCAGGGCTGGTGTGAATCTTGAAAAGCTCGCGACCGCGAGGATATTCTGGCGGCCGCGGCGGAATGATTTTTAGAAGCGATTCGGGCAGGGCTAGCGTTTCGGGCTTGAGCGTGCCGAGGACGGCGGCGAGGGCGCGCCGCTGTTCGGCGGGAGCGACGATTTTCGTGGGAACTTCTCCATCGCCGCGCAGGGCGAATGTATAGTCCATTCCTCCAACCAGCTTGCTGGCTGCTTCCACCTGATACCGATGCAACATATAGATGGGCGCCAGAGCGTCTTCGATGGTGGCGATCGGGGCGCCTTCGCGAATGTTGTTCTCGCCAAAGTGGTGCAACGCCGCCGCGCGAACCTTCATCAGGCGATTCAGTTCGTCCACCGCATTTGAGCCGCTATCCCAAAGATGCGCCAGGCTGCTGGAAGAGCCGGGTGGGCGCGCATCCTGGTCCGTGAGGTAGCGAAGCCCGCGGCCGAAAGCATCGCTGAGGATTTTGTCGAGCTCGGCGTGCTCATCAGTGCCGGGGGCGAAGTCACTGTAACCCCATGTGATGGAGACTTTGTCCCACGCGCCAATGCCCTTGGCGTAGGCATCGGAGACATCAGGCTTGCCGTCGGCGCTGAGTTTTACGTACGGTGGAGGGTAATCCATCACGGACGAGCGCTTGACCGTGCTCGATGAATAATTGTGCATCAAGCCCAGCGTGTGGCCAACTTCATGCGCGGCAAGCTGGCGGAGCCGTGCAAGCGACATCTCCATCATTTCTGGCGAACCGGAATTGCCGGCTCCATAAGGAGCCAGCAGGCCCTCGGCAATCAGAAAATCCTGCCGCACGCGAAGGGAGCCGAGCGTAACGTGGCCCTTG
>DATJXZ010000127.1:0-30567 GCA_035499815.1 Candidatus Solibacter sp. | reverse complement strand
CTTCGCAGCCACGCAGCCCGTACCGACGAGGAGTTGCTCCTGGCCGCGCAAGCTGCCTTCCAGACCATTTCCTCCGCCGATTGCCGAGGCTTCTTTTTTAGCGCCAATTACGCTACATTATATATGGAAACGCTCTAGCGGTCAGTGCCGCCAGCGGTTGTCGAGCGGGTCTTGGGAGGTTCTGCCGGGGCTATACCGGCGGCAATCTGCTGGAGACGTTCGCGAAGAGCATCGCCGACGCCGGCGAAGACCTGAGCGCAAGTTTCGCGTAGTTTTTCCTCGGCGTTTGCAGCGATGGTGGCGACCGCTTCGCGCGATTGATGATCCAGGCTAGCAACGGACGCAAGCATCCACTGAACAGAAATGTTTTCGAGGCGGCTGCGGTGCCTCTCGGAGGCTTGATCGCTCATTTGGGAGAAGATGGAGCGCATTTCGGTGCGGTGGGCATCGACAGTAGAATTCCATGCATCGAGAAGCGGCGACATGCCAGACTTTAGGCGGGCGTTTGCGTCGGCGACGCCATTTTCGACGGCACTGCTCATCGCGGCCTGAAACTGGCGCAGGAAAGATTCCTGTTCCGCAGTGAGCTTGTGGGTCAAGTCGGCGCGGGCAGCGTCGAGTTGCAAGCGCGTTTCGCCCAAGGAGCGCTGCGTTTCTGCGGCAAAGCCGCCGAGATCTTCGCGCGCCTGGCGCTGAATTTCATCGGTGAAAGCTGCGGTGGTAGTTTCCGCGGCTTCGGTGAAGAGTGCGCGGGCGTGTTCGAAGGCGTCGCGGACGACCTCTTCCATTTGTGTTTGCGTGTGGCCGACGAAGCTCCGGCTGGAGTGATCCAATTCACTGGCAAAGACGCTTGAGACTTCGCCGGCTTTTTCTCGAAATTGGTTTTCGGCTTGCTCGACGGTTTTTTCGGTGAGGCTTTGGATCTGGTTCTGGGCTTTCTTCTCGTACCACTCGGCGGATTTCATCAGGTCGTCGACGGTCTGATGCTTCAGGTCGGAGACTTTGGACTCGATCTCGGAGAGATTGCGCGATGCAACAGTCTGCGCAGCCTCCTGGAGGAGTTGGTCCACGCCGCCAAGATTTTCGCGGAAGCGCGCGAGAGATTCGGCAAAGGCTTCATCAGCCGAAGCACGAATGCGATCCTGCTGCAAGGTCATGGCAGCGTCGAGGAGAGAACGGCCACCGGCCAGACGATGAATGGCTTGTTCGGTCCGGGAGATATGTGGCTCGACCATGGAATCGATTTGCTGATCGAACTTAGCGAGAGCGAGCTGGCAATTTTCTTCGAAAGTACTGCGAATGCGCGCGTTGAGGTCGTCGAGGACAGTTTCCGACTGCCGATGCAACTCATTGCGATGCAGGTTGAGAACGTCGCCGACTTGCGTTTCGAAGCCTGCAAGAGCCTGATTTTGCGCCGTCTCGATACGGGCGGAGAAGTTTTCCAGCCGATCGCTGGATTCGCCGGCACGGCCCAGGGCAGACTCCAGTCGCTGAGTTTGTTCCTGCAGCGTGGAGCGGAGAGATGAGATGCGCCGCTCGGCTTCCGTTGCGGCTGCAGAGACGGATTCGCGAGCTGCCGCAGCGTGCCGACCTGCTTCTTCCTGAACTTGCGATAGAAGGTTATGTGTGTGGTCGTCGAGACGTGCCGATGCCGACGCCGCGGATTCCTGGGTGGCTGTCGAGTGACGCGCGGCTTCCTCTTGCAATGACTTGCGCAATGAAGATAGGCGCTGTTCCGCTTCGGCGGCAAAGGCGTCGGTGGATTCGCGCACAGCGTCGGCGCGCTTGGCCGCCTCGTCTTGGATCTGGGAAGTGAGATTGCGAGCATGCTCGTCAATCTCCGCGAAGGCTTTTTCCCGGGCCGCGGCGAGGGTGGTTTCGAGTGTCGATTTCAATTCTGCTTGAGCTGCTTCGGCTTGGCTATCGAGCTGGCCTTTCCAGGCAGATTGCGCGGTAGAGAGTGCCGCAGTGATCTGCTGCTGAATTTCGTTGGCGGCCGCGTTCAGCGCTTCGCGGTGGGCGTTTGCAGCTACTTCGTTCTGGCGGCTCACGTCATTCACTTCGCGCATTGATTCCGCAGCACGATCGGCGATTCGTGTTTCCGCTTGCTCGGCCTGCGCGCGAAGCCGAGAAGCGGATTCTTCGGCCTGCCGGCTGAGAGTGCGTAGCGACTCAACGGCGCTGGCGAGATGTTGAGTCTGCTCTGCACGTTCCGCGGAACCGCGATCAGAAATCTGCTGCGTCAGTTGGCGCGTAAGCTCTTCGAGCTGCGGAGCAATCCAGCGAGGGAGCTCTCTTTGTAACGCTTCCGCTGCGGCAGCGTACGCCGCGCGCGAGCGTGTGTCGGACTCTTCCTGAATTCTTCCGATGGCCCCGGTAACTTGCTGCGCCAATTGTTCGCGCGCGATGGAAAACTTCTGTTCCCATTCCTCCAAGGATACGCGACGTTCAGCGGCGACGGCTTGGGCTGCCACTTCGCGAGCGGCTGCCTGGATTTGCTGTTTTGCGTCTGCAACAAGACGCGCCATATGGCGCGCGAGTTGGAGTGAGGCATCGGTAGCGCTCGCGGGAGCAGGGAAGATGCGCAGATTATCCTGGGCCGGAGGCACGGTGGGTTCCGACTCTGTCAAGGGCAGATGGATTTCAGCGGGCTCTGAGTCATTTGCCAGGAAGTCCGGCGAACTTTCGTGAAGATTCGAATGCGAAGAAGATTCTTTGGGAGCGAACCAATCCGGTGGCGGGAAGGCAATGCCCCAGGTGTTGCCGGGGACTTCGAGTTCGAGAGCTACCTGGAAGAGCTGCCGGACAGTGCGCGGCCGCTGGATCCAAGCCACTCTGCCGCGAACCGTACGGGGAGGCTGGTTGGCTTCGGCATTCGGGACTTCGAGAGTGACCCACATGTTCTTGAGGACGTAGTGCTTCGATTGGTAGCGGCAGCCGTGGCAGTTGATGATAAGGGTCGAGGTGCGTTCGGTGAAGGGGCGTCCCAAAGCGTCGACGCCGGTCACAGCGAGAGGAACGGCCTGCATGATTCGCGTGCTGCGCCGCTTCCGCAATTCCTCGTTTTGGTGCGCTACCATTTCCGGAGTCATTTCCGTAGTTTCGTCGGCAAGATTGCCGCCCTGTTCATCCATGGACACCGTGGCCGCTCCTCGAGTTGGTGCGAACTCCGAGATCGTTTACGACTGTTTGGTCGTCGTTGTGCCATCCGAGGCCGGTCTAGGTGGCGTTCCAGTCAGGAACTCCCATGCTTCTTTAGCGACCCAGATTGGTCCTACAAGCAAATAAATTGGCCCCTGGAAAAATGCCGGATGATTGCCTTCAATCCGGTGTCCCAGGAAGAGAAAAATCCAACCGCCAAGAAAAAAACCGCCGCCCCAAAGCCATCTTGTAAAAAGCAAAAGAATGATCCCCAAAAAAATCATGGGGATCCCGAGACCGTGGAGCAGTTTGTTCCAGCCGGAAGAGTGCTCGTGATCGTACTGCGCCATGTAGTGCGCCAAGCCAGGCAAAGCGCACCTCCTTGCGGTGGGGACAACTCCGCGGGAATCAAACTCTATACCCAAAATGGGGCGCTGGCTAGAGGTGGCTATACGTACCAGGACGAACTTGAAGAGCTTGGCAGCGCTGCGAGTCCAGAGGAGGTAGCTACAATTCGCGGCGGCCTTCGAGTGCTTTCAGCATGGTGATTTCGTCTGCATATTCGAGGTCCGCGCCGACAGGAATCCCGACGCCGATGCGCGTGACGCGGACGCCGAGGGGCTTCAACAATTTTGATAGATAGACGGCGGTGGCTTCGCCTTCGGCGGTGGGATTTGTGGCGATGATAATCTCTTCTACAGTGCCGCCTTTAAGGCGCTCGATGAGAGACTTAATTCGCAGCTGGTCCGGGCCCCGCCCGGAGAGGGGAGAAAGTGAACCGCCAAGTACGTGATACATGCCGCTGAAAGTGCGCGTTTTCTCGATGGCCATGATGTTGTGCGCTTCTTCGACAACGCAGATCAATTTCTTGTCGCGATGGGCGCCTGTGCAATAAAGGCAGGGATCGGCGTCCGTGATGTTGGCGCAGACCGAGCATTCGTGGATTTTTTCTTTCGCGTCGCGAATGGCATCGGCGAGGCCCAGTGCGTCTTCGGGGGCGGCGCGAAGAAGAAAAAAGGCCAGGCGTTGTGCGGTTTTCTGGCCAATGCCGGGGAGGTGTTTCAGTTCGTCGATGAGGCGTTCTACAGGAGCAGCAAAATCTGGCATGCATGATGTGTAGCACAGGCGCGCAGTAGGCGCAAACGGCGCGGCGAGGTAGGCTGTGAGGCTACTGTATGTGTCACAAACAAAGACATTTAGGAACGGACGGTTACCACCAATAGGCTAACGCCCAATAATTGCAAGAACGACTGCAGAACGCGTTCTAACATCAGAACTAACCTAGCGGTAGGACCGAGGAACACCCATGCCCCTGCTCATCCTCCTAGCGGTTCTCTTTGGGTTACTGCTGCTCGTGTCGCCTGTTTTGGCCATTTCTGCACTGATCGCTCAATCCGCCCTTCGAAAAAAACTGAAGGACATCACCGAGGAGAACGCGAAGCAGATCAACAAATTGCAACGCGCCATCGGCGAACTCCAAAGCAGGTTTGCGGCAGGCTCGGCCCCCGCAACGGCAAACGCGGAGAAGCCGATGACGTTAGAGGCACGTCTGCCCGTTCCTGTGCCGGGAACATTTCCAGCGGCGAAGATCCCTGCACCGGTCGTAATTCCTCCGCGCGTCGAAGTCCAGCCACCGATTGCGCCAGCAGCACCGCCGACCATTTCGGGCGCTGAAACAAAACCGGAGCGGGCGATGGAACAAAAGCCTTTCGCGCCTGTGTCGCAGGCTCCGCCAAAAGAGTCAACGCCAATTGCGCCAAGCGTTTCGCCAAAAGTTGTTCCACCGCCAGCAACTCCGCAGTCGCCCGCTGTGCCCCAAACTCCTCCACCTGCCGCAGCGCGCGTCACTGCACCGCCACAAGTTTCGCCCCTGCGAACTCCCGCGCCGAAAAAAACCCTTCAGCAACGCATGAGCGCAGTCTCAGCGCTTGAAGAAACACTTGGGGCCAACTGGTTCGCCAAACTTGGCGGCATCATGATTGTTATCGGAGTCGCCATCATCGGAGTCATCAAGCTTGCCAATCTCGGTCCCGCAGGAAAAGTCGCCATCTCGTATCTGGTGGCGCTTGTGCTTCTCTGCGGCGGCATTTATTTGGAGAAACTGGAACGCTTTCAACTGTTCGGACGCGTAGGCATCGGCTGCGGCTGGGCGCTGCTCTTTTTTACGACATACGCGATACGCAACATCGCCGCGATGCATGTTCTGAACTCCCCTGTTTTGGATTGCGTCTTGATGCTTGTGGTTGCGCTGGGGATGGCCGCTCATACGCTTCGGTACAAATCCCAATACGTAACTGGGCTCTCTTTTCTGCTCGGCTATACCACCATCGCCTTGAGTTTCAGCGAAGTAGTTCCGTCCTCTAGGAGGACCAGCGACGGGACGGTCTACGGTTTACTTGCCGGCGCGATTCTCGCCATCGGATTGGTTAGCATTGTTCTTAAGCTGGGTTGGTTCGAGCTGGAAGTTTTTGGCATCCTCTCCAGTTACTTGAATCATCTCTACTGGCTCTATCATCTCCTCGGCCCCAATGGTGCCCATGGCCGTGCGTTCCCCGAATATCAAGCCAGCATCGCCATGCTGTTTTTCTATTGGCTGACGTTTCGCGTCTCCTACGTCCTCCGCGGGATTAAAACCGATCTCGAGGAGCACGTTTCGACCGTTGCCGCGCTGCTTAACACACTACTGCTCCTCGGTGTAATGAAGTTTCAATCTGTCCAGCCGGACCTCGCTTACATCGCTTTGCTTGCCATCGGCATTCTGGAATGCAGTTTCGCCCAGCTACCCGTAACGAGACGCCGGCGTCGCGCGTTTATTATTCTCAGCCTCCTCGGATCTGCGCTGATGATCGTCGCGGTTCCTTCCAAATTGTCCGGCAATCCTGTCGCCTACCTTTGGCTCGTCGGAGCGGAGATTTTTCTTTTGGCCGGAATCATTTTCAAGGAAGTCGTCTTCCGTCGCGTCGGTCTGGTTACCGGCGTTCTCGTAGGTATAGACCTGTTCGGTTTCAATTTCCGTCCGTTTGTGAATTATCGAGCCGAGTTCGAAGGCTTAGTCCTGGACGTTGGCATTCTCTTCGGTCTTTGTGCGATCGTCTTTTTTCTAAATGCCCTGCATATTGGCTCGCGCTGGAAAGAACACTTCACCCTTTCTCCTGACCGCCGCTTGATTGGCATTCATTCGTATCTCGGCACCTTCGCTGCTGCAACTTCGGCATGGGCTTTTTTCTCTTACGATTGGACCGCGCTCGCTTTCGCCGCCGTCATGCTGGCCCTCGCGGCGATTGGACGCCGGCTTCAGTCCCGACATTTGCAGATCCAATACTCGCTACTCGGTGCACTTACTTTGTATCGAGCGTTCGTTTTCAATCTCCACATCGAGAGTCCGTCGCACTCGCACATCACCACGCGGCTGGTCACTCTTCCGATTCTTGCAATCATGTTTTATTTGACCGCGAAACTCGCCCCCCTGGATGACGATCAAGGTCAGCGCATTTTTCGGGCACTTTTTTCTTTTGCGGGTTCGGGACTCATCGGTCTTCTGATCTGGTTCGAAGCGCCGGATATCTGGATGGGCACTTTATTCCTCGCTGCTGGAGCGATCATCGCGCTTGCTGGCCGCCGATGGCGTCTTTCACACTTGGGTTATCAGGAGCATCTCTTCGCCATCGCGGCGGTGCTGCGTACCCTCGATTACAACAATCACATCTTGCTTCATTACGGCCCGTTCAGCGTTCGGATTCTAACTGTTTCGCTGGTTGCCGCCGGGCTTTATGCCATTTCAAGAAGAGCTACGCTTATTGATGCGCCTCACGCACGCCTTTCGGCATATCTGCACACCACCGCCGCCACAGCGCTGCTCGCACTACTGATGTGGTACGAGGCTTCGACCGGCTGGCTCGCCGCGTTCTGGGCGCTCTTCGCATTTGCGCTGACCATGGTCGATCGCCGCTTCGAGCTCGATGACTCGCGCTGGCAAGCCCACGCGCTCGCCGCTCTCACTATGATTCGCGCCGTCAGCGTCAACATGTACGTCGAGGATACCTGGCACGGCGTTAGCGTCCGGTTGCTCTCGCTGAGCATAGTTGCTGTCGTATTCTACGCAATGACGCGGATCATCCGCATGTCCGATGAATTGCGCGCCCGCGACTTCCATCACATCTATTCCTGGAGCGCATCTTTGCTGGTTTCGCTGCTTCTCTGGCACGAGTTGCAGCCGCTGAGCATAGCCGTGGGTTTGGCGGTCTTCGGACTAGTGCTCTTCGAGTACGGTTTTCTGCGGAAAATTGTGCAATTCCATTATCAGGCCTATGTCGCGTTCGTTGCCGCATTTGCTCGCATTTTTTTTGCGAACCTCACTGCAAGCGAACAGGGGGAACTGTTCGGCCCCCGCTTGTACACGGTCTTTCCGCTCGTTTTGATTTTCTTTTTCGTGTATGCGCAGTTATCTGGCGAGGAAGACCCCGCTGGTTCGAAACCGCGATTACCTTCTGACGCCATTGTTGCGTATCTCGGAACAGCTACACTCGCGGTGCTCTTCTATTTCGAGTTTCCGTTCGAGTGGGTGGTCACCGCCTATGCAGCTCTCGCATTTATGCTATTCAGTGCTGCATGGGCGCTGCGCCGCCCAGTTTTCCTGCACCAGGGAATCCTCCTGACGATGGGAACATTCGCGCGCGGCATGGCGCACAATCTTTTCGGCGCGAGTTATTTCGCCGAAGGAGATTGGCGAGGCCGATATTTCGTGGTCGGTTCGGCTGTTGCCATATTGCTCGCAACCCAGATCTTCGCGTTTCCGCTTCGCGGGCGCTATGTTCCTCCGCCTAACGCCAGCCGCTGGAAGAAAGCGCTGTCGGCCCTGGTGGCCCGCCCCGAGCAATTGCAATTTTTCGTTCCCGTCATTCTGGTCACCACGATGCTTGCCCTCAAGATGCGAGCCGCCATGGTAACCGTCTCGTGGGGAGTAGAAGGCGTGCTCATCGTGGCGCTGGCTCTCTCGGTCAAGGAGCGAAGCTTTCTGCGCACTGGTTTCGGCCTGCTGCTTCTTTGCATCGGCAAGGTGTTCGCCATGGATATTTGGCGGCAGCAAGGTATCGAAAAGGGCATCACGATCGTCGTCGTGGGTACGGCGCTGGTGGCCGTCTCACTGCTGTATGTTTATTTCCGGGAGAACTTGCGGAAATACTTATGAAGCGCGCAGTTGCTTTCGTAGTGTTTTTTGCAATTTTGGGAATATCCCTTGCGGGACTCCATTGGAGCCAGCGCCGGCCGAAGGCGACGCCTGTCTCAGCGAACGCCATTGTGGATATGGCCGCTGACGCTCAGCGCGATCTAACGCGCATTCCCATGCATTTCACGCGGATATCCGATGCGCAGGAAATCGAGATAGGCCGGCAACTTTCCACGCAATACTCCGGGCGAATCATGAAGTTGACTCCCGAAGAAGAAGCGCTGGATAAATATGTTCGCCGCGTGGGAGGAACGGTCGCCGCGCATGCTCACCGGCACCTGCCTTATAGCTTTCATCTGATTCCCGATCAGAACATGATCAACGCGTTTTCCTTGCCCGGCGGGCCTGTTTACATTGGCAAAGGAATGCTCGACCAGATGGAAACCGAAGATGAACTGGCGGTCATTCTCGGCCACGAAGTCGAACACATCGATCACTATCATTGCATCGAGCGCATGCAAATCGAGGCCAAGCTGAAGAATCTGAATCTGCAAATTGTCGGCCAGTTCCTGCAAATCCCGTTGGAGTTCTGGCAGGCGGGCTATCACAAAGACGAAGAGTTCGAAGCGGACCGGGAAGGCACACAACTTGCAGTGGCGGCCGGATATTCGCCGTTTGGAGCGGTCAAGATTTTCACGCGGCTATCGAAGCTGAGCAACGAATATGTCATTCACGCGCAAAATCCGGAAGAAGAATTGTCCGAGCTGGCTATCCAAAGCTTGGAAGGGTATTTTCGTTCGCATCCGCAGCCTTCGGAGCGTCTCGACCAAATCAACAGGCTCATTGCCGAGGAGCATTGGGAGGATCGCAAAACGCAAAAGCCATTTCACGTCGAGTATGAGGTCCATAACGGCAGATATGTGAAGTGAGAAAGCGCGAGCTAATAAAGCATATGGGACAGCGGGGTGGCGAGGTTAACCGAAGTGGACCGCCGCCAATGCTTCAGCTAGAACAAACCGGGGATTTTCAGCCCGGCCATTCCGGGAATGCCGCCGGCGAGGTTGTTCAGTTGGCTGGCGACCTGTTCGTCAACCCGCCGGCTGGCTTCGTTCACGGCCGCACGGATCAAATCCTGAAGCATCTCCTGGTCCTTGCTGGCGAAAACATCCGGTTCGATGTGCACGTCCACCACTTGCTTCTGGCCGTTCATTTTTATCGTGACCATGCCGCCGCCGGCCGAAGCTTCCACCGTCACCGAATTTACCTGGCGCTGCAAATCTTCCTGCACTTGCCGCAGCCTTGAAAGCATCTGTTGGAGCGCGTTGACTTCCATCAGGATTCCTCTTGCCGCCACTTTACTTCGGAGATTCTTCCTCCGAACCGCTGCAGGATGGACTGCACCATCGGATCGCGTTCGAACTTTTCGCGTAAATCCCGCGTGCTCGAAGCGCCGTGCGGCGCATCCGCTGCAACTGGCTCTACTTTAGCACACACGCGCACCGGACGGCCGAGCACTTTGCTCGAACAGGCACGGACCTTCTCGAGCGAGTCACGTCCTTCCATCATGTCCGCGAATGCGCGCTTATCCAACGAAAAATAAATTCGCAGCTCTGTACCTTCCAATTCCCAGCGATTGCTTTGTTGCACGATCTCGCCGAGAAATTTTTGCTGCGTTTGAATCGCGGTTTTGATCTCCGCGACCTGTTCGAGGGTCAGTCCTTCGGCCCGAGCTTGAACAACATTCTCTGTTGCTGGTTCAGAACTAGCCGTGGCGCCCGCGCCGATTCGAGGCTCTGACGCAGCAGCGCTGTTCGCTTTCGCACGCGCCGGGGCTGCCGCGGCGGCAGCAGAAGTCGCGGAAAAACTTGGAGAAGGGAATTGTTGAGGCGGCGCAACGGACGTTTGCGGAGCGGCGGGAAAACCGGATGGAGGGGGCGCTTGGGGCGTCGCAAACATGGTACTAGCGGCCGGACTGCTTCGCATCGTGCCTGAACTCGGCGCCCCGGCCGTTGTTCCACAGCGAAGTTCGGCGAGCAACTCTTCCATCGGCGCGAGCCGCTGCGCATTAATCAGGCGCAAGAGCCCCATTTCCAAATGCACACGCGCGTCGGGCTTGCGGCGCAAGTCATCGTCCGTCTGCAGGAGAATCTGGAAAAAGCGCGTAAGGTCTTCTTCGCTGAACTGTGCTGCGGCTTTTGCTAGTGCAGGGCGCTGATCCGTCGTGGCGGCAATCAAATCCGAATCTGCGCCGCACACTCGAGCGATCAGGAGATTGCGCATGTGGCGGATTGCTTCGCGGCAAAAATGTTGAAGGTTGCGCCCTTCTTTCTGAAATGTGTGGACGAGGCCAAGAGCACGGTCCGCGGAGCCTTCCATGATCGCCGCCACGAGTTCGTCAAGAGAATCCTCCGGCACGACGCCGAGAAGTTCGCGCACATCCTTATCCGGGATCACGTCACCGCAATATGCTCTGGCCTGCTCCAGCAGAGAAAGCGCGTCGCGCAAACTACCTTCCGCCATTCGCGCAATCACGGCAAGCGCGCCCGGCTCGATCTTCAAATCTTCTTTCGTCGCGATTTCCTCGAGTCGACCGGTGATCTCCGCAAACGTCAGAGCCCGAAAATGAAAATGTTGCGAACGCGAACGGATAGTATCGGCCAGATCTTCGGGTTGGGTGGTGGCCATGACGAAGATCACACGATCAGGAGGCTCTTCCAGCGTTTTGAGGAGAGCGTTTGAAGCCTCGCCCGTCAGCATGTGCGCTTCATCGAGAATCACGACTTTGCTTCGGGACGCCGCAGGCGCATAGCGGACCATCTCGCGCAGCTCGCGAATCTGATCAATGCCGCGATTCGAAGCGGCGTCGATTTCGATCACGTCCAGAGAAGTTCCCGTGGCAATTTCTTTGCACGAATCACAGGCTCCGCATGGCTCTGCGGTCGGACCATTGACGCAATTCATGGCCTTGGCAAGAATGCGCGCCGCCGTCGTCTTTCCCACCCCGCGCGCGCCGGAAAAAATATAAGCGTGGGCCACGCGATTGTTCTTGATGGCATTGGCGAGCGTGGCGGTGACGTGGGATTGTCCGACGAGATCGCTGAACGTTTGCGGGCGATACTTTCTCGCGATGACCTGATAGCCCATCGGTTAAGAATTCCTGTCTCGGTGTTCCTTCCGTTTGAGCGAATGGAGAAACATGACAACTACAGTGAGCGCGACGGTAAACAGAAAAATGATTGCGATCCCAAAAATCATCGAGACGGCCTCATTTCGCTGCTGGCTCGCAATTGTTCACCCCAAAAAATCTCGAGCGTGAAACCATTTTCGACGCGAGGAACTTCGGGTGATCTGCGGCACCCGAGGCAATCCCGATACCGTTGCTCCCTTCCGGGCCTGGCGGGGTTCGCGGGACCTCGTTGCACAGAGCCCGAAGTTCCACGCTTCGGCAGGCGCTAGTCTTGCTCGTGCCTGCGAAGAAAAGTCTAGCACATTCGTGCTACGCAGAAATGTCGGGACTACTGGTACGTGAGGAGGCAATCGTTAACGCTTGGATTTGGGATCGGCGCGTTCCGCTCGCCAATGTCTAACTGATGTTTTTGTGCCTGCTCGGTTAGTCCTTCGGATAACCTGGATCCGCTTTGACTTCCAGGATTTGCTTGGTGTGGCGCTCGCTGTGAGCCGCGATCATCAAGATAAATTGGTAGCCGTCCATTTTTATGCCCATTGGGCTGTCGATGGCGTGTTCGCGCAAGCCCGGCGTCGTTTTCACGAACTCTTCCGTTGTTGTGCGACTCTCCTCGAAATGTTTTAACGAACCGTCGTGTGAGCCGAAGCGATTCGTAGGGACGAGCAGCTCCGGAGCTTGTAGTTTATGCGATCGATCTGGAACCATCGCAACGACGCCATCGTCAATTTTCTTCACGTCGCGGTCGGGCGCGGCCGGCGCCGCCATGACTTTTTCTACGACCATCCCTCGGATGTAGTCTTCCGCCGCCGCGATATGCTCCGTTACTTCCGCGATCGACCAGTGGTCCGGTCCCGGTTTGAAATTCCATTGGGCCTCAGAGAGTCCCTTGGTCGCTTCCAGTACGCCCTTCCTGGTGCTTTCCAGATACTGAATCGCACGATCTTTTTCGGCTTGCGTCAGTTCCTGGGCGCGAAGCGATGTGGCCCCCGCTGATGTAAGCAGTACAAGCGCGACTCCTGCCATGATTGACCTGAACATGTTGTTCTCGCTTTCGTTTTGACTTGGGTGACGGAAACGGAACACCTAGGAGCCCCGGCCTGGCCGCCCGGCCTGCTGGGAGACCGTGGACTCAGCCTGAGGTGAGACCTCCGTGTTGCTAGCAATGTACCAGCGAATCGATGTCCGGTCTATCGTGTAGCTGCGCGTGCTCTAGGCATGTGGTTTCTTTTCTGCGGACAGATAGCACGCAGGATTACCCGACAAGATCTCACCAGCAGATGAGGGACTAGTTGAACCTCGTGACTTTCCAGAGAGCGACCGCGCATGCGCCGAGGAATATCAACATTGCGGAAACAAGTGCGATCAAGGCTGGCCAGTTCACTGCCAGACTTGGTGCTCGAGCGAGGACAGCCAACGCAACAAAAATAGAGGTAGCGGCTGCCACCAAGAGCAAATCCAGCAAGGTTCGTCCACGTCTTCCGGACTGCCCAATTCCGTGAGGAGTATCGTATCCAGAAAGGCCCGCGTCGACGTAGTCTGCATTCACGCCGTAACGTTGGCCTTCACGTTGCGCGGCTTGCCTCCATCGGGTGTGCTCGGCACCTGGCACACTGGACAGCGCGATGGCGCCTGCTCCCGCTGCCATCAGAAGTGAGCCGCCGATTACCTGCGCGTAAAGCGAAGCGCTGCGGCCGTGCAATTCTCCAAAGACAAGAATACCCCAGAGCAGTCCCCACAATTGATTTGTGTTGGAGAGCGGAATGCCACGGCTGATCCCAATGTACTTTGCAGCGTACTGCTGAAATAAATCGCCAATGACCCAGATGAAACCGCCGAAGATGAGCCAGAAGAGCACATCCTTTGCTTCGATGAGTTGGCGCCACAAAGACGCAGGACCTCCGCCGTACGCAAGGGCCAGGGTGGCCATCATGCCGAGTTCGCCGATCGTGAAGAAAGCCACGAACGAGAGCGGATTCATTCCCGTCAGGTAGGCCTTGCGATAGGGAACGTACATGGTGCCCCACAGCACGCCCGCCCCGAGTGCAGCGACGATTCCGCGGAATGGATGTTCGGCAGGACTTTGCGCGGAGGAGGCGATGGCAAGCAGCGTCGCTCCGCCGAACATGAGGAGCGCACCGCCAGTCACAGTGAGCCATCGGACCTTCCCGGCGTCGCGCAATTCATTGAAGAGGAGGTAACCCCAGAAGATGCCGAGCAAACTGTTGATATTCCAAAGAGGGAAAGCGATGCTGAGACCGATATCTCGAATGGCATAAATAGTCAGCGTGTTGGCGACGGCCCAAAGGCATCCGGCGAGAACTGCCCATACGAGTAAATGAGGCGCTTGGCGGATGTCATCACGCATCTGACCGGTGCCGCGAACGAGAGCTGGCAAGCTCCAGCGCGCAAGAAACACGCCGAGCACCATCAAGAGGGAAACGACAAGAGGCGAGACGCCAAGTTTGACCAGTTTTGTTGGGGCTTCAGCAGCACCTAGCCAAGCTCCAGCGCCGAAGCCGCAGAGGGTTCCCACAAACTGCAATTTTTGGAGTCGAGAGGACTGGAGATTAGGGGAAGTCATCTTATGAGTTGCGTTTTTAAAGGGCGGAGTCAACGTATCCAATCGAGCACAGCCAATCCGGCGGCCAAGATGACTGCGGGAATCCAGAAATGCACGTCGCTGAGGATCATCATCCACATGCCGGCGGATTTTTGTCCCGGGCTTTCTGCGGGCATCTTTTCGCCTTTTCGAGACTTGGAGGTGACCGCACGTTTTTGGTCTCGCATGCAGGCCTCTGCTGTCCCTTCTTACCACAATTCGACTGCTGCGGGAGAAGGTCAACAGAGCGGTTTCATCCTACACGGTATGGCTGTAAGATTGTCTGCAATTCCGTGCCTCGGACAACCAGGGAAAAGCCCAAGAAGTCTCCGGTCGACTGCGGCATTCGGCTATGGATCAAAGAAATGTGCGATTCAGAGATTGCTGCGACTGTTCCGAGGCATCCCACCATGGTTCTTGAGTCAAGGCATAATGCAAAACGGCCAAGCTCCGGTGAGAGTTGATGATTCATGCAAGAGGCCGATACTTTCCGGATGTTCCAGGCGTAGAGAAGCATAAGGAACGATTTTGATGAAGAGACGTGTGCCCCTTCGAGAGCCCGTAGGCGTCGCGCTGGAGACCCTGCGCACGCATAAGCTACGCTCCTTTCTCATGTTGCTGGGAATTATTCTCTCCGTCGCGACTTTGATCGTGATCATCGCTTTGATTTCTGGCGTGAACCAATATATTGCGAACAAGGTCGCGAATCTGGGTTCAAATGCCTTCACGGTGATGCGGTATCCCATCATCACGGAGATGGAGGAGATGGTCAAAGCCACGCGCCGCAACAAGCTGATCACCTGGGACGACTATGAGGCGCTCCGTGACAACTTGAAGCTGCCATTGCGTGTGGGCGCCGAGGTTCGCACATCAGGGAAGGTTCGAGTGGGGACTCTGACTGTCGAGGACACCAGTATCCGCGGCGAGACCGCAAGTATGGGAGATATTGACGCACAAGAAGTGTCGGACGGCCGGTTCATCACTGAGGCAGATGAAAACAGCCGCTCGATGGTGACAATGATCGGGTCCGACTTGGCAAATAAACTATTTCCGAGCCTGGACCCAGTCGGCCACGAAGTCATGATTGATGGGCGGCCGTTTATCGTAGTCGGCGTTGCCAAACCCATTGGCACGGTCCTCGGGCAATCGCAGGATAACTTCGCGTGTATTCCGATCGAGACCTACATCAACATTTACGGTGCCTTTAGCGGAATCTGGATTAACATTCAGGCCCGCGGTGCAGATTGGATGGAGCGAACCCAGGACGAAACTCGTGTCTTGATGCGCGCGCGGCGGCACCTGCACCCAAATGAAACAGATTCCTTTGGAATTATCGATTCCGCGACCCTGATGAGCCTCTGGAAACAGCTCACCGGTGTAATCGCGATCGCAATGGTCGGCGTGGTTTCGGTTTTCCTGGTGATCGGAGGCGTGGTGATCATGAACGTGATGCTCGCCACGGTCACCGAACGCACTAGGGAAATCGGGATTCGCAAGGCGCTGGGCGCAAGTCGAAACGACATCTTGTTACAGTTTCTGGTCGAAGCATGTGTCATGGCCGCCATGGGCGGAGCCATCGGCGTGCTCTTGGCTTATGGCATTTGCGGCCTTGCGGCCGCTACGACGTCGGTTCCCATGCACGTGCCCATTTCGGCGGTCATCATCGCGGAATTTATTTCGGCGGCTGTAGGCATATTCTTTGGTGTGATTCCGGCGCGAAAGGCGGCCATGCTCGAGCCAATCGAAGCGCTGCGGACGGAAATTTAGAGGATGAGCGAACCAATATGAGAATGGCAGTAGGCGAAAACGCGCAAATGGCCCTGACGACTCTGCGTGAAAATAAGATGCGGTCTTTCCTGACAGTTCTTGGTGTCGTCATCGGGATCACGGCGTTGCTGTCCGTCGTCGCGGTATTGGTCGGAGTCTACAATGACGTGAACGCTTTTCTGAGTGACTTCGGAACGGATACCCTCTTCGTTTTTAAGTTCGATCCCGGCATCCACACCTCGGGGAGACTTAGCCCAGAGGAGCGCTCTCGAAAGCCGTTGACCCTGGAGGACGCCGAGGCCATTGGAGAGCTTTGCCCCGACGTTAAGGCCGTCTCGGCTGCATTGTTGCCAAAGGTCGTAGAAGGTGCGCCGGGTGGACGGCCGCTGATGACCGCTCGCTACAAGGATAAGGAAGTCGCCGGCGTCGACTACCACGGAATCCTGCCGCAGGACGAGGATGTGTTCAACTCCAGGGCTGAGCGCGGGAGATTCATAACCGAAGCGGAAAACCTGCACCGTTCGGACGTCGCCCTCATTGGCCCGGACCTGGCCAAAGCCTTGTACCCCGATGAGGATCCGCTCGGAAAGCCAATCCTTGTGGACGGCGTTTCCTATCAGGTGATTGGGGTTCTTGCGGCCCGCAAGGGCCAACTCGTCAAAGATCAGGCCGCCGACAAAGCCCTTCTCGTCCCCTATCGCACCTACCAAAAACACCGGCCCATGGATGATGAGAACATGATTGGCGCCGTGGCCTATCCCGGTCGCATGCCCGAAGCCGAGGACGAGATCAGAGGCGTTCTGCGCAGACGAAGGAGAGTCCCCTACAACAAACCAGACAACTTTGGGGTTTCAAGCGCCAAGGAGATTGCCGATCAGTTTCGCCAGATCACTTCGTCGGTCGCTCTTTTGATTTCTGTTGTCAGCTCGATCGGCCTGCTCGTAGGAGGAGTCGGCGTGATGAATATCATGCTGATGTCCGTAACGCAGCGCACTCGAGAAATCGGAGTGCGCAAGGCAATCGGCGCGAGAAGACGCGACGTCATCTGGCAGTTTTTAACGGAAGCGGTAGTGCTGACAGGCTCCGGTGGTGTCATCGGAGTGCTGTTGGGCTTGGGGATCAGTCTTCTCATTCATCTTTTCATACCACGCCTGCCGTCGGCGGTCCCGCTATGGTCGATTCTAGTAGCCGTGACCGTTTCGATGAGCGTCGGCCTTTTTTTTGGGATGTATCCCGCGGTGAAAGCTTCGCGGCTGGATCCCGTCGAAGCTTTACGCTATGAGTAGCAAGCGGAATCACTCATAGCGCAGTGCGTTCATCGGATCCACTCTGGTGGCCCGGTATGCTGGCCAATAGCTTGCGGCAAGCGCGACCAGACCCAGAAAGAGAGCGGCGATGAGCAAGCTCAGTGGATCACCAGGCTTCAGCCCATAGAGAAGTGCCTGGGCGCCTGTGGTCGCGGCGACCGCAAGCAGCAGCCCAATCCCTACGCCCAATCCCAGCAGGACTAGCGTCTGCCGGAGCACGATGTCAACCACGTCCCGTCTGCTCGCGCCCAATGCCATGCGAATTCCGATTTCATTTCTACGCATGGCAATGATGTAGGAAATCACTCCATAAAGCCCGACCGTTGCCAAAAGCGCCGCCAAGACACCGAAAAACCCCGAAAGCAGGGCCATTAAGCGTTCACGAACCAGTCCATTCCGTATCTCTGTCTGGAAAACGTGATACTCAATCTTCATGTCGGGATAAAGCTGGCTGAGTTTATCTCGCGTTGCGGAGATTGCAGCCGAGGGCGTCGTCGAAAACCGTATGAACACATTCGTAAAGTAGTACGGGTCTGAATATTGCTCCGCTGGCACAAAGGCGGTTGGCGGAATCTGCTCGCGCAGCCCACCGTACTTTGTATCCTTCACAACGCCCACAATTTCATACTCCGTTTCCGGGTAATGGGGCTCTGCATTCGTGCGAATGGTTTTTCCCAGGGGATTGCCCGAGCCCATAAACTGGCGCACGAAAGTCTCGTTCACGATCACAACCGGTTGCGATTGCATCGTGTCGCGGTCGGTGAAGTCGCGTCCGGCAATAAAGGGAATTTGCATGGTATCGAAGTAACGTGGACTGACCCACGAAAACTTCGAGCTGCCCTCGGTACCACCAACACGAACCCCCAGCGACCAACTGCTCCCATCCAGCGGTACATGTGTTGATGTTGCGGCGGATTGCACCAGCGGGATGGTTCGAATCTGTTCCAGCAGATCATGTTTAAAGATTTCGTAGCGTTCTGGCGGAAGATCAAGGCGCCGGAAGTTCAAATAGAGCCTAAGAATCCCGCTCTCTCGAAATCCCGGATTCAGCGTCATTAGATTCCAAAAGCTTCGTACGAAGAGCAAGGCCCCGACAAGCAGTACAAGGGAGAATGCAATCTGCGAAACAACCAATGCTTGCTGGAATGCGAATCGCTGGCGGCCAGCGGTCATTCCGCGGCCTCCCGATTTCAAAACGGAGCCCGGCTCCGTCCGCGAAGCACGAAAAGCGGGAGCGAAGCCGAACAGCAAGCACGTCGAGACCGCCATGCACGCGGTGAATGTCAGAACCCGCCAGTCATTGCCCAAGGCGAGATAGAAAGGGTCCGTTTCCGTGCTGAGAAACTTCACCACGGTCCTGCTGAAAACCGAGGCCAAACCGATTCCCACTGCAGAACCAGCGACAGCCAGAACAAGGCTTTCAAGGAGCAGCTGTTGAATAACCCGTACACTGCTCGCCCCGAGGGCCAGCCGAACGGCCATCTCTTTCTCTCGCGTGCTCGCTTTCGCCAGCAGGAGATTTGCCAGATTCGCGCACGCTATGAGCAGCACCAGTCCTGTGGTGCCCAAAAGCAGCCAAAGTGAAGCGTCGTAAGCCCCTGCTGGCGAGTCCATTCCGTTTCTGCCCGGATTGGCCGCGAGCTTGAACCTTCGGTACGTGTCCAAGGCCTCCGTACTATATCCGCCTGGCACGGTGCTCTCAAAAAGCTCCTGGCTGACCGTATCCAGCTGAGCCGATGCCTGCCGGAGCGACCAACCTGGCCTCAGCCGCCCCATCACCTGCAGCCAAAACACATCGCGCCTTACGAGCGTGCCATCCCCTTTGATAAACGAGGGGAGCGCACATTCGGGTAGGGCAATCTCGAACTCTTTACCCACATCCAAACCGAAGAAGCTACGCGGCGTCACCCCGATGACTTGAGTTGGCCGGTCGAACACGACAATCGTACTTCCGATGACCGAATCCTTGCCGCCGAACTCGTTTTGCCAAAGTCCATAACTGATGACCGCACCGGATGTCCCGCAGCCAGGCCGATCATCGGCAGGCGTAAACAGCCGGCCTCTGACGGGAACAATTCCAAGCATAGGGAACATCTCCCCGCTCACCCAGAGGCCCTCAGCCAGCCGTTCCCGCTCTCCACGATCAATGGCATAACGGCCACTGCGCCATGCGAAGAATCCGGAAAAGGCTCCTCGCTGCTTTCGAATTTGTTCCCATAGGGCTGTGCTTATCGCCGTATCGTTCTCGCTCCAGCCGAATCCGTGAAGCCCGCCCTTGATTTCGACCCTCACCAGCGAATCGGGATCAGCGACCGGAAGACTGCGCAGACGGACGGCGTCCAGCAATTGAAAAATCGCCGTATTAGCACCGATGCCCAAAGCTAAAGTGAGGATGGCGGTGACAGTAAATGCGGGACTCTTACACAGGGTGCGCAGAGCAAATCGCAGATCCAGCAACAGTGTCCCGACCCAAGGCGTCCTAGGGGTACTGCGCCTCGCGTCGTTTCGGCTATCCGTTGGCAGGGGCCGTTCAATTGCGGGCTTATTTACTTTCCCGTCTTGCGAACTCATCGAGTCACTCTCCGTGGTACCGCGACTCTCGGTTCGCTTGTTCCACTCGTGTGCTTCAAGGTCTTCCCGTTCAGATGCGATAGCTTCTTCCGGATGCGAACCAGACTTCGGCGCATACCCGTTACCTGCTCCTGCCAGGCAGAAACGGGGAAGCCGTCGCGTTCGTTTTCGTGGGAGAGAGAATAAAGCGATACGTGCAGAAAGTGCAACTTTTTTTGCAATGGTTGTTGAGGTTCCGGGGAAAGTCAGCCTAGATGTTGTCTGGAAACAGGAAAACGCGCTTCGCCAGTTCTGAGTTCAACGTTTCCGGACGGTAGAATTTCTTGAGTATGCTGTTGCCCCGGTGCAATAGATCCTCGTTGGCTGCCGCGAATTCCTCCCACGTACTCGTTTCCGCGGTCCGCGCTATGCGGTCGCGGATCAGCAGAAGATAACCCCAGGTGATCGTTTCGTTATAGAGAGCCGGCTTGCCATTGTTTGCCGCAAATCGCTTCAGTGCGGAAGAAAATCGGGACATGGCTTCGAGTGCTGGATAGTGCCGCAAGTACAAGAAAGCCATTCTCACGTGGTCCGCGTGATGAAATGCATTGTTCCCTAGAGTTCCTGCTTCAAACTGTTCCATCCACTCAGATTCGGTCATTTTTAGATGTCTGCCTCACGCGGATCTTACTGTCCCTCTCCGGACGGCTCGCCGGAACTGCCGGCCTCTACACTTGAAGTCACAGGAGCAGCCCAACGGTCAATTCTGCGAGCCGCGCATTCACTTTGCGTGATGACCCTTTCAACCCGCGTTTCGAGACCCGGATTCAATCAGGCGATGGCTCTCGCCGGAATCCAGATCGAGACTGTAGAATTTCTTCAAATCCTTTAGCCTGCGGAGACTTTCCTTGCCAAAAGGGCACTTACCGTCGAAGGCATGCAGTACGATGCCTTCGAGCAGATCACCGAGCGTCATATCGTGGTACTCCGCGAAGGCCTTCAACACCTTCAGAATGCGCTTCTCCATGCGAATCCCTGTCTGCACCCGCTTCACGGCGAACGTTCTTTCCCTTACCATCGCGGCGCCCCTTTATCTGGTACCAATATACTGTAGTACCAAGATAGCAGCAAGCTTCTCATTCAGGCCTCAGAACAGGATGAGGGCTACGCGCAGCTCAGGGCTCACTATCAGACTCACCTTGTCTTGAAGAAACGATTAGCGGACAAACCGATGGCGGCGCCTGCCGCCGGCCGTGTTCTTCGAATGTCTTACCAGAGCAATTTCAGCCCGAACTGCACCTGACGCGCGGTAGTGGATGTGCTCGTGATCGCGCCCGCCGTGCCAGACAGACCCGTCGGATTGGCCGCGGTCGGCGGCGTGAACACAATGAGGCTCGGCGTATTAAAGTTAGCGCGGTCTAAAATGTTGAACAGCTCCGCGCGGAACTGCAAACTCATCCCCTCGCGGATTTTTGTATCCTTGAGAACGGAAAAATCCCACGTGGCGAGTCCTGGACCGATATACGTGTCTCTCCCAACGTCGCCAAAGAATCCGCTGGCGGAGGGCGGCGCGATAAAAGCAGCGGGGTTAAACCATTGGCTGGGATTTCCGGTGATAACATTGCCTGTGAAGTTCGGATTCAAGAAGGGCCGTACGGGATTTCGTGTGTCGCCGCTGTTAGATGGGTTATAGCTCAGCTGTGGCGTGAACGGAAATCCGGACTGGGCAGTAATAATGCTCGCCATAGACCAGCCGCTCACCAATGCCTCTTTCCACCCTACCAGATCGCTCGCGTAGATTTTGCCGCGGCCAAAAGGCAGCTCATAAATCGCGTTGATGACCCCGACATTTCTTACGTCAAACGTCGCGAGTCCTTTGTCCGCCGCCAAGTCGAATGGATTCGAAACCAGTCCCGGCGCATTCCCCGCCGTGGTCTGGTTCAGCGAGTCCCCGTCATCCAGCGTTTTCGACCAGGTATAAACGCCGCGCACGGTAAGTCCGTTGCTGATTCTGCGCGTTACGTCCACTTGCAGCGCGTTATAGGAGCTCACGCCCTCGGAAAACCATGTCCAGGTATTGGCAAGCGATGGCGTCGGCTTTGTTGTCCCCGCGGGAATGTAATAAGCCCCGGCTGGAATCGGCGCACCCGCAAGCGGAGAGCCTGCTGGGAATCCGGTGGTGATTGTAACGGGAGGCGTGGCGGTGGCGTCCACTGTCGGATAAAGAGCCGGGCAAGGAGATGCCGGACAAATTACAGGTGCCGGTTCATTGGCGTCCACGCCGACCAGTTCGTGATAAGCATGCGAACCCACGTAGCCCACCGTCAGCGAGGTGTTCGGCCAAAGTCGCTGCTGCACGCGCAGCGACCATGAAATGAGAGTTGGAATCCGCATGTCGGGTTGCACGCCGCCTGGCACGAGCTTGGCGGCCGCGGGCACCGGCGCCGTCGGGTCAATCGGCAGGCTGGAGACCGCCAACCCGGGAATGCTGTAACTGGGATTGTAGGGTGCATTTTGATCTGTACGATATCCCAGTGCATCCTGCAAATCGTTGTAAATGCCAAAGCCCGCGCGGAACACTGTTTTCGCGTTGAAGGGACTCCATGCCACGCCGATACGGGGCTGCGGCAGGAACGTCGCAAGGTTCCTCGTGAAAACGGAGCTGCCCACTCGCGGTTCCGCCGATATGACGCCATCCGCATAGGTATAGTTGGAGGCCCGATTATGCGCTTCGTTCCAGCCCGTCGAGAATTCTTGCCGGTAGCCGAGCGAGAGAGCGAGGTTCCTGCTTACCCGGATGACGTCCTCCGCGTACCACGCCCCGAATAAAGACCGCCAATTCATCTCCGTGGGTGCAGGATCGTAGAGAAAAGAACTCGTCGTACCCTGCAGGAACGTCGTGAGGCTCGCAAACGTGGCTTGCCCGAATTGGCTGAGGGCTAGTGTCTCGTTGGACTGGAACGGCTGCAGCCACAATCCAAAACTGAGCTGATGCTTGCCCTGCGTTAGCGTGACGCGATCCTCGATCGTATACAAATTCCTGTGGACCAGCAGGTTGCTTCCGTTGTTGCTGCCGGCCAGTCCCAGCTGCGCTTGCGGATTGGACGCCGCACTGCCTCCGACAACCACTGCGCCAACCGGCAGACCAATCAGGAATCCCGGCACGGCCGCTGCAGGAGTTCCGGGCGTCGGCTTCCCCGTAAAAAAATACCCCGCGCGTGTGTAGCCGAGCCTCGCTGTGTTCAGAAGCTTCCGCGAGAAAACGTGCGTTTCGTCCAGACTCAGCACTTGCTCGCGCAGCGTCACGATGTCCGTGCTGTAAGGATTTGCGGGAGTTGCTGTCACGTCTCGCCCGTCGTCAATAGTGTAAACGCCGGAAAGCGTATCTTTCTCGGAAAAAATATGGTCGAGCCGTACGGTTCCAAAATCCTCGCGGATCGTTTGCAGTGGGCTGCTGAACACTTCCGCTATACCGTTGAAATCGGGCGCTCCGGCGGGCGCGATGGGCCACAAATTCAACAGAGGCTGCATGCTGGCCACGGCATTCGCACGCGACGTTGCATCCGGCACGAAGGCCGCCGACGTCTGGTACAGATTTTGGCGAAAGCCCTCATAGTTGGCGAAGACGAAAGTCTTATCCGCCTGGACCGGGCCTCCCATTGAGGCTCCAAACTGGTTGCGTTGGAAGGGAAGCGCCGAGCCTTGATCGAAATAATTCGGGGCGTCGAACGCGTTGTTGCGCAAAAATTCGAAGGCCGAGCCGTGCCATTGATTGCTTCCCGACTGCGTCACGATGATTACCTGCCCGCCCGGATGTTTGCCTAACTCCGCGCTATATGTGTCGCGCTCCACGTTGAATTCGCGCACCGCGTCAACACCCAGTAACATGCCACTCGTCCCGCCCGGCTGCATGTTGTTCTCGCCCGCGCCGGAATATTCCACTCCATTCAGCAGGAAAATGTTTTGCTGGGGCCGGCTCCCGGAGACGGCAAAGTTGTTGGCCGTCGTCGAGTTCGAAATTCCCGTGCCGCCGGCCTTCTGCGAGGTGAAGTTCACGATACCCGGGTTTAACTGCAGCAGCAGATCGTAACTTCTCCCATTCAGCGGAAGCTCCTTGATCTGCCGCTCTCCGACCAGCCCCGAGATTTCCCGCGTCGTCGCGTTGACGATCGGCGCTTCTTCCTTTACCGTGACTTGCTGTCTCACTTCGCCTACCCGGAAAGTCAGATCCACTTCCGCCTCTTGCGCGACTGCCAGGTGGATTCCAGTTCGTACTTGCTCCTCGAATCCGGTTTTGGAAGCCGTGATTTCATATTCGCCGACGGCCAATGCCAGCACCTGGTAATGCCCGTCGGCGTCGGTCACAGAGTTTCGTGTCGCTCCGGTCTCCAAATCTCTCGCTGTTACTGAGGCTGCTGCAACGCGGGCTCCGGATGTATCGGTAATCACGCCGTTAATGCTGGCCAGAACTTGTGCGTCCAGGCGGGTCACGCTTGCGAAAACAAGAAGTAGGGTAAGCAGCTTGAGCGCACGCATTGGGAATACCTCCGGGGGCAGTAGATAGCTGGTCAAAAGAAGTGACAATTCAATATGGTTTATTTCGTTATGTCAAACCGACTCAATACGGATAGCGGACAGCCATTTTCATGCGGTTTGGATGCACAAGAAATCGTACACGCGGATAGGGAGTCTGAACATCTTCCAGGGTTCGATCTGCGGCGCGCGAACAGCGCTCTCTCGCGCGTCATTCTCAGGGGCTTCTGAGGCGGCGGTTGGACAGCGCAGGAAGGAGTGGAGCGCCGCGTTCCCCTTAGGAAAAGGACCCGCGGCGCTCATGGGGGTTCTGGCTAGGTATTTGGGAGGTACTTCGGGGAACTACAGGTGGCAGGCATCGGTTAGCGCACCGCCGCAGTGGACCTTCTGCACCAGCCTGTGCGCGAATCTTATCAACTCCCTCTTGCGTGTCCATACGTGTGCGCTGCTTGGAGCAAATGATCCGAGCAGCTTGCTTTCGTGTGCGGGAACTCTGGATGCAGGGCGGTTGCCAAATCCCTTGGCCACAACTTGTACATTTCCCGATGCTTCGAGACACCAACGCAGACGATCGCTGCATCAACCCGGGACATTGTGCCTTCAAGGAACACAGGGAATCCGTCAAAGCGACCAAGCGGGTATTTTTTTGCAAGCGGGGCGCGGACTTTTTGAAGCGGTTCTAGGCGGCGGACGCGCCGGTCCTCTCGCGCGTACGCACTTCGTATCCGTCCCGCTTCAGGTAACGGTATAGGCTCGTCCTGCCAATTCCGAGGATCTGTGCCGCGCGCAGGCGGTTTCCCTGGCAGATTTCGAGCACCCGCTGAATGTGCAGCTTGCGAACCTCGTCGAGCGACAACGGTCTCCAGTCCTCGCCTTCCAGGATTCGTGGTCCACGTTGCTGCAAGTGTTCCGGCAGATCCGCCAGGTCAATGAAATCGCCGGTGGCCGTGATGGCCGCAGTGGCAATTACGTTCTCCAGTTCGCGGACGTTTCCCGGCCAGGCATGCTGCAACAGCACGGTTTGCGCCCTCCGGGTTAGTCCGGAGATATTTTTTCCATAGACCTCGTTGTATTTCTTCAGGAAGTAATGCATCAACAGCGGGATGTCCTCGAGACGCTCGGTTAAGGATGGCACTCGAATCTGAATCGAGCTTAGTCGGTAGAATAGATCCTCTCGAAAGCGCCCGGCCAGGACTTCGGCGCGCAGATCGCGATTCGTGGCCGCAATCAGCCGCACGTTTACCTGCCTCACCTCCGGCGACCCGACCCGCTGAATTTCCCGGTTTTGGATCACCCGCAGCAGCTTGGCTTGCATGGGCAGTGATGTCTCGCCAATCTCGTCAAGAAATACTGTCCCATTATTCGCGTACTCAAAGAGACCCGGCCGCGTATCGGTCGCCCCGGTGAACGACCCGCGCACATGCCCAAACAACTGGCTCTCCAGCAGGGTGTCTACCATTGCCGAGCAGTTGCAGATCGCCAGTTTTTGCTGGCTCACCGGGCTGATATTGTGGATCGCGCGTGCCACCAGCTCCTTGCCCGTACCCGTGGCTCCAACAAGCAGCACATTGGTATAGTGCCGTGCCACCTTTCGCGCGAAATCGAAAACCTCCAGCATGACCGGGCTTTTTCCCACTATCCCGTGGAATTCCAGGTCTTTCAGCAACTGCTCTTCTAGAGCGCGGACTCTTCGCCGCTGGTCGTAGAGCGTAGCGACCTCGTCAAGAGTCCTCTTCAACCGGATCCGGTCAATTGGCTTTGGCAGAAAGTCGGTTGCACCCCGCCGGATGGCATCCAGCGCCGATTCCAGCGTGTAGTCCCCGGTCATAACGATGACATGAATTCCCGGATCGCTTCGCAGCGCCCGGTCCAGGAATTCATAACCGTTCATCCCCGGCATTTTCACATCTGCCAGGACCAGCCGGCAGCGGCCCGTGCGCACCAGTCCTAGCGCCTCCTCGGGATCTGAGGTAGTGATCGCCTCGTATCCCATCTGCTCCATCACCCCCGAGAGAAAATCAAGTTGGGAAGAATCGTCGTCCAAAATACACGGCGTTAGAGACGTTCTTGGAGCGGCTAACTCAATTGCCTTGCCATATGCGTGTGCCACGCAAAACACTCTCGCAACGTTTGTGCCATACTTGCACCTTGCTTGATTCAGATTGTTTCCCGGCCTTTGTCCCTCATGCAATCGCTGTGAACCAGAAACCACAAGGCGAATCAGTGACTTGCAGCCGCTGCCGCTTCGAGCAACCGCACTTCAGGCCAAAGCCTCTTTCAGTTCCGCCGAATCACAGCGCCTATCACTATTTCAATTTGGGTCACTTTCTCGTTTCGGTGCGGAACTCCACAAGCCAACGCACACCTTCCAGCTCTTCCTTAATATAATCAGGACGGCTTGCATTGCGTTGCTAGACTTCCGCCTCTTTCAAGCGGGGAATTGCGGCTGTGAGACGAAATTGCCTGAGCCCGTTATCGGTGCTTCCTACCAGTTCGGCTTCGTAGACCACGGGATGCCCCCGATCGTTTTCGCTTGTTTGCAAAAGTCTGACAAAAAGGATGGTGCTCTCGCGCAGCTTCTGCCTGAGGACCACACGCTTCCCTATTCCTTCGGTCCACACCAACTCACATTTTTCGACGAAGAAACTCTGTGAAGAGTCCCAACCGGAAACCTCCACGGCGTAAAGGCGCATACCTGGGAAAGTGGCGTGAGTGAGCATCAACTGCCTCCGCGACACCGAAATGCAGTCAAAGTACCACTCCTGCCCTTCGTAAAGTGCTGAAAATGAGAAGGCTATGTCAGCCTGGGCCTGTCGCGGATGTTCGCCCACGGGACACCCTTCGGCGAACTGTTCAGATTCGGGGCACTAGAGGTGGCCCGGCAGGAGGAGGGCACTTACGAATTGATTGATTGGCCCGTAAATGTAATAAAACACGACCATGCCGACTATGAGCCCCGCCATTGCAAGGCTGTTCCCCCGTAGCCAGTCCAGGTACCGCTGTGCGGTATTCTCGCTCATGAACAGCATGACCACGGTGCTGCCGTCGAGTGGCGTAACCGGCAGTAGATTGAAAGTGCCAAGCAGCAAGTTCAGCGAAAAGAAGATGTAAAGCGTCGTGAAAGCGAAATCCGGCCGGCCGGTGAGTGGATCGCGATGAAACCAACCTCCCGCCGCTCCCAAGTGCAATCCAGCCACTGCGATCAGCATCAGCGCGAAATTTGCCGTTGGTCCCGCAAGCGCCATCCAGCCGGATCGCCGGGGATGCCGCCTCTCCCACAGTGGATCGAAGGGCGCGCTCGCCCACCCAAACATCGCGTGCATCGTAATAAACGAGAGGAGAGGAACGACAATCATTCCCCACGGCTCGCGCCGCATGTGCGGCACCGGATTCAGCGAAACCTGCCCCCCAAGCGCCGCCGTCTCATCGCCGCCCATCTTGGCAACCAATGCGTGCGCCGCTTCGTGGCACGTAGTCGAAAATAGAAACGCCACGTACCAGATGAATCCGAGGACGAGTAATTCGGGACTGATATCAGGCAAAGATTCTGGCCCTTTCGTTTTCTCAGCTCAAGCAGACTAGAGGTTGTCAATCTGCTTTGCAAGCCGAACCTCCGGAGCGTACCCTGCGTGCGGGCCGCGCAGAATGTTTCCACGATCCCATTCCGGACTCTCGAAACGGCTGCGCCTCCCGCTCGCATCTATCCAACTGCCCCCCAGTCAGTGGTAGACTCCCTGCATGGCTACCAAAAACAAAAACAAGAAAATCAGCAAATCCAGAAAAACCGGGGCCGCCAAGCGGCCAGCCAAAAGGAAAGAAAAGAAAAAATCCCAGCCTGCCAGCAGGCCCGCTCCAAAAAAGAAAGTTGCCAAACTTGTCTCCAAAAAACGCAAGACTGCGCGAAAGAAAACCACCGCTCGCGGCAAAAGCGAACAGGTTGGCTCCGTAGTATTCGAACCAAAGGGACTCGGCGCGGGCTCGGGTGGCCAGTCTGGGGATCTGCAGGGGCTCTCGAATCGCGGCGGCGCGGATTCTGAGAGTATCGATGAATTGCTCGAAGAAGGAAATGCGTTCGAGGCCCAAATCGTCAAGGGTGTTGAGGATGCTCCGGACGCCGATGAGGGCGAAGTGCGGACGCACGAAGTTCCCGAGGATGATGTTCCGGAAGAGTATCTCGACAATGAGGAGTGAACGCAGACCCAGGCATCACGCCGCAAATTCAATCTTAGGAGAGAGCGTTAGCCACTTTATGAAGATTCCCAGAAACATTTTTCTGCTCGTAGTCATTACTTTTATCGCAGCGGTCGCGGTCGCCCGAGCTAAAACGCCGGCACAAAGTTCTACTACGGCCTCCGCCAAGCCATTCCTCGGCCGCTGGGACCTCACACTCAAATCGGCTGGCCACGAGTATCCTTCCTGGCTCGAACTCACTGAAGAAAACGGCCAGCTCAAAGCCGAATTCGTCGGCCGCTGGGGAAATGCCCGCCCCCTTCCCAGTGTGGAGCTCTCAAACGGCCATTTGAAATTCGTCTCTCCCAAAGAAGAGGAAGGCAGCAAAGCCGATTTGATCTTCGAGGGCGTTCTCAGCGGGAATCTGCTTTCCGGCACATTGAATGGTCCCGATGGCAAAACCTGGCAGTGGACCGGCCGCCACGCGCCGTCTCTCCGAAGGACCGGCACGCCAAAATGGGGAGCTTCCATCACTCTCTTCAACGGAAAGGATTTAGCTGGCTGGCACGAAGACAAGCACGGCGCATCACCCGTCTGGAAGGTCGAAGACGGCTCGCTCGTCACTCCTGGCAATGGTCCCGAGCTGATCAACGATTCCAAGTTTGAAGATTTTAAGCTGCACGTGGAATTTAACTGCGCCCCGGAATCCAATAGCGGCGTCTATCTGCGCGGCCGCTACGAAGTCCAGGTCGAAACCGACTCCATCACCGACCCGCCCAATCGCCGCATCGGCAGCGTCTACGGTTTCCTCGCGCCCGAGCCGGAGCTTCCCCGCACACCCGACGTTTGGCAAACTTATGACATCACGCTGATCGGCCGCCGCATCACCGTCGTCCATGATGGCCACACCGTCATCGACAACAAGGAAATCCCCGGCATCACCGGCGGCGCCCTCGACAGCCACGAAGGACTCCCCGGCCCCATCTACCTCCAGGGCAGCGAAAAAGGCCACGTCAAATATCGCAGCGTCGTCATCACCCCAGCCACCAAATGATCGCCGCCGGCAGATTTCCAAATGCCTCACCGCCAGCCCGATACGTCGCAGGCGTGAAGATGCTGGTCAAATCTTGACCACCCATCCGGCTAAGAAAGCTCTGATTCGGAAAAGCGACCGGACTTCGGAGCCGAAAATGGATTCTACTGCTGCATTCCGCGCAGGGTGTAGGATGTTTGCGAAACGATAGCGAGGTCGTCTCAATGTCGCGAGTTTTCGCAAATTTGTTTATTTTCTCGTGTTTGGCCGTGCTCTTCGCGTCGAATCCTGCCCTTGCCCAGCAGCGCCCCATCGTCATCAAGACCGCAACAATCATCGATGGCAGGGGTCACGTTCTCCACAACACCAACATCGTCATACAAGGTGGCACAATCGCGCGCCTCGGCGGAGACGCCCCCTCGGGCGCAATCACTTACGATCTCACCGGTCTGACCGTCACTCCCGGCTGGATCGACACTCATGCGCACATCTTCTGGCACTTCGATAACGGCCGCCTCGCCGGAAAAGACGAACCTCCTGTTCGCGCAATCCTCCATGCCGCTGACAATGCCATCGTCACTCTCGACGCCGGTTTTACCACCGTTCAGAGTCCCGGCTCGCCGCAAGACAAGGATCTCCGTGATGCAATCGCCCGCGGAATTATCCCCGGCCCGCGCATCTTGACCTCTCTCGAACCTCTCGACGAAAAAAGTGGTCCCCCGGAAAAACTGCGCGAACTCGTTCGCCAAAGAAAGCAGCAAGGCGCCGATTTCATTAAGCTCTTCGCCTCAAAGAGCATACGCGAAGGCGGCACGCAAACCATGTCGGACGCGCAGCTTCAAGCAGCCTGCGGCGAAGCCAAATCTCTCGGCATGCGCACGCTCGTTCACGCACATTCTGCCGAATCCGCGAAAGCCGCCACGCTTGCCGGCTGCACGTCCATCGAGCACGGCGCCTACGTCACCGACGGCCTCTTCACTCTCATGGCCCAGCACGGAACCTACTACGATCCCAACATCGGCCTCGTGCTTCAAAATTATCTGGCGAACAAGGAAAAATTCCTCGGCATCGGCAATTACAACGAGCAGGGTTTCGCCTTCATGCAGAAGGGCA
>DATJXZ010000126.1:0-31452 GCA_035499815.1 Candidatus Solibacter sp. | reverse complement strand
GCGCGAAATTGCACTTTCGGGTTGTGCTTCGACAGCACTTTGGTAATCGCCGCCGTCAGCGTCGTCTTGCCATGGTCAATGTGGCCGATCGTCCCGATGTTGCAATGCGGCTTGCTACGCTCGAATTTCTCCTTCGCCATTTTCCTCTATCCTCTAAGTCAAGTCTTCTCTACTTCGCGAGTCCTGACGCACCGCTCTCCACTGCTAAATCTGGAGCGGGGGACGGGATTTGAACCCGCAACCATCACCTTGGAAGAGTGAGACTCTACCGTTGAGTTACCCCCGCCCGGTTTGCTGCAAGCTTCTTCCTGAATCCCCGCCGCCTAAACTCTGGAGCCTGGGACCGGGATTGAACCGGTGACCTCGTCCTTACCAAGGACGCGCTCTACCAACTGAGCTACCCAGGCCGAATCCGTGTTCCTCCCAAAAATCCAACTTTCGTGGCGCACCATTCCTGAGCAGCGCCTTTGCCGCGAATTGGACCGCGCCCGAACATCGCTTCGTGCGATTGCCCTGCGGTTTCTTGATTACGAACGATCACTCAGCGATCGTCCGAATCGAACGGCGAGCGACTGGTGGACGGGGAAGGATTCGAACCTTCGTAGCCCGCAAGGAGCGGCAGATTTACAGTCTGCTGGTTTTAGCCACTCACCCACCCGTCCCGCGAAAACGAAACATCGCAAACTGATGGTTCTGAAATCACCTTCAACCAAATCCTCGCATCGCAAGGCGAAAACACAAAAAGGACTCGTGTCAAAAGACACCAGCCCGTTTATTTTTCCAGCAAGGATTTGCTCCGCCTCACTCCCCTGCTAAATCCTGGTGGAGCTGGCGGAGGGAATTGAACCCCCGACCCTCTGATTACAAATCAGATGCTCTACCAGCTGAGCTACGCCAGCGTCGCTCAAACCGGGTAAGAATAGCAGAAGGGGCACCTAAATTGCAAGGGGGTGAATCGATTTTGGAGCACGTCGGGGGCCAGGTCTGTGGAAAACCCATTTCCCTGTGTCGCACTCTTAGCGACTCTATCTTTCGTCTCCTCTATAGTTTAGCATGAAGCCAGGATTCTTGCATGAGGCGAACTGGGCGAGGATATCTGCCAGAATTTTAGCGCTTAAGCAATGGTGCACGAATTGGCCGGCTATTTCTACTAGAACGCAATATCTGGACAGAGCGGACGGGGTTGAAAAAGGGCGCCTGTCGATGAGCAAAAAGAGAATCGCTGGGGCCGCCGCCACACTGGTTGTGATCGTCGCGAGCCTATTCTACGGTTACCAGCGCTGGGGCGGCTCTGGTTTCGACTCACGCAACGATTTGCTTGCGCACATGCCCGTCACTGCCAGCGGGGTACTCTTTATCGACCTCGTTGCGTTCAGGCGGTCGCCATTCCTCTCCGAACTTTATAAATGGGCGCCGCAAACCACCGCCGACGCGGACTACAAGCAATTTCTGCAAGCCACGGGATTCAACTATGAGCGCGACCTGAACCGGGTGAGCATAGCGATACTGACACGAGACCAGGACACGATGCTTTTTGCGGTCGCCGATGGACGTTTCGACCGAAAGAAAATTTCCGCGTATGCATTGCAAAGTGGAACGCAGGAGAACCGGAGCGGAAGAGAGATTTTCTCTGTTCCGCTCAGCGGCAGCTCGCGTCGAATCACATTCACATTTCTGCGCGACAACCGCATCGCATTGACGAACGCTGTAAACCTCGATCAATTCCTATCCCCGCCGCAAGTGGATACGGATACGGAAGCTTGGCGGGAGCGCTTCCGCCGGCTCGCAGGATCACCCCTGTTTGCGGTGGTTCGGCAGGACGGCGCTGTCGGCGCGGCCCTAAGTGCGCAAGCGCCTGGTGGGTTGCGCTCGCCGCAGCTTTCCGCTCTGATCGATCAACTCCAATGGATCACTGTGGCCGGAAAGCCAGACGCCGACCGGCTGCGTATCGTCATCGAAGGCGAGGGCGCGCCAGATGCTCCCACGCGGGAGTTGTCCGACGTGATTAATGGTTTGCTGGTGCTGGCCCAAGCAGGCCTCAGCGAGCCAAAAATGCGGCAGCAACTCCAGTCCGGCGTGCGCGAGGCCTATCTGGAAATTTTGAAAAGTGCGGATGTCTCCCAAATAGACCGCGGCCAGACGAAATCGGTCCGGCTGATCTTTGATTTGACGCCTCGGTTCCTGGAAGCCGCACGCGCCGCGGTGGCCGCCGCGCCGGCCACTCCGCCGAACAAGTCCGTGCCAAGTAGAGGCGCCATTCGCAACTGATTTGGCGTAAAAAAATGCCCCGATAATCCGGGGCTGAGGTGTTCCCTGAAATGGTAGCGCGGTTAGTCGCCTACCATGCTCCCCTTCATGTAGCGCCAGGGATTTACCGGCGCGTTGTTGACGCGAACTTCGTAATGCACGTGGGGACCGGTAGAACGGCCGCTGATGCCGGTGTAGCCGACGACCTCGCCGCGCTTCACGCGCGTGCCAGGAACCGCTGAAAACGAAGAAAGATGCGCGTACCAGGTCGTAATCCCAAACCCGTGGTCGATCACTACGAGCCTGCCGTACCCGGCATGATTTTCTGCAATCGTAACGATGCCATCTGCCGTCGCATGAACCGGCGCGCCATAATCCGAGGCCACATCCACACCCGTATGGAACGCGCCTTCACCGCTGAACGGATCCAAGCGCTCTCCGAAACCGTCCGTGATGTGTCCCATGACCGGCCAAATCGACGGCGTATAGCTCGAATCGGCAAAGCTCATCGCGGGCATCAGTTGCAGCCCACTGGACGAGACGGCGATCACTGCGGCATTCCGCTTCAAAAACGTGTACTGTTCGATGGAACGATCGAAGACGTCTTCCGGTGTCGCTTCGCTGTCGGTCGTGTCAAACGCGGCGGGATGATAGCGCAGCACGCCATAAGTCATGGCGACTTCGGTTGCTAGAGATTGCAGAGAATCTAGGCGCTGGTTGGTATCGGTAACGGTGGTCTGGAGTTGCTGATACTGTTTCTTGAGATTTTCCTGATCATGGCGAAGAGCGTTGTAGTTGCCAACTTTCCAAAGCATCCGGGAGTAAGAGCCAACCGCGACGGTCACGGTAATTGCGCCGATCAAAGCCAAGGCGGCGACCCCGTGCAAAAGGTACGCCGGCACGATTAGCTTTCTCAGCTTACCGGGCGTCGTCGCGATATAGAACGTATAGTTCTTGCTCGTAATCACTTACTTTGGCCTCTCAGGCCTTCTAGCTAAATAAATGCGGGCCTTGTGCCCTGGCACCCGCTCAAGTGAACCAATCCGAAACCGCAAATCTGGACCGTAAGCCTCGGTCCGCGACCTGGCCCATACTAAATTCTGTAGCCGTGCCCGTCAACCCTGTATTTTGCTGTTCGAAGAACAGGCTGTTAAAAACCGGCCACCTGTCCGGGAGTACAGGTGTCTGGTGGCTTTTGCTATATCTCACAACGGCTGTAATCGGCAACTCCTTTATCTCCGGCCTTGAGGGTTGCCACGAGCGCTATACTCGACGCCAACTATGAAGAAGGGACAAAGTCATTTCTCCACCCGACGGCGCGCCGTCAGCGAAGATGCCGTTGTGAAGACCATCGGGGGACTCGCAGTTCAGTCGGGGGCTTGCCGCTCTGGAATCCAGCTTGGAATTGGAGACGACGCGGCGCTACTCAGAGCTGCTGGCGCACGCGACGAAATCCTGACTTGCGACTGGTTCCTGGAAGGAACGCATTTTCTCCGGGATAAGCATTCTCCGGACTCCGTGGGCTGGAAATGTCTGGCTAGGGCGGTCAGTGACGTGGCGGCCATGGGAGGCGTGCCACGTTGCTTCCTGCTAAGTATCGCTTTGCCTGCCGCGAACACTGGGCACTGGCTTGATCAGTTTCTTGTCGGACTGCGACGCGCTTCGAAACGATTTGGGTGCAGCCTGGTAGGCGGCGATACGACCAGAAGAAATGAAATCCTTATTAACGTAACTGTGGTCGGCGAGGTACGACGTGGTCGGGCCGTGTTGCGGTCTCAAGCGCGGCCCGGAGACGTCTTGTTCGTGAGTGGGCGGCTGGGCGAGGCGGAGCTCGGCCTTGAACTAATCCGGAAGAGCAGCAAGCCAGTCGATCGCCGCAACCCAATCCTACAGAAACATCTCTACCCTGAACCGCGGCTGGAGTTGGGCCGTTGGTTGGCAGATAGGCGCCTCGCTTCGGCAATGATGGATTTGTCAGATGGGCTTTCCTCCGACCTGTCGCGGCTTGCTAAAGCAAGTGGAGTCGGAGCGCTAGTCGAGGCAGTGAAAATTCCGGCCGTGCGCATGCCGAAAGAATGGCATGGACGGGGCGCACTTGCACTCGAACTCGCTCTTCACGGCGGCGATGATTACGAGCTTCTTTTTACCGTGCCATGCAGAAAGTCGAAGCTCATCCCGCGTTCCTTCAAGGGAGTTCACATCACGGCGATAGGTGAAATCACGAAGGGTACGGACATCGTGCTTATCGATAAGAATGGCCGCGTATCAACGATGGCGAACCGTGGTTGGGATCCTTTCAGACAATAAGGCACTTTAGAGGTGCTGGTCTGGCCAATTATCCGGGAGGAACGCCGGAGGTTGTGGGTGCCACTCCTGTCTTGATTGGAGGCGCGACGACCGGGGGCTTTTCCTTGGGCTCGGGGGTTTCGTCTCGTTCCGGTGCCGTATCCGGAGTGTCCACGTTCACCTTGTGATCGACGGCTTGCTGCTCGAGGGGGATTACGTTGGCGAAATCGAGCACCGGCTGGCCCTCGAGCGCGGCCTTCATGAACTCCAGCCAAATCGGAAGGGCGGCTCGTGCACCAGTTTCCTTCTTTCCGAGAGAAATTTGCTTGTCGTCGTATCCCACCCACACGCCGCAAGTAAGCCGCGGCGTAAAACCCATGAACCACGCGTCCGTGTAGTCCTGCGTCGTGCCGGTTTTTCCTCCCGCAGGCCGGCCAAGTGCTTTGGCTTGCACGCCTGTGCCGAACTGGATGACTTCCTCGAGCATCGCCGTCATCGTCCGCGCGACTTCAGGCGAAATCACATCGTGCACCTCGGGGTGGGCTTCTTCGAGCAGCGCTCCGTCGTAGCTCGTGACGCGACGGATCATGTGCGGGTCGATGCGAATGCCATCATCTGGGAAGACCGTGAAAGCCGAAACGTGCTCTTCCAGCTTCATGTCCGCCGCACCCAGCACCAACGGCAAATACGGCGGGAGCGGCGTGGTGATCCCGAAACGCCGGGCCATATCCACAACCGAATTGATGCCCACCTTTTCGGCCAGCTTTACGGCGGGAACGTTGCGAGAATCAGCGAGTGCCCGGCGCAATGTGATCGTGCCCTCGAACCGTTCATCGTAGTTATGCGGCGTGTACGGCTGGCCTCCGCTGATGGTGGTAATCGGGGTATCCGAGATGGTATCGAACGGCGAAGCACCTTTTTCGAGGGCATCCGCGTAGAGGTACACCTTGAACGAGCTGCCGACTTGCCGGTAGGCCTGCGTCGCGCGGTTGAACTTTGAATCTTCAAAGCTGTAACCCCCGACCATGGCCTTGATTTCGCCCGTCGAATTGTCGATGGCGAGCAGCGCGGCCTGCGGGCCGGGCTGCTGTTCGAGCTGCACGCGAGCTGTCGCCTCGTGCAGTTCTTGAATAGAGACCTGGGCGAGGTCGCCGACTTTCAGGAGTTCTTTGGGATTCTTGCGGCCGGTCCACGCGAAATCCGGCGGCGAAAGGATGGCGCGGTATTGCCCGATCTTGATGGTGGCAAAACGATCGTCCACGGCAAGCACTAGCCCAGTGACGAACGAGCCTTTCTCAATCGGATGTCTCCAATCCTCGTCTTCGTAAGTGTCGAGCTTTCCCAGGTTGTCGCGCAGCACGTTAGGTAAGTTGCCTCGCCACCCGTGACGCCGGTCATAGCTGTGCAAGCCATCGCGCAGGGCCTGGTTTGCCGCTTGCTGCATCTTTACGTTTAAAGTCGTATACACGCGCAAGCCGCGCTCGTGCACCGCTTCCGTGCCGTACGTCGATTCCAAATACTTGCGAATTTCTTCGAAGAAATAAGGCGCCAGGTCGTTGCGCGGAAACTGCAAGTGCAGACCAAGCGGCGTTTTCTGGGCGGCCACTTCCTGGGCTGGACTTATTTTGCCTTCCTCTTCCATGCGCCGCAGCACAAGATTGCGGCGCGCCAGCGCACGCGCGGGATCTGCCAGCGGCGAATAGATTGGCCCGCGGATCATCCCCGCGAGCAGCGCCGCCTCTTGCAGCTTCAGGTCAGAGACGGACTTCCCAAAATAAAATTGCGCCGCCGCGGCGAAACCGTAATTCCCGTGCGCCAGATAGACCTGGTTGGCATACATGGTAAAGATCTGCGGCTTGGTGTAGCGCCGCTCGATTTGCAGCGCCAGTAAGACTTCCTGAATTTTGCGGTGAAGGCTGATTTCGCTGCGGTCGAGAAAAAGGTTGCCGGCAAGCTGCATCGTGATGGTGCTCGCACCTTGCACTTTGCCGCCTCTTATAATCTTGCGCCACGCCGCTCCTGCAATGCGCGGAAAGTCAATTCCCCAATGCTCTTCGAAATGCTGGTCTTCGATTGCTGTGACCGCGTCATACAGAACCTTCGGGCACTGCTCGTAGGTCATCAGGATGCGCCGCTGCAATGCGAAGCTGCCGACGAGCTGTCCATCATCGGCATACACTTCCGTCACGACGGTAGGGCGATACGTTTCCAGCGCGCGAATTTCCGGCAAGTCACTCGCATACACGAACAACAATCCGCAAGCGGCGCCAATCGCAATGGAGCAAAGCAGAAGAAACGCCAGGGCTACACGGTCAATCAGTTTCCAGCCGCGTAGCCGCAACGTGATCGGGGGCAAACTCAGCATCGAAATTCAATTCTATCGCAGAACGATTTCCAGGAATGGGATTTGCTGGGTTTAGGTCGCCTTTCAGGAATGACCGGATGGCTCATAGTATCGTTCGCCCGCGCACGCCCGGCACAGTGTTCGGCCGGATGCAACGATTTCACGCTTGAAATTAATTCCCTCGCCGCACTCCGCGCATACCACGCGCGGCCCCTTGAATCCCGGCAAATCCTCCGGCTGTACGTCAACCTTGACCCACTGCTTGTCGAACAAAATCTCGTCCGAAAGGGCGGCATACGCTTTCTGCTGGCCGGCATCCTTCGCCATCTCCGGGAACATCTCGCGCGCCGCCTGCTTCGAGGATTCCTTGGCCGCAATGCGCACAGCCCTGCCTGTCTTCATATCCACGAAGGTCGCCGCTACTTTGCCCCAATCTCTGAACTTCAGCGCACGCTTTCCCAACCGGCAATTCGCCACTAGCGCCACGGCGTCCGTTACGCACCGGTCGATCTCCACATACGTCACGATCCGCTTTCTTTCTGCAATCGGATCCTCAATCCCAAGTTCGCGCAACCCCAGCATCGCCAGCCGCACACCCAGCACCTGCCCCGCGCAGAGATGCCCATGAGCAACGGCTGCGAGGTCCAGATACTCCTCTAAAGTTTTCATGGTTTCAGTCTACTACTGGAGTCTTCTCTCGCAAGTCCTTGGCTAAACCTGCGCTTGGCTCGTTTCAGGTGCCGCCCACGGATGCGCCCGGCGCGCTTCGATGAAAGCAAAAACTGTCATTAGCACCCCAAGCGCCGCAAGCGCGGCATCCTCCAGCACTTTCTTCAGATTGACCGGTTCTGGAACCGCAAAGCAGCCGCAATTGATGTCCATGTGCAGCAGATACGCACGCAAAACCACTGTGAAGAACCCCACCATGATGAGCGTGAGCAACGTAGCCCAAATTCGCAGCCGCCAGCCAATCAGAACGAGCAATCCCAGAATAATTTCCGTGAACGGCAGCGTGTGCGCGACAAACTGCACTCCCCACTCCGGCAACAGCTTAAACGCCTCCACTTGTGCGGCAAAATTCGAGAGGTTCATGGTGATCGAAAATTTCAGAATGAAGTAAGGCCAGAAATTGTGGTTGGGAAGAAAAGCCTTCGAATAGCCCGCATAAATAAAGATCCCGCCGAGAATCAAACGACCAAGCCATATGATCGCGCGGCGAAAGTTGAGCGGGCTCGAATGCATCATGGCAGGCTTCTTACGCGCACCGTCGCGGAATCTCGCTACCTCTGGCTCAGCAATTGATTCAGGAATTGGCTCAGGATTTCGTAATTCATCAAGCCAGAGTAGGGATAAGTCTGCCCCTTGTAATGAAAGACGGACGTGGGCGTAGAATTCACCCGGTACATTTCCCCAAGTTCGTAGTCCTTGCTAATGAGCGGCTCGAGCGTTCCGCCTTTAACCAGTGCGCGGACCCTGTTCATTTCAGCCGGCGTCAGCACGGCAGCCACGGTCCCGTCAACGTCCCCGGTCTGCTCCCACTTTTCTTGGTTTTCATAGAGCGCCTGTTCGACGGGCTCAATCTTCCCAATATCCGCGGCCGCCCGAGCGTATCGCGCCGCAACGCGGGAATAGGCATGCATGGGCAGCGGAAAATCTCGGTGAATCAAAAACACTTTGCCGTTGCTCACGTAGTTGTCCATGAGCTGCCGGTTAGTATTCAAATAGAAGGCCCTGCAGGACGGGCATTGGTAGTCACTGAATACTTCCATCACAATCGGCGCGCTTTTCGATCCGAACGCCTTATGCGGATCAATGTCGTTCACGCCACCCACGGACTCCACGGCCGTCGCTGCTCTGGCAGCCCCAGACGTTCCGGAGCGTGCGGCATCAGCCGGACTGACACCGCTGTTCACCAGCAGCCACCCACCCACTGCGGCTAATACCAAAGCGATGATAAATACTGCGCGACGGTTCACGCGAGCCTCCTGCAACTGCCTCAGCTAAGTGAGATGCACTTTCTTCGTCAGATTATCACAGGTTTGCATGCCTGAATCCCGCGACACCTGCCGAGCGGTTTAACGGTAACCACGACCCTGGGTGATTGCATCTGAGGAATGGATTTGGGGAGTGCAACGAATTTCCTGTAAGATATTTATTTTGATTGTCTTACAGACATTATAAGAAAACTTGACAAAGATACACTCAAGTTGTATACTCTCGCTCGAACTGGACTCAGGAGCACGCCATTGCCTAGGCCCACCTCGGAATTCTCACCTTCCGAGGGGCTAGTGACGTAGACGGGTTCCGGAAGGAATGGAATAACTCAGATGAGTAAAATTATAGGAATTGACTTGGGGACCACCAACTCGGTCGTAGCCGTCATGCAAGGCGGCGAGCCGGTTGTTATCCCCAACCAGGAAGGCGCGCGTACCACCCCTTCGGTCGTCGCCATCACCAAGGGCGGAGAGCGCCTCGTGGGACAAGTAGCCAAGCGCCAGGCCGTGACGAATCCCGAGAATACGGTGTATTCGATCAAGCGCTTTATGGGCCGCCGCTACGATGAAGTAGGCGAAGAGATGAAGCGCATCCCGTATAAAGTCGTCAAGGGCGACCATGACGATGCGCGCGTCGAGATTTATGGCAAGGTGTACAGCCCTCCGCAAATTTCCGCGATGATCCTCGGCAAACTGAAGTCCGCCGCGGAGGATTTTCTCGGTGAAAAAGTCGGCAAGGCCGTCATCACGGTGCCTGCGTACTTTAACGACGCGCAGCGCCAGGCGACCAAACAGGCAGGCGAAATTGCGGGGCTCGAAGTCGTCCGCATCATCAACGAACCCACCGCGGCAGCGCTTGCTTACGGCCTTGAGAAAAAGAGTGACGAAACCATCGCCGTATACGACCTGGGCGGCGGCACGTTCGATATTTCGGTCCTCGAAGTCGGCGCCGGTGTAGTGGAAGTGAAATCCACCAACGGCGACACGCACCTCGGCGGCGACGACATCGATCAGCGCATCGTGGATTGGCTGATTGACGAATTCAAGAAAGAGAACAACATCGACCTCGGCAAAGACCGCATGGCCCTGCAACGCCTAAAGGAAGCCGCGGAAAAAGCCAAGATCGAGCTTTCGCAAATGATGGAGACCGAAGTGAATTTGCCGTTTATCACGGCAGGCGCAAGCGGCCCCATCCACATGCAGCAGAAGCTGACTCGGACTCGCCTCGAGCAATTGATGGGCGATCTGCTCGAGCGCTCCATGAAGCCGGTCAGGCAGGCCCTCGAAGACGCAAAGATGTCGCCAAACGATATTCAGGAAGTCGTGATGGTTGGCGGCTCGACGCGCATTCCGAAGGTGCAATCGCTGGTCCGCACGTTCTTCGGCGAAAAAGAACTGCACAAGGGCGTGAATCCCGATGAGGTCGTGGCGGTAGGAGCTGCGATTCAGGGCGCGGTTCTCGCGGGCGAGGTGAAGGACATCCTGTTGCTGGACGTGACGCCGCTTTCGCTTGGCGTCGAGACGCTCGGCGGCGTGATGACTGTTCAGATCCCGCGCAACACGACGATTCCGACGCGCAAAGTTGAGACCTACTCGACGGCGGCGGACAATCAGCCGGGCGTGGAAATTCACGTCCTCCAGGGCGAGCGTAAATTTGCTTCGGACAACCGTTCGCTTGGCAAATTCAAGTTGGACGGGATTCCACCGGCGCCGCGCGGCACCCCACAGATTGAAGTCACCTTCGACATCGACGCCAATGGCATCTTGAACGTCAGCGCGAAGGACAAGGCCACCAACAAGGAACAGAAGATCACCATCACTGCTTCGAGCGGTCTGACCAAGGAAGAGGCCGAAAAGATGCGCGCCGAGGCCGAGTCCCACTCCGAAGACGACCGCCGACGGATGGAGGAAGTCGAAGCCCGCAACCGCCTCGACGGCATCATGTACCAGGCGGAAAAGATGGTCCGCGAAAATCGCGAAAAGATTGCCGAATCGGACGTCAAGACGGCCGAAGACGCGATCGAGGAAGCCAAGAAAGCCATTGCCGAAGGCGGCACGGCTCGCTTGCGCTCTGCCGCTGAGAATCTCGAGAAATCTTTGCACAAGATTGCCGAGATTCTCTACAAGGCGAACCAAGCACAGCCTGGCGCCGAGCAAGCCGCCGGAGCAAGCGCAGGCGCTGGGGCGAGCGGCGGTTCGGGCTCGACCAGTGGGGCACAGGACAAAAAGCCCGGCGATGTCATCGACGCCGAGTACGTCGACGTCGACGACACCAAGCGGCCTAACTAACAATCATTGCACCCGTAGGGGCACGATATATCGTGCCCCTACTTTGTTTTTTCAGGAAAATGCCGACAACTTCAAAACAGGATTATTATGATCTGCTCGGAGTCGAGCGCAAAGCCAGCGCGAAGGACATTCGCACCGCTTTCCGCAAACTCGCGCGCAAGTACCATCCCGACCTGAATCCCGGCGATAAATCCGCCGAAGAAAAGTTCAAGCAATTGCAAGAGGCTTACGACGTACTCTCCGACTCCAAGAAGCGCCAGATGTACGACCAATACGGCTTCTACAGCGACAACATCCCCGCCGGGGGGCCCGGCGGAGGCGGGCCGGAGCACGACGGCGAGAACGTCAATTTCGACTTTGGTGGCTTTGACTTTGGCGGCGGCTCCGCCGCGCAAGGCGGCGGGAGTTTCCGCGACCTCTTCAGCCAATTCTTCCGCGGCGGACGCGGCGGTAGCGCCGAACCCGAACATGAACCGGGCGGCGATCTCGAATATCAAATCGAAATCGACTTTTGGGACGCCGTTCGCGGCGCCGTCAAGAAACTCACCATCACTCGCCTCGATGCGTGCGATACGTGCCATGGCACGGGCGCGATCGGCTCCGCGCAAACCTGCCCTACCTGCCACGGTTCAGGAACAATCCAGCAAGCCGCTGGCAAAATGAAATTCAATGTGCCCTGCACCCGCTGCGGCGGAACGGGCAAAATCCGCAAAGTTTGCCCAACTTGCGGCGGCGAAGGCCGCTTGCGCAAAACGGAAACGATCGAGGTCCGCATTCCGGCTGGCGTCGCCAGCGGCTCGCGCGTGCGCGTACCCGGCAAAGGCAACTCTGGGACGATGGGCGCACCTCCGGGCGATTTGTATCTGCGCGTGGATGTGAAGCCGCATCCTTTTTTTGAGCGCCGCGGCAACGATTTGTACACCGAAGTTCCGGTCACGGTGACCGAAGCCACCCTCGGGGCAAAAGTCGAAGTCCCAACGATCGATGGCCGCTCGCTGGTGCGCATTCCGCCAGGCACGAACAGCGGCAAAACGCTCCGCCTGAAAGAAAAAGGCGTGCCCAGCGCCCGCAGCGGCGCGCGCGGCGACCAATACGTCGAAATCCAGGTGGTAGTCCCACAGCCGACGGATGAGCGCGTGCGCAACCTGATGAAAGAATTGGAGACGGTAGCGCCGGAAGATCCCCGCAAAGATTTATTCACCAAGGCAGGAGTTTAGATCAGGTAGGGCACAATAGATCGTGCCCCTACGGTCGAGAAAATCAAGGCCATGCCACAACGAGCCAAAAAACGTGCCAAAGCCGGCTACATGATTAGCGCGGTAGCGGAATTGTATAAGCTCCATCCGCAAACGCTCCGCCTCTACGAGCGCGTAGGCTTGTTAAAACCATCGCGCTCGCAGGGCAATACACGCCTCTACACCGAATCCGACCTCGAGCGTCTCGATGTAATCCTCACGCTCGCCAGAGACATGGGCGTCAACCTCGCCGGCATCGAAATCATCCTGAACATGCGCGAAAAAATGGTCGAGATGGAAAAACAGATGACCGAGTTCGCCACAGTAGTTCAGCAAGAGCTCGCGCGCGTGGCGTCCTCGCACTCGCAACCCAAAGAACCCCGCCACGCCATCGTTCGTGCCACTCCTCGGCCCGCCCGCTCTGCGTAGGGTCATCCTTCCGAGGATGACCGTTCTTCTTCGTCTCCGTTCGCCGTCTCCCTTCGCCGCCTTCCTCCGCCTGCGTCTACCCTTCCACAGCTTTTCCCCAGACACTACCTTGCCGTCCAGCCTCCGCAACCGTATCCTGTTCGCATGGCTCTCGAGAATTGCCCGCTCTGCAGAGGTACAGGCTGGAAACTCCTACCCCGCCCCGATGGCGCCGCCGGCAAGGTTGCCGTGGCTTGCGATTGCGGCATGGAGCAGCGCGCCGAGCGCGTCATCGAGCGGGCTCACATCCCCAAACGCTACGAGAATTGCGACTTTGAGAGCTATGAAACAGATTTAGCCGATGGAAAGAACTACGCGCCTCAGCATGCGGACTCGCTAAAACGCGCCAAGATGAGTGCCCAGGCCTTTGTTCGCGACTATCCAGGAAGCGATCAAGCAGGCTTGCTCTTTATGGGAAATTCCGGTGCGGGGAAGACACACCTTGCAATCGCCGCCCTCAAAGAGCTGATAAGACGCGGACACACCGGCTACTTCTGCGAATACGGCAGCTTACTGAGAGAGATACAGAACAGCTATCGCGCCGACAGTGAAGTCACTGAGATGCGCCTCCTGGATCCAGTCCTTTCCGTGGAAGTGCTGGTCATCGACGATATCGGATGCATAAAACCCTCCGACTGGGTGCGTGATACGATCGGGTACATCCTCAATACTCGCTATGTCGAAGCTTCACGTGACTTGAGCCAGCCGCGCTGCACAATTCTCACCACCAATTATTTGGATGATCCAAAAACTGAGGGAGAACCAACCAAACAAGCAAACGGCAGGTATGTCGTTCCTGTCCGGGAGGAATCTCTGGCGCAGCGGATTGGTGAACGGATGCGCTCGCGCTTATACGAGATGTGCCGGACAGTGGAAATGTCCGCGCCCGATTTTCGGCGCGCAGTACGGCAAGCCGGCCGCGCCCGCGCTTGAATTCTCGGCCCTTAAGTTATAAAACTGAATCTTCCTTTTTCGTTAATCATCCCCATGGTTATCGACGATTCAATCCGTCAAGATGACAATCTGCGCGATGTACAAGCAGAAGAGCGGAGTCGCGGTACACGTCGGAAAAAACTGGACACTGAGGAAAAACGTCGAGCCACTCGTCTCCGCCAAGACATTCTCCAGGCCTATCGTAACGGGGATGAGATGGGATTTAAGATCGCCTTGCTCGCCGCCGGGTGGCAGGAGGATTCAACCGAGTTTGGGGCCGCTCTGAAGAAGTTCCGCGACGCGGTCTCCCGGCGTCCGACAAGATGAGGTGAATTCGGTCCAGCCTCGCATTGCGCTCGTCTTGCGGAAATCTTTCGAGCCCCTTCTCAATAATTTGGGCGAGTTCCTCAACCACGCTAGGAACCGCTTCTTTGGTCCGTTTTTTCTTCGGCATCATCTAGTTCCTGCCTTCTTCGGGCGAGCAATCCTTGCTACTGCCATTCTACGCTGCTTCTCGTCGATATGGCGATAGCTCCTCCTCGCCATTTATCCAAGATGGGAGGTATTGCCACGATGGAACCTGATTTCACTAGTTCCGATTCATTGACACAAGCGCGACGCGGCGAGTATCCTTTTAAAGTTGCAGCGCGCCTCGAAACGCCCGCAGCATTGTCCCTTAGACCGCTTGGCGGTTAACCTCCTTGCATCAACCCGTTTGGGGATTTCGCAAGGAATTTTATCGACGTTTTGCGTGGCCCCGGCTTGCCCGGGGTTGGACATAAAACTAAAGAAGTTATCTTCCGGAGGCCAACAACCATGTTTCCTGACCACGAGAACCTTTCTTCCGCGACCGCTGCAGCTCCTGCACCTGATTCGGGCTCTTCTCAGAACAACACCGCAGATGAAGTGAACGCGGCGCAGGCAAGCGCGGCCGAGCCAGCAGAGCACGATAATGCCGCCGCAGCAGAGACTGTCGCTTCGCCCAAACAAGCTGGCGCGGAATCGCAAGGCAGCCCGTCGCTGTCTCCGGTTGAGGCCACTCAGGAACATGCAAGCTCCACTGAATCTCCCGCCCCCGCTGAAAAGCCGGCGGTAACCGCTTCAGCACCCGCCGATGCCGAGGCTACCGCCGCCGCAGAAGAAGCAGCTGGCTCGGAAGAGATGAGCAAGCTCCTCGACCAATACGACGAGCAGCACGAAGCTGCCTCGCAAAACGAAATTATCGAAGTAAAGGTTGTCGCCTACACGGAACACGGCGTGGTTGTGGACCTCGGCGGAAAAACTGAAGGCTTGATCCCCGCGGTAGAATTTTCGGAAACAGACATTCCGCGCCCCGAGCCCAACGCCACCATCGAAGTCCAGCGCACCGGAGAGCACAAAGACGGCTTCACGATCCTCTCCTACCAGAAAGTCCTGCGCCGCCGCACCTGGGAAAAAATCGAAGCCGCCTACAAAGCCAAGGAAACCATTACCGGCAGAGTCGTCGATCGCATTAAGGGCGGCCTCGTCGTTGACATCGGTGTTCGCGCCTTCCTCCCCGGCTCTCAGTTTGATTTGCGTCCGATGCAGAATCTCGACGACCTCACCGGCACCGAAGTCCAGGTTCGCGTCACCAAGCTCAATCGCCGCCGCGGCAACGTTGTTGTCAGCCGCCGCGCAATCCTCGAGGAAGAGCTGCACGCCAAGCGCGCCCAGTTGATGGAAACACTCACCGAGGGCCAGATCGTTCACGGCCATGTCAAGAACGTCACCGAATACGGCGCCTTCGTCGACCTCGGCGGCATCGATGGCCTTCTTCACCTCACCGACCTGAGCTGGGGCCGCGTCAAGCATCCTTCCGACGTCGTGAAGCCAGAACAAGAACTCGACGTCATCATTTTGAAGTTCGACAAGGAAAAGCAGCGCGTCTCGCTTGGTCTCAAGCAGCTCAGTCCCGATCCATGGGTCAACGCCTCCGAAAAATATCCTGCTGGCGGCAAAGTAAAAGGCAAAATCGTCGGCGTTGTTGACTACGGCGTTTTCGTCGAGCTCGAACAAGGCATCGAAGGCCTCGTCCACGTCACCGAACTCAGCTGGTCCAAAAAAGTCCAGCATCCTTCGAAGCTCTTCAAAGTCGGCGACGAAGTCGATGTCGTCGTCCTGGACATCAAGCCCAGCGACCGCCGCGTCTCGCTCGGTATTAAGCAGGCGCTGCCCGATCCTTGGCTCCTCGTCGCGGAAAAGTATCCTGTCGGCACCATCGTCACGGGGAAAGTCCGCAACATCGCCGAATTCGGCGCTTTCGTCGAAATCGAGGAGGGCTTTGACGGCCTCGTCCACGTCGGTGATGTGAGCTGGACCGAACGCATCAAGAATCCCCACGAAGTCTTCAAAAAGGGCGAGCCGGTCACCGCAAAAGTTCTAAAAATCGATCCGGACAATCGCCGCGTGTCTCTCGGCATCAAGCAGGTCAACGACATCTGGGGCGAGTGGTTCAAGCAACACAAAGTCGGCCAGATCGTGAAGGGTAAAGTTTCGCGCATCGCCACCTTCGGCGCCTTCGTCGAGCTCGGCGACAACATCGAAGCTCTTTGCCACAACACAGAAATCGAAGACCGCAAGCGCCGCGACGATGGCCACATGTCCATGCACCGCACCAGCACCGGCCCGCTCAAGAGTGCCGGCCCGCTCGAGCCCGGCAAGGAGTATGATTTCAAGATCATCAAGATCAGCCCGGATACGCGCCGCATCGGATTGAGCTATCGCGCCGCAGCAAAGCAGATCGAGCGCAAGGAAATCGAGCAATATCGCTCCACGTCGAAGTCTTCATCGACTGCGACGATTGGCGACGCGCTCAAATCGAAGTTGTCCGCACGGTAGGCGGCAACGACGGAAATTTTTTGGCGGCAAACCGGGTACGCTTCCCAGGGGGCCCGGCGGGGTGGCTTCACAATTTCATTTACCTGCGGGTCAATTTAGTGATAGGAAGAAGGGCAATCGGGTGCGTCATGTCCCCTAAGCCGTTTCGCACCATAAACCTGCGGTCGCTGATACTCTGGCCCTGCAACGAGGCAAAAGCACGATGACCAAGCAACTTACGCTGACGAAGGCCGACCTCATCCAGGAGGTCGAACGCATCACCGAGCTCAAACGTACGGACTCGGAGACCGTTGTCGAGACCATCTTCGACAGCATCATCGAATCCCTCCAGAAGGGCGACAAAATCGAGATACGCGGCTTCGGCAGCTTCCGCACGCGCCAGCGCCGCGGCCGCGTCGGCCGCAATCCCAAGACGGGCGCCAAGGTCGAAGTCCCGCCCAAGCAAATCCCCTTCTTCAAGCCCAGCAAAGAGCTCAAGGATTTTGTGAACAGCTCCGAAGCCGCCGCTTCCGCCGGCGAAGTCAAGCACTCCTGAGTGACACAGGCTTCAGCCTGTACTTTTTGCATTTCAAATAATTCGAGCGTAAACCGCTATCGAGCGCTTGCCATTTTCTCGGGCCTTCCGGGCCGGCGAACACAACCGCACGCTTCGCAAGCCTTTTTGCGCTATCCTGTGCGCGCGACACTCGCTCTCGAGGACCCCTCGCAATGGACTATATCTGGACCCCTTGGCGTTATCAGTACATGACGCAAGTCACCGCTGGAAAGCAGCCCGATTGCATTTTTTGCGATGCCTTCGCGCGCAACAAAGATGACGAAACGCTCATCGCCTTTCGCGGCGCGAAAACTTTCGTCATCCTGAACCGTTTTCCGTACACCTCGGGCCACGTCATGATCGTCCCCTACGCGCACGTCGCGGAATTGAATTTGTGCGATGCGGGCGCGCTCGATGAAATGATGCAGCTAGCCCAGCGCGTCGAAAAAGCCCTTCAGGCAAACTACAAACCTGACGGCATGAACCTCGGCATGAACCTCGGCCGCGCCGCGGGAGCCGGCGTCGCCGGACATCTTCACCTTCACGTCCTCCCCCGCTGGTTCGGCGACTCCAATTTTATGACCGTCACCGGAGAAACCCGCGTCCACCCCGAGGAGCTCTCCGTCACCTATTCCCGCCTCAAGTCCGCCCTCGCCACCTGACGCTTATCCTCGTTCAGGTTTCCGCTCTTCAGCCCTGTCTCTCTGTGTCCTCTGTCTTAAATCCCATCTCTCGGAACATCTCCGATTCCGCCTGAAACGCGCAACTTCACACTTGGCAACTGCCTACTCTTGAGCTTCTTCTCCTCCACTCTTGGTTCTAAGCTGTTAGCTTCTCCGCCTTCTGCGCTAAACTATTTCCACTCGACAGACGGAGCCATCTTTGAATCTCGATCTCACCGAAGAACAATCTTTGCTCCAAAAGACCGTTCGCGACTTCGCCGAATCCGAAGTCCGTCCCCTCGCCAAGGAACTCGACGAATCCGGCCACTTCCCCCGCGCCCTTTTCGCCAAGGCCGCCGAGCTCGGCCTCACTGGCATCGCGCTCCCTGAATCCGAGGGCGGCGCCGGCTTCGACCACGTCGCCTACTCCATCGTCATCGAGGAAATCTCCCGCTGCTGCGCTTCCACCGGCGTCATCCTCTCGGTGCAAAATTCTCTCTACTGCGATCCGATTCACCGTTACGGCACCGAGGAACAAAAAAAGAAATTCCTCGAACCCTTCTCTCGGGGCGAAAAAATCGGCTGCTACGCCCTCACCGAGCCGCAAGCCGGTTCCAACGCCGCGGCTCTCCAAACCAAAGCCGTCCTTCGCGGCGACAAGTACGTCATCAACGGAACGAAAGCCTGGATCACCAACAGCGGCGCAGCCGATGCCGCCATCGTCTACGTCAACACGCATCCTGAAAAAGGCGAAAAAGGCATCACCGCGCTCGTCGTCGAAAAAGGCACGCCCGGCTTCAAAACGGGCAAGGAAGAAAAAAAGCTCGGCATTAGTGCCACTGCCTGTTGCGAATTAATCTTCACCGACTGCGAAGTTCCCGCCGCCAATCGCATCGGCGCGGAAGGCGAAGGCTACAAAGTCGCGCTCTCCACCCTCGATGGCGGCCGCATCGGCATCGCCGCGCAAGCTCTCGGCATCGCGCAAGGCGCTTTCGAAGCCGCCCGCGCCTACGCCCAGGAGCGCCTCGCTTTCGGCCATCCCATCTCGCAATTTCAGGCCATTCAATTCATGCTCGCCGATATGGCCACCGACCTCGACGCCGCCCGCCTCCTCGTACGCAAAGCCGCCTGGAAACAGGACACCGGCGCGCGCTTCAGCATGGACGCCGCCATCGCCAAACTCTTCGCCAGCGAAATGGCCACTCGCGTCACCCACAAAGCCATCCAAATCCACGGCGGCAGCGGCTACTCCCGCGAATACCCCGTCGAGCGCAACTACCGCGACGCCCGCATCACCGAAATCTACGAAGGCACCTCCGAAATCCAGCGCCTAGTCATCTCCTCCTGGCTCCTAAAATGAAACGTCGGGCGTTCCTTGCTGCGCTCTTCGCTTGCACCTTCATTTGCGGATGTTGGAAGTCGTGCGACTACGCGACTTTGTCCGAGACGAAATCTCCAGATGGAAAACTGAAAGCTGTTGTCTTTGAGAGAGGCTGTGGATCAAAACCCATCGACTCTAGCGTGCAAATCAGCATCTTGAGCAATAGCCAACCCCCGCCATGGGGCTGCGGAAATGTCTTCATCTCCGGCGACGAAAATCATGCCGCGCCAGCGAACGGCAAACCACCCATCGAAATCAACGTAAGATGGGAATCGAACTCTTCGCTCGTAATTTCCTATCCGAAGAACGCTCCAGCTTTTCTAAAGAAGCCTCGTGTGGCGGGCGTCGCGATCAGCTACGAGACCGTGCCATGAAATGACCCGCTCTGGTTATTCCTTGCCCTAGTGTACGCATTTGTGTACACTAGGTGTCCATGGGAGCACGAACTATGTCAACCATCAAAGTCGGCGTCCGCGAATTCCGTGAGCGCATCGCCAGCTTCCTCGAATCCGACACGCCCGTCGCCGTCACTCGCCGCGGCGAAACGCTCGGCGTCTACGTCCCCACGCCCCGCAAACGCCCAAAAGCCGCCCACCTCTCCGAACTAAAAGCCGCCGCCGACCGTCTCGCCAAAGCCCTCGCCGACGTCGATGAAGAAGAGTTCGTAACCGAGTTCAAGGAGTTTCGTCGCCGCAACAAGACCGCTGCCCGCTAACCTGTATGATAGTCCTCGACGCGAACATCCTTATCCGCGCCATTCTCGGCCGCCGCGTTCGCGAACTCCTCGATAGCTATTCGACTAGTGGCATTCGTTTCTTCACCCCAGACGTCGCCTTCGAAGACGCGCGGAGGTACCTGCCTCACTTCGCCAAGAAGCGAATCAAACCTCAAGCCGATCTCACCGCAACTCTCGAATACCTGCGCAGCCTGATCGAGCCGGTCACACCCGAACTTTACTCTGTCTTCGAAATCGAAGCCCGTCAGCGATTGCGCGGCCGCGACGAAAGTGACTGGCCCGTACTCGCCTCCGCTCTCGGCCTCGCATGCCCCATCTGGACCGAAGACGCCGATTTCTTCGGAATTGGCGTCCCCGTTTGGACCACCAACCGGGTTGAGATTTTCCTCAAGCGACAGGCCGAAACACTCGGCTCCTCCCAAGAATGACTGCCATTTGAGGTGAGAGCGGGCGGGCAGCTAGAAATGCAAACGAGGTGTCGCGCCATTCGGTTCCCAATCGCGGGATTCGATCCTGCCTGGTTCCCGCAGCCCGAACCGAGACTTTCTCTTTTTCCTTCTACTCGCCACTCATAGTTCACTCTTCAATGCCCCCGCCCGCCTCACGAAACTCCGAATTTCCCGCCAACTCCTTCCATCCACTCCACTCCCCCGTCTCACGTTCGAATCATTCACGAACATTACTATACCTTTAGAGTAATTCACATCCATGCTATCGTTCTTTATGATTCGCCGCCGCTCCACGTCCCTGCATCCCTTCCACTCTCGATTCAACCTGCGCCACTCCACCGCATCTCTCCGCGTACACGCAGGAATCGCCGCAAACCCTTTCCTCTCACGCGCTTACTTCATAACTTGCGGACACCCCGGGGTAGGGGTCACATCGTCCACTCAGCGCTCGCCTCTCCGGACTTCGCTCTTTGCACTCCTGCCTCAAAAACTAAACCCTTTCCTTTCACACTCTTCCGCACTCTTTTGCATCGCTCAAAATCGCAACTCGATTCGTTTCAACACCTTTCGCACTCTTTGCGCAAAACACCCGGGGTGGGGTAACCTGCGAACACTTCCGCTATCTCGAGCATGCAAAAATTCATCTTCCCGAGCGCAGCGAGGGATTTGCCTTTCTCTCATTCCCGCCACTCGTCACTCGCCACCCGTCACTTCGTTATATCCTGTCAACGTGCTTGAACTCGACTGCGGCCAGGACTTCGACCCCTCTCGCGACGAAGGCTTCTTCCCCGCCCTGCCGCCGAGCCCCGCCGTCTGCCTCATCGAACCTCGCGCCGAAAACGCCGAACCTCTTCTGATCCGCACCCAGGATCTGCGCCGCCGCCTCCAGCGGCTCCTCGGACCTCTCGATCCGTCGAGCAAGCGCCTCAATCTCCGCGAGCTCGCGCGCGGCATTCGCTACCGCCTGACCGGCTCAAAGTTTGAACAAACGCTCACCTATTATCAGCACGCAAAAAAAATCTTTCCGAAGCGTTATCGCAAGCTCACGCGCCTCCGCCCTCCGGCAGCCCTCAAAATCAGCCTGCGCAACGCCTACCCGCGCTGCTACGTCACGCGCCACATTCCAGTGGACGACTCCGGCATTCCCGCCGCCGGCGCCTACTACGGCCCATTCCCTTCCCGAAAATCCGCCCTCGCCTTTTCCGAAAAAGTTCTCGACCTCTTCAAAGTCCGCCGCTGCCAGATCAAAATCCGCCGCGATCCCGCATTCCCCGGCTGCATCTACTCCGAAATGAAAATGTGCCTCGCGCCATGTTTCGCCGGTTGCACCAAAGTGGAATACGACGCCGAGGTCAACCGCCTCGTCCAGTTTCTCGACACCAACGGCAACTCTCTCCGCACTGCCGTCGAACAAGACCGCGAGCGCGCCAGCGAAGAGCTCGACTTCGAGCGCGCCGCCGCGTACCACAAACGCATCGATAAGTTGGACGAAGTCCAGCGCTTCCGTCCCGAACTTGCACGGCGTATTCAGGATCTCAACGCCGTAATCCTCCAGCGCGCCGTCGAAGACCAAACCATCGGCGTCTTCGCCGTCCACAGCGGCCGCCTCGCCGAGCCATTCTTCTTGCGTTTCGCCGAAATCGCCAGCCAGCCGCGCTCCGCCGAACACATCTTCAAAGACTACCTCGAAGGCAACACCGCGGCAGCGCAAAACGCAGAGAAACACGCGTCTACTTCCGCAACGGCCGCGCGCGAAGAGCTGGGCGAGCATTTGGCCCTCATCTCCCGCTGGTACTACAGCAATCCCCGCGAAGGCGAGATTTTCTTTCGCGAAAAAGACTGGCCTTACCGTAAAATTCTCAGAGCCTGTTCGCGCCTCCTCAACCCGAAGGCTGCTGCCGAGCCGCAAACAACCGAGCCCACCGCGACCAGCGACGGTTCGCCGCCGTAAAGGTTTTGACCTTGTAGGGGCACGATATATCGTGCGCGTACAACCCGAGGCGAATGCTTCACCCGTGTAACGCGTTCGCACGTTAAGGAAACTATGACCAACTCCGCCACACTCGAAGGAACAAAGCGCTACGCCAATCGCTTCGCCGGACGCGCCGCTGACGGCCATTTCCGCGAAGCTCACGGCTTCGTCATGTCCTCGCTCGGCATCGGCACCTATCTCGGCCAGCCCGATCCCAAGACCGATGCAAAGTACACCGCCGCCATCGTCGCCGCCGTCGAATCCGGCATCAACTTCATCGACACCGCCATCAACTATCGGTTCCAGCGCAGCGAACGCAGCATCGCCGCCGCCATCAAACAGCTTGCCTCGAAAGGATTTTCCCGCGACGAAATCGTCGTCTGCACAAAGGGCGGCTATCTCACTCCCGATGGCTCCATGCCCTCCGAACCCACCGAATATTTTCTGCACGAATACATCCGCCCCGGCATCTTCACGCCGAAAGACCTGGTCGCCGGCAGCCACTGCATGACGCCGCGCTTTCTCGAAAGTCAGCTCTCGCGCAGCCTCCGCAATCTCGCGCTCGACTGCATCGACGTCTACTATCTCCACAATCCGGAAACGCAACTCAGCGAAGTTTCGCGTCCCGATTTTCTCGAACGCGTGCGCGATGCCTTCATCTATCTCGAATCCGCAGCCGACGCCGGCAAAATCCAGTTCTACGGCCTGGCCACGTGGAACGGTTTCCGGCAGGAAGCGAAATCCCACGACGTCATGCAGCTTCCCGAACTCGCGCAAATCGCCGCGGATATCGCGGGCGAAAAACATCGCTTCCGGTTCGTGCAGCTTCCTTTCAATATGGGGATGACGGAAGCGCTGACCCTCGGCAATCAATCCATCGGCGGAAAGGACCGCACTGTCATGGAAGCCGCGAGCGACTTGGGCATTACGCTCGTCGCCAGCGCCTCTCTCCTGCAAGGCCAGGTTGCGCGCAATCTGCCGGCTTTCGTCGCCGAGGCGCTCGGCCTCGAAAACGACGCCGAACGCGCCCTGCAATTCGTCCGTTCTTCTCCGGGAATAACAACCGCTCTTGTCGGCATGTCGCGCGTCGAGCACGTTCTAGCCAACGCAAAACTCGTCAGCGTCGCGCCCGCCACTGTCGATCAGTTCTCACAGCTTTTCAGCCGTGGCGAGGGTGCTTGAGCGATGCAAGTTCTGGATGAAGGTCCGTGAGCCAGGTGGTGATGGCCCCATCCACTCGATCGAGCTTTCCCACAAAAAAATGATCGGCATCTTCCACAATGACTACGCGATTCTCACTGGCCGCCGTAGCAACCAGGCCATTCAACTTGTCCACGGCGCCGTACATATCGTTGCTGCCCTGGACAAATAGCTTCGGTTTTTCGCATCGCACCAAATAAGAAAAGTCCGCGTTGTTCACTGGCGCTCCCAAGCCGATCAGCGACTCCACCCGTGCATCCTCGCAGCCTACTCGCAGCCCGACCCAACAACCAAAACTAAACCCTGCGAGCAACAGCGGAATGTCCAGGAATTCCGCGGCCAGAAAATCCAGCGCGGCGCGAACATCACATCGCTCTCCTTCGCCGCGGTCGTGTTTCCCTTCGCTCATCCCCGTGCCGCGAAAATTGAAGCGCAACACCGGCAGACCGAACGCATCCAGCGATTTCGCGGTTTGATAGACAACTTTGTTGTGCATCGTGCCGCCGAAAAGCGGATGCGGATGGCATACGACTGCGGCCATTTGCGGGGTGCCGGCGCTGGGACTCCAAAGTATGGCTTCCAGACGGCCCACAGGCCCGGCGAGAAAGAAATTCCGCGATTCGTGCGCTGCGCTCATGCATTCAATCAAGGAATGATGAGTGTATCGCACCATCGCGAAAACTCCGAATTGCCTCGACGAGCCAGCGATCTCGTCATGCGATGAACGCGAGGTGAAGAGCGATGTTCTGCGTGGTGCTCCATTCAAGAACGGACGCGGTTCGATCCCGTGTAACGCCTTCGAGCGCCTACAGTACTTCGTAGGAGTAACAGTACTACTCGCGATGCTCGGCACGATATATTTTCCCGTTTCGCCCCAAGACCTCGTACTAGGACATAATTTCCTGACTTTCGCGTTGCAACTTACCGGTGCCAGTGTTAGCGTTCCTCAAATTCCAGCCCTGGTGGGAGGAGCGATGAGCGACGGAGCCGACCGCCGCGAAGCGAGGCGTTTTAACATGACGCTGCCGCTGCGCGTGCTTCCGCACGAATCTCACGGGCACGAACTCTCCGCGCAGACACGCGACGTCAGCTACCGCGGATTGTACTTCCTTGCGGAAAGCAATTTCGATATTGGCAGCGAGATCGAATTCGTGATCACCCTGCCGCAGCAAGTGACCCAAGCCAGCGACGTGAACATCCGTTGCCTCGGCCAGATTATTCGCGTGGAGCCCACTTCAAACGGCCGCGTAGGCGTAGCCGCGAAAATCGAGCGCTACGAATTCATGCCCGCCACGGCCAACGCCGCTTAAATTTCTACGCGCTAACTCCTTTTGCTGAAAATCGGCCGCTTCGGAACGTCCATTCGGTCCTCCGTTCAAAATTACTCGTAGCTCTCGCTCGCAGCCTCGCCCGGCGAGTACAATGGTTTGGGCCTTCCATTCCGCATCTAACCGACAGCCGCCCATTCTACGCGGGGGAATTTATGTATCACTACGACGCGAGCATCGCTCTCGAAGAACTTCAAGAAGACGCGCTCCTGCCACATCCTGTCAAGCTGCGCGACATGATTCTTCGCACGCAGCTTGGCCCGGAAGAGGCCAAAGCGTTGAACCACGAATTCCAAAACTATCTGACGCGCTTCGGCGAGCTGCAAAGCGTTGCGCGCGACATCCTCCAGAAAATTGCCGCCGGCCGCCGCAAAGCCTCGTAACGCCTCGCCGCGAATCCGAGAGCGTATGCGGCCTGAATCATTGCTGCCCGGGTATTGTCCTCTGTCAAACTTTCCCGGCGCGGCTGAAACCGTCGCCGAAATGGGTTTGAGGCTGCTACACTGAGGCGGCTTCATAAGAAAAGAGAATCACCGCTTGCTGTGCGAGCGCTATTGAACGCGGGTCCCTATGCGACGCAACACGCTGATGATCGACGCCGACGACACGTTGTGGGAGAACAACGTGTTTTTCGAGAAATTGATCGAGGATTTCATCACCCTCGTCGAGCCCTGCGGCTACACCCGTGCTTACATACGGCACATCTTGAATGAAACGGAGCGCAAGAATATTCGCCAGTATGGCTACGGTGTACGCAGTTTCGGCCGCTCGCTCGAAGAGACCTACCTGAAACTCGCGGAGCATATGGTTCGCCGCGAAACGCTTGCGCAGATTCACACCCGCGTCGTGGAGCTGGAACGTACGCCGCCGCAAATTCTCGATGGCGTCCCGGAAACGCTGGCTTATCTGACCGAGCGGCACCGCCTGATTCTGTTCACAAAAGGAGAACCTGCGGAGCAGGCCGCGAAAGTCGAGCGCTCCGGATTGCAGGGCTTTTTCGAATTCATCGAAATCGTGAGCGAAAAAGATCCCGAAACTTACGGCAGTCTGGTCCGGAAACACAAAATCGTGAAGTCGCACGGCTGGATGATCGGCAATAGCCCGCGCAGCGACATTAATCCCGCGCTGAAGATTGGCCTGAACGCCGTCTACATACCCCACCAGCACACCTGGCACCTCGAACACGAACCCGTCATGTCCGGCTCGGGCAAGCTCGTCATTGTTCCAGCGTTCCGCGAGCTGCGCGGCCACTTCTAGTTTGAGGCCTCAATCCTCGCCAAACGCGAGTCGTGCAAGGCGCAGGGAAAAGCGGCAGCGCGGCTGCCGCACTCCAAATACGGGCGACCCCATGGGTTTCCAAATTGGATGTTGGAAAGAGGCGCATGTTGCGTCAGCCTCATTTTTATCGGCTTAGAGAAAGGATTTGCTCATGGCCACAACAAGCGTTTCGCCACGCGTCGACTGGCGGCAGGAATGGTTCGAGTTCGAGAATGCGACCTATTTGAATCTCGCGGGACAGTCGCCGATGCCTAAGGTGTCGCTGCGCGCGCTGCAGGCGGCGCAGGAGTGGAAGAAATTCCCGCACCACAAGCCGGACTCAACCTTTTTCGAGGTGCCGAATCGGATTCGCGCGAACATCGCGAAACTCATCGGCGGAAGTCCGGAAGAGATTGCGATTACCACCGGGGCAAGCACTGGAGTGGCCGCGGTTGCGTATGGACTCAACTGGAAGCCGGGCGATGAAGTGATTACGGCAAAGGGCGAATTTCCGCTGCAATACACGGCGTGGAAACCGATGGAAGAGCGGGAAAGCTTGAAACTGAAGATTGTTGCGCCGCGCGAAAAATTTATCACCGCGGATGATTTAATCGAGGCGATGACTCCCCGGACTCGCCTCGTTTCGGTGAGCTTGGTGCGATTCGATGATGCCGCGCTGCTGGATGCGGCGCGTGTGGCAAAGGCGTGCCACGCGCAGGGGGCGCTGCTATTGCTCGATGCCAGCCAGTGCTGCGGCACTCTGCCGATCGACATCGCAAAATTAGGTGCGGATTTTATGGTGTGCGCGGGATACAAGGGACTGCTCGGTCCGTTTGGCACGGGCTTTTTCTGGGCGAAGAGCGTGCACATTGCCAACATGCGGCCGGGGCCGTTTTACTGGATGGCTGTGGCCGGCTCGGATAATTTTGCTTCGCTGAATTTCGACGATCCGAAACCGGCAGCAGCGGCGAAACGCTGGGACACTGCGGAACCCGCTAGCTACTTCAATTTCAACCTTGTGGCGATGGACGCTTCGACGGAGTTCGTGCTGCGCGTGGGACCGGAAACCGTGGCGGAGCACAATCGCGCGTTGATCGAATTCATGTACGAGCGTCTGCCCAAGGATCGCTGCGTTCCGGCGAGTCCGCTGGATCCGGCACGACGTGGCGCGTATGGGTGTTTTGCGGCGCGGACGCCGGAAAAAACCGCCGAGCTTTACCAGAAGCTGCGAAACGAAAATATTATCGTGAGCCTGCGCGAAGGGAATATTCGCGTGTCGCCGCATCTCTACAACACGGAGCGGGACATCGACCGGCTGATCACGGTGATCACCACCTGATGGGAAGAGGAGGCAATGTTGTCAACGATCGTCTGGGAGGCGGAACGGGACGTGGACGATGGCTTCGAGGGCGACCGGGACGCCCGCTTTTGTTGCGGAGCGGAACTTCCACTGGCTGAAGGCGGCTTTGGCGTTCGCGTCGAGTTGCGGATCAACGCTGTGGACGATTTGGATGCTACCGACGGAACCGTCGGCGCGAATGACGGCGTAGAGGATGACTTCGCCTTCGACATTTTGCTCGATCAGCTCGGGCGGATATTTCGGATCGACCTTGCGGATGGGCGCGAGGCCGGTTAAGTCCGAGGATGCAGAAGCTTGAGGAATTGCCCCACTCGATCCAGACGAAGAACCGAGCTCCGCGAAACGCAAAATCCAGCTTCCACTGGCGCTATTGAGATTGGCCATCTGGACGTTGAGAGTGTAGATGCGCTTGTCTGCAAAAATTTGTTCGGGCTTGGCGTCGGGAGGAAGCGCCGCGAAATTGGGAGGGCTGGTGCGCACCGGAGCGTCAGCGGCTTTGCTTTCCCCATCCAGGGGCATATCGAGCGGGCGAGAGGAGGGCACGCGCAGATTCAGATGGGAGGCACCGAGGCCGGAGACTTCGGCATTTGGCTTGGGGTTGCCGCCGCTGATGCTGATGCCAACCGGGCTCTTCCCGCCGCCTGCATTCGCAGAATCGCTTGGCGAGCCGCCGGAAACGCCGGATTTCTTCCCCTCAGGAGACATGGACATGCTCGCGGCAAGATTGCCCGCAGGCGGCTGCACTTCGGGCCTGGGGGGAGCGGGGTCCGAGGAAAGCGCGACGAGGGTTGAGGGGCTTCCTGAGGGAGATTGAGGTGCGTTGAGCTGCGGCGCGGCGACTGTGTCACCGCTTTGCGTGCGCTCGGCGACGCGCGGGGCGGCGCCGGCGTTCAGGTCGAGCTTCGGGCGGGCAGGTCCATTTGTCGAAGGTGCGAGCGAGATGTCCGCGGGCTTTTGTTCGATAGCGGGAACATCCGTCAGCGGTGCGGCTACGGCGGCCGCGACTCGGCGATGTTCCACCGGATGAAGTTTTGCCAGAGCGGCCGCGCTGATTTCCATGCGCGGTCGAGCCGGAGTGGCAGCTTGCATCTCAACGATATTGGGCAACTGAGGAAGAACTTTCGGCGCGAGTTGTGGCGCAACGGGATTCAACAACGTTTGTCGCGGATGATTGGGATGGACGGGATCCGTGATAATGCGCTGGCGCGGATGGAAGGCGTCGGCGCCTTTGGGAGCGAGTGGCTTGGGCGCTTCCGTGCGCGGGAGGGGTTTAGGACGGGCAACGGGGATTTCTAGCGCGGGGAAGTCCTGGATGGGACCGGACCAAGTGAGTTGCGCATTGTCGAAAGCGGAATTGTGCGGAAGAACGGTATCAAATAGCGTGAACGGAGAAAGAAAAAAGACAACATGCCAGAGTGCGGCGGCGAAAACGGCGCGCATGGGGATGCGACGCTCGACCCAGCAGTCGCGGAAGTAATCGCCGCCCAAGAATTTTCCGACGCGGAACGGGCCAGCGAAGAGCGTGCGGACGCTGCTGAAAAATCCTTGATGGAAATCGCCCCAGGATATGGCGAGCTTAGGCTCGGCGAAAATGGGCTTGGCCGCAGGCGTATCGTCAGGAATAGGCGCCATGCGCGCAGCCGTGGCCGCGTCGCCTTGTCCCAAGAGGTTGTACCCACCATTGACCTGGCCGAGAGACATGAATCTTCTTAGTATAGCGTGGCTGGGCACCAGGAAGTATGGATTCGAGCTGGGGCGAGCGGGATGCTTGAAAGAGAGTGGATAGTGAGAAGTGGATAGTGAATAGTAGAAAGTGAGTGGAAGTTGGAAGGCTGCGCGAGCCGGCGGGATGGCGCACCGCTCGGTGGAGTGGCAGAGAATCAGGCCGCGGCGGCAGGGCGCGGACGAGTTTGGAAGTGGCGGACGACGGCGAGCGAGAGAGCAAAGACGCAGAGAACGGTCAAGGCAAACCAGAAATCGACGGCAACTTGCCGGACCGAGATAAAGTCCTGCGCACCGAGCGGGACTTGCGCGCTGGCGAGAAACTCAGAGAGTTGTGGAATGCGACTGTCGTCGCCGCTGCGGATGAAGTCCTGAAGGATTTCAGCGTATGGACGGTAACTTACATAGAGCAGGAAGCTGCCGAGCACGGAGCCGATGGCTCCGCCCAGCCCGAGCGCCAGAGTTAGATTGCCGGGATGAAGTGAAGTGAGCCGCAGGGATCTGCTCCGGACAATCACCGCAAGCGCGCAAGCCAGCAAGAGCAGTGCAGAGAAAAGCAATAGCAGGCCTGACGTCTTCGCTACCGTGGCGTTCCAGCCAGAAATGTCGCCCTGCCTGACTCGGACGCGCATGGAGAGGAGTTCTGCTTTTTGTGACTGATCGACCTGCTGCGCGAGAGCTGCATACAGCATGGCTTGTTCCTTGTTTGCGTTGTTTTCGGACAACGACACGAGGCGCTCGTAAGCTTGTTGTTGTACACGCGGAACCCAGAAAAAACCTGCCGGACCCATCATCTGGCCAAAACGCGCCACAGAGAAATATTTTTCAGTGGCGCTCTGGAAGTCGCCACGGGCTTCGAGCGCCTCAGCGGATGCGAGGATTGACTTCGCGTAGATGGAAGAGTCCCACGCCGAATAGCTTGGCAAGCCACGCCACCAGGAGTATTCGTCCGTCAAAGCTTCATACGGATCGTCGATGTGGTAGCGAAGGAGGACTATCCGGTCGAGAGCTTTGACGCGGTCAAGATAAGTGTCCAGCTTGGAAGACTGAAACGCGGCCGCCATCGCGCTTTGCCACGCGGAACTCTTGTGATCCTCGCTTCCGGACATGATTCCTCTTGTGAAGATGTGCGGCGCCGTACTGTGAACGACTTCATCAAGATCGATTTTCTCCGCGACGATCAAATGCGGCAGGGCGTTTTGCGAGTCGTACTTTTCCAGGTCGGCGACCCAACTATCGAAATGGGAGAACGAAGAATATTGCGGGGCAATGACGCCATAGACCCAGGTGAGGCTCGGATCAAGGTGAACTGCTTGCTCGGCCATGCGCACGCTTTCCTCTGGGTTCGGGTTGCGAATTGCAACAAAAGCGAGGCCCTCGGCATCGTGATTCTGCTCGACGCTGCGGGCAAGGGATTCTGAGTACGGAGTCGGCCGATAGAAGAAGGAATCCGGTTGAAAATGAACCACTGGACGCCATTGCACAAGGGAAATGCGAAAGGCTTGGCGGAAGACGGGAGCGAGGAAGAAGAGGAGCGAAGCGGCGATGCAGGCGGCCGTGATGGCGAGAGCGGTTTTGCGCACGGGAGACTCCTTCGAAAAAAGATCTCCACCGGAGGGAAGGATGGAGCGATTTGCTTTCGGGAAAATTAGGGCAACGAGGGCGTGTTTTGCGAGGACGCCGGCACCACCGACGGCCCAGAGGAGCGCCGACCAATTGCCTTCGACGTGATGGAGCTCGCTGAGCATGCCGCGGCCCCAGTCGAGCGTGTCGTGCGGCGCAATCCAGATGGCGAAGCGCAGGAGCGCGATGGCGACGCTGCGCGGAAAGTCGGCGGGGATCATGCTTTGCCTCCGCTGAAAGCGGGGCGACGGGCGCGAGCGGCTGCGCGCGCGGCGGAGGACGAAGTTGACTGTTGGTCGCGGGCCAGTGCGGCGCCTTTGGGAGTGAGGCGATAGGTGTGGCGCGGCGGAACGCCGTCTTCGGTAGTAACCCACTTGGTTTCGAGCAGCGAGAATTTGGCGAGGCGCATGAGAATCGGATAAAGCGTCCCGGACTTGAGGCCGGTTTCACGGCTGAGCTCGTAGCCGTAGCGCCAGGCGGTGGGGCGCTCGATGAAGCGTTCGAGTACGCGAACGGTTTGCGGGGATAGGCGAGGAGTTTTCATGGCCACAGCTAAAGTCTACATATATAGA
>DATJXZ010000125.1:0-41409 GCA_035499815.1 Candidatus Solibacter sp. | reverse complement strand
TGTGGAGCAAGATCAAACAAGTGCTTCGCAGCCACGCAGCCCGTACCGACGAGGAGTTGCTCCTGGCCGCGCAAGCTGCCTTCCAGACCATTTCCTCCGCCGATTGCCGAGGCTTCTTTTTTAGCGCCAATTACGCTACATCATATATGGAAACGCTCTAAGCGGAAGGTCGCGAGTTCAACGCTCGCGCTCGGCTCCAGAATCTCCCAGATTTTCCTTCCAATTGACGTAACTGCGTGCGGCGCCGACAAAGCCACAGTGCAGCGTTTGGGGGGCTACCAGTTGAACATCGTGCCGTCTGATTTTCGATTCACCGGTAAGTAGGCTCGTTCGTAGGGGAATTTTGCCGCCAGCTTTTCGCTGTAATCGACGCCCAGACCGGGGCCGTCTCCGGGATGCAGATAGCCATCGCTAAAGGAATAGGTGTGCGGGAACACTTCGTCGGTTTCTTTGCTGTGGTGCATGTACTCCTGGATTCCAAAGTTGTTGATGGAAATGCCGAAATGAAGGGCGGCGGCGAGAGACACTGGAGACAAATCGGTTGCCCCGTGGCAGCCGGTGAGGACGTGATACATCTCCGCGAACGATGCGATTTTTTTGAGGTGAGTGATGCCGCCGCTGTGGTGCGTGGCCATGCGAATGTAGTCGATCAATTGCTCGGAGATGACTGTCTGGGCGTCCCAAATAGTATTGAAGACTTCGCCTAAAGCGAGAGGCGTGGTGGTGTGCTGGCGGACGATACGGAAGCCTTCCTGTAGTTCGGCGGTGACGGCATCTTCGAGCCAGAAAAGATGGTAAGGCTCGAGGCTTTTGCCGAGGCGGGCGGCTTCGATTGGAGTGAGGCGGTGATGCGAGTCGTGCAGCAGGTGAACGTCGTCACCAAACTTGAGGCGGAGGGCTTCGAAGAGTTTTGGCACATGCATTAGATATTTTTCGGTGGACCAGACGTTTTCGGGAGGAAGACCTTTTTCGGCAGGTTCGTAATAGAGCTTGCCTTTGGAGACGCCGTAGGTGGAAGGGATGCCAGGGATGCCCGATTGCGCGCGGACGGCGCGGTAGCCCAGTGCAATGAATTTACCGACTTCATCGATGGTCTCTTCGATGTCGTTGCCGTTGGCGTGGCCGTAGACCATGACGCCGGTGCGGCTTTTTCCGCCGAGAAGGTTGTAGACAGGCGTGTTGAGGGCTTTGCCCTTGATATCCCAGAGGGCAAGGTCAATGGCGCCGATGGCGGCCATGGTTACGGGACCGCGCCGCCAGTAGGCACCGCGATAAAAGTATTGCCAGATGTCCTCGATTTGAAAAGGATCGCGGCCGATGAGACAGGGAATTAAGTGATCGGAGAGATAAGAAGCGACGGCCAGTTCGCGGCCGTTGAGAGTCGCATCGCCGAGACCGTAGATACCCTGGTCGGTATAAATTTTCAGGGTGACGAAATTTCTGCCAGGCGAAGAGATGAGCACCTTCGCATCCGTGATATTCACCTATCCTCCTCGATTCGAAAGCGCGGTGGCGCGAGAAATGGAATCCTTAACTGATTCGGGTTCAGCGCGAGCCGACAACGCGGCTGGGCTGAGCAAAGATGCCGATTGTGAGTCGAGATAAATCGTTGTCCGAGGATGCGTGCGCAGAATCGATGCGGGAGCCATCGGACTGATGGGTCCTTCAAAACAAGCCTTGACGGCCGCGGCTTTGCGGGCGTCCGGAACTACGGCGATAATCTCTCTCGCCGCGAGGATTTGACGCACGGACATGGAAATCGCGCGTTTCGGCACTTCGGAAAGCTTGCTAAACCATCCTTCTCCGACTTGCTGCCGGCGGCATGCTTCATCCAGATTCACGATGAGGTAAGGATCAATCGTATCGAAATCTGCAGGGGGATCGTTGAACGCGAGATGCCCGTTTTCCCCGATACCGACGAACGCGGCTTGAATGAGTGAACCGGAGATCGCTTCGCTAGCATGGCGGACAACTTGGGCCGGGTCGTCCTCGCCATTCAGTGGCTGATAACGGACAATTCCAGTTTTTTTGACCAAACGCTCATGAATATATTTTGAAAAGCTCGCCGGGTGGGTCATCGGCAGCCCGATATATTCATCGAGTTGAAACAACACTACGTTTTGCCAATCGATCCCAGGGGCTTGTCCGAGTGCTTCCAAAAATTCAAATTGAGAGGCGCCAGTTGCGGCGACGACACTTGCTGAGCCAGAATCCTCGATCGAACGGCGAATAACCTCGGCCGCGTGTGTAGCTGCAGCACTGCCAAGCGATTGCCGGTCTTCAAACACTCGAAAGATCAACCGCAAGTCTCCTAAGCCGCGTGGCCGGGTGAGGCAAGTATCCGCGTGAAATGCGACGCGCCAAGTTGCACTCGCACAGCCTCCTCTTACGAAGCGCGAACGAAAGAGTTTACATCAGCCCAAATGGGAGCGGAATTGTATTTGGCTGCCCGGGCGCCACCGTACGCGAGCGACGCCAAGCGCCAGCCATTCCCAAGCGCAATCCCATCAGCGCCACCCTAAGTCCCAGGATTTTGAAGAGCAGGCAGTGGACTTCACTCTCGTTGTGCCAATCCTTTTTGGTATAGTCCCTCGCACGATGCCTATCGATTCTTCGAATGGTCCCGCATGTCTCGCCGTTCCGCTCACTAGAAATCAGGTTCGCGGGTTTTGGGCTGCTTGGGGAGGATGGACGCTCGATGGCATGGATTCGTTCATTTACGCGCTTGTTCTGCTCCCGTCGCTGCGTGATCTGCTTCCCCCTTCGGGGATTGCCGCTTCAAAAGGGAATCTTGGGTTTTATGGCGGATTGCTATTCGCGTTATTTCTGCTGGGATGGGGACTCGCCTTTTTGTGGGGGCCTATCGGCGACAAATTCGGACGAGTGCGCACTTTGATGCTAACGATTGTTTGGTATTCCGTATTTACGTTTCTCAGCGCTCTCGTCACCAACGTGTGGCAACTGGCGATTCTTCGCTTTTTCGCGGGGATTGGGATTGGCGGAGAGTGGGCCATGGGGGGCACGTTCGTTGCGGAAGAATGGCCGGAGGAGCGGCGACGGGCGGGCGCGGGGTATATGCACACGGGCTACTATGTAGGAATTTTTCTTGCGGCTATTGCCAACTATGCGATTGGAAGCCACTACGGATGGCGAGCGATGTTTGCGGTCGGAGGCCTGCCTGCGCTCTTGTTAGCGTGGGTGCGACACGGAGTTGCAGAGCCAGCGCGCTGGTCCAGTAGAGCCGATGCTGTGCGCTCCTGGGGATTTTACAAGCCGATTACTGCGCTTTTTTCGCGGACGCTGCGCCGCCGCACGATACTCAACTCGGTGTTCATGCTTGTTTCCGTGAGCGGGTTGTGGGCTGGGACGGTTTATGTTCCTGCAGCGGTAACATCCCTTGCCGAGGCAGCCGGCTACTCAAGCCCTCAAGCTGCACAGCTTGCTTCGCGGGCAACGATGCTCGTTGCGTTCGCGACTATATTGGGATGTCTGGTGATGCCCTGGCTTTCCGAACGGTTTGGGAGACGCGGCGCCTTGGGTTTCTATTTTGCGTTGATGATGGTGTTTATCGGTGTCACGTTTGGTAAGGTCTTTTATCTTGGCGCTTCGGCGCTCGGGTGGTTTTTTGTTTGTCTATTTTTTTTAGGATTAGGCGGGGCGAACTTTGCTGTCTATACGCTATGGCTTCCCGAGCAATATCCTACGGAATGCCGGGGAAGTGCGTTCGCTTTTTCGACGTCGTTCGCGCGGTTCGGTGGAGCGGCAATCACTTTTCTGGTGGGCAGCGGGGTGCAACGATACGGCTCGCTCGGAGTGCCGGTGGCAACCACCGCGTTGGCTTTCGGTGTAGGACTCTTATTGATTCCACTGGGAGCGGAGACACGCGGGCAGCCGTTGCCAGCCTAGCCGAGAAGCATCCTCTTCGCCGATAGGAAAGCGACATGGAACTACCTCGCGAAAATAAATAATGGGCCAAACCTTTCGCTCCAAGTCAGATGCGCGGCACGCGGTTCTAGCCGGTTTCCTCGGTTGGACTCTCGACGCATTTGATTTTTTTGTTGTGACGTTGATGTATGACGTTCTGGCCAAGCAGTTCGGAGTATCCAAGAGCGACATCATCCTGACTACTTTCGCGACGCTCGCCATGCGTCCGATTGGAGCGCTGATTTTCGGAGTGCTGTCCGATCGCTATGGCCGTCGACTGCCGCTGATGGCCAACGTCATCTACTTTTCGGTCGTTGAGGTGATGTGCGGTTTTTCGCCGAACTACAAATTCTTTTTCGTGATGCGCGCTTTGTATGGGATCGGCATGGGCGGCGAGTGGGGCGTCGGAGCGTCGCTTGCGATGGAGGCCGCCCCCGCCCGATGGCGAGGCGTATTGAGCGGAATCCTGCAAAGCGGATATCCCATCGGCAACATGTTAGCTGCGCTCGCCGCGCGGTTCATTCTGCCGACGGGGAATTGGCGTGCCATGTTCTGGATAGGCGCGCTTCCTGCACTACTGGCGCTATACATTCGCGCAAAGGTGCCGGAGTCCGAGGCTTGGAAACAAAATCGCGTCGCGAGTACCGGGCAGGTTCTTCGCATCGTGGGCCGCGAATGGAAGAAGGTCTGCTATCTCGTCGTGTTGATGACCTTCATGATGTTTCTTTCGCATGGCACGCAGGACTTATATCCGGACTTCCTGCAGGAGGTCCATCGCGCCTCGGCGGCTGTTAGGGCAAACATAGCGATCATTTACAATATCGGAGCGGTAGTCGGAGCGATTATTTTTGGACAGCTCTCGCAAGTGGCTGGCCGGCGCAAAGGCATGGCGGCGGCGCTGGGACTGTCGCTGGCCATGATCCCGCTATGGGCTTTTGGCGGAAGCCTAACCATCCTCATGTGCGCGGCGTTCCTAATGCAGGCTGGCGTTCAAGGAGCCTGGGGAGTAATCCCGGTGCATCTGAATGAAATGTCAGCGGACGCGACGCGCGGCTTGATGCCAGGATTGACCTACCAGTTGGGCATTTTGTTTGCGTCGCCGACGAATACGATCGAATATGCTCTCCGGGACCGCGTGGGTTATCAGTGGGCCATCGCGGGATTTGAAATTGTCACTATCCTTGCGCTTGCGGTCCTGCTTCTCTTCGGGACGGAGCGTCACGGACGAAGTTTCCTGCGCGAGCCGAACGTAGGCTCGCCACCGGGGCCAAATTGACTTTTCGGCTGGCCCGAGAAGACCGACTCGGTGAAACATTCAATTCGAGCTTGGCGGAAGACGTGGCTTCTTGTATTTTCCAATGTGCGAAGAAGCAAGATCCATGCAGGCGTCGTCTGAGAGTCTGTGAAACGCCCGGCATCACTGGATAAAGGATTTCATCCGATGAATGTGCCACTGACACCACTGCGCTGTTTGCGATATGCGGAACAGCAGTATCCGCGGAAGACTGCGGTCGTTTGCGGCGAACTGCGATTTACGTATGCACAGTTTGCCGAGCGGGCCGCACGATTTGCAGGCGCGTTGCGAGCGGCGGGCGTGAAGCCCGGAGACCGCGTGGCTTTTCTTAGCATGAACTGTCACCGCCTGCTCGAGGCCTACTACGGCGTCCTAGATGCAGGAGCAGTTCTGCTCCCTCTGAACATTCGGCTGGCTCCTCACGAGCTTGCTTTTATTTTGAATGATGCGGGTGCGAAAGTGCTTTTCATCGACAAAGAATTTCTAGCTTCGGTCGATTCCTTTCGGAGCGAACTTTCGACCGTCGAGAAGTTTTATCTATTAGAGGGTTCGCCGCAGGCAGCCTGGCTCGCGCGACAGAACTACGACGAGCTTTTGGCGGCTGCTGATCCTTATCAGACCGGCATCATGGAGGTTGACGAGAACGCGGTGGCCGAGCTTTTTTACACCAGCGGTACAAGCGCCAATCCCAAGGGAGTGATGCTCACGCATCGGAATACCTACATGCACGCTCTGTATGCCTGCCTTACCGATGATCCAACCGCGGACGCCGCGCATTTGCATACGATTCCGCTCTTCCACGCCAACGGTTGGGGAACACCGCACACTTTGGCATTGACTGGAGGAAAACATGTAATGATCCAGCGCTTCGAGACGGCGCGGATCTTCCGACTCATCGAAGAAGAGCGGATTCGGACGATGTGCCTTGTTCCGGCGATGGCCACGGCCCTCGTTAACTGCCCTGAGCGAACAAAACATGATTTGAGCAGCCTTCGCGTCATCACCATCGGAGGAGCGGCCTCGTCGCCAACGCTGGTGTGCGAGGTGGAAGAAAAGATGGGCGCGCCTTGTCGATCGGGATATGGGCTTACGGAAACTTCCCCCATTCTGACCGTGTCCAGAATGAAGCCGGGCCTTGATTGGCAAGGCGATGAAAAGTACATCCGGCAAGCGATGACGGGCTTTGCTGTTGCCGGCGTCGAACTGCGCGTCGTCGATGCGAATGACAAGGATGTGCCACACGATGGGGAAAGCATCGGCGAAGTTGTGGCTCGCAGCGACGTGGTGATGGAAGGCTACTGGCAGCAGCCAGAAGCGACCGCTGAAGCCCTGCGCGGAGGGTGGTTTCACACCGGGGATATGGCCACAATGAATGAAGATGGCTACCTTTTGATTGTCGATCGCAAGAAGGAGATCATCGTCAGTGGAGGCGAAAATATTTCGTCGCTGGAGGTGGAAAAGGCGTTGCTGGCCAATCCGAATGTTTATGAGGTGGCTGTAGTGGCAGTCCCCGATGCGAGATGGGGAGAGGTACCGAAGGCTTTGGTCGTTTTGAAACCCGGCGCACAAATTACGGAATCAGAGTTGCTGGAATTCTGCCGCGCGCGGATTGCGCATTACAAAGCGCCGCGATCCGTTGAATTCTTCACAAGCTTACCGAAAACTGGCACCGGCAAAATTCTGAAAAGGGAACTGCGAAAGAGATATTGGGGTGGGCAAGATACGATCCAGCCTGAATTTGCCGATCGAAAATGATTAGAGTTATAGGTAGATTCTGAAGGTGCGCGGAACCGGCAGTGGCGCGGCGCGTTTAGCATGAATCGCTGTCTGTAAATTCACGAGAGAAAGCGGCCCCCATGAGCGATCTGGTTCAACTTACGCAGGACAACGGCATCGCGATCATCACCATTAACAATCCGCCGGTGAATGCGCTGAGCCCCGGCGTGCCGGAAGGCATTGCCGGCGCCATCGAGACGATCGACAAAGACGCAACCGTGAAAGCAGCGGTTCTGATTGGCGGCGGAAAAACCTTCATCGCCGGAGCCGACATCAAGGAATTCGGCAAGCTCACTTCCGGAAAGGGTGGCGGCGGATTGGATTTGCCGGCGGTCCTTTTGAAAATCGAGGATTGCAGCAAACCCATCGTCATGGCCATTCATGGAAGCGCGTTTGGCGGCGGGCTGGAGCTTGCCATGTCCGGCCACTACCGTGTGGCGATTTCCAGCGCGCAAGTCGGCCAGCCGGAAGTAAAGCTCGGCATTATTCCGGGAGCGGCGGGAACGCAACGGTTGCCGCGGCTGGCGGGCGTGGCAAAAGCCGTCGAGATGTGTGCGAACGGCAATCCGATCAAGGTCGAAGATGGGCTGAAGGCTGGCATCATCGACCGCTTGATTGAGGGAGATCTTTTGGCCGGCGCGGTGGCGTTCGCACGCGAAATTGCCGGTAAACCGGTGCGCAAGACGCGCGAGCGAAACGAGAAACTTGGCAATGGCGAACAAAACGCTCCCATTTTTGCCGCCGCACGCGAAAATGCGGCCAACAAACAGCGCGGAATGATCGCGCCACTCGCAGCTATCGACGCGGTAGAGGCCGCAACCAAACTTCCATTCGAAGAGGGCTGCAAACTCGAGCGCAAACTTTTCATGGATTGCCTTTTCTCGGATCAATCGAAAGCGCTGATTCACGTTTTCTTTGGAGAACGCGAAGTGGCCAAAATCCCCGATATTCCGAAGGATACGCCGATCCTTCCCATTCGAACGGCGGCCGTCGTCGGAGCGGGAACGATGGGCGGCGGAATCGCCATGGTATTTGCAAACGCCGGAATCCCCGTTTACCTCAAAGATGCCGACCAATCCGCTCTCGATCGAGGCCTCGCGAACATTCAGAAAAACTACGCCACATCCGTTAAGCGCGGCCGATTCACTCCGGGATTCGTAGACGAGCGGCTGAAGCTCATTCAGCCTACCCTCCACTACGATTCATTTGCGAGCGCCGACATGGTGATTGAGGCTGTATTCGAAGGCATGGCGCTCAAGAAGGAGGTGTTCGCGGAGCTTGACCGCGTATGCAAACCAGGCGCGATTCTGGCGAGCAATACTTCCACGCTAAACATTGATGAGATTGCTTCCGCGACCTCGCGTCCACAATCTGTAATCGGCACGCATTTTTTCAGCCCGGCAAACGTGATGCGCCTGCTTGAAATTGTTCGCGGCAAAGCCAGCGGCAAGGAAGTAATCGCCACCTGCATGCAGCTTTCGAAGAAGCTCGGCAAAGTCGGTGTGCTGGTCGGGAACTGCCGAGGCTTCGTTGGCAATCGCATGTTTCATCCTTATGTCCGTGAATCCGTTTTTCTTCTGGAAGAGGGAGCCAGCGTCGGGGATGTCGATTCAGCGCTGTTCGATTTCGGAATGGCCATGGGCCCGCTCGCCGTCGGAGATCTCGCTGGTCTGGATGTCGGTTGGCGAATCCGCAAGGAGTATCGTCACCTGGAGAAGCCAGGAGTCCGCCAGGCTTTTGCCGGAGACAAACTCTGCGAGATGGGCCGTTACGGCCAAAAGACCGGCGCCGGCTGGTACAAATACGACGAAAACCGCCGCGCGATTGCTGATCCCGAAGTCGAGCAGTTGGTCCGCGGATGGGCGTCGGAGGCTGGCATTCCGCAGCGACGTATTTCCAAAGAAGAAATTGTCGATCGCTGTGTCTACGCGCTGGTGAATGAAGGGGCGCGCATCCTCGAAGAAGGCTTCGCGCTGCGCTCGGTGGATATCGACATCATCTATCTCAACGGCTACGGCTTCCCGGCCTATCGCGGCGGGCCAATGTGGTACGCCGACACGGTCGGCTTGCAGAAAGTTTGCGACCGCATCGAGGAATTTCACAAGCAGCATGGCGAGCTCTGGGAGCCCGCGCCCCTTCTGAAGCGGCTGGCGCAAGAGGGCAAGAAGTTTGCTGATTTCAACAAGGAACAGAGCGCCAGTGCGTAGCGGCTGCGAAATTCTCAGATTATGTTACCTTTTCAACCAGATCGTTTCCGCAACGGAGAGGCAGAGTCTTGAGCCCGCACGAGCCCACATCGCCGCCCTCCCAACCGCACTCCGAACAACTTATTCGTAATGTGTCGGATACCGCCCGCTGGGTCGCCGTTTATCGCGCCCGCGAGACCGAACGACCTGATGCGCATTTCCGCGATCCCTTCGCGAGGCGCCTCGCTGGCGAGCGCGGCGAACAAATCGCCAAGTCCATGCCGCTCGGGCGCGACAACGATTGGAGCATGATCACGCGCACAGTTCTGGGCGACGACCTGATCAAGGGGCAAATCCAGGAGGGCGTTGACATGGTCATCAACCTAGCTGCTGGCCTCGACGCGCGACCTTATCGCATGCAGATTCCGCCATCTGTCCATTGGATTGAGGTCGATCTCCCGGAGATTCTGTCCTACAAGGAAGAAATTCTTCGAGACGAAAAGCCCGTATGCTCGCTCGAACGTATCCGGCTCGATCTCTCCGATGCGTTCGCTCGCCGCGAACTTTTCGCGCAACTCGGCAGCCGGTCCAAAAAGGCCCTCATTATTTCCGAAGGCCTTTTGATTTATCTCACCCCAAACGATGTTGCGGGTCTGGCTAAGGATCTCGCAGCTCCCGCCAGTTTTCAGTCCTGGATTCTTGATATTGCGTCGCCGGGACTTCTTCGCATGCTGGCAAAACGAATTGCCAAACAGCTCCATCAAGCGGCGCCGTTCAAGTTCGCCCCTCCGGAAGGGCCAGACTTCTTCATTCCTTACGGCTGGAAGCCCGTGGACGTGCGCTCGCTGCTGAAAAATGCAGCTCGCTTGAAGCGCTTGTCGCTACTCATGAGACTCTTCGCAGTATTGCCCGAAACAGAGAAATCCAGGCGGGATCGCCCATGGTCTGGTGTGTGTCTGTTAAAAAAGGCGTAACGCGTCCTTCGATGCGCTTCATCGATGCTGCGCAAATCTCGCCTAATCTTGGAAAAAAGTCCTGGGAAATTAGTGTTCGGTTGGCACCGCGGTCTTCGATCTGCCACCTGGGAAAATGCTCTTCACAATCACGTAGAGCACTGGGATAAACAGCAGATTCAGAGTCGTCGCAGCAATCATTCCGCCGAAGACGGTCGTCCCAACGGAAATTCGGCCTGCGCGGCCCGCGCCGGTCGCAAGCACAAGAGGCACAACGCCAAGAATGAACGCAAAGGAAGTCATCAAAATTGGACGGAGCCGGATGCGCGCCGCTTCGATGGCGGCTTCGACGATGGTCATACCCTTCTCGCGCAATTGTTCCGCAAACTCCACGATCAAAATCGCATTCTTGCTGGCCAGACCAATCAGCATCACCAGCCCGATCTGGCAATAAACATCATTCTGCAGTCCGCGCAAGGACTGGGCCCCAATTGCGCCCAAAATCGCCACAGGCACCGCCATTAAAACGATGAATGGCAGCACGAAGCTTTCATACTGCGCCGCCAGGGTGAGGTACACGACAACCAACCCGAGTCCGAAGAGGATCAGCGCCTTACCCCCGGATTGAATCTCCTCGAGTGAAAGCCCACTCCATTCATAGGTCATTCCCTGGGGAAGGACTTTCTTGGAAAGCTCTTCCATAGCCGCAATGCCTTCGCCGGAACTGTGCCCCGGCGCAGCGGAGCCGTCGATTTCGGCCGAGCGGAAGAGATTGTAGTGGCTGATGACTTGCGCGCTCGCGGTCGGCTGGACGTTCACGAGGTTGTCCAGCGGAATCATCCGGCCCGTGTCCGAGCGCAAGTAATATTCGCGAATGTCCTTCGGCGCCGAACGGTATTTGCTGTCCGCCTGTACGTAGACGCGGTACGACCGGTTGTTGAAATCGAAATCATTCACATACTCGGAACCCATGTAAACCTGGAGCGCGTCTGTCACCTGGTTGAGCGGCACTTGCAGGCTCTTGGCTTTTTCGCGGTCGATTTGCACGAGGTACTGCGGGTCGTTCGCTGTGAAGCTGGTGAAAAGGCCAACCAGATCCTTGGTTGCATTTCCCTGTGCGACGAGGCTGTTGGCCGTATTCGCGATCGTTTGCAGGGTATTTCGCCCCATATCTTCCAGCTCATACTGAAATCCGCCGAACTGCCCCAACCCCTGAACCGCAGGCGGATTGAACGGAATCACCAGCGCACCCTGAATCGCGAAGAGCTGACCGCGCAGCCGCTGAATCACTGCCGCCGAGGAGTGCTCTTCACCCTTGCGCTGGGCGAACGGCTTAAGATTGATGAACATCATGGCGCGGTTCGGCGCCGCGCCAAACTGGCTGAAGCCGGGAAGTGCAAAAGCTCCCGCAGCCTCCGGAACGTGCGAAAGCACTGCCTCTACTCTTCCGCATATCTCCGTTGTGTATTGCAACGAGGCGCCTTGCGGTGCTTGAACCGCGATAATGATGTAACCCTGATCATCCTCGGGAATGAACGCGCGCGGAACTTTGTTGTAGATCCAGTAGGTCATGCCGAGGGTGCCAAGAAAGACAAGAAGCGCGGCGAACCGCCAGCCAATCACGTGGCGCACGGTGTTGCGATACAAATTCGTGCCGCCCGTGACCATGCGATTGAACAAATGGAAAAATTTCCCTTCGGCGCGCTCGCGGTGGTGTCCCAGCAAGATCGCAGAGAGTGACGGCGTGAGAGTCAACGCGTTAAACGCCGAAATCGACACAGAAAACGCGATGGTTAGAGCGAACTGGCGAAACAGAATCCCGGTGGTCCCAGGAAACAGCGCTACCGGCACGAACACGGCCACCAGGACAAGCGAGGTGGCGATCACCGCCCCGGCTACCTCTTTCATTGCCACCGACGCGGCGTTGTGCGGTTCCGTGATCCCTTCCATGATGTGCCGCTCGACGTTTTCAATCACGACGATGGCGTCATCGACTACCAACCCCGTGGCTAGCGTGATTCCAAAAAGCGTCAGCGTGTTGATCGAGAATCCCAGCAGCTTGATGAAAATGAACGTGCCAACAAGCGAAACGGGGATCGTGACCGCCGGAATGAGCGTGCTCCGCCAATCCTGCAAAAAGAGATAAATCACCGCAATGACCAGAACGATTGCTTCCAGCAGGGTGATCAGAACATCTCGAATCGATTCACCAATCACGGTCGTGGAATCAAAAGCCACGGCATATTTCAGTCCTGGGGGGAAGCCTTTTGAAAGTTTCTCGAGTTCGGCCTTGGCCGCGCGGTCCACGTCGAGCGCGTTGGCGCCCGGAAGTTGCGTCACGCCAAAGCCTACAGCGTCGTGGCCGTTGAATCGCACTCGAACGTCATAATTCTCGGCGCCCAACTCCGCGCGTCCGACGTCTTTTACCCGCACCAGCGTGCCGTCCGTCCCCGTCTTCAAGATGATGTTGTCGAATTCCTGCGGCGTCGTTAGCCGACCGACTGCCCTCACGCTGATTTGAAAGGCTTGATCGCCCGCGTTAGGAGGCTGCCCAATCTGCCCGGCAGCCACTTGCACGTTTTGTTCTTGCAAGGCGGCGATCACGTTCGTCGCCGTCAAGCCACGCTGCGCCATCTTCGCCGGATCGAGCCAGATGCGCATCGCGTATTTACGCTCGCCGAAGATGAACGCGTCATTCACGCCCGGCACGCGCTTCAGAGCGTCCCGCACGTACACGTCGATATAGTTGCTGAGGAAGAGGCTGTCGTACTCTCCGTGTTCCGCGTAGACTCCCGCGCCGAACACGAATCCGCTGGCCTGCTTGGTGATAATGACGCCGGTATTTTTGACTTCATCGGGCAAGCGGCCGAGCGCCTGGCTGACGCGGTTCTGCACGTCCACCGACGCCAGGTCCACGTCACGCGTTACATCGAATGTGACTGTGATCGTGCTTATGCCGCTGTTGCTGCTTGTGGAGGTGATGTACTTCATGCCTGGCACGCCATTGATGGCCTGCTCAAGAGGAATAGTCACCGCAGATTCCACAGTTTGTGCGTTTGCCCCGATGTAAGCGCTTGTAACGACGACCTGCGGCGGGGCCAGATTGGGGAACTGAGCGACGGGCAATGTGGGAATGGAGATCGCGCCGGCCAGGATAATCATCAGCGCGCAAACCGTGGCGAAAACCGGACGCCGTATGAAAAAATCAACAAACAATGCGGATTTCCACCTTTATTTGGATTGGGAGAGGACCGTTCATCGGGTATGCGGCGCCTAGGGCGTCGCGGAGCCCTTGCCGGCTTGGTCTGCGCTCTTTTGGATCTGTTCCATCACGGGCATGCCGTCCTGAAGGAATTGCGTGCCGGAAACGATGACGTGGTCGCCGGCCTTGAGCCCGTCCAGCACGGCATAGTTGTTGCCGATCGTGTCGCCCAGCTTCAATAGCTTCTGCCGCGCCACAGTTCCTTTTCCTTCAGTTACGGCCACAAAGACGAAAGCCTGTCCGTTGATGCGCGTGACCGCAAGCACCGGAACCACTGGTCCGTCGTGCGATCCCCATGTCACCTGCGCCCGCACTTGTTGCGCGATGCGCAGCTTGGCGCGCGCATTAGCGACGGCCGCCTTGGCGAGGACTGTTTGCGTGTCGGTTTCGACCTGCGGCGAAACGAAAGTAATATGTGTATCGGATACAGAGTTGCCGTTCTCGTCGAGCAGTCGGACCGGCAGGCCGAGTTTCAAATCTTTGGCGCGGTCGGCAGGAACATAAATGTAGGCCTCGAGAGCTCCGGGCAAGTCGATCATCGTCAGTAGCGTCGACACGGTCACCCGATCGCCCACATGTACGGGAATGTCCCCTACGATGCCGTCTGTCGGAGCGCTCACATCGTAGTAGTGCAGCTCCACTCTTTGCTGTTCTACTTGGTCCGAAAGTGATTTGAGCTGTGCTGTAGCGGCTTCATAGGTCGATTGGGCATTGTCCAGATCCTGTTTGCTGATGACGCCCGCGGCGTATAATTTCTGCGCCCTCTCAAAGTTGACCTTGGCCAGTTGTACAGTCGCAGCCTGCGACGCGCGCGCGGCCTCTTGACCGCTTACTGTAGCCCTCTGTTTTAAGGGATCGATTTGCAGCAGCGGCGTGCCGGCGCTAACCTGGTCGCCGGACTTTACGAATATCCCGGTGATTTGCCCCTCGACCTGCGGGTTTATGGCGGCAGATTGCCGCGATTTCAGCACGGACAAGTATTCGGTCGTCTCTGGAATGTGGATCGACTGCGCAACTTCGACCTGGACGGGCATTGCGTGCGGCCCGCCGGCTCCGGGCCCCCCAGCGGAGGTTTTCTCGCCGCAGCCTCCTCCCAGCAGAGGAAGGCCAGCAAGCAGCGCCAGCGCGGTCCCTCGCCAACCTTTCGTTAGCTTGTGCGGAGCTGCCATAGCTGAGTTTGTCTCCCCTGGGGCAATCCCAAATCTTACGATACCTTCGCGCCCACACCAAGGCGCAAGTCAACGTTGACAGTTAGACGCACGGAGGAAGGCGGCGGTTATATTGGTGGAGAAAGCTCAGTAAAAATCGGAAGGATCAATACGCTTGCCGGATAAGCCCAGTTGCAGGATTTCCATCTGATTCGGCCGGTCGAACACTTTGCCTGGAAAGAAAATCTTCGTGATTACGCGGACTCCACCAAACGCAATCCCCAGCACGATCGCCGCCACCATGAAGACTCCCGTCCCCATGATGATCTTGACCAGCGTGCTGATAATTGGCGGATCCGTTGCCGTCTGGCTCGGTTCGTTCCACGTCACCTGTGTCTCATAATCGATAGCTTCGCGCAGACTCTTCGCATATTCCGGCGAACTGGGCGACAAAATCATGGAGAGCAGAGACCCTTTCCGTACGATGTTCAGCCCCTGTTGTTTCGCTGTGGGCGGAAGTACTTCATCCAAGTGATGGATGTGTTGCTCCGCGAGTTGAGGTGTCGGATATTCCAGAAGCAGCAAGACTCCGTTCCCTTTGCTCCCGCTGGAGTACCGCGCCAGCATGGCCTCCGCTCCGGACGAAAAGCCGGCTCTGTCCGCCAGTCCCGCCATCTCAGATTGCCCCAGTGTAGCCAGCCCGGCCCGCATAGCTTCCGGCCCTAGCGCGTACCGTTCCGAACCCACAATCCTTCCCGGCATTGGCAAATACGTCCGAATCGGAGGCAGCGGCGACAGCTCGCTTTTTGCTTCTAGTTCCTGCACAAGCGCGCCCAAATCCTCTTTCGAGATGTTCGCCGTCGATTGCAGCACCAAACTGCCTTCCTGTATCAGCACTCCATTTTTGTCGAACGCCGCCATTTGGCCTAGATTCGTGGGCATCTGTCCCGACCGGAGCAGACTGGTATAAACCTCGAACGCGCTGCTCGGGTCGTGGTACTGTGCCAGTCGAATCTCCACATTTTTCCCGTCAGCCGAATACTCGCAATCATTGACGGTGCTCAATCCTGCCTCCTTCCAAAAACCAAAGTCCGGCGATTTGAACAAGCAGTTTGTCAGCTGCCAACTTTTGAATTGCTTAGGGAGAATTTGCTTGGGAGGAATCTTCGTCTGGGCGGAGACCAGCCCCGCGCCCAGCAGCGCTATACCGCAAACGAAAAGGAATTGTCGACGCATCCCTGGCAGTTGGTTAGACACCACCAGACTACCGTTGGTTCCGGGATTGTTCAACTGCGGTGGCTGCCGCCGGCCGCCTAGAAGCGCTCTTTGCGGGCAAGTTCACCGTCACGCTGTTCATGCTCTCCAGGTAGTCCGCAACGCCTTGAAAAAGTCCTTCAGCGACGCGCTGGCGGTACTCGGGCTGCTTCAGCAGTTTCTCGTCGGAGGGATTACTGAGAAACGAAATCTCGGTGAGGATCGATGGCATATCCGCGCCGATCAGCACCACAAACGGTGCCTTGCGCACCCCGCGGTCTTTTACCGACCGGCTTGCTTTCTGCATGCGCTTGGCAAGTGAATCCTGAATGTCCGCGGCAAATTCTCTCGACTCGTCGATCTTTTCATTCTGCGCGATCTTTTTCACCATGTCCTCGAGGTCGTGGACTCCCTCATCTGACGAAGCGTTCTCGCGCGCCGCCACTTCCATCGCTTCTGCCGAGCCCTTCAGGTTCAAATAGTATGTCTCGACGCCTCGCGCCGCATGGTCCCGGCTCGAATTCGCGTGAATCGAAATAAAAAGATCGGCTTTCGCCTGATTCGCGATGTTTGTTCGCTCTTCCAAGGGAATAAACGTATCGTCCGACCGGGTGTAAACGATATCCGCGCCTGGCAAGCGCTGCTGGATAATTTTCCCCAGTCTCAAAGCCACATCCAGACACAGATCTTTCTCCATCAGCCCCGTCGGGCCGATGGTTCCGGTGTCATGTCCGCCGTGGCCTGGATCAATTACGATACGGCCAATCTTCAACCCCAGCGCGCGCGTCAACGTGGATTGCCCGTCGCGCATCGGCTCGGGAGTTCCGCTCGGCCGAATGAGATCCGGCTCGGTCTTGGACGCGCTCAACCTCTTACGAGAGGAATTCTTGGCGTGGGGCGACGCACTTCGCGCACTGCCTTTCGTGGGTGAGACACCAGGATCTACGGGTGGGTTTTTTGCGGCAACAGCCCTCATATTTCCGGCGCCTTCCGACCCCGCCGTCGCACTTTCACTCGCTTGCACCGCGCCACGATTGGAGGTTGCTCTATTCGAATTCCCCGCACGCAGCAGGTTGCGATGCCGCAGGTCTGAATAAAGGTGGATCACCAGCTGTGGTGGATTATCCACCAGCGTCGCGGCGTAGTCCTCCACTCCCTTTACGTCGAGCACGACGCGCACGACGCCCGCGTGGTTCTGCGCCACCCGCACTCCGGTAAGTAAGTTTCCGCTAACCTCAATATTGCCGCGCGCCACTTCTGGCGTCAGGCGCGCAGAATGAAGGTCGAAGAAAATACGCTCCGGATTTTTTATTCGCGCCGACGTGTATTGCACCGTATCTTCGAGGTCGACGGTCACACGCGTCTCGTCCGCGTTCGCGCTTGCGGTGATTCGCCGGATACGCGGAGCGCCCGCGGAAGGGCTTCGCCCCGCGGCCTCAACGCCTCCGGCAACCGTTCCCGCAGGCTCTGCGTCTGACTCCGTTCCAGACGGCACATTGGCGGCGTCTTCGACCGTTTCGCTGTGCCGCAAGAGCGCCAGCTCCGCCAGCGCCTCTTCCGCCTCTCTTTTTCGCTTCGAGCGCGGATACTTTTTCAGGAAGTCTTGGTAGGTGTTCGTCGCCTGCGCACTATCCCCCAATTGATCCCGTTGCAGCTTGCCGATACGCAGCAGCGCATCTTGCGTGTACTTGCTGGCCGGATACTCATGCACGAGAAATTGGTAGGCATCTACGGCCGACTGGTAATAGCCTCGCCCAAATCGATCGCCCATCTCGGTGTAAAGTTCCGCGACGGACAGCAGGGCATCCACCACCACGGGCGCGCGCGGCGTAATGAGGTACACACGCCGATAGCTGGTTACCGCCTGTTTGTATTCCGCCAGCGTCCTCTTTTCCGCGGGCTGGCTGTTCAGATTCGAGCGTTGTTGTTCAGCTCTTGCAAACTGCTCTTCTGCGGCTTCTCGTCTTGCGGCGCTCTTCGTCTGCGTATCCGCACCTCTCGCGGAATTCGCGCATACCATTCCTGCAGCTCCAGCGACGGCTATTCCCATCGCCACAAAAACTGGCGAAAGCCGGGCGAATCTTCTGTTCGAACTATGTAGGATCCCCAACATGCGCGCCCTAAATTCTATAATGGAAACTGGAGGCCCCCGCGAGTCTTAACTCTTGGAGTTGCTCTGCGAATGCTTGGACAAGCCACCGCCGCGCGGCAGGTCCGTCCCCGTTGATGCTAGTCGTTTCGGAAGATGATGCGGCCGTTGGAGTCGACCTCTCTGTGGATTGCGCGCGGATTCGTGAACGCGCCCTCTTGACGACCCGATCCAGGCCTGAAATATGCATCCTGTACCTTCTGCACATAGTTCCGAGTTTCTCGGAACGAAGGGATGCCGTGAGCCCGATCAACAGCCCCCTCTCCCGCATTGTACGCCGCCAAAGCCAAATCCAGGTTGCCATTGTATCGTTCCAGCAACCACTTGAGATGACTAACCCCGGCGTCGATATTCTGTTGCGGGTTGAACACGTCATTTGCACCGTACCGATGTGCCGTCGATGGAATCAATTGCATCAGTCCTCCGGCACCCTTTCGGGAATATGCCGCCGGATTCCAGTTTGATTCCGTTTCGATCACAGCGCGGACCAAAGCTGGATCCACGTTGTGCCGTTCTGCCGCTTCCTTTACGAGCTTTTCGACGCCATCCCGGTCGATACTCATTTCCGGTCGGCTCGGGCCCATAAATCTGGATTCGGCGGGGAGGTAGATGGTTTTGCGCGAACTAGCGGCCTTCAACTTAGCCGTAACCGGCGGGTCGGAGTTTATGAACAACGCCCGCCCGCTGGAATCCACGGTTCGGACGATCTGCGCGTTCGCGCCAGGTGCCCACACTACCGCACACAAAGCGAATGCTCCCAAATAGATGCAAGCCGTCTTCATACCCGTGAACTGGTCCGTACGTTTCGCCATCGTGCCTCGGGGAAGCTACCAAACGGTGATGCTCGTTTCGGTGATGCGTTAGCCGTGTTCGGAGCGGCCGCACTGCAAGGCCGGGCCAACTCGTCTCGCCTCGATGAAGCTATGCCCTTTGTCTGGAACGCCCGCGCTCCAAACACAATGGCGCGAGTGTCTCCTGCCGGACACGCTTCTGGCGCTACGGTGGAGATTATAGCAACGGCTCCAAAAGGGAGGGGATAGAACTTAGGGCACTTTTTAGGGCCGATGTGTCTTTTCCGCCAGCCTCCGCCAAATCCGGCCTTCCGCCGCCGGAGCCGCCAACCTGCTTGGCCAATGCCTGTATCAGCTTGCCAGCATGGACTTTAGGGGTTAAATCCTTGGTTACTCCGACTATGAGGGCAACTTTGCCGTCGTCCGGCATCCCGAAGGCGACTACCCCGGAACCAAGTTTTTGTCGTAATGAGTCCACTAATTGCCTCAGACCCTCCCGGTCCGTACCTGTGACCTCCGCAGCCACGAGTTTGACACCTTTTACGGTCTGCACCTGCCCGGCAAGTTGGTCAAGCTGGCCGAGCGCCCCCTTGCGCTTTTGTGCCTCCAGCTCTTTTTCGAGTTGCTTCACCGTCTGGTTGAGCTTCTCAACTGTGGCTAGCACTTGCTCCTCGCCGACATTCAATTGGCTGGCCACCTGTGCCAGCACCTTCGCTTGCTGCTCATAATGTTCCAGCGCCCCAATTCCGGTCACTGCCTCGATGCGCCGTACCCCTGCCGCAACTGATCCTTCGCTTACGATCTTGAGCACGCCGATGTCGCCGATGCGCTGGACGTGCGTCCCGCCGCACAACTCTTTGGAATAAAAGCCCCTTGGTGACCGTTCGTCGGGAATCGTCACCACCCGCACATTGCTCTCGGGATATTTGTCGCCGAAAAACGCCAGCGCGCCCGAAGCCAGCGCATCTTCCAGCGAACTGATGTTCGTTTCGATTTCCGTATTGTGCCGAATCTCGTCGTTCACCTGCTGCTCGATGTCCTTCAGCTCCTCAGGATCGACGTGCGCAAAATGCGAAAAATCAAACCGCAGACGTTCCGGCGAATTCAACGAGCCCGCTTGCTTGACATGCGTCCCCAAAATGTTCCGCAGCGCGGCATGCACGAGATGCGTGCCGCTGTGGTTGCGGATGATGCGCGCGCGCCGTTCGGCATCGGCCTGGACACACACTCTATCGCCGACGCGAAGAATTTCCTTGGCGATGACCTTGTGGGCCACGAGTCCCGCGACGGGATAATACGCGCCGGTGACTTCGGCGAGCGTGCCGGTTCCCGTGGGATCGTAGAACGCGCCGGTATCCGCCATCTGCCCGCCGGATTCGGCGTAAATCACTGTCCGGTCCAGCACCACTTCCCCGGCTTCGCCGGCCTTCAATTCATTCACCGGCCCGCTCTTCGTCAGGATCGCCTCGATGCGTGCGTCCTTCGCCGAAGTCCCGTGATAAAAGTCCTTCTCCGTCTTGAACGTCTCCGCAATCTTCTTGTAAGCCGGATTCGCGGCCTCCTTGCCTCCTCCGCCCTTCCACGACGCCCTGGCTTTTGTCCGCTGCTCTTCCATGGCGAGATCGAAGCCTTCCCACTGGACCTTCACGCCAGCGTCGCGGAGCACATCTTCAATAAAGTCGCGCGGCATTCCGTAAGTGTCGTAGAGCACGAAGGCCTGCGCACCAGGAAGCTGTTGGCCCCGGCGAACTCCGTGGCCAAGTCGCTCTTCTTCGAGACTCGCAAATTCCTCTAAAGAGGTCCGAAATTCATCCAACTTCTTCAGAGCGATATCCAGCGTGTGGGCGAAGCGCCGCTCTTCGCCTAGCACGACCTCAGATACGCGCTCAGCCGCGGAATCCAGCAGTTCTGGATAGGCCCCGCCCATCAGTTCTCGGACAGTACTTACCATTTCAGCGAGAAATGGCTTTATCGCGCCAAGAAGCCGGCCGTGATAGATAGCGCGGCGCATGATTTTGCGCAGCACATAGCCGCGCCCCTCATTTGACGGCAAAACACCATCGGTGATGAGAAACGTGGTCGCGCGAGCGTGATCCGCAATCACGCGCAGGGAGGCGGCGCCGCCCTTACCTTCTTCGAGCGCCTCTTCGCGACTGAAATCGACGCCGCAGAGTTCGGCTGCGCGCTTCATGAGCGGAACGAAGAGATCGGTGTCGTAATTGGAGATAACGCCTTGCAACACTGCCGCGACGCGCTCCAGCCCCATGCCCGTATCGATCGACGGCTTCGGCAGCGGCGCGACTGTTCCGCTGGCGTCGCGATTGAACTGCATAAACACTAAATTCCAAATCTCGACATAGCGGCCGCAATCGCAGGGAAATTTGCAATCGACATGTCCTTCTTCTGAAGCTTCAACGCCCATATCGTAAAAAATCTCGCTGCAGGGCCCACAAGGTCCCGTGTCGCCCATCGCCCAGAAATTGTCTTTCAGCCCAGGAACCGCGACAACCCGCTCCTCAGGAACCTGCTGCTCCAGCCAAATCTTCCGCGCTTCCTCATCCACACCCAGCATCGTCCCCGGCGCCACCTCCGCGCCGCCAAACACCGTCACATACAGCTTGTCCTTGGCGATCCCATACCACTCCGGCGAAGTGACCAACTCCCACGCGTACGGAATGGCCTTCTCCTTGAAATAATCTCCAAACGAAAAGTTGCCCATCATTTCAAAGAAAGTGTGGTGACGCTTGGTGAAGCCGACGTTTTCCAGGTCGTTGTGTTTTCCGCCGGCGCGTACGCATTTCTGTGCGGTCGTCGCCTTGTCGTACTCACGCTTCTCCAGCCCCAGAAATACGTCCTTGAACTGGTTCATGCCCGCATTGGTGAAGAGCAGCGTCGGGTCGCCGTGCGGGACGAGCGAAGAGCTACGCACGCGCCGATGGCCTTTGCTTTCAAAGAATTGCAGAAACTTTTCGCGTATCTCGTTTCCGGTCATTATTTGTATGCCCTTGCGGGGAATGATTTCTTTCTGGAATCGACGCCCGCCACGTCTGCCCCAATCTTTCCGGTAGCGGAATCATACGATTATCGCAGACGCCGCAAAGCCCCGCAACGAACGTACGTGAGGGCAGACCTTCCAGCTTTCAGTATAGATTTTGGCCGCGAAGCGATTGGGAATGGTTTTTCTTAAAAAAAGGTGGCTCAATGCTCTCGGGGTAAGCAACGGTAGAATGAGAAATATAATTCAAGATCGTCACCAACTGCGGCACGGACAGTTCTACGTCGAGTTTCCTGCCACGAGGACCTCCGAAAGGCTTCAGGTTCGCGGCAAATTCGATGGTCTTCGTGGTGAGAGTGGGGTCTGTGCCATTCCAATTGACAGTAGGGTTTTTCACGCGCAGGACATCGCGCGCAGGCACCGTGAATACGACAGGTTTTTTTGAGGAAGCGGATTCTGCGAATTCAAATCCACTTGTTGATAAAACGATTTTTGTCTCGATTGGTTCCTTATATCCAAGCTGGAAAGACTTTACCCACAATTCGCTTCTATCTTCCGGTAGCCAACGGCTCGCCTCGACGACCGGAACCAATGCGCGAAGTAGTTGTGAATCGGAAAATGTTTCGGATCTTCGGACGACTCCATTCTCATCAAATTCAATCAGCAGATTGCCGTTTTTCCAGATTCTGCTCGCGTTGCCCATGCCGCCGCCAAGGCCCACGACAAAAGCCCATCCTCCCGCATTTGACGAAGCCCAGCGCCCCAAGAAGAAACGATCTGCCCTGTAGCCGGTGTCGATAAGCTTCAGTTTATCCTCCACTTCGGAGCGGGGTGTGTGGCCGGCCTGTATGAAGTTCAAGTCAACCGTTTTCACCTCGGTCCCTTGTGGAGTGCGGGTCCGCTTGGGCATGGGGCTAACACCCAGGCACCCTGCCAGCATGAGGCTAAGAGGAGCGACCAGCGTATGGTGCAAACGCATTCTTGTGAACAAACAGCGACTTGTTGTTCTCGCGTCCAGTAGGATGGATCGCGTTTCGCTCATTCATACTTCGGCGGGGTTCTATTTGTCAACGATTCGCAAACCTGCCTGACCCGACTACGGCCAGTTTACCGATATGAGCAGTCGCAAGGTGGGCGCAGCATGCAGGCCCCCCACCAAGCGAGTGGCGGGTTAGTTGCTTGTCTTGAAGGAACGCATCGGATAGAATCCGCCCACCAAAGGCATTACTAGTTCCGCGTTTTTCCATCCAGAGATTTACGCCCATCGCGAAAGGAAATAGACCATGCCACTTTCGAAAAAGCTCGCAGCAGAATTCATCGGAACTTTTTGGCTCGTCTTCGGAGGTTGCGGCGCCGCCGTACTCGACGCGGCGTATCCGCAGCTGGGAATCGGTTTCCTCGGCGTCGCCCTTGCTTTCGGTCTCACGGTTTTGACCATGGTCTACGCCGTTGGCCACATTTCAGGCGGCCATTTCAATCCAGCGGTTTCGGTTGGGCTGGCCTGCGGCAAGCGTTTCCCATGGTCCGAACTCATTCCGTATATCGTTGCGCAGGTATTAGGTGGGCTACTGGCCAGCACAGTTCTGTATGTCATCGCCAGCGGCAAGGAAGGCTTCTCCCTGACCGGCGGCTTCGCCTCGAATGGCTACGGACTGCATTCGCCGGGCGGCTACTCGCTGCTGGCGTGCTTCGTGGCCGAAGTCGTGCTCACCTTCATTTTCGTTTTTGTGATTCACGGAGCGACCGACAAGCGCGCCCCCGTGGCGCTTGCGGGCGTGGCCATTGGGCTCACGCTAACGCTCATCCATCTTGTCGGAATCCCAGTCACCAACACCTCCGTGAACCCAGCGCGCAGCACTGCGCCGGCAATCTTCGCCGGCGGATGGGCCATCCATCAACTGTGGCTTTTCTGGCTAGCGCCCATTATCGGCGGCGCGATTGCCGGGCTTGTCTACAACGGCGTGTTTGAGGAGCGCCAGTCCTGAGAAGAGTCAATCTGAGTGTGAAGCGGCGGCCAACCCAGCGCCAGAACTCGCCTTCTCTTGTGGACTCCGCAGCTCACGCGGAGAAAATTTCATTCGCACCAGCCAGTTTTCCCGCAATTTTCTTCCGCGGAAAGGCGTCAACGCCAGCGCCCGGAACAGATCCCGCAACAATTCCCGATGCTGCCGGAAGCTAACCCAGCCACGCCACCCAAGTTTTCTGAGAAGGGCGAACCGTAGCCGCGCGAGGCCCATCGCCAACCTGGAAAGAGACGCCGGAATGCCTTCTTCGCGATGGTGCTCGTAGTAGCCGAAGTTCATCGATGCGCCGGACTGCACCTTGATGAAGTTCGAAAGCTCGCGATTCTTCGGGTTTGTGGCGACCATCCGAATCAATTCTTGAAAATTCTTCGAATCGGACTCGAGCTTTTCGAGATTGGCAAACCAGTTCACCAGTTTCACGCCGAGCGGATCCCAAAGATAATCGTTCAAGAGCAGCGGCAGCCCGAGATGAAAAAGCTTGGTGACTACAAGATGGATTTGGAGATGGCAACGATAAGGATCTTCCATGCACGCATAGAGCCGCGTCGTGTCGCGCGTTACACTGCGCTGGAACGCGGCAATCGCGGTGTCGAGATCTTTGGTGAAATCGCTCGCGTCGCCGCCATTCACTTCCATCTGAATCATCGCCGCGACTTGCCGGATTTGGATGGAGGATAAGGCCAGGCCGACGCTGTACAGTGGATCAACGGTGTCGCCCGCGTCGCCGATGATGTACCAGCGGTCGGCGGAATACCGCTGGCGGCATTCCCACATGTAGGAACCGTAGAAATTCGTGTCTACCACGGTCCCGCTGCGCACCAGATCAACGAGCATCGGATGTTCCCGCCCGACGCGCTCCAGAAACTCTTCCATCGTGTGAATCTCGCCGTGCGGATAAACGTCCTTGCGGTAGGTTATGCCGATGCTCACTAGCGGCGCATTGTCCGGCGAACGCATCGGGATGTACCAAATCCAGTTTCCTTTGCCGAAAAAATGATGCGTGGCGAAATACGGAATGTAGTTGCGATGCGCTTGCTTCAGCGAGTGGATATTCGCCAGAATTTCCGGATTGAAATTCGCCAATCGGAACCAGAAAACATCTTTTTGTTCCTTGACTTTTTCGTGAAGCTGCAATTTTTTGGCGAGCACGCGGTTGCGGCCCGTCGCATCAATGAGCCATCGCGCCCTTACGGTGTGTTTTTCTCCACTGGCGTTCTGGACGGAGACGGCATGCAATTCGTCAGTCCCCGCGCCATGAATTTCGACTTCCACTACCGTGCCGTCCATCAACTCCATCCCGTTCTCCAGATTGCGGCGCCGCACCTTGGCGTCCAGCGTGAAGCGGTTGATCTGGAAAGAGAGAATGGGCGGCGCGGTGGGAATTTCGTCGACGACGTACGTGCGATCCGCCGGGTCGTCGATCTTTGTCTTGAAATAGTAGGTCAGGCCGTATTTCGGAAAGTGGTTTTCCACGAGGTAGCGGCCCAGTCCTAGTTCCAATAGGAAATCGACGCTGACTTCGACGAGCGATTCTCCGACGATCGGTCGATTCTTATGTGGCCCCTCGACTACGGCGATCTTGAGAGCAGGGAAACGCAATCGCAGGTAGGCTGCCGCGAGCTGGCCGGTTGCGCCGCCTCCCATCACCAGCACATCCACGTCCTTCGTCATGGGCGTTCGGGCTTCTGTGCTGCTGGCTTCAGTTTGCATGGAAAATAGCGCGATACACGCCGGGGAAATCCTAACATAGCAAAAGCAGAAACCACGTACGCAGCGCCACGCCCCTCGTTACTCCTCAGGTGTTTCCACTTCGGGAACTTCCTCGCGCGTCAAAGACTTCAGTTCGCGGCGGACGACGTCGGCGGAAAAACCTGCGCGCAGGAGGCTACGGTACATCGAAGCCATCTTGTTGTCGTCGATTTCGCCGCGAAACGCTCGCAGCTTTCGTTCCAGGCGCTGGCGGACGATCGCGGCCTCGTCGGTCTCCTTGGCGGATTCTTCCAGAGCCGCTTCGATGTGCCGGTCCGGCACGCCCCGCGCCCGCAAATCGCGTGCAATGCGGTATTTTCCCTGCCTCCGAATTTCCGTGCGCTGCCTCGCAAACTGTTTCGCGAAGCGCTCGTCATCAATCATCTTGGAACGCTTCAAACGTTCCATCACATTGTTCAGAAGCTCGTCGTTATCCGTCCGCCGTCCAAGCATCTGCTTCATTTCATAGACAGAATACGCGCGCCGCATCAAAGCCCGCACCGCGGCCTCATACAGCTCCGTCTCCGTTTCCACTTGTCGCGGCTTCCCGAACATGGTGTGGACATTGTAACGCGGGGAATTGGAAACGCGCGGTTTTCCGGCGAGCCTGCACGAAGGCTGCGGCCCGAACGAGTCATGAACTACATTCCACGGAGAGGACGCTCAGAGCACAGAGTAATGAGCTCGAGATGTGGAGCATGTTCTATCCTTAAGAAAAGAAAAAAATCAACAGGGTTGAAGCATGTCAGTGGTTTCTGGAGCTACTCTTTCTTCAATCTGTCTTTTCCAGTCAAGCCATTCAGACTCTAGCTTGAGAGAGGATGGACCGTTCAAATTGGCCCTGATTAATGCCAGGCCAGAGTCGCAGATGGCTAGAGCTTTAGCGAATTGTTGGCGGGACTCCGCGAGGGCAACATCGAGGCGAATGCGAGATAAAGGGCCGAGCCATTCAAGGTGGCCTGCTCTGCGAATCCACACGCTACATTGATCGGTGGCGGGTCGATGGCGAGCGGTAAAGAAGGCAGCTTCCGCCGCCAGAAAGTTCCTCGTCTCGATGTCATGCGATGGTGACTCACGAAGTAGTTCTTCCAGGTAGCCAGCCGCGACCGCGGGATCTTTTGCCGCACGATATGCATTCCAGTTGATGTGGTAACTAGGGTAGAAAGACCCAGGCTGTGCTGAAGCAAGTTTCCACCATCTTTCAAAATACGGAGGCAGAATTGGCTCAACGCTGCCTGCAAAGTAAGCGGCGTGAGAGGCAATCATGTGAATTGAACCGGACTTTGAGAAGAGTAGCTGTCGAAGAAGAAATGCATCATTACCTCCCACCCGGGCACGATACGGAAACGTGGAAAACACAGCGATAAAGAGCGAGAGGAACCCAGAGAATTCAAGAAAAGTAGTCCAGCCAAAGCTGTCGGTCAGGCGGTAAATTTCGCCGACGAGGAACGTAACAAAGGCGAAGGTGTAGCTGGATACTGGTCCACCGAGAGTGCAAACTACGAGCTGGCGCCGGATTCGACGGACGCGGCCCAACTTCATGTGAGCCGCTCCAGCGTAAATCCGTGGCCGCAAGCGCAACGACCATTTTCCCCGGATGCGCATGACGCATAGGGGAGCGATCTCCACACCGCGAAACCTCAGGCCTGCGCACCATCCGAAAAATAGGTGTCCGGATTCGTGAATAGCCACGGCAAGGAAGAGCGCTGGCAGGATGCCTAGAAGCACCAGCAAGAACGCATAGTTCTGTGTGACGACCACTAAAGCGATAAATGAGATAAAAGGCGCGGCAAATTTTCCTGTGACGATCATATCAGTGGGCTTTGGGAGCGGCTCGATTAGATCCAGGATCGGAGTGGGCGATGTCTGGCCCGCACCCGATTCTTGTCGGCCCAATAATCGCGATAGTACAGTCCCGGCCATGTCGTAGTCCTACGAAACTATTTGCGAAAGACTTGTTCGAACTTTGTCGGCTGCCAAAGGAAGTTGCACGATCGCCGGTCAGTTCGGGTTGGTTTGTGCGGATTGGAGCGACTGAGTCCGCTTTTCGAGCTTGGCGGCTTCGTCGTTGCGACCGAGTTTGCGGAGAGCTTGCGCTTCGGCGGTTAAGTCATGTACGAGATATGGGCTGTCCGCCCCAAATTTCTTTTCCCCCAAAGTAATTATGCGAGCGTGACACGCGGCGGACTTTTCTGGATTGTCAGTCCGATCGTAGAACATGCAAAGCGTATTGACGGGGATGAGCAAGCGTTCGTCCGAATCCCCGAATTGGTGCTCATAGCTCTTTACGTACTGCAGTACGTAGCCTTCGGCCTTCGGAAAGTCCTTCTTGAGGTAATAGAGGTGCGAAAGGCCAAGCAGGCTCAACGCGGACTGACTGCTGTTTTCGCCGTAGGTCTTGCGAATTAGATCAAGAGCGTGATTGAAATCATTTGCCGCAGCCGCGAAATCGTTTTGTTCCATGGCAGTCATCCCCAGGTTTTGCAAGGCGTCGACTATCATAGGCGAGTTTGGCCCATAGACCTGCTGGGCGATGGCGAGTTGGCGCCGAAACTGAGTAGATGCATCGCTGAAATCACGCCGAAAGGCATAAACGTTCCCCAATTGGCCGACAGCCTCGGCAAGCCGACCGTCTTGAGGCTGGATCTTCTCCGCGATGGAGACGGCTTCTTTGGCCGAAGTTTCTGCGTCGTCGAAGCGCCTCTCCTGCGCGGCTTGTTTGCTCTTTGCCAAGGCAAAGTGAAATTTCTCATCGTAGTTAGGAGAGGCTTCGTGCTGCTTGAGGAGAGCTTCGAGCGAGTCGGCCTCGGATGCTTTGCCGGTGGCCCTCAGATCGGAAAGATGCTGCTGGAAACTTCCTTGAGCGCTCTCGTACTTCTTCTCGGCATTATAGAAACGCACCGCAACCCCGTTTGGCACGATGGGTGGTTCGTCGATGGCCGCCTGCCGATAATTATCGAGGGCTTTGATCCAGTCTCCGGACTTTTGCAGAGCATCGGCGAGATCCAACCGCGCTTGAAGCTCCTTAGGCGACAAAGTTATGGCTTGCTGGTATTGCTGGATGGCGGATTTAGTATCGCCCGACTCTTCCAAGGCTTCTCCCATCAAGTCGAACGCGGTCCAATCCGCGGGAGCTAGTTGCTCCGCTTGACGAAGCTCGGAGATGGCGGAAGTAAAATCCTTTTTCAGAATCAGAACGCGTCCTGCGTTCGTGAAAGCTGCAAAGTCCGTGCCGTCCAGTTTTTCGGCTTGGCGGTAGGGAACCAGAGCTTCGTCATATTTCTTTTCGGTCTCGAGCGTTGCGCCGAGGCCGTTCAGAGGGTCGGTCGAACCCGGGTTCTGCTGGATCGCCAGCGTGTACTCCTTCTCCGCCTCCTTCATTTGCCCTGTGCGGAGATACGCGCTGCCGAGACATTGGTGGCAGAGTGGCCAGTCCGGAGCTATCGCGGCGAGCTCCTTGAACTCCGCAATGGCTGCGCCGGGATCCGTTTGCATTAGGGCGGCTCCCAAATTCTGCCGGTCTTCCAACATTTTTGGATCGAGCCGCTTGGCTTCGCGATACTCGCGAATCGCGGCGTCGAACTCGTTCTTATCTGCATAAACAATGCCGAGGTTGTAGTGCGTCATTGCGCGGCTGGGCTCAAGAGCCCGAGCGCTCTTGAACTTCGCGATGGCGCCATCGAAGTCTTTGAGCTCGACGAGCAAATTGCCGTAGTTCATGTAGGCCAAGGCGTAGTCAGGTTTGCTGCGGATCGCCTTCTCGTACTCAGCTTTAGCGGCGTCGAGATGCTGCAACGAATCCAAAGCCAAACCCCCGTTCATGTGAGCGACGGGATTATCGGGATTTTCGACGAGGGCTGCTTTCGCTTGTCGTAGCGCCTCTTCCGAGTCGCCCGATTCAAGATAGGTCCAGCTCAAGCGAGCGTGGACTTCGGGGAAACTTGGATCACTGTCCAGAATTTCGGAATAGACTTGGCCCGCCTCGGGGAATCGTTGCTGCGTGCCAAAGATCTCCCCGACTATAAAACCGACGGCGGATTTGCCTCGGCCGCCGGAAAAAGACGATGTGAGCTCTTCGCCGGCCTCAGCGAGCTTGCCCGCGCGAAGCAGCGATCCGACGTGGCTCAAATGCTGCAGCAGTACCGTATCCCCGGAGTCTTCGTCGCCATTCTTGGAATCGACTTTGGCGGCGCGAAGCGCTTGCAATACTCGGTCGTCAGCGCCAGCGGATTTCAGGAGCGCCTGGAAGGCGGCGTCGGGCACAAAATCCACGCCTCGTGCGCGCAAGTCATACGCAACATTTTCTGGCATGATTTCGCCGGCGACAATCGCAAGAACCTCCAGCTTATTGAGTGGAGGCGCAGAAGTCTGCGCGGCCAGGGGCAAAGCAAAGAGTACTGACACGAGGAAGATAAGTGATGTGGACGTTACCTTGGTGCGCATGGAACCTCACTTTCACTTGCGGACTGGAATAGCTACTTGCGGGCGAAGCGCTCGAAGTCGGCCATTTGGCGCTCCATTTCCTCGCGGGCGGAGTCGGCGGCGGAGCGAATACCCTGGATGCGCAACTGGAATTCGTCGGGGTTCGTGGAACGCAGCAGCGCTTCCTCGAGCGTGATGAGCTGCTTGGTATACAAGTCAAAGAGCGACTGGTCGAAGGTCTGCATGCCGTATTGGCTGCCGCCGGCTGCGATCGCGTCGTGAATCAGGCGCGTTTTGTCCGCGTTAATGATGCAATCGCGGATGTACGCGGTGGCGATCATGACTTCGACGGCAGGTACGCGGCCTTTGTCGTCGGCGCGGCGCACGAGGCGCTGCGAAACGATGGCTTTAAGCGTGGCGGCAAGCTGCAATCGGATTTGCTTCTGCTCCGGAGGCGGAAAGACAGCGATGATGCGCTGAATCGTTTCGGTCGCATCAAGAGTGTGCAAGGTCGAGAAAACCATGTGGCCAGTTTCGGCGGCGAGCAAGGCTGTCGAAATGGTTTCAAGGTCGCGCATTTCGCCGACCAGAATCACATCGGGGTCTTGACGCAACGCAGCGCGCAACGCCGTTGAAAAGTTCGCGGTGTCAACTTCGACTTCGCGCTGGTTGATGAAGCTGCGCTTATCGCGGTGCAGGAATTCAATTGGATCTTCGATGGTGATGAGGTGATCGGAGCGGTTCGCGTTGATGCGGTCGATCATCGCGGCGAGGGTCGTGGATTTACCGGAACCGGTGGTTCCCGTCACGAGAACAAGTCCCCTCTGTTCTTCGCAAATCTTGCCAATCACACCGGGCAAATTCAGTTCTTCGATCGTGCGGATTTTCGTGGGAATGACGCGGAGGACCATACCGACGTTGCCGCGCTGCTGGAACACGTTGACGCGGAAACGGCCGAGGCCGGCCACACCATAGGCCATATCAAGCTCGGCGGTCTCCTTGAACTTTTGCTTCTGGCGGTTGGTCATCATGCTGAACGCCATAGAGAGCATTTCTTCGGGGGTGATGCGGGGAACGTCGGTGATGGGATTCAGCAGGCCGTCAACGCGAAGGTAGGGATGGTTTCCGACTTTCAGATGGAGGTCCGACGCTTTGTTTTCGACGGCGCGCCGGAGGAGATCGTCAATGCTAATGGCCATGTCGGTGTGAGCTCCGCGAGAGTTCGACTAACCAGCGACGTTAGCACCCGAAGTTTAGGCGGGCAAGGAAGCCGCGCCACCGGGTTGCGCGGTAGTCACCTGAACTAAAGGACAGTTTTTGCTGACTTGCGGCTCGTGATTGGTGTCGGGTATGCGTGACCGAGCAGACCAATATCTATATTTACCGAGGAAGTCGTTTTCGGACCGCACGAGTTTCGTCTTTCAATCAGAACGGAATCCCAGCGAAACTCGGGCGATCCCTCAGGCTTTTTTCAGGAAGAGCGAGTCGTAGAGAAAACCGGCGAGGAAGCCGCCGGCGAGAGGCCCCACCCAGTAGATTCCGTGATTCTGCCAATGGGAAGAGGCAAGAGCGGGGCCAAAAGCGCGCGCGGGATTCAGCGCACCGCCCGTAAAAGGACTGGCAACAAGGCTGCCCAGCGCGAGGCTTAGCCCGATGGCGAAGCCGGCGACTTGCCGGAACGAAGAGCGTTCGTCGACAGTGGTTGCAAAGACCGTGAGAACGAGAAAAAAAGTGGTTATGCCTTCCAGGACCATGCCGGAAAGCCGCGTAAAATCATGCGTGAACATTGGTGTGCCCAGAGCCACGGCACGCCAGGTGTCATCGGGGATGATGGACTTCAGCAGGTACGCAGCCGCAACAGCTCCAAGGAGTTGTGCAACCCAATAGGCGATCGTATCGATGGTGTTCAGCCGCTTGGTGACCCAAAAGCCGATGGTGATGGCCGGATTGAAATGGCCGCCTGAGATGTGGCCGAGGGCGGAGACCATGATCGCCATAGTGAGGCCGTAGACCAAAGCGATGCCGAGAAGGCCGACGCCGTTTGACGCATGGGGAAACCAATCGACGCAGATTGCGCCGGCGCCGAAAAAGACCAGCGCAAACGCGCCAAAAAACTCAGCCGTGAGCTTTTGAGCGAGGTTGTACATCAGGAATCCTCCCGGCCGGGGAATGAAGCGTGCCCGCTGCGACCGGGAAGGATTCTAGCCGGAACGAGAAGAGAAACGCCAGTCTTACCGTGAGGTGGCGCCTACGGGAGCATTAACAGGAGTAAGCCAGTTGTGACGATCGGGCTTGGTGCCGCTCGTGATTCCGAAGAATTCTTCCTGGATATGGCGCGTGATAGGGCCGGCGACGCCTTTGCCGATCTGGATGTGATCCACCGTCCGGATGGGAGTGACTTCAACCGCGGTGCCAACGAAGAAAAGTTCATCGGCGATATAAAGCATCTCGCGAGGAATTACCTGTTCCTTGACGGGAATATTCAGCTCGCCGGCAAGTGTGACGATCGAGTCGCGCGTAATGCCGGGAAGGATACTGGTTGCTAGCGCGGGCGTGTAGAGCTTGCCGTCGTGAACGATAAAGAGGTTTTCGCCGGAGCCTTCGCTGATGTGTCCTGAGGAATCCAGAGCAATTCCTTCGACGAAACCGTTCAGTTTCGCTTCCATGTTGACGAGCTGCGAGTTCATGTAATTTGCCGCGGCTTTAGACATGGCCGGGAGAGTGTTGGGAGCGATGCGCGTCCACGAGCTGACGCCGACATCGACTCCCTTAGTTAGCGCTTCGGGGCCGAGATACGCGCCCCAACTCCAGCAAGCCATGTACGCCTCGATGGGAGAGTGCAGCGGGTTCACACCGACTTCGCCGTAACCGCGGAGGACGATGGGCTTCACGTAGCAGGAATTCAGCTTGTTGATGCGCACGAGTTCGGTGGCCGCGTTGCAAAAATCGTCGAGCGAGAAGGGCAGCTCCATGCGGTAAATTTTCGCGGAGTTGATCAAGCGCTGCATGTGCTCGCGAAGGCGGAAGATGGCGGAACCCTGCTTGGTGTCGTAGCAGCGGATGCCTTCAAAGACGGCTGAGCCGTAGCTCACGACGTGAGAAAGGACGTGAAGGGTGGCGTCTTCCCAATTGATCCACTTTCCGTTGTGCCAGATTTTGTCGGTCTTCTGAATGGGCATGATGTTGTCCTTTTTTGTGGCGCGACTTGCGGCGGTTCGTGAAAATGCAGAATACGGTACGCGGCGCGGATCGTCAATAAAGTGTATGGAATGACGCAGCGAGTGCAAAATCCAAATTGGCGCGTCGGAGCGCACTGCAATGGAGGCGGAGCGCCATTTTGGCGGGTCCGTTTACTTCGGCAAATCGGGTGGAGGTGCGGACATCGATGGCCGGGTTAAGGAATCGAACGAGGACTGAGCTTGCTCGGGAATGTTGCCGTACTTATTTTCCCAGACGCCGAGAAGCAAAAAGGGAATTGCGGTGGCAACGACCAGGAGTTTGGCGCGGCGCGGCACTTTGACTTCGGGCTCCCACCGGAAGAGTTGCGAGGAGAGAAAAAATGTCAGGATCCCCCAAAACGCGAGAGAGGCAACTTGCACACCGAGCTGCCAGATGGGAACGGAATTGAAAATGGCGGCCTGCAATCCCTGGACGAGATAAGTTGCGGGCAAGAATAAGGAAACCCTTTGAACGGAGTGCGGCAAAAATGCCAATGGGAAAGTCGCACCGGAGAGAAAGATCAATGGGAGCCAGATAAGCTGATTGATAACCTGCGTTTCCTGCATGGTGTTGGTCACACTGGCAACTACGAGGCCCATCGCGGCGAATGATAAGTTGCCGATGCTGATCATGACGAATGCGGCGAGCAAGTCGCCAAAATGCATTACGTGAAAAATGTAGCGCGCGAAGAGAAACTCAAGGATGACGGTGGGAGCCACAAGGAAGTAATTGGCCACAACGCTGGAAGCAAGCATGTCGCTTGCGGTGACTGGCGTGACGTGGAAGCGTCGGAGAATGCCTTGTTCCCGAAACATCACAAGAGCGGCGCTGAGTCCCCAGAAGCTGCCCATAACGGTGAGAGAGATGACCGGAGCCAGGAAGAAACGAACACCGGCGGGCTGGCCCTTGGCGAAGATGCCCGCGAAAAGAAAGAAAAATCCGAACGGCATAATAACGCTGAAGAACAGGAACATTTTATTCCGCAGCGTGAGCTGAATGCGCATGCGGGTGAGAGTGGCGAAGTTTCTCAATCGCGGAGCCTCCTTCCGGTCATTTCAATGAAGACATCTTCGAGAGAAGGAGAGGCGATTTCGAGGCTGACAAGTTCGTTGCCTTCGGATTCCAAGTGCTTCACGAGGTCCACAATCGTTTTCGGCGGGCGCTGGGAGTGGATGACATACGTGCCATCGAACTCGCGGGCGTCGGTCACACCCTCGAGAGTTTTGAGCGCTCCATCTTTTTCAGGCTTTGCGAGCCGGACTTCGATGCGCGTCGCGCTGCCGGCGCGGGACTTCAGTTCGCGCGGCGTGCCGAGAGCGACCACTTTGCCGTGGTCGACGATGGCCACGCGGTCGCACAGGCGTTCGGCTTCCTCAATATAGTGCGTGGTCATTACGATTGTTTTCTTTTCGTGCTTCAGCTCTTCGATGATGTCGTAAATCTCGCGGCGAACCTGGGGATCGAGTCCTGCGGTGGGCTCGTCGAAGAAGAGGACTTTGGGCTCGTTGACTAGGGCCATAGCGAGGGCCAAGCGCTGTTTTTGGCCGCCGGAAAGCTCGCTGTAAAAAGTGTTCCGCTTTTCTTCGAGGCCAAAACGCTTGAGGAGTTCTTCCGGACTGCGGCGGCGCTTGTAAAAACCTGAAAACAGCCGAAGAGCTTCCATCACGCGCAATTTGTCTGGGAGAGAAGTGGACTGCAGGGCCGCGCCGATTTCGTGTCTTAAAGCTTGCGAATCGCGTTGCGGGTCGAGGCCGCAGACGGAGACTCGGCCACCATCGAGATCACGCAGACCCTCGAGGATTTCGACTGTCGACGTTTTGCCAGCGCCGTTAGGACCGAGCAGGCCGAAGACCTCTCCTTCTTCTACGGAGAAACTTACGCCACGGACGGCCTCGACGTCGCCGTAGCGCTTGATCAGATTTTCGACCTGCAGAATGGAGTTTGGCATGAGGCCCGACTGCTAACTAAGTTGTACGCTGCGAGACTTACTAGGATAACGCATGTGCACGCATTCTCCGCAAGCTTGGAATCCCACGCAGAGATCTAAATTCCGCGGAACGAATGGAGGCCTAGAACAGGGATTCTGCTGGTTAACCATCATCGCTCCTCCCCCTAGGTTTTTTGCAACTGTTGATTCCAGGGCATTTAGGTGTTTTTGTAACTCGTTTAGCTGCAACATTTACTGGCGACCTTGTAAGTGGTATTTCTAAAGCATTTAGCGCCGCCGAGAAGTCGGGGAGAAAGGCTCCGGCATTGGCCGAGAATCCCAAGCGCCCCAGCTAAAAATCGAGGCCAAAAAGCAAAAAAGCCAGCAAGGAAGCTGGCGTTCCAGGTCATAGGGCACAATGTTACCCAATGGTTATTTTGAGCGGAGAGTTACCGGATGTCAAGAACAAAGAGGAGGCGCTAGTGTCCTAATCTCAGATGAGTTCTGCCGACTCGGCGATTAAGAGACGAAACTGAGTCTCACGCACGCCTTGTGGGCTGAAGAGCTCAAACTTCAGACACCTGATATTTCTCAAGAGCGGGAGCACGGCTCCCGTACTCCATATTGGGACGGCACCGAGTGGGCGGGAAGTCGTGAACACTCGGCCTGCAGTGAGGAGATTGCGGTTTCGGGCTATAGTCAGTGGATGGATAGGAATTTAGCTGAACGGAGAACGCTCCCTCCGCGCGGAATGACAGCCTTCGGAATTTTTCTGGCTTTCGCGACAGTGATGGCGTGTCTTGCGGGGACGACGCTTGTTTGGCCGGGCACGGTGCTAGACCTGGCGTGGAGGCTTAATCCGCGGGCCCATACGCAAGTTGCGCCTTTGGGCAGAATAATTGGAGTTCCGTTTTTGCTCCTCGGGTTAACGCTGGCTGCTGCTGCAGTGGGTTGGTTCAAGCGGCGAATTTGGGGATGGAGGCTGGCTATCGGTGTGATTGCGACGCAAGTTTTGGGGGACGCGATCAACATTTCTCTAGGGCATTTTGTCGAGGGCGGATTCGGTGTGGCGATCGCGGGCGTGCTGTTGATTTATCTATTGCGGCCCGAAGTAAGGAGTTTTTTTCGACCGCCACAGAACGCCGATTGAACCAGTTCACGTTCCATCAGCGCGATTTGCCTTTTTCGCGCGTCGGAAAATAGATCAATGGTGCCAAGCGTGGATTCGCGGGATCCAGCGTGGAACATTTCTGCAATATGCCACGTAATCAGCTCCAAACTTTTTCCGCAGGATGGGCTCTTCATACAACCGCACAAACAGATCTATCAGCAGTACGGCGACAATCGCGATGGTGAGTGCAGCACGGTTCGCGCGGCCGAAGACGACCCACAGACCGAACCAGCCGGTGAAGAATCCCAGGTACATGGGGTTGCGTACATAACGATAGAGGCCGACGACGACCAACTTTTGCGGTGGAATCATCGGAGCCGGCGTTCCGCGTCCAGTCCATCCGAAATCCCATACGCACCGCAGAGCTAGGGCGAAGCCGAAAACGGACGGAACAGCGGCGATCCATCGCCAGCGAGCCAAGCTGGCGATATCAACTTGAAAGCCCAGCCATCCGGGTAACAGCCAAAACCAGAGGGCAAAGAATAAGGCGCCGACAGCCAGCGAGGCGGCGGCCGTCAGCCAGGGCATGCCGGGATCAGAGCCATGTCCGATATGAGCTTCTGCGTTAGTCATACAGTCCTCCATAAAGCCTTCGTGAGGGGCTTATTGAAATACTGCCTTCTATCTCTTACTTACGAGGTGACTCGAGGAATGGTTGCGGCGAAGAGTTCGGCAGCGATTAGCGGAGGAATCAGGCTCCGTGGTTCATGGCACGGTGGGGTGGGCAAGCCCCGACCTTACGGCGCTTGGCTCACAAGGGACGTATGGGGCGGTTCTCATTTCGTTCGCTCCTTCGGATTGTGTTTGCTCGGTGCTTGTCTGCGGGACTTCTTGGTGGCAATGGATTTCTTGCGGGCAGGAATCCAGAGATGCTTCTTGAGGTTGACGCGAGATTCGACGATTGCGACGCCTTCGCTTTCGAGGAGTTTTTTCTGGAGAGAGGCGTAAGGCTCGCGGATGAGGATTTTGCCGTTGGCGCCGAGGACGCGGTGCCAGGGAATGCCTTTGCCGCGCGGAGTTGCTCCCATTGCGCGGCCTGCCGTGCGAGCGCCACCGGGGAGACGCAAGGCCTTCGCAATGCCTCCATAGGTTAAAACCCGGCCTCGGGGGATTTGTTTTACGAGCTTATAGACAGGATCAAAAGCCACGGCGAAGCGACTCCTCGACTTTGACGAAGGCCCACGCTGAGAACTTGTTCACCGTTTCGTGAGCGTGGCCGTACACGAGCCCGATGAGAAGCACGCGGAACATCGTAGGAGCAAGATCGCGGCGCAACAAGAGAAAAAATCGGCGCGGCCGTGTTAGATAGAGTGCAAGACGGCTGGCGCCTAAAAAACAATCGAACCGCGGCGCGAAGCATCTAATGGAACAGCGGAAGAAAAAAGCAGAGTTGATCGAGGATGCAGGGAATCGATGAAACAAAACGAAAAAAGTAATGAGAGAAAATGAAGCAGATTCGTTAGTTTGGACGCATCAACGTGCATCCAGTTCCGCGCCACCGTGCGAATCGAGAAGCGACCGAGTGGACGCAATCGTTCGGGCTAGTACGGGACGTGCATTGACCCTGTAGTGGAACGGAAGTACACTACGGCGAGAAATAGTGGCCCGAGGTGAAGTGATGGCTTTTGTCCGCCGCAAAGGGAATTCGTACTACCTGGTGCACAACGTGCGCCGCGGCGAAAAAGTGCGGCAACTGCACCTGGCACGACTCGGGGAAAGCGCGCGGATCACGGATGAAGTGGTGCGCGAAGTTTCCAGGAAACATCCATTCGTAGAGCTGAATTGGCGGGCTTTGCGGGAACAGACGAACAGCCAACAAAATCTCGCCGACCCAAGCTCCCCGGCGACACAAAAGCTTGTAGCCAGCCTGCGAGCGCTGAACCTCGATTTGGCGGACCTGCTTCCGCCGCTTCTCCAGATTTCTGAAACGCCCACGGTGGCGCGAGAGTTGCTGGTGCAGTTGCGACTCCTGCAGTCCACACTTCAGGTGAAACTCAGTCAGTTTGACCGGAAGCGCGGGCGCTTCGGTAATGCGACCTTGCGGATGCAAGGCCGCTAGGAGGAGACCATGAGCTCCCAACCAGCACCACTCGATCCTAACCTGCGCAGCAACATGACGATTGAATTTCAGACGGCGTTGCGGTCGAAGATTGTGGGACAAGCGGAGGGCGTGCAGGCACTCGTGGACCTCTATCAAGTTTTCTGCGCGGGATTGAACTCGCCAGGACGGCCGGTGGGAAACCTCCTGCTTCTAGGGCCGACGGGTTCGGGTAAGACGCGCATCGTGGAAGCTGCCGCGGAAATTCTCTTCGGCGATCCGCGAGCGGTGATTAAGGTGGATTGCGCGGAATTTCAGCACTCCCATGAGATTGCCAAATTGATCGGCTCGCCTCCGGGGTATCTGGGCCACCGGGAGACGCATCCTCTGATTACCCAGGAAGAATTGGCCAAGAGCCATACGGAGAAGCTGAAGCTTAGCTTTTTGTTATTTGACGAGATTGAGAAGGCTTCGGACGCTTTGTGGCAACTGCTGCTTGGAATGTTGGATAAGGCAACTCTCACCTTAGGTGACAACCGCCGTGTGGATTTGTCACAGACTGTCATTTTTTTGACCTCAAACCTGGGGGGAGGAGAAATCACGGAACTGATGAACGGCGGAATGGGTTTCATTCAGCCGACAGACAAACCGGCCACGGGATTGGATGAAAAGGTTGAACGGACGGCAATGGAAGCGGCGAGAAGGAAATTTTCGCCGGAATTCATGAATCGGCTGGACAAAGTGGTCGTGTTCCATCCCCTGAAACGCGAACAACTTGAAGAAGTGCTTGAGATAGAGCTCGGCCAAGTACAGCAGCGAGTCTTAGAGACCGCGAAGGGGCAGTTCCTGTTCCGCGTCACGACCGCTGGAAGAGATTTCCTGTTGCAGGAAGGAACCGATCAGCGGTATGGAGCCCGGCATTTGAAGAGGGCAATTGAGAGGTACGTCGTCTATCCGTTGGCCAACCTGCTGGCAACGGAGCAAGTACATCTGGGAGATCTCGTCCGGATTGATTGGGATCGCCAGCACAAAGAACTTACATTTGCGCGAGAGGGCGAAGGTGCTCTAGTAACACCGACAGCGCCGGAAACCGGCCAGCTGGCGGCCGCGGCGGAGGCGAAAGACGGCAAAGTCGCCGATCCACCTACGGAAGCCGTGGTTGGAGAGAGAAAACTCCGAGCGGCGCAACCAGGAGTGGCGCCAACGGCGGCTCCACAAGGGCGCAAGAAGGCAGATCGTTAGGAAGGCTACTTTTTTGAGCAGTTTGGTGGGGGCGCAGCGGGTGAGTGCGCCCCTTTTTGTCGTGCCGAGGCTGACAGAAACTGTTTCATCCTCTCACTTTGAACCGGGATGGGACAGAGTCTCAAGGGGTGAGACAGTTTCCATAATTGCAACACTTGTATCTCATTGAGTTTGTACCTGTTTGTCCGGACGCTGTGGCTGGAGTGGAATGGCAGTTCTCATGCTCTATTTCCCCGAAGCGCATAGCTGAGACGTATGGGGCGTCTTAGCAGCTGAACGCGGAAGGGAACGACGATATGAAAGCCGCCGCTCGACAGCAACTGGATCCAACCATTCGCAGCACCGATACCCGTGATTTTGAAGGAGCTCTGCGCGCCAAGATCGTTGGTCAGGTGGAAGGTGTGCAGGCGCTAGTGGACCTCTACCAGGTCTTCTGCGCGGGATTGAACTCTCCTGGACGGCCTGTGGGGAATCTCCTGTTTCTTGGCCCGACTGGTTCGGGCAAAACGCGCATTGTGGAAGCGGCTGCCGAGATACTGTTCGGGGATGCCCGAGCGGTGATTAAGGTGGATTGCGCGGAATTTCAACACTCACATGAGATTGCTAAATTAATTGGCTCGCCTCCAGGGTATCTGGGCCACCGTGAGACACATCCCCTGATTACTCAAGAAGCGCTGGCGGCCAGCCATACTGAAAAGCTGAAGCTTAGCTTTCTGCTATTCGACGAGATTGAAAAAGCGTCAGACGCCCTGTGGCAGTTGCTACTCGGGATGCTGGATAAGGCGACTCTAACTCTGGGTGACAACCGCCGCGTGGATTTGTCGCAGACCGTGATTTTCCTGACGTCGAACCTGGGCGGGGGAGAGATCACGGAACTGATGCAAGGCGGAATGGGTTTTGTGCAGCCGAAGGACAAACCGGCCGCTGGATTGGATGAAAAGGTTGAGCGGACGGCGGTGGAAGCGGCGCGCAGGAAGTTCTCGCCGGAATTCATGAACCGGCTGGACAAAGTGGTGGTCTTTCATCCTTTGCGCCGCGAACAGCTCGAAGAAGTACTCGAGATCGAGCTCGGCCAGGTGCAGCAGCGAGTGTTGGAGACCGCGAAAGGTCAATTTTTGTTCCGCGTAACGCCTGCGGGGAGAGAGTTCTTGTTGCAGGAAGGCACGGATCAGCGCTACGGCGCGCGTCACCTGAAGAGGGCGATTGAGCGGCACGTGGTCTACCCATTGGCGAATCTTCTGGCGACCGAGCAGGTGCATTTGGGCGACCTCGTGTGCATCGACTGGAATAAGGTGAACGAGGGATTGAGCTTCATACGCGAGGGGGAGAACCTGGCGATGCCCACGCGGAAGCCAGAGCCAGTCGTGACGACTCGCGCTGCTCAGGCGAGAAGCGGGAAGAGCGTCGAAGCGCCGTCAACGGCCATCGGGCCTGAGCCGACACCCCGGATGGCGCGCTAAGCGAATATTCCACTCACAGTTTCGGATTACTGAAAAGGCCCGGGGGAAAACGACTCCCGGGTTTTTTTCTTTTACGAGCTTGAGAGCGTAAAATAAGGAAGAAAAGATACTTGTCGAGTAGGCGCGGGGCACGGAGCGCGGAGCGCGGAGCGAGAGAATCCTTTCCGGGCAGGCAAGAGCCAATCGATGGATCAGTGGCCAAACGATGCGCGCGAGACGTCGAACTGGTTAGGTAAACGGGCGGTGGCGTGCGCCTTTGCGCTGTGCCTATGGATCGCGCCGTTCGCTCTGGCGCAGCGGACACAGGTCCAGGCAGGCTGGAATTTCTATTCGCCGCAAGATGACATCCAATTGGGTAAGCAAGTAGCTTCGGACGCTGAGAGACAACTACCCTCCTGCAACGCGCCCAAAGTGGACGCCTACTT
>DATJXZ010000124.1:0-56594 GCA_035499815.1 Candidatus Solibacter sp. | reverse complement strand
AGGTACTGGCTATCCAACTCCGTCTTGTCGCCAGCGCTCTTGCCCTCGATGGGTAGCAAGCGCGCGGATAGCGGCTTATGCCACTTCACGGCCAGGCTGGCCATATCGCCAATGATCAACGAGAGCTGCTCTGTACTGATATCCCCGGGCAGCGGCACCGTATCCAAACCCGTACCGCATACCGCGCTATAGCTAAGCAACGAATCAATCGAAATTCGTCCTTCGCTCCAGCGCTCCGCCAGCCGCGAATCCTCGAGAATTGGCAGCATCAGCCCCGAATAACCAGTCTGTTTCACTCGGATGTCCTTCAGCGCCGACGTGATCGTCGCCGCGGCCGTCAGCGTGCCGCTCGAGCCGAGAGGCAAAGTTGTCAGTTCTTCGATGGCCGCGCCAATCGAATCGTCCTTCATTGGTGCAGGCGAAAGATCGATTCCCATGTAGCCCCAGCCGGTGTCTTGGTCGACGCGCCCCGCTTGCGCCTGCGCATCGAACGCCACTCGGCCTAGCAGGTCGATTAACCGCTGCCGCGCCGTCGCAAGATCGGGCGCATTCCGGAACGCCGCTGCCACGATCCCTGCGGATTCAAACGCAATCGCGAACTGGTGGCCAAATCCCGTGTGGTAGGCCGCGGGGAAAAACGGCGTCAGCGGAGGCACCATAGCAATCGCCGCGAATCGAAAATTCCCTTGGCTGTGTTCCGTCCCCTCAAGCCTTTTCATCACCCGCGCCGCGGCACCCACAGCCGGCCAGCGCACCCCGTCCGGCCCGCCCACCACCAGGCTGGCGTTCAGACTCTTCGTATTCAGCAGAATGTCCGCCAGCAAGTCCGCCTGGGCCGGGCTGTCCGTGGCGTTCAGCATTGCCGGGCCGATGGACAAAGCAAAGCCATCCTGCTGGGCGAGCGCCTCGAAGTCCTTGAAGAACGAGATCGCCTGATCGGTTGTCAATCCCTGCGTGTATTCGGGGAAAGGCTGCGTGGCGATGCGAATCGTCTGCACTTCAAAACCGCGCGATTCAAAAACCGTCCGCGCGTATTTCAGCATCTTCACGGCATCCGCGATTTGCAGAAGGTATTGCGACCGGTCCAAATTGACGAACGCCGTGATCGCTCGAATCTTCTGCTTCTGCTCGGGCGCTGCCTTCCGCTGCCGCGCGAAAGTCATCCCGCAAACCGAGAGCGAAGTAATCAAAGAGAGCGCAACCGCTCGAAAAAACGAACGGCGGGCGGTGAACGTGGTTGCAGGCATGGAATTATCCCCCGTTAAATCTTCCGACCGGGTCGGAACGCTCTCACAGCATACAAGATTCCGTGGACAGTGAGATTGGTTGGCTGCGGTGGGACAGACTTCAGTCTGTCGCCTTTTTCCCGCTACATAAATGCGGAAATCCCGGTGATTTTTTCTCCAATCACCAGCTTGTGAATGTCGTTCGTGCCTTCATAAGTGAAAACGCTCTCGAGATTGTTCATGTGCCGCATGATGCAGTAATCATCCACGATCCCATTCGCTCCGAGAATGTCGCGCGCTTTTCTCGCCGTCTCCAGAGCAATCCCCACGTTGTTCATTTTCAGCATCGAAATGTGCGAATGATCGACCTTGCCACGGTCCTTCAGCCGGCCGACGTGCAGCGCCAGCAATTGCCCTTTCACAATTTCCGTTATCATCCACGCCAGCTTTTCCTGCACGAGCTGATGCGAAGCGATCGGCTTGTTCGCAAACTGCTTGCGCGTCTTGGCGTATTGCAGCGCCGTGTCATAACACGCCATCGCTGCCCCAAGCGCTCCCCAGCCGATGCCGTAACGCGCCTGATTCAGGCAGCCAAGTGGGCCGCGCAGCCCTACGGCATTGGGCAGCAAATTTTCTTCCGGAATTTCACAATCCGTGAAAGCGAGTCCCGAAGTCACCGACGCGCGCAGCGACCATTTTCCGTGCACGTCCCACGCTTTAAATCCAGGCGTACCTCTCTCCACGAGGAACCCGCGCACTTTTTCGTCTTCGCATTTTGCCCACACCACCGCGATGTCCGCGATCGACCCGCTGGTGATCCACATCTTCTCCCCATTCAAAATGTAGTTGCTGCCTTTCTTCACCGCGCGCGTCAGCATCCCGCCGGGATTCGACCCGAACTGCGGCTCCGTCAATCCAAAGCATCCAATGGCCTTGCCTTGCTGCAGCAATGGCAGCCACTTGTCTTTCTGCTGGTCGTTGCCGTACGCGTAAATCGGATACATCACCAGCGCGCTCTGCACCGAGACAAAGCTCCGCAATCCTGAATCTCCGCGCTCCAATTCTTGCGTCACAAGTCCATACGCCACGTTCGACATTCCCGCGCAGCCATACCCCTGCAAGTTCGCGCCGAAAAATCCCAGCTCCCCGAGTTGCGGCACAAGATGCCTCGGAAAGGTGCCCTCGCGGCTGTGCTTTTCAATAATGGGGATGACTTCCGCTTCGACGAATTGCCGCGAAGTTTGCCGGACAAGTTTTTCTTCGTCGTTCAATTGCGAATCAAAATCGATAAAATCCACACCGGCAAATCCAGCCATTCGTTCCTCTTTCAGTAGCGCGGCGAGTGTGCGCGCGATTGTAGCAAGCCCCTTCCGGCTCCAGCAATCATACCGGAGATCGCCCAGGCATCTTAAACGGCGAAGCGCTTGTTGAAACGAAATATTCCGGCAAGCCCTCGCATTCACCCTGCACCACTATGGAACAAGTAGAAGTGGGAAGCTCAATTCAGGAATCGGCGCGGCGCCCCAATCGCGATAATCCATTGAAAGTAAAAAGGTTGTCTCAGATGTGGGTGAAAACGTTCGGTACCACAGTTGCTCGCAGTTCATTGGACAAGGGAGAAGTGTCTGCAAATGAGGGAAGGACGATAGGGAGCTGGCGGAGTTCGGAACGCAGCCGATGAAGAATTCTTCCATTCAACGCAAGCTGACTCTCGTAATCGTGTGCACGAGTCTTGCAGGCCTCAGCCTTGCCTGCCTTAGCTTTGACCTCTTTGAGAAAGCGCGCTTTCGCGCCTCGATGACTAGCGAACTTTCTGCTTTGGCTGATACCTTGGGGGAAAACATCGCTGCCTCCCTCGCTTTCAACAATAGAAATTCCGCAGAGCGCATGCTCGCCGCCCTCCACGGCGAGCGGCACATTATCGCCGCATGCCTCTACGACAAGGAGGGAGTCGCTTTCGCGGAATATCGCCGCGAGGGGATCGACCCCCACTTTTCGATGCCTCCCGGGCAAGAAGACGGCGCTAGATTTGGCGACAATTCGCTCCTGCTTTTTCGAAGCGTCTTCCTGGGAGGTGAGAAAACCGGGACCATAGCCATCATTTCCGACCTCGGCGCGCTCCAGGCCCAGCTCAGGCAGTACACCGAAATTTCAGCGGTAGTCATTTTGTTTTCCGTGGTGATCACCTACCTGGTTTCCACCCGGCTGCTGAAGCTCATCACGGATCCGATCCTGCATTTGGCAGAAATTGCCGCCACAGTCACGGCGAAGGAAGACTACGCGCTTCGCGCTCTCCCGCGGGGGGATGACGAAGTAGGCAGGCTCATCGGTTCCTTCAACCAGATGCTAGAACGAATACAGGAACGGGACGCGGCATTACGCGACGCGAAGGAGGACCTGGAGCTCCGCGTGCAGGCGCGTACGGAAGAATTGAGGCTAGAAGTCACCGAGCGCAAGCAAGCTGAAGAGGAGATGCGCCGGGCAAGAGACATCGCGGAAAAAGCCAGCCGGGCGAAGAGTGAATTTCTGGCCAACATGAGCCATGAGATCCGCACGCCGTTGAACGGCGTGATGGGAATGACGGATCTGGCGCTAGAGACACAACTGACACCGGAGCAACGGGAATATCTGGAGACGGTGAAGATGTCCGGAGACTCATTACTGACCGTCATCAACGACATTCTGGACTTTTCGAAAATTGAAGCGGGAAAGATCGATCTGGAGGCAATCGACTTCAACCTGCGCGATTCTCTGGAATCCACGCTCAAGACGCTGGCGCTTCGTGCCGACGAAAAAGGCCTCGAGTTGCTGTGCGAAGTGGCGCCGGAGGTGCCGGAGATCGTGCGAGGGGATTCGACGCGACTAAGACAAATCGTGGTCAACCTCGTGGGAAATGCGATCAAGTTCACGGAAAAAGGCGAGATCGCGGTGAAAGTCCAAGTCGAGACAAAAGAAGGCCATGACTTTATCTGCCGCTTCACGGTTTCCGACACGGGAATTGGCATACCCGAGGACAAGCGAGAATTGATCTTTGCGCCTTTTTCTCAGGCGGATACTTCCACGACGCGGAAGTACGGTGGGACCGGCTTGGGGCTGACGATTTCGACGCGACTGGTGCAAATGATGGGAGGACAAATTTGGGTGGAGAGCGAAGCAGGGCACGGCAGCCAGTTTCACTTCACCGCGCGGCTCGGGGCAGCAGAGGCGAAAGCAATCAGAGTGGGAACAATCGCCCCAGCGGAGCTGCTGATCGGCGTCAAGGTCCTGGTTGTCGACGACAATCGCACCAACCGCAGAATTCTCGAAGGCATGCTGGCGCGCTGGCAAATGAAGCCGACTTCCGTTGAAGGTGGCAGGCTGGCGCTTGAACGGCTCGCCGCGGCCCGCGAGGCTGGCGAGCCCTTCAGCCTGATTTTGACGGACATGCACATGCCGGATATGGACGGATTCGCACTGGTTGAAGAAATCCGCCGCCGTCCGGAGCTTGCCACCGCAACCATCATGATGCTCACTTCAGCGGGCCACCGGGGGGATGCGGCGCACTGCCAGGAATTGGGGGTAGCCGCGTACTTGTTGAAACCCATCCGGCAATCCGAATTGCGGGAGGCCGTGGCGCGCGTTCTCGGAGCGCGCGAGCAAGACGGCGCCGTGCCTTTAATTACCCGGTTCTCGCTGCACGATGGGCGTGAACCCGGCGCGTTCCTTCGAGTGCTGCTTGCAGAAGACAATCTGATCAACCAGCGGCTCGCCGTGCGCTTACTGGAGAAAAGAGGACACCAAGTGGCCGTGGCTGCGACCGGCCTGGAAGCGCTGCAGGCGCTGGAAAAGGAGAGCTTTGACCTGGTGCTTATGGACGTGCAGATGCCGGAGATGGACGGGTTCGAAGCGACCGAGACGATCAGGCGGAAAGAAAGACTCACTGGACAGCATCAACCGGTGGTTGCTTTGACGGCGCACGCCATGAAAGGAGACCGCGAGAAATGCCTGGCGCGCGGGATGGACGGGTATTTGACAAAACCAATCCGGCCTCAGGAACTCGATCAGCTCCTTGAGACCTACATGGCGCGCCGCGCGGGGGCGCGGAATGCCGACGAAGCAGTAACTCCGCAAAAATAACTTGCCAGAGGTTGCCGATTTGTCTTCTTAAGCGCAATTCACTTAGTTTGCCGTTCCTGGCCTGCATGTACTTCATGATCCTTGAGATTAGCGGCAGCCAAACCGTGGATGGGTTGACGCTCCGCTGCCGAGCGGAGACACTTCTTGTGTAAATGAACCAGAAATTCTGGCCGGGCAATCTGGCTTGCCTTTAGCGGCGGGTTGCTCAGGCTACTTCATCATGGAGAAAAGCGTTGACGCGCCGCCACAAAACCCTCGCCACTCTGCCGAAGATTCTGATATTCGATGTGGACGGCGTGCTGGTGGACGTGCGCCGTTCGTATTGGCTTTCCGCTATCGAGACGATGCGATTCCTCACCGGCAAGCGCGTATCGTGGTCCGAGCTGCACAAATGGAAGAGCAAGCCCGGCAATAACGATGATTGGAACCTGGTCTCGAACTGGGCCACCGCGCTGGGCCGGCCAACCACGTATGAGCAGGCTCGAGTCGCCTTCCAACAATTCTATTGGGGCCAGAATGGCCAGCCCGGGAACGTCTGCAAGGAAAAACTCGTAGTCACGCCGCGGCAAATCGAGCGGTGGGCGCGGCGCTTTGAGCTCAATCTTTTCACTGGCCGGACACGGCAGGAATTTTCCTATTCGTTTGACCACTGGCCTGCCAGCCGCCATTTCAGCACGGTGATTACCATGGACGACGTCAAGCGGAAAAAGCCCCACCCCGATGGGCTGCTAAAAATTTTAGGAAGGCGTGACCCTGCTTCGGCGCTCTACGTCGGCGACAACATCGACGACGCACTTGCGGCCCGCGACGCACGAGTCCCGTTCATGGCCATCTTGCCTTCGGGGACGTTCGAGTACCGTAAGCGCGCGGCTCGTTTTCGCGAACTCGGCGCGCTCGCGCTTTTGCCGCGTGTTGCAGCTCTCAACGAGTGGCTAGCGAGCCGCTGAATTCGATTCCCTCCGGCCGCCCGCGTCATTGTCCACCTAGACATTCATTGACGCGCTGCAACGAACGTTCTAATATCCGGCCACCGAACGCGCCTCAATCATCAGTTCGCAGGAGAATTTCGTGCAGAACGAAAATGCAGCAAATGTTTCACAGCCGCGGGGTCGCTTGAAGCGCTGGGCGAGCCGCATTTTTCTCTTAGTGCTCCTGCTTGCCGTTGTGGCAGCCGTCGTGGGCGCCTCTTACCAGGCGATTGAAAACAGCGCGGACGCGCGAAGATTTCCACAGCAAGGCACATCTGTTTCTCTCGGGCCGGGTTTCGATAACCTGAAATTGAATCTCGATTGCCGTGGGCATGGCAGTCCTACCGTGATCCTGGACAGCGGCCTCGGCGTTCCGGCCATCGGCTGGAATCCCGTGGAGACCGAAGCGGCAAAATTCGCGCGCGTCTGTTCCTATGATCGCGCAGGCTATGGCTGGAGCAGCGCGAGTCCATATCCGCGCACCAGTACGCAGATTGTGAAAGAGCTGCACGCTCTTCTACAGGCAGCTAACGAGAAAGGGCCGTACATTCTGGTGGGACATTCCTTCGGCGGCTACAATGTGCGCGTTTATAACGGCGAGTATCCGGCCGAAGTCGCCGGCATGGTGCTGGTGGATGCGTCGCACGAGGACCAGGTGAGCCGCATGTCGCCCGCCCTTCAAGCGTTCATGGCGAAATCAAACGAGCAGATAAAACGGCAGGAGAAGCTCGCTCCGCTTCTGATCCGCTTGGGGATTGCCCGCTTCGCGCAGCGCAATCAGGGCGAAAGCCCAGGCGTCTCAAAGGAGTTTGGGAGGGAAATGCTTTACTTGCAGCTTCAACCTAAATTCATTGAGGCCGCCGCCGATGAGTTGGCCTTATTTTCAGAAAGCGCCAAGGAAGTGCGCGCTTCCGGCAATCTTGGAGATAAACCACTCGTCGTTCTGACTGCCGGCAAAATGGTGCCCGCATCGTAGTTGCCCGCCGGCATGCCAGCGAAGGATTTCGACGACTTCCACGAAGTCTGGGTCAATGATTTGCAACTGAAGGAGTCGCAGCTTTCCACGCGCGGCAAGCGAATCATCGTTCCCGACAGCGATCACATGATCCCATTCGAGCGGCCCGACACGATCGTCGCCGAGATCCGTGAAGTCGTGACGGATGTAGTCGCGGCCAACACGCCGAAATCGGGCGGAACACCCATTTCCAAGCCACGTTGACGCAACGCTGCGCTGAATGTTATAAAATACTGTTCAGACAGGCAGCGTCAGGCCCACCGTAGAGCCCCTTCCCAGGTAGAGGGGCGCGGCGCGGCTGCCAACTTGGTGGCCGTTCCGTGGCCCCGAAGCGAGTGTTAGGCTACTCAACTTAATGCAAGAAATGGTTCGCCAATTGGGAGACCTGTTCCTTCAGGCTGTGCCTACAGTCCTGATCATCCTCCTTTTTTACTTCATCTTGCGGGCGCTTTTCTTTAAGCCGCTGCTATCGGTGATGGCCGAGCGCGATGCCCGCACCGTGGGTGCGCAGAAGGCCGCGGAGCTGGCCCAGGCCGCTGCAGCCGAGAAGGACAAGCAGTATCAGGAAGCGCTGAAACGGGCGCGTGCGCAGGTTTATGCAGAGCAAGAGGCCGCGCGAAAAAAGCTTCTGGATGAGCGCGCCGAACGGATCAAGGAGGCGCGCACCGCCGCCTCCGCGCAGGTTGCCAGCGCCAAAGAGCGCATCGCCGGAGAGTTCGCCGCAGCACGCCACGAGCTTGAAACCACCGTCGCCCAGCTTTCCGCTGAAATTGCCGGCCGCATCCTGCCATCGCAGCCGCGGCGGCCCGGCGGCTCTACGAGAGAGGCCCGATGAGGCAAAACTTGATGTGGAGAAGCCGGGTGTATGCAGCCGCGACTCTGGCGCTGTTTTTTTTCGCGGTGGCGCTGAGTGCTCATGCCGCGGAGGAAGGCGGCAAAGCGGCCGCTGAGACCGCCGATCATATTTTCAAGTGGATTAACTTCGCGATCGTGATTGGCATCATGGTCTGGCTCTTCGGGAAGAAATTGCCCGGCTGGTTCCGAAGCAACGCCCAAAGCATCAGCGCTGCGATCACCAAAGCAACCGCCGCGCGGGAAGAAGCGGAACGGCAGGTCCGAGAAGCCGAGACCAAGCTGGCACATCTCCAGGAGGAAATTGCCTCCCTGCAGGCCGCCGCGCAGCGCGAAGCTGCCACGGAAGCGGAACATATCCGTGCGCTGACACAAACAGACGCGAAAAAAGTGGGCGTTGCGGCTCAGGCAGAAATCGAAGCCGCCGAGCACGCCGCACGCATCGAACTGAAAGCTCTGGCCGCTTCGCTGGCGGTTGACGGCGCGGAATCGCTGCTCGCCAAGCAGCTCACGCCTGCCGCGCAGGAATCACTCGTCGACACGTTTGTGAAGAGTCTCGAGGGGAGGCCGAATTGAAGTCCGCGAGCCTCCAATATGCCAACGCTCTCGCGGACGTTGCGCTGGAGCAGGGTGCGGCCGATGCCACCCTCAAACAACTGAACGATTTTGGCGCGGCTTTCGCCCTTTCGGCGGAATTGCGGAATTTTCTGAGCACACCTGGCGTGCCGCCCAGCGTCAAGCACGGCGTGATCGAAAAAATTGCGGCTCGCACCGGCGCGGGCAAGATCGTGCGAAATTTTCTTTTTGTCATCGCGGACCATCATCGCACGCACATTTTGCCGGAAATTATCGCTGCTTTTCTGGAAGTGGTGAGGCGGAGGCAAGGCATCGCCGAAGCGGAGATTTCCTCCGCTACGGAATTGAGTGCGGCGCAAAAAAAGAAATTCACTCAGACCCTCGAGCGCCTCACGGGCAAGAAAATTCAGGCCACGTATTCGCTGGAACCCACGCTGTTAGGCGGAGCGGTGGTACGTGTGGGCGACACGGTTTATGACGGCTCGGTGCGCAACAGCTTGAACGAACTGCGCGCGCGCCTCGTTGCGGAATAGCAGAACAGATTTCAGGAGCAGGCATGGCGAACATCAAAGCAGACGAAATTAGCAAGATTCTGCGCGAGCAGATCGAGAACTACGAGCAGACCGTTTCCGTCGATGAAGTCGGCGCGATCATCAGCGTCGGCGACGGCATTGCGCGCGTTCACGGCCTCGAAAAGGTCATGGCCGGCGAAATGCTCGCTTTCCCGAACAATGTTTTCGGCATTGCGCTCAACCTGGAAGAGGAAGAAGTCGGCGTCGTGCTGCTTGGCGAGTCCGCCGAATTGAAAGAGGGCGACGTCGTCAAGCGCACGAACACGATTATGTCCGTGCCCGTCGGGGATGGTTTGATTGGGCGCGTGGTAAATCCGATCGGCGAGCCTCTCGATGGCAAAGGTCCGATCGTCTCGAAGCAGAGGAATGCGCTGGAGCGCATCGCTCCCGGAGTGCTGGATCGCCAGCCCGTCCGCGAGCCGCTCCAGACCGGTATCAAAGCCATTGACGCCATGATCCCCATCGGCCGCGGCCAACGCGAGCTGATCATCGGCGACCGCCAAACGGGAAAGACCGCCGTCATTCTGGACACCATCATCAATCAAAAGGGCGGCGACGTTATTTGCATTTATTGCGGCATCGGGCAAAAGCGCTCGACGATTGCGCAGGTTGTGAAAACGCTGACCGACGCCGGCGCCATGGAATACACCATCATCGTTGCCTCAAGCGCCGCCGAGCCCGCTTCGCAGCAATACATCGCTCCCTACGCCGCATGCGCGATGGGCGAATATTTCCGCGACAACAAACGCCACGCCGTCGCGTTCTACGATGACCTTTCGAAACACGCGCAGGCCTATCGCGAAATCTCTTTGCTCTTGCGGCGCCCGCCCGGCCGCGAAGCCTTCCCTGGCGACGTCTTCTATCTTCACTCGCGCTTGCTCGAGCGCGCTGCCAAGTTGAATGACAAGCTGGGCGCCGGGTCGCTGACCGCGCTGCCTGTGATTGAAACGCAGGCCGGCGACGTCTCTGCCTACATTCCCACTAACGTCATTTCCATTACCGACGGGCAGATTTATCTGGAGGCTGATCTATTCAACGCCGGCATTCGCCCTGCCATCAACGTCGGCATCAGCGTCAGCCGTGTCGGCGGCAACGCGCAAATCAAGGCCATGCGGCAGGTGGCCGGGACTTTGCGCCTGGACATGGCGCAGTACCGCGAGCTCGCGGCTTTCGCGCAGTTCGGCTCCGATCAGCTGGATAAGGTCACGCAGGCGCAGCTGGCGCGCGGCCAGCGACTCACGGAAATCCTGAAGCAGGATCAGTACGTTCCGCTCTCCGTTGAAAAACAGGTTCTCAGCATTTTCGTGGCGACCAGCGGCGCGATGGACAACGTGGCCGTCGCGGACGTGCGCCGCTTCGAGCGCGAATTCCTGCAATTTGCGGATACTAACTATCCGGCGCTGCTGAAAAATATAGCCGCGAAAAAAGCGCTCGATGATGCGATCAAGGCGGAAATCAAAACGGCTGTGGACGCGTTCAAGGAGCGTTTCACGGCTGCCGTGGCAGTGGCGGCGAATTGAGGTTGCAGTCCTAATACACAACAATGCCCACTCTTCTCGATTTCCGGCGCCGCATCCGCTCGGTGAAGAACACCCAGCAGATTACCCGCGCGATGAAGTTTGTCGCCGCGGCCCGGCTTCGCCGGGCGCAGGAAGCGGCGCTCGCCGCTCGACCTTACGCCAAAGAACTGGCACGCGTGTTGCGCTCCATCATGTCGCGCATCGATAGACCTGAACATCCACTGCTGGCCCGCCGCCCGGAAGAAAAAATTCTCGTTGTCGTTCTAAGCGGAGAACGCGGCCTCGCGGGAGCGTTCAATTCCAATATCTTGCGCAAGGCCAATGAATTCTTCCGAGCCCACAAGGATAAAAAGCTTTCCGTCATCCCTGTTGGTAAAAAGGGGCGTGATTCCCTGAAGCGGGCAGGCTTTCATTTTCCCGAGGAGTATATAAACGTACTCGCGAAAGTCAGTTTTGGAACAGCCCGCGACCTCTCGTCCGTGGTGACCGAGCTGTACACCAAGGAAGAAGCGGATTCGGTTTACATCGTCTTCAGCGAATTCAAGACGGTCATGACCTCGGAGCTCGTCCTTCAAAAGCTCTTGCCCGTCGAAGCGCTGAGCGCCAGCGAAGAAACCGCTTTCGAACAGGCCAGTTCACAGGTCGATTACATCTATGAGCAGCCCAAGGAGCAAATTCTGGATCGGCTGCTGCCGCGCTATATTGAGACGCAGATTCTGCGCGCCATGCTGGAATCCTCAGCGGCCGAATATGCCGCACGAATGACCGCCATGGAAGCCGCCACGAAAAATGCCGGCGACGTGATCGAAGCCCTGACCCTGCACATGAACAAAGTGCGCCAGGCGGCCATCACCAAAGAGATTATTGAAATTGTCAGCGGCGCTTCATACGGCGCTTAGGAGAAGGCATGGCAGAAAAATACGCAGCCACGGGACACATCGTGCAGATCATCGGGCCAGTGCTCGACGTCCAATTTGAAGAAGGGCATCTGCCCGCAATTTACAATGCGGTGCAAATCACGAGCGATGGTTTCAACGTTCCCGTGCCAATCGACGTCGTTGCCGAAGTGCAGCAACATCTGGGCGAGGGCCGCGTCCGTTGCGTCGCGATGGAGCCGACAGAAGGCCTCGTTCGCGGTATGAAAGCCTACGACACCGGCGCGGGCATCACCGTCCCTGTAGGTCGTCCAACGCTCGGCCGCGTGATGAACGTGCTGGGCAAGCCTGTCGATCAACTGGGCCCGCTCACAAGCAAAACGAATTACCCCATTCACCGCCCTGCGCCGCCGCTTTCCGAACAATCGACGACTCTCGAAATGTTCGAGACAGGGATTAAGGTCATCGACCTCATCCAGCCCTTCTTGAAGGGCGGCAAGATTGGTCTGTTCGGCGGCGCGGGCGTCGGCAAAACCGTTCTTATTCAGGAATTGATCAACAACGTCGCCATGCAGCATGGCGGCGTTTCCGTGTTCGCAGGCGTCGGCGAGCGCACCCGCGAGGGCAACGATCTCTGGCTCGAGTTCCAGGAAGCAGGTGTTGTCGTCCCGGGAAACTCTGAAAAGTCCCGGGCCGCTTTGATCTACGGCCAGATGACCGAACCACCCGGCGCACGTCTTCGCGTCGGCCTCACCGGTTTGACAGTCGCCGAATATTTCCGCGACGAAGAGCATCTCGACGTACTCCTCTTCATCGACAATATTTTCCGTTTCGTCCAGGCCGGCTCGGAAGTTTCAGCGCTTCTTGGGCGAATGCCTTCCGCCGTCGGCTACCAGCCGAACCTCAACACCGAAATTGGCGAATTGCAGGAGCGCATCACATCGACGAAGTCCGGCTCCATCACTTCCGTGCAGGCCATTTACGTGCCTGCGGACGACTACACGGACCCCGCTCCAGCAGCGACGTTTACGCACCTGGATGCGACAACGAACCTCAGCCGCCAGATCGTCGAGCGCGGCATCTATCCCGCCGTCGATCCGCTGGCGAGTTATTCGCGCATTCTTGATCCGCGCATCGTCGGCGCGGAGCACTATGCTGTGGCGCGCGGAGTGAAGTCCATTCTTCAGCGCTACAAGGATCTTCAGGACATCATCGCCATTCTCGGCATCGAAGAACTTTCCGACGAAGACAAGCGAACCGTAGCTCGCGCGCGCAAAATCGAGAAGTTCCTCTCGCAGCCGATGTTCGTGGCCGCGCAATTCACCGGCCTCGAAGGCAAGTACGTGAAAATCGCCGACACGGTCCGCAGTTTCAAGGAAATCGTCGAAGGCAAGTATGACGACATTCCCGAACAAGCTTTCTATATGGTCGGCACGATTGAGGAAGCCCTTGCAAAGGCCGAGAAAATGAAGGCGAACGCCTAGAAACGAAAATGCTGCCTGATTCCATCGAACTCGTCATCGTCACGCCGGAAAAGCAATTTCTGCGTGAAAGCGTCGTCGAAGCAATTCTGCCTGGCTCGCGGGGTGCTCTCGGCGTTTTGCCGGGCCACGCGCCGCTGATGACGGAACTCGGCATCGGCGAGCTAACCTATCGCGGCGCCGGCACGAATCCCAGCGGCGGTCTCGCCGTCATTCAAGGCTTCGCGGAGGTTTTGGGAGACCGCGTCACAGTTCTTGCTGAAACTGCCGAGCGCGCGGCGGAAATTGACCTGGCGCGCGCGGAGGCCGCAAAGGCCCGCGCTGAAAAGCACCTGGCCTCGGGCGATCCGAATATCGATTGGGACCGCGCTGCCATCGCGCTTCAGCGAGCACTTCTGCGCATCCAGGTTGCACGCAAGTATGGGAGCTTGCCTCCCGAGAATCGCTGACTTTTCAGAGCCGTTTCGTGGCGGATGCGACCTCATCCCCCCGCGCCGCATCTCATTGGGCCGGAGCATCGAATGGAAGCCTTGACGATGTACACCACCGCCTGGTGTCCGGACTGCTGGCGTGCTAAAAGATTCTTGAAAGCGCGCGGCGTGGAATTTCGCGAAGTGAATATCGAACAAGATCCCACGGCGGAAGAAATCGTCGTCAATGCCAATAACGGCAGGCGAGTCGTCCCCACAATGGAAATTGGTGGACGATTTTTTTCCTCCAGTCCCTTCGATGCGGAACAACTGGCTGAAGAACTTCACATCCCTCTAAATCCTTGATCCCTCGCCGCCCCTCGATACTCCGAATAGAGCTATCATGAAGAAGCGCGGTTCGCTGCAACTGCGCGAAGGCGTGATCATGCGAACAATCTATTTCCTATTGGTGGGCCTGCTGATGACCGGCCCGATTCTTCGGCAACAGAATCCTTCCCCTGCGGGGCCGGGCATGGAGCACATGCAACACGGCGGCTTCATGCAAGGCGGCATGCATCACGTAATCGCCAAAGGCGTGAAGCTCGAACAGAGAATCGACGGCCACACCATTATCGTTCGTATCGGCCCCATGAACTTGCCCGCGCACACCAGCCACATGAAAATGCCCCAGCCTCCCGATTTGATCTGGCAGATCCCGGTCGACGGTTGGCTGCTCGCTTACTCGCCCAGGCTCGTCGACGCCAACGGGAACGCCGTGCCCGGCCGCGTGCTGCATCACACCGCCTTCTGGAACGAAAACCGCGGCGATTTTCTCTGTCCCAATAAAGAGGAGCACATTTTTGGCGCCGGCGGCGAGCTCACCAATTGGGCCGAAGTCCCCGGCTATGGCTACCGCATCCAAATGGGCGACAAAATCCGCATCGAAACAATGGTTCACAATCCCACGGACATTTCGTACGACAAGGTGTATCTCGAAGTGTCGATCCCCTATCAGCAAGCGGGGGCGGGAGAAAACCGAAAGAACTTCTACCCCGCCTGGATGGACGTGAAATCCTGCGAAGATTCCGCCTACGATCTCCCCGCTGGCGAAAGCAAAAAAACTGGGACTGTGGAGGTCAAATACGCCGGAGTGTTGCTCGGCGTCGGCGGCCATATGCACGACTACGCCAAGCAGATCGTCCTCGAGGACGTCACGCAGAAGAAAACCGTGGCCACTCTCGATGCCAAGCTAGATGAGCACGGCGAAATTCTCAGCATGCCCACGGTCCTCTTCCTCGATCGCGGCGGATACAAATTTTCCGCCGACGATTTTCTCAAGGTCTCCGCCAGCTATGACAATACGACCGGAAGACTGCTGCGCGAGGGCGCGATGGGCATCGTCGTCGGATATTTCGTGCCCGCGAATGACGCGCCCTTCGCTTCGCTGCGGCGCAAACCGCGCCCCCACCACATGGCCGGAATGACCCACGATCAATAACACCCCGTTTCGGCGCATCCCTCCTTCAAAAAAATCCGCATTCGCGGACTTGGCTTCGGCAGCGAATGAGGTAAGCTGTGGCCTCTCGGGAGGATTCTTATGTGCCGTTTTCGCGCGAGCGTCGTTTGGATTTTGTCGATCGTAACGCTGCTATGGTCAGTCTCTTCCGCGGACGCCCGCGTCACGCGCATCGAGATTATTTCCCGCACGCCTATTCAGAAGGGCCACGACTTCGGGCTCGCCGGGCCCTACGAAGAAATCGTCGGCCGCATTTATTTTGCGGTCGAGCCCGCGAATATTCACAACCGTCAGATCGTCGATCTCGATAAAGCCCCTCCCAATGCCCAAGGCGAAGTCGAATTCTCCGCGGACTTGTATCTTCTGAGGCCGAAGGACATGGACAAAGGGAACGGCGCTGTGCTGTTTGAAGTCTCCAATCGCGGCGGAAAAGGGATTCTGCACATTGTGAACGGCGTAACTTCCTCCGATCCAAAGGAGGAATTCGGCGACGGATTTTTGATGCGCAAAGGCTATACCATTGCCTGGGTCGGATGGGAAGCCGACCTCGCCGGGCAAGGCGACCGGCTACGGTTCACTGCTCCTGTCGCGCACGATCCGGGCGGCAAAAGTATTCGCGGCCTGGTGCGTTCGGATTTCACGCCCGCGAAAAAAATCGACGACATGCCGCTGGGACACTTTCTTCTCGGGCCGACCGGAGGAACAAGCTATGCCGTCGATAATCCCGCCAACTCAAAAAATATTCTGACGGTTCGCGATACGCCGGATGGCCTTCGAAAGATCATTCCGCGCAGCGATTGGAGTTTTGCCCACACCGTGGATGGCAAGCTTACTGCCGATCCGCATTTCATTCATTTGAACGGCGGATTTCAGGCCGGAAAAATCTACGAAGTGGTTTACGAAGCGAAAGATCCGTTTGTCGCGGGCCTGGGACTCGCGGCTGTGCGCGATTTTCTTTCCTACTTGAAATATGATCCGAAATCGACTGCGCCGGTCCATCGCGTCTACGCCGTTGGAATTTCGCAGAGCGGACGTTTCCTTCGCCATTTTCTCTACCAGGATTTCAACGCTGACGAGCAGGGCCGGCAAGTCATGGACGGCGTCATCGCCCATGTTGCCGGCGCCGGCCGCGGCAGCTTCAATCATCGTTTCGCGCAGCCTTCGCGCGATGCCCAGCCGCTCTCGAGCATTTTCTTTCCGACGGATTTGTTCCCGTTCACCGATCAACCCGAAACCGATCCCGAGACGGGCGTCGCTGCGGGCCTGTTGGACGCCACGAACAAATCCCACACCGCGCCAAAAATATTCTTCACTAATACCTCCTACGAATATTGGGGCCGTTCCGCCTCCTTGATCCACACCTCGGCGGACGGCTTGAGCGACGCGAAGCTCGGCGAAAATGTTCGTGTCTATCTGCTCGCCGGCTTGCAGCATTTTTCCGCCGGTTTTCCGCCGCGCAAGTCCACGCCCAACTCCCCCGATTTCACCGCGCAGCAGCTTTACAACCCGAACCCCATCCAATGGTATTGGCGCGCGTTGATCACGGACATGGACCAATGGGTGAAAGACGGCACGGTACCGCCAACGAGCACGTATCCTAAGATTGCCGACGGCACGCTCGTGCCACTCTCCAAATGGAATTTCCCGAAGATTCCGGGCGTCAACAAGCCTCACGAAACCAGCCTCGCCTACCATTTGGATTTCGGCCCGCGTTGGAAGCAAGGCATTGTGGACTTCCAGCCCCCCAAGGTTGGCAAACCGTTTCCCGTGCTCGTTCCGCAAGTGGACGCCGATGGCAACGACGAAGGCGGCGTGAGCTTGCCGGAATTGCAAGTTCCTCTGGCCACCTACACCGGATGGAACTTGCGCGATCCGACCATCGGCGCTTCCGACTTGCGGCTCAGTTTCTTTGGCTCGTTCATTCCATTCGCAAAAACCGCGACGGAGCGGCAACAATCCGGCGATCCGCGGCTTTCCGTGGCGGAGCGGTATACTTCGCGCGAGGAATACATGGGTAAGTTCGAGGAAGCCGCGATGAAGCTGATCCACGAGCGTTTCCTGCTACCCGAAGATTTGCCCGCGATACTGCGGCGCGGCGAGCTCGAATGGGCGGACGTGACAGGGCAGAAATAAAACTGTGGCTTTCGAAAGTGTTGGACAAAAGTGGAGGAGAGATGAATCCGAATCGCAGGGATATGTTGAAAGGTGGAAGTCTCGCATTGCTCGGAGCCGGACTATTTCGCCGCATGGACAAGATCGACGGAATGCAGTCTCAGGGTGGCGGCGGCTCGCTTGCGGAAATCGTAAAAGGCCGCGGCACCGGCGCCAGCGAAAAATTGTTGCTTGGCGCGGCGCCGGGCGAGGAAGGCCCGCCGGAGCCTGCGAAATATGACCGCCTGCCGCTCGAGTGGAACAAACAGACCGTCGCGCGGTTCAAGGCTGAGCTGGCGAAAAAAGATATCCACGCGTTCCTTGTGCGCGATCGCCTGAACGTCATTTACCTGACCGGCTACTGGCACACGCACACGGAGAGGCCGCAATGCGTATTCATGAATAAGGACGATGCGGATCCCTGGTACTTCTATCCCGCGCTGGATCGCGGCCTGGTGAAGGGCTGGTGGTTCGGCGGCGGCTTGGAATATTTCGATACGAAGCACGCCGAGGGAGGTTTCCCGGAACAAGGGAAGGTCGTGCAGGGAAAGACCGTCGATTTGTTCGAGATGCTCCTCGAAGGAATTAAGGCAAAAGGCGTCCAGGGAAATAAAATCGGAATCGACGGAAAGCTCTACGCCGATGAACTAGCGACTGCGAAAAAAGTTCTTCCGAAGATTCAATGGGTGGACGTCAGCCAAACGCTGCTCGACATGCGCGAAATCAAAGGACCGGAGGAGCTTGCCCTGATCCGCCGCGCCTACACGTACTTTGATCGCGCGCACGCCTATGCCCGCGATTACATTCTCACTTATGGAACAGACGTTACGGACTACGAAGTGGCCGCCGCCAGCACCTTTTGGATCAGCAATATCTTGTACTCGGAACTGGATCTCGCGGACGGCCTGCCGCACCACGGTGTGCAGTCCAGCGTCGAGATTGACTGCCGCGTCGGGCGGCTTTGCGCCTACCCGCACCCGAATCAGCCGCGATTCAACCGCATTCAGCGCAACATGCCGCTGCAAGTTGATGGCGACGCCTACATCGGGGGCCACGGCGGCGAAAACTATCGCATGTACATCCTTGCGGACAACTCCGGTCAGTTCGACGCGCACATGCAAAAACTTTGGGAAGTGAGCGAGCACACCTGCGATATGCAGGTCGAACTGCAAAAGGAAGGTTCGACGTGCTCGAGCGTCGCCTACGAAATTCACAAATACCAGGTAGCGCAGGGAATGCAGGATTACATTTATCACCGGCCGGCCCATGGAGAAGGCTCGGAAGGGCACCAGCCGCCCTACATGTCGCTCGGCGACTATACGATTCTGAAAAAAGGAATGTGCTTTTCCGAAGAGCCAGGGCTTTACGATCCAAAAACGGGCGTTGGCTTCAATTGGAGCGATCAAGTCGTCACCGGAATGAAATCCGGCTACCGCATGAGCCGCGTCCCCTACTCAAAAGAATGGTGCTGGATCAAGATTTGATCGAATGATGGAAACGCTGGACCTGAAGGAGAGTTGGACGAACGGCGTTTTGTCTGCGAATCCCTTGCATGATGCCCTCCGCTTGCGCTCCCCGTCTTGGTCACAGAGGCTATTTCAGGGGGAGAAGACTTCTTTGGTAATTGGAGGCATCGCCGCGAAAAATGTCAGGGTATTTTCGGGTTGTCGATTTTCTGGTTGACCTGCGTGGAGAAGAGCATGAAGTTCGTAAAAGTGTGATAAACGATCTCGCGGTAATCGCCGAAGTCGTAGTAAGAATCCGCGATCTCCGGCAGCCAGATTCTTACATCCCGCGTCCGGAATTGGACTGGAGCGTAGTTAATCGATAGGAGCCATTGCCGGACTCTCGTCTCGGGGACTCCCTGCATCAGGCCCGTCTCCAAATGCACGACTTGGCCCGAATCTACTGCAATCCACGCATGCCCCTTGAGGCTCGCTGAATACACGGCGCCTAGGCCGCTGAAAGAAAATGTGCGGCTAGGTTTGTCTGGGCGCTGCTGGAAATGAACCACCCAGGCGCGTTGCCCTCCCCAATCAGTGGTGCCTTCGCACTTCATTTCATAATCGCCCTGCAAATTGGGAAGAAACATCAAGACCATCTCCGGTAGTCCCCTGCTCTGGGCTGCGGCTGGGAACATAATGCTTCCGCGGCTTGGTTTCCGGCTCTCTTCGACAAGCGGTTTTCCCTCTGCGCGCTCGAAAATCACAACATAGTCAAATGACCCCGAGCCGGCATCCAGTGCGAAGCCCTCACGATCGGAAACCTGATAGGCGATCTTTTCCTGCGCCGTGAAGTTCTGAAGGTTGGTGATTAGTTCGCTCGTGCTGGCCGCGGCCCGTTGGAGCACTTCAGCCAGATCGCACGGAGGCGACACGGAGACACCCTTTATTGGTGGGTCGAGCTTTGGCGGGTCCCAGTGCAAGGCCCGGCTTTTTAATTTTTTCTCGCTGCTCTGCGGCCGTCCAGCGAAGAGGGATCCAGTAGCAAGCAAGACGACGCCTGTCAGGATGCAAACAAGAATTCCGCATGGCGCGGCGAAGCGGAGCCGCGGGAAATCGTTCCGAGCTTCCGATTTTCGGAGCGGCATCAGGGGAGCGTATCACCTTTGTAATTCGAGCTGGGACGAAAGAGCGAAAACCGACAGCAGGCCAGTGCTGGAAGGCTGGATAAGAGATAGACTCGATGCGCACAGAGCAAGAGGAGTTAGCGAGGGAACGTGACGGAGCCAAAGGCGGAGTACACAACGCGGCTCGAAAAATCTCTCAAAGCAGTTAGCGAGGAAGATAGCGCTCATCTGCGGGTGGGTTACGCGAAGTTGGCCGTAATTGCGGCGGGCTTGCTGCTTTTGTGGCTGGTATTTGCAGAGCAGCTTTTCGCGATGTACTGGCTGATCGCACCTGCGGCGTCGTATGCGTTTCTGGGGATTTTGCACGGGCGCATTTTGCGGGCAAAGGCGCGCGCCGAGATGGCGGCGGACTTTTATCGCAAGGGAATTGCGCGTATCGAGGATCGCTGGGCCGGAGACGGGCAAACCGGGGAGCGATTTCGCGATGCGAATCATGTTTATGCCGAAGATTTAGATTTGTTCGGCCGTGGATGCCTTTTCGAGCTGCTTTCCAGGGCGCGATTGCCGATGGGGGAAAGCAAGCTGGCCGGTTGGCTGAGTCAAGGATCGGATGCGGCGGCGATTAAGGACCGGCAGCGGCTGATTGAAGAGCTCAGGGACAAATTGGATCTTCGTGAAGACTTGGCGGTGCTAGGCGAAGAGCTGCGGCCGCGTATGAATCCAGAATCACTCGTGGAATGGGCAGAAGGGAAGTCGATTCTTCCGGCTGGACGGATCTGGCGCTGGGCGGCGGCGTTGCTGGCCCTGGGGGCGGGCGCGGGAATCATTTATTGGGTCTATTTTTTTTATTACTTTGATGTCTTGAGAGTGTGGCCGCTGATGAGCGTGCTCATCGTGGAAGCGGCGGTTCTTCGGTCGCTTTGGCGTAGAGCGCACACCGTTATGGAAGGGGTGGACTGCAACGCGGAGGGGCTGTTGCTGTTCTCTGAAATTCTAAGAAGACTCGAACAAGAGCCATTCGCCGCGCCGCGATTGCAACAGTTAGCTGCGGAATTGAAGCAAGGAAACGAGCCTGCTTCGCGAGCTGTGCGCAAATTCGCGCGAATCGTCACTTGGATCGATGCCGGCGACAGCCTGATAGCACGGATGTCCGAACTTCCATTTCTGTACAGCGTGCAAGTCGGGATGGCGGCGGAGGCGTGGCGGCGCCGCTGGGGCGCGCGAATGCGGCGGTGGGCAGAGCTGACAGGTGAAATAGAGGCGCTACTTTCTCTGGCGGCATATTCCTACGAACATCCGACGGATCCATTTCCTGAATTTGTCAGCGCGGAAGCGGGGCTGGGATTTTTTGAGGGGGAAGAGCTGGGGCATCCCTTGATTGCCGCGGAGAAATGCGTGCGCAACAGCGTGCGCCTTGATGAGAAAACGCGCGTTCTCCTGGTGAGCGGTTCAAACATGTCAGGGAAGAGCACGTTGTTGCGCGTCGTGGGCATCAACACCGCGCTGGCGATGGCGGGAGCACCGATTCGCGGAAAGAGCCTCCGATTGACCCCGCTACGGATTGGAACCCGAATTCGAAGCACGGACTCCTTGCAGGAAGGCCGCTCGAGTTTCTATACGGAAATTCTGCACATCCGGAAAGTGTTCGATAGAACCAACGACGCAGTGCCGTTGGTGTTCTTGTTCGATGAACTTCTTGAGGGAACGAATTCCAAAGACCGCAGAATTGGCGCCGAAGGGCTTATCCAATCGCTTCTCAAGCGGCGGGCGATTGGCATTGTGACGACACACGATCTGGCGTTGACGGAAATTGCCTCGTCAGTGGGAAAAGTTTTGCGAAACATGCATTTCGAAGATCAAGTCGTGGACGGCAAGATGCGCTTCGATTACAAACTGCGCGAGGGCGTGGTCGAAAAAAGCAATGCGCTGGAACTGATGCGATTGATCGGCTTGGAAATGTAGCGGACTCCGAGGCCGGATGACGTCCGCGAAATGCTCAGAGGCAGAAGCAGCGCGCCAACTATGCTGCCGCGATGCGTCGAATCAGGTCTTCTTGCTCGTTAATCGACTCCGCTCCAATCGTGAATGCGTCCAGCAGATCGAGGCCAAGCGCGAAATTGAGTGCCTCGTCCTGGCGATTGCGGAGATCGCCCTGGCCTAGAATTTTCATTCCGACAACGCCCTTACCCGCTGCGCGCATCTCCTTTATCACGCCGATGACGGTCTCCGGATCGGAATCCATATACGAGCCGATTGGATTGATGCGAACCAGATCGACGTCCACCCACGGAGATTTCGCCGCAGCGCGAAGAGCTTCGATGGAATGGCAAGAGCAGCCATGCGCGCGGATCACGCCTTTTTCCTTTGCTTCGGAGAGGACATCCATCACGCCTTGAAAGCGATCGGTCCAGTCGGGTTCTGTAAGGCAGTGCATCAGGCAGATATCGATGTATTCCACTCCAAGTTCCTGGCGAAATCGCTCCAAATCAGCGCGAGCGGTGTCAGGGTCCCGTGCCCAGGTCTTGGTGAGAACGGTGACTTTGTCGCGCGGGACATGCTTCAGCGCTTCGGCAACATGAGGATGGCTGCCATAGCTATCCGCGGAATCGAAGAAGCGCAGCCCGTGGTCGTACCCATTGAGCAGGAGAGCTGAGAGGCCTTGGATGCCGAGGGCTGTCTGGTGCGAATGATGGCCGGAGCCGACGGTGCCGGTACCCATCGCGAGGCGGCTGGTCTTGATGCCGGTCTTGCCGATTGTGACCGTGTCCGCAGCGTTGAACCTGCGCGGCAACGGCTTGAGAGTTACTGCGTGAGTGCGCCAGGGAAACGCAGCGCCGAGCCAGGCCGCTCCTGCAGTGCGTACGGTGCGAAGGAGGAATTCGCGTCGTTTCATGGGACCTCCCGACAAACACCTTTAGAAAGGATGGTACACCCGAATTGGACGGGCGGGCGCAGGCGCAGTTATCAGAGAGATTTGCAGATCAGTTGAAAGGCGAAGCCGGCGAATTGGATTCCGCGGGCGATGGCACTCGCGCTTCCAACGAGAGATTCGAGCGAATGAGCGATTCGACCTGCTTCCACACCGCGGGGTCGCATTCGATTTGAATGTGCGGCTTCATGAACGCGCGGTCCCACCAGGGATATTGGCCGCAGGTAAGGGGCTTCGATTTATAGTCGGAGCGGAAATTCCCGAGGATGCGCGTGTGCGCTGGATCGGCGGCGCGAATCTTGGGCTCGCCGTGAAGCATGCCATCGAGCTGATAGAAGTTGACGGCTTGAGCGACGTTGGCGGGAATCACGGAATCATTCTCGCCAATCTTCGAGACGCTATCGACCTGGATGGTGAGCAGGACGGGAATGCCTTCTTTCCCCAGCTGGCGCGCGAGCTCGACCGTTTCGGATGCTCCCCAACTGTGGCCGAAGATGATGATGCGAGCATTCTGCTTTTCTTCCGGAGTGAGAGTTCCATCGCCGTTCGCGTCCAGGAGATGAAGCACCGCGTTGAGCGCGTCCTTGCCGTGATGGTTCTCGAACGTCTGAACGTAGGCACCGGAAGCGTATTCTTCGCGAAGCCGATCGACGAGCTGGACCTCCGTATGCACTCGATCATCGTGGCGAACAAAACCGCCGACGAATCCTATGACTATGACGGGAGTGGCGGAAGAAATGGCTGCAGGGGTAGCGGGTGTATTGGAGTTCGCCGCAGAGGAGGCGAATAATACAGCAAAGACCGAGACCAAAAACCGGACCGAGGGAAGCATTTGCCGCACCGTGACCGGGAAACTACATCAGTACGGATGAAAGAGACAAGACTAAAGTTGCGCAAAATCAGAAGAGGGAGAATGGTACGGGGCGACAGAAAGTATGAACTAGATGCATTAGTACTCACAGGACCAGCTTAGAAAGCTGCTTTAGGGGGCTTGGGCAGGCAGCGGAACAACGGTACGCGAGCCAGCTGTGGGCAAAACGATGGAGGTGTTCGCGGCCGTGGAGATCGAACTATTCATGCGGGCGGCTTGCAGGAGTGCCCAATCCTCCTTGAATTCCGGCATGATTTCGCGGCTGTGCTTGGGGCTTTTGAGATAATGATCGACGCGCGCAAGCGTGATGGCATACGCCCATTGAGAGTCCGTTCCTGGGGCGAAGAGGTTGCTGGCGCTGAGGCCCAGCCTTGTTGATTTGCCTCCTTGGGCCAGTTCCAGCCAAACCGCGCCGTTGGAGTCGACTGAAGGCGTGCCCGCGCGATCGAGATATTTGAAAAGATGGCCTAGATAATCGAAGTTGGGAATAATTTCGCGGCTGAGCGCTTCGTCGGCGAGCGAATCAAAAGCAATTCGATACTGTTTCCATTCCTGGTCAGAGCCCACGAGCTGCGCGCCTTGCTGCTTTACCACGGCTTCCAGCTCTTCTTCGCGGGAGACGTCGTTCGCGGTTTTTGCTTCTCGAATTTGCTGCTTCATGTCAGAAGCGGCGACACTGGGATTCTGCTCCAGTTCGTGCTCTGGATTGAAGCGTGCCGTGAGCAGGTAGGATGCGGCCATGAAAGGCAATTCGTGATCGGCAAAGATCAGCATGGGCACGAGCAACTTTTTGGAGTGGTACAACTGCTCGGTGGCGTTGCGGCATTCGGAGCTGCGCTTGAAGGTGCCGGGCAACTCCGCAAAATGCAGGACGCGGAATTGCGCGCCGGGATGATGCTCCGCATAGTGAGAAAAAGAGCGGGCGATGGCTTTCGGGGTAATCAGGCCGAAGTCGTTGAGATAGTCGGCTCTGGCGGAATGGGGGAAATAGGTGTTAAGGACGCGTCGAGTGAATTCGGCGCAATTTCGGGTGATACCGTTGAAATGATTCCGGTTGGGCAGAGAGTTGAACTCTTCGATGAGGGCGCGGTCTTGATCGACGGAAGTGGTGACGACGAAGGCGTACATGCTGCGCTCGAGGGTGGCGCCGACCATTTCGCGCCATTCAGCTTTGCTGCTCGTGCGACAGGAGTCACTCTCGCAGAGGCCGGAGAGATAGGCGGCGCGGTATCTTTCCTCGAGGACATGCTTGATTTTTTGAGACCCGAAAAGAGGGCGATTCCGTGGATCCTCAACTCCGTAAAGATAGACCGAGAGGGGAACGACATTCCACTCGAAGGGCTGGTCTTCGCCGAGAGTGGTGTAGTTGCTCATAACCGACCCAATTTCGCCGGGACGGCAGAGGCGGAGCTTGATGGGAGAATCGGCGCAAATGTTCGAGAAATAGACGGCGCTGTGCCCGGTGCCGGAGATTCTGGCGAAGCTGGTATCCAGGGACTCGTTGAGAAGGACGCCGACATCGCCATAGGCGGGGGAAGTGGCGAGGAAGGAGCCTAAGAGACCCAGAGCGATCGCCAGACGAGCGATTGCCACAGCCCAGCTGGTCATGGGGCTGGCCGAGCCCTTGTGGGAGCTGAATGGAGTCAACTTGGGCAAGGCGCTCGGTCTCCTTACTGCCGAAGGCTGCACTTACAAGTTTAGCGGGTCTGGGTGGAATTAGGCGGCCCCTGTAGGGACCGGACTAATAGTGCTTTAGGCAAATTCTAGCCAGCACTAAAGTACAGGTAGATATTCCGTAAGCCATTGAAACGGAATGACCTACCCTTATTCTGAGATGCCAAAACAACAATGAAGGTTGCGGCCGGGGCGGGGCGACCGCCAGCTATAAAGCCGGGGCCGCTCCAGGCCCAGTATGCGTAGAAGTCAAACTGATTGCCTCCCTGACACCCACATAAACGAACCCGACTGAGACGGGAGAGTTGCGGTTCGGAGTTGCCGTCAGTACTAGTCCTGGTCGGTAGAGGATGCCGATTAGTTCACCCAGCTCGGCGTCGAGCGACGGATTCGCCGCAAGTGAGAATTACCGAGGCGCGCGGACGAAGAGGTATTCGCCGAAGAGCGCACAGGGCCCAGAATCGAGGTTGACATCTCCGCGGGCGGCTCTTGTAATGAATTGATTCCATTTTATGCGCAAGCCAGTCCCAAATCCCTCGTGACAACCGCCGGAACTGCAGAAGCCTCGCATGGAGGCTCGAAGCGCCACGCTGTGCTGGTCGCGGCGGGGATTTTCCTGAGCCGCGTCGCGGGACTCGTGCGCGAGCGCGTGTTTGCGCACTACTTCGGCAACTCCGACGCCGCAGACGCCTTCAAAGCCGCATTCCGCATTCCCAATTTTCTGCAGAACATGTTCGGGGAAGGCGTGCTTTCGGCTTCGTTTATTCCTGTCTATGCCAAGCTTCTGGCGCATAAAGACGATGAGGAAGCGCGGCGCACTGCCGGAGCCGTGGCGGCGCTGCTGGCGCTGACCACCTCGCTGATCGTACTGGTGGGCGTGCTGACGACGCCTTACCTGATCGATGCCATTGCGGGCGGATTCACCGGCGAGAAGAGGGAATTGACGATTCGCCTGGTGCGCATTCTTTTTCCCAGCGCGGGGCTGATGGTTTTCTCGGCTTGGTGCCTGGGAGTTTTGAACAGCCACCGGCGGTTTTTCTTGTCGTATGCGGCGCCCGTGGTGTGGAACGCAGCGATGATCGCGACGATGTGGGGCTGGGGCGGGCGCTACGCGCAATATCCGCTGGCGCAAATCCTGGCTTGGGGCTCGGTGGTCGGCAGCGCGCTGCAAGTAGCCGTGCAACTGCCGGTCGTACTGCGATTGCTGCAGGGTCTTCATCTTTCGCTGAATTACAAAGCGGAGAACGTGAAGACCGTGGTGCAAAATTTTATTCCCGTTTTCGTTGGCCGCGGCGTGGTGCAGATCAGCGCCTATGTGGATACGCTGCTGGCGAGCTGGCTGCCGATGGGCGCGGTGGCTGCGCTTTCTTACGCGCAGATTCTTTATTTGCTTCCGGTGAGTCTTTTCGGAATGTCCGTATCGGCGTCGGAGCTGCCGCATATGTCCGGCACGCTAGGGAGCGAAGAGGAAGTGGCGGCGGCGTTGCGAGGGCGGCTGAATTCCGGCTTGCGGCAGATCGCGATGTTCGTGGTGCCATCCATCGCGGCTTTTCTGATTCTTGGTGACGTGATCGTGGCAGCGATTTATCGCACGGGCCAATTCAAGCAGGCCGACGTGATTTATGTCTGGGGAATCCTTGCGGGAGCCACGGTTGGGCTGCTGGCATCGACGCTGGGACGGCTCTATTCCTCGACTTACTATGCGCTGCGGGATACGTGGACGCCGCTGAAGTTTGCGGTAGTCCGCGTGATTTTGACGACGATCCTGGGACTGCTTTGCGCGTTTCCTTTGCCGCATTGGCTGGGCATCGAGACGCGCTGGGGAGCGGCGGGACTGACGATTTCCGCGGGGATATCGTCCTGGGTCGAGTTCGCGCTGCTGCGGCGGACGCTAAACCGCCGGATCGGCCAGACGGGAATTCCACTGGGTTCCATGGCGAGGCTGTGGGGCGCTGCTCTGGTTGCGGCCGCGGCAGGATGGGCGATTGATCATTTCCTCGGGCGTCATTCTCCCGTGCTGGTGGCCATCGTGGTGCTAGTCCCGTTTGGGGTCATCTATTTTGGAGCGCTGCTGGCGATGGGGCTCGCTGAGGCTCGCGGCTTCGTACGCATGCTCAGCAATCGGTTCGCGGGTCGATAGGAACCGCAGGCTGTTTCGGCGCTTAGCATTCACTTCATTCGCGGCGCAGTCACCAACCTTGAAATGTCGTTCGACCCTGAACGACGGTCAACTGACACGTTCTTTAGGATTGTCAAGCAAACCGCTGTAACTATTGACAGTGCTCAGCAATTTTCGATTCCGGTAAGTTTTCACTTCTATAGCAAGTCCACTAGCGAGAAGGTGGAGAAAAGGATCTCGCCAAGTGATTTTGCCGGACTTGCCACGGACGAACGCGCACAGTCTTGTTCGTGCAATGAGGTGATTCTCGAGGTTGGAATTCAGGAGCAGAAAAATGAAGTTCAGAGCCGTGGTTCTTTCAGCGCTGGTTTTGTTGCTTGTAGATAGTGCGTTTGCACAAGATTACCCCAAGGTTGAAGTCCCCATCAATTACTCCTATATGCGATTTAACCCGGAGAACAGCAACATCGTTAGCGGTTTTTCGCTGAACGGCGGGGGAGGTGGGATCACTGTGTTCGTAAACCACGTCTTTGGGATCACTGCGGAATTCAATGGCTACGGCGGGCTCTCCAAAACCTTCGTGTTCCCAGCGACAGCGAATAGCCCGTGTCCAGCGGGATGCACTGTGATGGCTAATGACGGCAACCTCTTCACTTACAACGTAGGGCCCGTTTTGAAGCACCGCTCTGCACACTTCGAACCCTTCGTGGAAGCGCTATTTGGCGGAGCCCATTCTAATGTGTACGCGAATCTGCTCAAAGCTTGTCAGGCGAACTGCACCACCATTTCCAACCCAAGTAACAATGCCTTCGATTTCGTCATCGGCGGAGGAATCGACATTCCCGTGACCAAATCCTTCGCCATCCGGCCCGCGCAGTTTGATTTTGTGCTGACGCGCTTCGGAAACGGCTTTACCAATGGCAACCAGAACCAGAGCAATTTCCGTTACCAAGCCGGAATCGTATTCAGGTTCGGCGGCGGTGCTCCTCCCCCGCCGCCCAATCGTCCTCCACTGGCATCCTGTTCCGCCAATCCGCCCCAGGTTACGCTCGGCTCTGGGGACACCGTTGAGGTGAGGGCGGATGCGACTGATCCTGAAAACGATACGCTTACGTATGCGTGGACTGCCACGGGAGGCAGCGTCGATGGCACTGGGTCACAAGTCCATTGGAATCCCGCAGGGGTGGCCCTGGGCACGTACTCCGTGACGGCCCGCGTGGATGACGGACGCGGCGGCACTGTAAGCTGCACGGCTGATGTCCGAGTAGACCCCCGGCCCAACCGTCCACCAACGATGAGCTGCACCGCAAGTCCGGTTTCGGTTCACCCTGGCGACCGCGTGCATATCACGGCTACGGCCAGCGACCCCGACAACGATCCGCTTGCATATACCTGGCATGCAAACGGCGGTCAGATCACGGGGTCGGGGGCGGAAGTTGACCTCGACACTACGGGTATAGCTCCTTCAAGTTACACTGTGACGGGTCGCGTCGATGACGGCCGGGGTGGCGCCGCGGACTGTCAAGCTGAAGTCAAAGTCGAAGCTCTTCCGCCTCCTGCCGTGGAAGCCAGGCTCGCAATCCGGAGCATCTATTTCCCGACGGCGTTGCCCTCAACGGGAAGGCCAACCGTGGGTCTAGTGGAAAGCCAGCAAAAGACGCTCACTTCGCTGGCGAATGACTTCAAGGAGTATCTTGCAACCAATCCCAGCGCCCATCTCGTCCTCCAAGGCCATGCGGATCGCCGTGGCACCCCAGAATTCAATCAAGCACTGTCTGAGCGGCGTGTAGAAGTCGCAAGACAATTCCTTATTGGACTTGGCATTCCGGAAGCGAACCTTGAGACCAAAGCCTTCGGGGAAGAGCAAAATATGACGCCGGAGCAGGTAAAGCAACTGGTTGCGGAACATCCTGACTTGACCCAGGAACAGAGGGACAAAATCCTGAGCAACCTTCGAATCATTACACTGGCACAAAACCGACGAGTGGACATTACTTTGAGTAGCACCGGGCAGCAATCCGTTCGCCAGTTCCCCTTCAACGCTGAAGATTCCCTAACCCTGCTGAGCCCCAATGTGAGGGGAGCAAAACCACAGACCAAGAAAAAGCCGTAGTACTTGTTGATCGCCTTGGAAAGCAAGTTTCCTAAGGAACGGTGCGGGTTTTCAAGAGGTAATTGCCGCGCGTGGCTGGTCTTCGTGCAAGAATACTCAGCCACGCGCGGTTGTTAACTGTCGCTGTGCCCGAACGGGCGTGGGCGAAGACGGGGATGAGACGGAGCAAGACACGGAGCGAAAGGCGGGCTTTGACGGGGGTGGGGGGTCTGCTAGAATGGGAAGCTCAGTATTGCGACTTCAGAAGAGTAAAATTTCCGGCTGGACGAGACGGCCTGAGTAGGAAGAACAATGGCATTGAAGTGTGAACTTTGCGGCAAAGGGCCGCATTTTGGCAACGTGATCAGTCACGCGAATAATACACGGCGGAGACGGTGGAATCCGAACCTGAAGCGCGTCCGGGCGGTGGTGGACGGCGTTCAGAAGCATGTGCGAGTTTGCACGGCCTGCATCCGCTTGGGCCGCGTGAAGAAAGCGGCCTGAGCACCCCACCTTGAATTCACTGCTTGCGAATAAGTGTGCAGCAGTGCATGCGCACGGCCCGACGAGGGGCGTGGTACGCATGGCACTTTTATTGCCTGCGGCAGCGATGGCCCTGTCGATGGGGGTCGGCTGCAAGCAAAAGTCGCAGCCTTCACCGGACGTGTGGGCGGTGGTGAACGGACAAGAGATCAAGCGCGATGATGTGGATAAGTATTACCGGACGCGGGTGAATCCGGACGGGCAAACGCCTTCGCAGGAAGAAGCGCTCTCGCTGAAGCTCAACGTGCTGGACGAGCTGATCAACAACGAGATCCTGCTGGAGCGCGCCAAGAAGATGAACCTGGAAGCCAGCGATGGCGAAGTGGAAGACAAGTTCACCGAGTTGAAGAGCCCCTACACGGAAGACGAATTCCAAAGACAATTGAAAGAGCGCGGCGTTTCCGTGGACGACCTGAAAAGCGACCTGCGGAGACAGCTTTCCATCACGAAATTGCTGAACCACGAAGTGGTGGCTAAGATCACAATCACCGACCAGGATATCGCCGACGCGTATAACGCGAATAAAGCGCAATTCAATATCGCGGAGCCACGCTACCGGATTTCCGAGATCGTGGTGACGCCGCGCAAGGAAGTGCAAATCCGCAATCTGAAAAATGACGACGCAACCACCGAGGCGGAAGCGGAACGCAAGGTGAGAATGCTCGAGGACAAGCTGAAGAGCGGCGCGGACTTCGCCCAACTGGCGATGGACTATTCCGAGGATATGAACTCCGCGGCGATGGGCGGGGATTTGGGCTATGTGCCGGAGTCGGCGCTGAATCAGTCCGACCCGATGCTGAAGAAGGCCGTGATGGGAATGCAGGCGGGGCAAGTGACGCCGCCGCTGGCGATTCAATCGAAGGACGGGCCGCGCATCGTGATACTGAAGTTGATCTCGCGCGAGTCGCCCGGGCAGCGCAGTCTTTCCGATCCGCAAGTGCAGCAGACGATTCGCGATACGCTGCGCAACCACAAGGAACAGCTGCTGAGGGCCGCGTATTTGACGATTGCGCGGGATGAATCGCATGTGACGAATTATCTGGCGCAGCAGATCATCGAAGCGGCGGGGAAGCTGCCGGATGCGGCAAAGACGAATATTCCAGAGAAGTCTTCAGGGCACTAAACCAGATATCCGCAGTTTGATCCCCGCATTATTCCACCCAGGCAAGAACTTCGCCGGCATTGACGGGCTGGCCCTCTTTGACTTGGAGGCGTTCGACGGTGCCGGTTTTGGGCGAGCGAATTTCGTTTTGCATTTTCATGGCTTCCACCACAAGAAGACCCTGGCCGGCTTCGACTTTGTCTCCAGCGTTTACCAGAATGCGGACGACTTTACCCGGCATAGGAGCCACGATTTGCTGGCGGCCTTCGGCTTCGAGAGCGCCATGTTTTCGGCCGCGCCAGGCGCGGGGGTCGGCTACGTCGGCGGCAAATTCTTGCAAGCCAGTTTGCAGCTTGAGCTGGCCATCCGGCGACGGCGCAATACGAACTTCGAAGGACTGGCCTTCGAGAAGGATAGAGAATGCGTTGGGAGTAATTTGGGCGGCGTCGGCCCGGACCAGTTGGCCGTCCAGGATGACTCTCCAACCACCGGCATTGCGTTCGAGTTCAACGAGGCGAAGCGATTTTCCAGAAGGACCTGTGAGTTGGACCTCAAACTTCATGTTCATGGCAGACGGTCCAACTGTTGGCGGCGGCCTTCCTGCTTCCAACGAGAAGGCTGAGAGGAATCCTGGACGGAAGGAGCGCCGGCATTTTTGTTTGACTGATTTGCTTGCCAGAGGGCGGCGGCGATGGCGGCGGCATCCGCAAAGCGGTCCGAATGTCCAGGCATGTGCAAATCAGGTGCGGCAGAGGATGGACGTTGAAGCAATTCATCGAGCCACTTGGTGTGGATTTCGCCGCGAAGGAAATCGGGCTCCGCGAGAATGCGTCGGAAAAGGGCGGCGTTAGTCTTGATGCCGGTGACGAAGTACTCGTCAAGCGCGCGGCGGAGACGAGCGATGGTCTCCTCGCGGCTGTTGCCCCAGGCGATGAGCTTGCTGAGAAGGGGATCGTAGTCCGTGGGGACGGTCCAGCCTTCGTACACGCCTTCATCGAGGCGGATGCCAGGGCCGCTGGGGGCATGGCGCGAAAGGATTTTTCCGGGTGAAGGAAAAAAATTGTTATCAGGATCCTCCGCGTAGAGGCGGACTTCCGTGGCGTGCCCGCGCGGAGTGATCGTCTCCCAGGCGAAGGGGAGGCGATGGCCGGCGGCGATGGCGATTTGGAGTTTGACGAGATCGAGGCCGGTGACTTGTTCTGTGACCGGATGTTCGACCTGAAGGCGGGTGTTCACTTCGAGGAAATAGAAATTCAGATTGGCGTCGACGAGGAATTCCACGGTGCCCGCGTTGACGTACCCGCCGGCGCGTGCGAGGCGGACGGCGGCGTCGCCCATTTTCTTGCGCACTTCCGGCGTAATGAATGCAGACGGAGCTTCTTCAATCACTTTTTGATGGCGGCGCTGAACGGAACATTCGCGCTCGCCGAGAGAAACGACACGGCCGTGAGTATCAGCGAGGACTTGAATCTCGATGTGGCGCGGCTTTTCGAGATATTTTTCAAGATAGAGGCGCGCATCGCCGAAGGCGTTGAGAGCTTCCGAGGAGGCATCGCGCCACGCGGAAGAAAATTCGGCGTCACGAGCCACAACGCGCATGCCTTTGCCGCCGCCGCCGGCGACGGCTTTGAGCAAGATTGGATAGCCCATGTTCTGGGCGAGGGCCTGGGCGTCATCGGGATTTTCGATGGGATCGTTGGCGCCCGGGACGGTTGGCACCTCGGAGCGGCGGGCGAGCTGGCGACCGGCAGTTTTCGAGCCAAGGGCTTCCATAGCCTCGGCGGACGGGCCGATAAAGGTGAGACCAATATCCGCGCAAGCCCGAGCCAAAGCGGGATTCTCGGCAAGGAAACCGTAGCCTGGATGGAGGGCGTCACAGCCAGAGCGGCGGGCGACGTCCATAATTTTGTCGATGCGAAGATAGCTTTCGCGAGAGGCCGTGGGGCCGATGGGGTAAGCTTCGTCGGCGAGGCGGACGTGCAGGGATTTGCGGTCGACCTCGCTGAAGACTGCCGCCGAGCGAATGCCGAGCTCGCGGCAGGCGCGAAGAATGCGGACGGCGATTTCACCGCGATTGGCAATCAGGATTTTCCGGAACATGAGCCTCAGTCAACGCTGTGAAATTTTAACATGAGGCGTATAGGCGCCGAGGGGCGGGCGCAGTATAAGTGTCTAATTACTTGAGCTGCAAGCAGCCCACGGCTTTCGTGCGAAATGAATTAGTCTCCGATGGTAATTTCGACCTCGAACTGGTTTGACTTTGGAATACCCCGGGGGAGAATGCTGACGGCCTGGAGACGAGGCGTGTCCAGGAGGACATTCAGCACTTTGTTGAGTGTGAGTGTCTCGATGAGATAGCTGGCGATCAGGCCATTGGCAACGGGCTGGCCCTGCGCGATTACGGCATACGGAGCGATCCCATACTTATTTTTGAGGCTTGCGACGATGTTGACAAGATCTTCCAGATTGTCCCTTTCGATGCCGCTGTACTTCAAGCGGTCGAGCAGGTAGTAATCCAGCGAATATTCCCGGACGGTGGTGGCCATGAGACTTCCCTCCAAGTAAGAGGTGGGGGCTCCGGCTGGGCCGGAGGGAAGGTTCGCTTCGAGAGTAGAATCGGCAGAAGAAGCGGTCAACTTTAGCGGACCGGCTCGGTGCCAAAGAGAAAATCGGCAAAATGTGCCTAGCGGAGGGTCGAAATAGACCCCAAAGCCTGCTGACGACTAAAGAGGGATGTTGCCGTGTTTTTTGCGGGGGTTGGTATCGCGCTTGTTTTCGAGAGCACGCAGAGCGGTGATGAGGCGGGGGCGGGTTTCGGACGGCTCGATGATGGCGTCGATGTAGCCCTTTTCGGCGGCGACGAAAGGATTGGCGAAACGGTCGCGAAATTCGCCGATTTTTTCCTGGCGAAGTCGTTCGCGGTCGGAGTCGGGAACCTTGTCCAGTTCGCGCTTGTACACAATGTTCACGGCGCCTTCGGGGCCCATCACTGCGATTTCCGCGGAGGGCCAGGCGAAATTGGCGTCGGTGCGGATGTGCTTGCTGGCCATGACGCAGTACGCGCCGCCGTAGGCCTTGCGCGTAATGACCGTGATTTTTGGGACGGTGGCTTCTGCGAAGGCGAAGAGCAATTTTGCGCCGTGCTTGATGATGCCGCCGAACTCCTGCTGCGTGCCGGGCAGAAAACCAGGAACATCCTCAAAGGTGATGAGCGGAATGTTGAACGCGTCGCAGAAACGGACGAAACGGGCGCCTTTGAGAGAGGCATTGATATCGAGAACGCCGGCAAGAAAGGCTGGTTGATTGGCGACGATGCCGACGGGGCGTCCATCGAGCCGCCCGAAACCCACCACGATATTTTTCGCGAAATGCTCGTGCACTTCAAAAAAGTAGCCGTCATCGATGATGGCGTGAATGGCGTCTTTTATGTCGTAGGGCTTCTGAGGATCATCCGGGACGAGAGTGTTCAAGGACGTTTCGCAGCGATCCGGGGAATCCGAAGATTGGCGACGCGGCGGATCCTCGACATTGTTGGATGGGAGAAAACTCAGCAGCTCGCGAATCATGGCGAGGCAATCGGCGTCGTCTGCGGAGACGAAATGGGCCACGCCGCTTTTTTCGTTGTGCGTCATGGCGCCGCCGAGTTCTTGTTTGGAGACTTCCTCGTGCGTGACGGTCTTGATGACGTCCGGGCCGGTGACGAACATGTAGGAGGTTTCGCGCGTCATGAAAATGAAATCGGTAATCGCGGGGGAGTAGACGGCACCGCCTGCACACGGTCCCATGATGGCGCTGATTTGAGGGATAACTCCGCTGGCAAGGGTGTTGCGCAGAAAAATATCCGCGTAGCCCGCGAGCGAGGCGACACCTTCCTGGATTCGCGCGCCGCCGGAATCGTTTAATCCGATGACGGGTGCGCCTGCGCGCATGGCGAGATCCATGATCTTGCAGATTTTTCGCGCATTGGCCTCGGAAAGCGAACCGCCGAAAACGGTGAAGTCCTGAGCAAAAACGTAGACGAGGCGGCCATCGATCCGGCCAAAGCCGGTGACGAAGCCATCGCCCGCAGGGCGCTGCTCCTGCATGCCAAAATCGACGCAGCCGTGGCGGACAAACTTGTCCAACTCTTCGAAGGTGCCCTCATCGAGCAGAAGATTGATGCGTTCGCGAGCCGCTAGCTTTCCGGCTTTGTGTTCGCGCTCGCGCCGTTCCGGGCCGCCGCCGGCCTCGGCTTCCGCGGACTGGCGGCGAAGCTCCTCCATGCGGTCGTGATGCTTTTCTCTTGCGCTTGCGGCGGCGTTTTCCTCAGACAAGCTTTCCTCCCGGAGGCGAAGACTCGTTCTTGGCGAAGATTCGGACGGCGAGATGAGTAGCAAGCCACATGGTGCCCAAAAGCAGGACAACGCCGAGGAGCAATTCCGCGCAGATGGCGGCGGCGCGCTGGAGAGGCGAGGCGAGAGACGTAACGTAATCGGTGGCCTGGACGAGAAGGAACATTGCGCCGAGAGTCATCGCGACGATGAGAACCGTGGTCAAGACGGAAGCGAGAATCATTTTCATGCGACTGCGCTGCTGAGCGAAAAGGCAAGGAGAAGGATAGCGCAACTGGGCGAAAATCAGAACGAAGTCAAGAAGCAGAAGCCAGCGTTGAGAAGCTCAGCGCAAGCCGGACCAATCGTCGGCAACAAGGATCGAATCGCTGGGATTTGAAGGGTCGTACTTCACGCTGGCAGGCTGGCCTGCGACGAGGCGCTCGAAACGGATCTGCCCTTCGAGGCCGGTGATGTCCTGCGCCGTGTGATAGGTGACGCCAGAAATCGCATAGCTATAGGTGACGAGGTGGCGGGGGCCGGTATCGGCAAGCGGACGAGCGCGCGAAGCGAATAGTTTCTTTTGGCTGCCGCGGGGCTCGGCAGGATGCTCGGCCAGTTCAACGACCTGGCCCTCCGCGATGCGCCCGATCTGGTTCAAGTGAAGACGACGCCTCCGCTCAACATCCTCGGGCTCCTCCGCAGGGCGGAAGAATGCGTAGGCGATCATGGCGATGGCCACGAGAGCAGCGGCACCCATGGCGAGTACAAGTTTCCAGTCGGCAAAGAGGGATTTCAACTAGCGAGCTCCCGAAATCTCAAGCAATGGTGGGTGCAGCAGGGCACGAACTGCCGAATTCACGGAACACCGAACCGACATGTCCGGACAAATCGCCCCACGACCGTACATTTTACCGGAACCGCGGCAGAGAGGTGAACTACGTGTGCGGCGCTTGCACCGGATTGCGCAACACGCCAACACCCTGGACGCTGACCTCGACGATGTCACCGGCAACGAGTGGGCCGACGCCTGCGGGCGTGCCAGTCGCGATCACATCACCGGGGAGCAGCGTCATGACGCGCGAAATCCAGCGGACGAGAAACGCGGGCGGATAAACCATCAGCGATGTGCGCCCGGATTGTCGGAGGACGCCGTTGACCCGCGCTTCCACCAGGAGATCGGACGGATCGAGTTGCGTTTCGATGTGAGGGCCAACGGGGCAAAACGTGTCAAAGCCCTTGGCGCGCGTGAACTGCACGTCGCTTTTCTGGAGGTCGCGCGCGGTGACGTCGTTGAGACAGCAGTAGCCGAGCAGATAAGACAACGCGTCTTCGGAATCCTTGAGTTGCGAGCAGCGGCGACCGACGATCAGCGCAAGCTCGGCTTCGTGCTCGACGCGCTGGGACTGGGGCGTCAGAACGATGGGCTCGCCGGCGGCGATGATGGCCGAAGGAGGCTTGAGAAAAATGAGCGGCTCTTTGGGCACTTCATTCCCGAATTCGGCGGCGTGCGCCGCGTAATTGCGGCCGACACAGACGATTTTGCTGGGCTCGACAGGAGCAAGCAGACGTACGCCCGCAACGGGCCACGTACGTGATCCCTGCGACCAGGAGCTCCATGGCGCGCTTGAAATTTCACGAACGAGATCGCCCTCAAGCACGCCGTAAACAGACACGGGCGGCTTCGCAACGGCAGAATCAAGCGGAACGAATCGACAGAATTTCATTTGAGCTCAGCTCGGGTGGTGATTTAAATGCGAACTATCGGACGCGCGAGCGCGCCTGATGATGGTGCCAAGCCAAGAGACCGTGACGATAAGCATGTAGGATACCGCACCCAGCATGAAGATCTGCACGGCGCTGAAACGCTCCTCGATGCCCGGGAACTCCATGCATAGAATACGGTAAGTCAGGCTGAAAAAGAGCCAGCCGACCAGGCTTGAAGCAAGCAGATTACCCGGCAATCGCCAAAATCGGAGAACCGGAATCGCTGCGAGGAGACCTAGCAGAGCCACCGCCGCCAGATTTCGCTCCAGTGCGAAGCGATCAAGCGCCGGAACACGATTCGCAACGATCACCCAGCCGCTGAACGCAATGGAGAGAAAAACACCTACATACAGACCAGTGCGAACCGAGGCGTTCCGAAGAACATGGAACGATCCGTATGCGGGCATGTCTGCTCGAACGGACGTCAAGCGATGCGCTCCCAAGAATTTCGTTGTTTAACCCGGAGCTACGAAAGAGGTTTCGCGACATCCACGGCGACGGCCGCGCTGGGGGCACTTTCATTGCCAGCGCGATCGACGGCAGTCACGGTATACCAGTAGCGGTGGCCGGGCTCCACAGACGTATCACGATACGCCGGTGCAAGCAACAGCTCCGAGGTGATAAGCGTACCTCGTGTGCCCTGCTGCTCACTTCGATAGACGCGGTACCCGGCTAAATCGGTTTCAAGGCTAATGGACCAGGAGAGGTCCACGACAACGGAAGCTGGCGTCGGGCCGGCGACTGCGCCACCTACCAGTCCTTGAGGCGCGGCGGGAGGAAAAGTGTCGCGAGGCGAAACGATAGCGGGAGCGGAATCGGAAGACTCAAGCGAGTTGCCGTCCACCAGCACGACGCTTCTTACGACGTAGGCATACGTTTTGCCAAAATCGAAAAGTGTGTCGGCGTATGAGTTTTCGGTCGAAGGAGCTAGCAAAGTGAGCGGGGACTTCCATTTGGCTTTCGAGAAGTCCGTCGCCGCAATTTCAGCGGTGGCGGGATCGAGCTCGCCGCGATATATCCGGTAGCCGGAGAGTGCGGTGAGCGGATCGCCTGCAGACGTGCGCATGGGGGCCGGCCAGCTCAAATCAATGGCGGACTCTGTGATGCGAGCGTCGACATGGGCGATAGCCTCCGCCACGGGAAACATACGTACGGAAACTATGGCGGAATCTGCCGAAGAGCGTTTCCTCGAAGCACGCGTCCGAACTTCATAGAAGACGGAAGCCCCCGGATGCGCTTGCGTTTCCGACGGGGCGATGGGATCAACGAACTTCAGCCGCCCGTCGGAGAGGTAATTACTTACAAGCGCGCCTGGAATGGTGTAAACGACGCGAAATGATTTCTTGTCAGGTGAACCGTCCGGTTTCGCCGCGCCGCGAAAAAATTCAACGGCAGGCGGCGTCGCGAGGCGGTCGCCCGAGACGGTCTTAACGGGCAAGGTGAAAGTGAGCTCCACGCCATCGCCGGCCTGCTGCGCGGCGAGATCTGTAACGGCGACAGGAACAGGCGGCGAGGGCGGGACGGGCTCGCCAGGTGCGCCGCAGCCTGCGACGGTGAGAAGCGCGAACACGGCAGCGAAAAAAAGGTAACTAGCAAAGCCGAAGCGGTTCATGTGGCGTGACGCAGGCTGCTGCGCGTTTCGAATTTCCATTTTCGATTTTCGGAGTTTACAGGATGTAGCGGCTCAAATCCTGATTTTTGACGATCTCCGCAAGCTGCTTGTTGACGTAGGCGGCATCGACCTTCACGTTTTTCTTCTTCAAGTCCGGCGCTTCGAACGAGAGCTCATCGAGCACCTTTTCGAGAATGGTATGCAGCCGTCGCGCGCCGATGTTCTCGGTCGATTCATTCACGGTGGTCGCAAATCGTGCGATGGACGCCACGGCGTCCTCGGTGAAGTTGAGCTTCACGCCTTCGGTCTCCAGTAGCGCAATGTATTGCTTGATCAGCGCGTTTTTCGGCTCCGTGAGGATGCGGATAAAGTCTTCTTCCTTGAGCGATTGCAGTTCGACACGAATCGGCAAGCGGCCTTGCAACTCGGGGATCAGGTCCGACGGCTTTGTCACGTGAAACGCCCCGGCGGCGATGAACAAGATGTGGTCGGTGCGGATCATGCCATAGCGCGTGTTAACAGTGGTGCCTTCGATGATCGGCAGGATATCGCGCTGCACACCTTCGCGGGAAACATCCGGACCGTGGCCGGATTCGCGCCCCGCGACCTTGTCGATTTCGTCGATGAAGACGATTCCCATTTGTTCGGCGCGCTCGACGGCGATGCGCGTCACCTGGTCCATATCCAGGAGCCTGTTTTCCTCTTCTTGAATCAAGTATTCGAAAGCGTCGGCCACGGACATTTTCCGTTTCTTTTTCTGCTGCCCGAACATCCCGGAGAGCATGTCCTTGATGTTGACGTCCATCTCTTCGACGCCCTGGTTGGAGATGATTTCAAAAGAAGGCATCGATCGTTCGCGAACCTCGATGTCCACCATGCGCTGATCGAGCTTCGCTTCCCGCAACTGGACGCGAAGCTTTTCGCGCGTGCGTTGCGTCTGCTCGCGCTGGGCGGCGGCTTCAGCTTCGGTGGTCCCGGGAGCGGGCGGCGGAGAGGGGGGCAGCAGGAGATCCAGAACACGCTCTTCCGCGGCTTGTTCCGCGCGGTCGGCGACCTCATCAAGTTTTTCTTCGCGCACCATGTCGATGGAGGTTTCGACGAGATCGCGCACCATCGATTCCACGTCGCGCCCCACGTAGCCGACTTCCGTGTACTTCGAGGCTTCGACTTTGACGAAGGGGCAGCCGGCCAGGCGCGCAAGCCGGCGAGCGATCTCCGTCTTGCCGACGCCCGTCGGGCCGATCATCAAAATATTTTTGGGAAGCACATCTTCCGCGATTTCCGGAGGAAGCTTCTGCCGGCGGACGCGGTTGCGCAAGGCGACGGCGACAGCGCGCTTGGCTGCGTTCTGCCCTACGATGTATTTGTCCAGCTCCGCGACGATCTCGCGCGGAGTCATGTCGTCGAGAGCGGGGAGGAGTTCGTGCTCCTCTGCAGGCGGTGCGCCGTTGCCGCCAGGAACGAAAACGAGCTCTTTTTCAATCTTGCTGGCCATGAAATGTCCGATCCTTGCTAGTGAAGCCGTTTAGTTTAGAGGCTGTGTGTCTGCAATTTCTTTGATGCGCGAAAACGCCCGGCGTGCCATCGCGCGAGGCCTAGAGCTCTTCCACTGTAAAGTTGGCATTGGTAAAAATGCAAATTTCACTGGCGATGCGCATCGCTTCCATGGCCAAATCCTTCGCGCCGAGCTTCGAATGCTTCATCAAGGCGCGCGCCGCGGCCATGGCAAAGCTACCGCCAGAGCCGATGGCGCACAATCCATCGTCTGGCTCGATCACATCTCCATTGCCGGAAAGAAGAAAAGTGGCCTTCGCATCCGCAACGATAAGCAGCGCCTCGAGGTGACGCAGCGCGCGGTCCTTGCGCCACTCTTTGGCGAGCTCGACGGCGGCCTTCTGGAGATTGCCGGAATGTTCCTGGAGCTTTCCTTCGAACCGCTCGAAAAGCGAAATCGCGTCGGCCGTCGAGCCGGCGAAACCGGCGATCACCTTGTCGTTGTAAAGGCGGCGCGTCTTGCGGGCGGTATGCTTCATCACGTGGTCGCCCATGGTCACCTGGCCATCGGCGATCATCACAACTTTGTTGTCCTTGCGCACGCACAACACCGTTGTGCCGTGCATCGGCGCGCTTCCCTGGCTGTTACGCATCCACCCATTATACAGCGTCGATGCGTCGCGAGGCCATTTGAAGCGCCACAGCACGAAATGACCGGAACGAAGCGATTTCCTGGCAAGCGGAGCTTCGGTAGTTACAAGGAAGGAGGCGGAGGCTGCGCGGGCGGATTCTCGCCTTGAGGCTTTGGGCGTAGAGCTTGAAGATGATCCTCTAGCGCTTTCAGCTGTGTTCGCTGTGTCGCCAGGTTTGCGGTTATGCGATCTATTTCTTTCTGTTTTTGCGCTTGCTCCCCGGCGGGAGTATTGAGGAGCTCTTTGTGCAGATTGTCGAGCACATCTGTCTCCTCCTGAATATCGCTTTGGGCATTTTTCAGCATCTTTTCGGTCTCTTCCGCAGTCGCGGGCAAGTTGATCTCCAGCGAAAGTTCTTTCCCGGATTTCGCCCCAGCTTTTGCGGCCGCCTCCCTCGCAGCTGCTTGGGCGTTCGCCGCGCGTTTGGTTTCTTGTTCCAACTGATAGTTATCTGCGGGCGTACGCAGGGAGACTACATCCCCGTTCGTCCAAATTTTGCGCCGTTTGACGGGCAGCTCACCTGGAAGAGCTGATTGAGATGTGGAAGCTTGCGAATTCGCGGCAGCCGATGGTGATGAAGTCTGCTGCGATTGCTGTTGAGATGCCGGTTGATGGGCGTCCTGCCATTCCTGAAGTGGCGTCATTCCCGCATGGAGCGCGTCCTGCACGAAGAACATTGCAACGCCGAGAACAAAAGTGGAAGCGCCGAGTTTTTGAAAGGGGTTTTGGAGTCTCATGCTCAATCCTGGTCTCTACGATTGCGGAATTTCGTGGAAGGACAATACCTTGTATGTAATTGGCGCCTGCGAGGATTTGATCCAGGAACAATTGTAAATAATGCCTCGGCCCACATTTGGACCCACCGTGTCGGTGAAAGTTGCGGGCCCCGGGTGCGGTCCGGGAAGCAGGTTCCCCAAACTGTCGCGCGTTTGCGCGACTAGCATCGCACCATTGAACGTGCCGCCAGCGCCATTTTCCGTTGCCGCCACCGAGCCTTGCCCGATAACCAACACAATTCCGTTCCAATTGGAGCCCGTGTCATAGGTGAAATTGCCGGTCACAAGCAGAAGTCCGTAGCCCGTAAAGCCAGATCCCAGATGAAAGTCGCCCTGAACCGCTATGGTCATGGGATTCGAGTTGGACATCGCCGCCGGCAAGTTTGCCTCGGTTGCGGGTCCTGCTAGGGTAGCGTCCGCGTTTTGAAAAACGATTTGGGAAATCTGATCGAGGCTTTGCACAGTTTGAATATTCGGCGGGGGCAGAACCTGCGCCACGCTGGGAGTGGGTCCCGTTCCAGTAAAGTTCCCGGTTTCATTCGTGGGACTTACGGGAATGCCTGTGCTGCCCGGTCCGGGATTTCCGTTCTTTACATAGTTGACGTCAAGACTGTCAGGAACGCCGATAGCCGGCACGGGATACGGCATCGAACTGCAGGCAGGATCACCCCCATCGCTATTCCCGGAGATCTGAAATGCAGAATGGTCGGGGCTGCTGAAGGCATCTGAGTATCCGTCCATAGTCAATGCGGCTGGGAAAGATAGATTCAATGTGACGGGAGCTACCAGGTATTGCAAAATTTTCTTGCTTCCGCTGGGCAGCTCGGCGAGAGCGGTGATTTCCAGAGCTTGCGTGGCAGTGGCGGTCGAACCCACGACCAAGCTGGGCCAGGCGTTCCCATTAAAATCGACATGTCCAAGATCGTAATAAAGCGGAGTAAGGTCCCAACTGCCGTTATTGTTTACATCCGTGAAGATCGCCTGTTCGGTGACTGCGTTTATGCGAACCCACTTGAAGACTGGCCCCGGAATGCCTTGCGCGTTGTTGTCCCAGACCGAGGGTCTTGAACCCCATGACGTGCTCGAGGCTTCTACGCCGAACTCGGTCTTGTACTCTTTGTCGTAGTACTGATTGGCCTGATCCCAGGGAGCGATGTTATCGCCCGTGAAGCGATTTATCATGTAGAACGTCTGGCCCACGGGGAAAGGCGAGGGAATGTAAGAGATGCCAAAATAGTTGGGATTCTTTGGAAGCAGGCGCCCTCGCCCCTCCTCGAGGCCGGCGAGCGCGGCATAGTACACGGTCGAAGATGCGCGGTAATTCGCCCCAAGGGCAGTTTCGGTTCCGGAAGACACAAGCAAAGCAATCGCCACTACACTCACCAATAACAGCACAAAGATCGCAATTAGAAGTGCGATTCCTTCTTGTGACCGGCGGCGTGTATTGCGGGCTTTCTTCATGCTTGCTCTATACCGCTACTGAATCGAATTGAGGCTGTGGCCTCGCCCCTGCAATTCCACGAGCCTCGGTTGTCCCGTTTGTGCATCCACCGTTGGCGCCATGACGATCAGCGTAATCTCTACGTCGGTGATATTCTGCGGCGAATTGTAGGATCCAGCAGAGGTGCACGGCTGCGAGCCAAACGGTGTGTAGCACGTATAAGTGAAAATGGGGACCGGGTTTGCCCCCGGAAACATTTGTGGATACGCCGCCCGGAACTGCGCAATTTGTGCGGCGGATGCATTGTTCATCACATTTTGCACGTATGGGACAAACGCGGGCGAGGTGGTGGAGTCTGGGTCCCCACCGGCGACTTTGTACGTTTGAGCGCGAGACAGAACGTTTCCCGCCAATTGATAGCGCGTCCACTCGACGCCATCTCGTCTCCAAGGGTCAACATCCCGTTCGATGATCATATCGAAATCTGATGGTGTTGGGTCGCAGCTGCCGCCGATTTGACAGGGGGAGCTGGGATAGCCGGGATCCCAGGCCACGGGAGTGCTCGCATAGAGATTCGCGGCCGGCGGCGTGGAGGTTCCAAACGCAAACAGATCTTTCGGCGGAAAACCGGAACCGTTCACGTCTCGAACCATTTCATCCAGACCGAAACGGGCCTCCTGAAAGGAATTCAATACTTGTGATTCCGTCTGGTATCTCTGCTGCGCAACCGAAAGTAGCGCGAACGCGGCTCCGCAAAGCAAAATAAAGATCACGGCCGCGATCATCATTTCGATGAGCGAGAACCCTCGTTGCCCGCGTTTGCGCTTTTCGACTTTCATTTTTCAAGTATTGTGTCGAGTGTTACAGGCCTGAATATTCCGTTGCCGCCCTTCCTTCTCACTCCCAGAATGAATCGTTTGGAACTGACCATCCCATTTGCTGGTACGGTGATGATCGCCCATCGGACGTCATAAACCACGCCGGCCGGATCGTTCGGATCGTGATAGCTAAAGTTGTAGCCGGCCACCACACCGGCCGTAAAATCGATGATGAGCTGGTCGTAGTTCACCAGGACCGGGCTGCCAACCACGACGTTCGGTTGTGTCGGGTCTCCGAGATTGCAGCTGTTCCCTTCCGCGTCGATAAATGATGGTGGAATGATCGACATATTGAGTGGCTGGCTTAGGAATTGGTCCATCTCCCGCTGCGCGAAAACCAGAGCAGAAGAATCATTGCGATTTGTCGAGTTCGAGCTAATCGAAGCGGGCACCAATTGTGCGACGGCCACAATGCCTACAAGCAACACTACGATGGCCATCAGGACTTCCACCAGCGTGAAGCCGCATTGGCGGCATCTTTTCAGTTTGGCCCTCATCGCACTACCTTGCTCCATCATTGCCTCGCCCCAAAAACCGATTTAACTGACGCGATGCCAATCCCCGGCAGACGAGCTGGACCACACCTGCACCGCTCCGGATGGAAGCGTAAGCACCGCCCGGAATCCTGAGTTCGGATTGACGGCACTGCCGAGGTACATCACGTAAACGACAGCCGTGTTGCAAGTCGTGTTGTTAATGCATCCGAGGACGCCGCGCTGGTCGTAAAAGAAGTTGCCGTTAGCTCCAGAAAGCACGGTCCATGCATAGCTCGAAGCAGCTAACCCCAAAGCAGTCTTGATAGGACTCGGATCGGGAACCGAGCTTTCCGGCAACATGGTGAAAGTGCCGCCGATAAACATCTGCGGCTCGGCCTGATCCGCGACGCCGTTGCCATTTGAATCCACCCACACAAGCCAATTCGCTGCCTGCTGCAGGATTTGGAAGCTCACAGGAGTGTTCTGCCGAATCGCGTCAAACTTTGCGAATTTGAGTATTCCTGCGAGTTGAGAAGAGCTCGCGTTCAACTGATATGTTTGCAGAGAACGAAGGATCACTGGAACCGCAATAACTGAGATCACCAGGAGGACCGCCAGCGAAAGGGCAAGCTCCACGAGGCTAAAGCCATTTCGTGGACTTCGACGCGGAGGCACGAAGTTGGCGCTCAGTTTCATTTTGGGACGAGACTCATCACGCGGGCTCTACAATAAAGCCGCGAGCCCGTCAAACCCGCTAAGATTATTACATTTTAGCAGCAAAAACCCATAGGCAAGGGGTACCCAAATCCAAACACCCATAGCACTAGTTACCGGCAGTACCTTTGGGCAGTTGCCAGGTTACCGCCCGACACTGCGGCTATCTCATTGTAAAAAAGATACTTATGAAATAATCCTGGCCGCCATTGCCAAAGCGTTTCGGTGTGCTATCGCCTCGATGGAAACCATCGGGTTAACTCCCGAAGCACTTGGAAAGGACGAGCCGTCCATCACATAGAGATTGCGCACTTCCCAGGTCTCTCCGTCGGGATTCGTGACAGAGTGTTTCGCGGAACCGCCGAGCCGCGCGCTCCCCATGATGTGAAACGAGAAAAGCGCGAGACGGCCGGAATCCCAGCCCGCAGCGTCCATTGCTTGGGTGAGAGAATTCAAAGAGCCGTTGCGGTCTGGCTCATAAGAGCATAATTTTGCGTGAGGAGAAAAAATGAGTTTCGCTCCGGCGGCTTCAAGGATGCGAGCCGCGCCGATAAAGCCACGACGCAAATGGCAGCGATCGAAATCGGACAGCTCGTAATGAGTGACAGGATTACCTTGGCGATCGAGTTTGACGCGCCCGCCATCTCGGTCACGCAACAAAACGCCGATCGCCGTCATGTTAGACAATTTTCCGAGCAGCAAACGATACTGTTCCGGATCGCGCCACGGTAGGACCGCAACCGCGATGACCGGCTGCAGAGCGGTGGTCTCATATTTCACGCCGTAGTTTCCGGTGAGGTAGCGGTGCTCATCGGAATAAATCGCCTGCATCGTGCCTTCCCACGGACGAATCTCTTCCTCAAAAACTCCACAAACATTCGAAACCGGGTGCAGATGAAGATGGCGGCCGATATTTTCGTTTCGCAGCCCGGAGCGAAGAAGCAGCGCAGGCGTGTGAATCGCTCCGCACGCGGCGATCACGGCTTTGCATCGAATTGTCACTCTGTAACCTTGGCGCGAGCGCGCTTCCACACCAGTCGCAACGCCAGCCTCGATTCGAACGCGCTCTGCGCGCGTTTCCGTAACCAATCGAGCGCCAGCGGCTTGCGCGTCAGCGAGCCAAGTTTTCGTGCCGGACTGTTTCGCACCCAACGAGCAGCCATAGCCGCAGTAGCCGCAAATTTTGCCCTGCTCGCAGCCCACGACATTCCGCGGCATTTCCGCCGAATGCCAGCCCAACGCGCGCAGGCCGCGCTGGAGAACTTCTTCGCGCGCGGAGACGTGGTTGTGGTCAAGGTTGACGGACAAGCGCGCGCAGACCGCGTCAAGACTTCGGCTGTACTCTTCGCCCGCAATCCAAGGCGCGCCGCTCGCCGCCCATTCGGCGCGCACATCCTCGGGAGTCCGAAATGACGTGCAGTAATTGATCACCGTGCCGCCGCCGAGGCACTGTCCCGCTAACAGGCCGACACTTTGATCCGCCGCAGCCGCGAATCCACCCTCGAGGTAGAGCCGCTGAAAGCCGCCCAGTTCCGCGCCATCGAAATCGGCATCGTCGTAGTAGCCGCCGGCCTCGAGCACGATAACGTCCTCGCCCGCGCCAGCGAGAATCGCCGCTGCTACACTTCCACCTGCGCCGGAACCGAGAATGCAGACATCGCAAGACAAATCCAAATCCTTTTCCGGAATGATTGGGTTCAAAGGACGCGGCTTGGCTTGTTGCCGTGCGCCGAGCGGGCCTGGATATCCAATTTGCTTCCACACTGCGCTTGCCGAGCCGTCCGCCCCTGGCAGCATGACGTAGAGGAACCCGATCGCCTTCCGCAACGCTTGGAAAGCGCCGCGCCGCCGCCTCGAACCGCTATCCGCCCACGAAAGCAAAACTTGGCAACGTGCTTCCAGCGGCAGAGAGGAAAATCGCGGCCACCGCCCGACCAAAAGGAAACTATGGAGATGCGAATCCCACAGGTCGAGCAGCTGCAAGAATTGCGCTCGCTCCCCCGCGCGCGGATTGAAATCAAGGGCGGTCGCAATCGCCGCCGGAAGACCGAGCTCCGAGGCAGAAGGCCAGCCCGCCATCGCAGGAGCAAACGTCTCGCAAATGGACCGCAGTGCGCGCTCCTGGCGGGCAGTAAGTTTCATCGTGGGCTGCCAGTCTAGCAAAAGCGCGCCGCGCAATCCCCTTTCGCGGTTGCATAGTCAGCGTTCAGAAGGGTCGGCCGCAGAGGTCTCGCTAATTTTTGTCGTTCTTGCTTTTCTTGAGGCTTGCGTCGCCGCCCTTTTTCTGGAGGGAGGATTTGTCGAAGTAGTCGCTCGGAAATCCGGGATTGAACCTGCAGGAATCGTAGAAAAATTGAGCCGTGCGCCGCCCATTGTGGTCTCGCGTGACCTGCATCGGCGCCCACACCGAATCCTTCAACTGGTAGTTCGTATAAATGGTAGTGTCGTCGTCCTTTTCGCGAGTCTCTTCATTATTGGTCGTGACGACGCTGCGCACGAGAAGATGTGTGTTGTGGTCCACGGCGAGGCGAAACGTCCTCTCCTCGCTGTCGTCCAACTCCACCCAGTCCACTTCCTTCAAATCGACCGTATCAATTCCCCCGTAGCGATAAGTCCAACCTGGCTCTTTCAGCCGGATTCTCAGTACGTTGTCGATGTTTCTCTTGGTCTGCTCTTCAAAGTCGGCCACCGACGTCACCGGCAGTTCAGTCACACCGCTCTTGTCCAGCGTCCAGCCGCGATCGCCGTTGTACAGCGCGATGATCACGCCGCCGTGAGACCAGTCCAGCCCGTCCACGCCTATGACCGTATTGATGATGCTTTTCAGGTTGTGATTCTTCGCCGAATATTCCAGGCGCTCTTTGTCCGGATAGCGGCGAGCATCCAGGAACCGCACATACCCCGTCACGTCACCGTTGTGGCCAAACTGCGCGCGTGTGCCCTGGCACTCGCTTTCGATCGCATCCGTGTAGCCCGCCGCGCCCCGTGCGTTGATCAGATCCCTGATAATTTCCTTGGCTTTCGCCGCGCTCGCCTCCGGCATCATACTGTCCGGATTTTGCTGCGAAGCGTGCAAAGCAAGCGTCGCGCCTGCAACCAAGGCAGCCATTAAAAACGGCGCGAACTTCAACCGCACAAGACCGATCCTCCGTTTACATTGATGATTTCCCCGGTAAGGAAGTTGGCCAGGTCCGAAGCTAGAAAGAGAATTGGGCCGGCAATCTCTTCAGCCGTCGCGGCTCGTCCTAGAGGAATCGCCGCGGCAACTGCCTTGGCCCCGGCTTTCGTCTGAATGTAGGGATTCGACATGTCCGTGGCCACCCAACCCGGCGCGATCGAGTTCACCAGAATGTTGTGCCGCGCTAGCTCTGTCGAAAGCCCCTTCACCAGGCTGATGACCCCGCCCTTGCTCGCCCCGTAGTGCGTATGAAACGATTCGCCCCGCTGTGCTGCCGTTGAAGTGATCGGTATAATCTTTCCGGACTTTTGCTTGATCATTTGCGGCACGCTGAAGTGGATGATCGAGTAGACGCTCTTCAGGTTCACGCGCATCATCTCATCCCACTGTTTTTCGGTCATGCTTTCGATGGGCAAGTCGTCCGCATTCCAAACTCCAGCGTTGGCCACGACAATATCCAGCCGCCCCAGCCGCGCAAGACACTGATCGACAAGCTTCTTGTTGTCCGCGTGCCGGCCAACATCCGCCTTGAACGCCTCGACCCTCGTGCCGTGCTTCTTGGCTTCTTGCTCGACTTGCTGCGCGGCTTCCTTGGCCTTGTTGTAACTAAAAACTACGTCCGCGCCAGCCTGCGCAAACAGCTTGACGGCCGCCGCGCCGATTCCCCGCGAACCGCCCGTGATCAGTGCTGCCTTGCCTGCAAGTGAAATCATCCATTCCCCCATCCATTTGCGAATCGAAAATCGGTAAGCAGAGACTTAAGCTTTTTGCACGACTGCGCCGCGCGCCGCTGCCACGAAATCTCGGAACAGTCGTTCCGATAAGCCATCGCCAAACATACGCTCCGGATGCCACTGCACGCCCACCACCCAGTTGGAATCGCCCGTCCATTCCACGCCCTCGACGACTCCATCGTTCGAGTGCGCCGTGATGCGCAGATTCTTTCCTGGTTTTGCGATGGCCTGGTGGTGCGAACTATTGATTTTGGCCCGCTCGCCACAGGCCAGCTCAGCCAGCCGGCTTTGCGCTTCAAACTTTGCGTCGTGGACTGGATCGTCCTCCGGTTCCGGCGAGAGGTCTTTTTTCCGATGCGGCGTGGTCGTGCTCAATTCCGACTGGACATCCTGAATCAGCGTTCCGCCCAGATAGACGTTCAGAAGCTGGCAACCGTAGCAGATCGCCAGCACCGGTTTTTTCTCTGCGAAGGCATGCGCCAGGATGGCCCGATCGGCCTCCTCGCGGTGCAAATCGGCCGGTGCAGACTTGCCCTGGTTCACGGCGCCGTATTCCGCCGGTTCGACATCCGCGGGACTACCCGGCAGCACAAACGCATCCATTTTCGCTATCAGTGATCGCTGTTCCGCACTTTCGTTGAGGGATATGAGTACTGGTTCCCCACCAGCATCACGCACAGCCTTTTCGTAATTCGCAATCTTGGGGCGATTCTTCGCCGCCTCTTCTTCAAACGTTCTCCAGGGAATCCCCACACGGGGCCGGTTGGGAGTTGCAGTGCTCATGGAATCCCAAATCGTAGCATTCGCACACGTAGCGCGGCAACCCGGGCCGCCTCAGCCCATGTTGGCAGCAATCAGGTCTGCGGTAGGTCGCTCCCGCGGCCGGCTCGATCCAGGCAGAAGTCTGGCCGTTGGAAAAAGGAAGGCAAGCTTGAGAAACGGCTCGTCAGCTGTTCGAACGCCGGCGCCCGCAGGGTCACATGGCCTAATTTTCGGCCGGGGCGGGCTTCTTTTCCGTAAAGATGCAAATGAGCGGAGGGAATCGCCAGGACCTGCGCTGAGTCGGGAACTTCTCCAATAAAATTGATCATCGCGGAAGCGCCAATCGCCGTCGTTGAGCCCAAAGGGAAACCATTGATGGCCCGCAGGTGGTTTTCGAACTGGCTCGTCGCGGCTCCTTCGATGGTCCAATGCCCGGAATTGTGGACGCGCGGCGCCATCTCGTTTGCCAGCAATTCGCCGTCGCGCTCGAAAAACTCAATCGCCAGCACCCCAACGTAACTCAGCGCTTCCAGAACCTTGCGCGCGGCATTCTCGGCGGCCTCTTGAACTTCGGGCCTGACGCTTGGAGCCGGTGCCAAAGAGAGCCGCAGGATCCCGCTTCGATGATGATTTTCGATCAACGGATAAAACGCGATCTCTCCTCTCTTGCTTCGCACGGCGATCACAGAGAGCTCTCTCGTGAACGAAACAAACCGCTCCGCGATAAAGGGCACTCTCGGTAAACCCTCCTTGGCCAGCCGGATGTCTTCCGGCGTCCGCAGGGTCCACTGGCCCTTTCCGTCGTACCCCATCCGGCGAGTCTTGATCACTGCCGGCAGGCCCACTTTCTTCAGTGCCAGCTCGAGATCGGAGGCCGCCGCAACAGGGGCAAATTCCGTCGTGGCGATTCCCAGCTTCTCGAAGAGTTGTTTTTCGCGAAGACGGTCCTGTGCCGCTTCCAGAGCGCCGGGTGGCGGATATACAGCAACTCTTTTGGCCAGAAAATGTACCGCATCCACGGGCACGTTTTCGAATTCGTACGTCACGACCTCGAGCCCGTGCGCGAATTTCTCCAGCGCCGCGCGATCCGAAAAGTCTCCGGTCATTCGCGGCGCGATCCGGCCCACCGGAGCTTCCGGGGACGGGTCGAGAAAGCGGAAACGCAAGCCAAGCGGGTAACCGGCCAGGGCGAGCATGTAACCAAGCTGTCCCCCGCCCAGAATCCCGATGCTCACGCGGACTTTCCCTTCTTGAGGAGAGTCGCTCCGGACTCTGGATCGGGAGTGGCGAGAACGCGGGCCGTTTGCTCAGTCCGGAATTTGCGCAGCGCCTCGCGGATCTGCGGATATTTGCCGCCAAGGATGGCGGCAGCCAGAAGGGCCGCGTTGATCGCCCCGGCTTTTCCGATAGCCAGTGACCCAACGGGAATTCCCCCGGGCATTTGCGCAATCGAGAGAAGCGAGTCCAGCCCTTTAAGTGCCTTCGATTCTACGGGCACGCCGAGCACCGGCAGCACCGTTTTCGAAGCCGTCATACCCGGCAAATGAGCTGCGCCGCCGGCTCCCGCGATAATCACTTCGATGCCGCGCCTCTCCGCGCTATCGGCGTACTCAAAGAGGAGATCCGGCGTGCGGTGCGCCGAAACAACGCGCGTTTCGTGAGGCACGCCAAGTTCTTTGAGTGTTGTAACCGCGTGTTCCAGCGTCTCCCAATCGGAGGACGAGCCCATGATGACGCCCACAAGCGGATGCGCTGGTGAATGCACTCCAGCGAGCCCTTGTGTTTTTCTCCCTTTTGCTCTGTTCGAGGTGTTCTTCGGCATCGCCATCCGTTGAATCTATGTCGAGCGCTGCGTGCGAGCGCAATTTCCGGCGCCCCAGCACTTTACCGGAATCCGAGCTGAATATTCTACGGCGTTTTTTAGCGAGCGGCGACCGGCGCGCGATTTTTCCAATAATGGCGCAGCTGCCCGACAAGATACAGCGAACCGGCGACGATGACGGCATCTTCCGGCTCGGCGCGGTCGACCGCGTATTCCAGGGCCGCTTCCGCCTCGGGGAGGATTATGGAATGCGCGGCGTGGTGAGCCGTAATCTCGGCAAGTTGCGTCACGGAAATGGCGCGCGTCGTGCTTGGTTGCGTGAAAATCACCTCGGCGGCCAACGGGAAAAGTACGCCCGCAATTTCGTCTACGGCCTTGTCGCGCAGCGCTCCGAAGATCAGCAAGGTCTTACGGCCGGCAAGATTCTCTTTCCAAAAATTGGCCAGCTCTCTCGCCGCGGATGAATTGTGCGCGCCATCTAGGTACACGTCCGGACTTGTCTGCAGCTTTTCGAGTCGGCCGGGCCACACCGCCTCGGCAATTCCCTGGGTCATCGCGTCGTCGGAAATCCGGTAGCCGCGCCGCTGCAAATACTTCGCGGCAGCAACGGCGTTGAGCGCATTTTGTATCTGGAATTTCCCCGGCAGTCGCGGCGCAACCTCGAGCGCCCATCCAGAAGCATTTTCCGTGACAACGGCCCGGCTGCAACCTCTCTCCACCCATTCCCTCTCAATGCGGAAGGCCGCTCCTGTTTCCACAAGCGGGCAGCTCAACTCCTGAGCGCGGGCGCGAATGACCTCAAGCGCTTCCGGCCTCTGGCCTGCAAGGATCAGGGGCACGCCCCGCTTGAGGATTCCCGCCTTTTCGCGCGCGATCTCCGCAAGCGAATGCCCAAGAAAATTCTCGTGATCGAAGTCCACGCGCGTAATGATTGTGACGGCCGGCGTCAAGATGTTCGTGGCGTCGAGCCGTCCCCCAAGCCCGACCTCAAAAACGCCGAAATCCACTCCTTCCCGCGCAAAATATTCGAACGCCATTGCGGTGACGCATTCGAAGTACGTCGGATGCGCGCGAAGTTTTCCGGCCGCAAGCAACTCTTCATTCAACGCCTGGATTCGGCTGAAGGTCTCGGCGAAATCGTCATCGCTGATCTCCTCGCCATTCACGCGAATGCGCTCGTTGATTCTTTCAAGATGCGGCGAAATATTGAGGCCAGTCAGAAACCCCGCCCGGCGCAATATCGCTTCGAGAAATGCCGCGGTCGATCCTTTCCCGTTCGTCCCCGCGATGTGCGCCGCCGGATAGGCACGATCCGGCCGCCCAAGCCGCTCCGCCAGTATGCTGATATTTTCCAGGCCGAATTTCGCGGCCGCGGCTTGCGTCGGCGCGGCGAGTTCCCGGCCGAGCGAAAGCAAATAACGTACCGCGGTGTCGTAATTCATTTCAGTTCAGAAGCAGATCGAAGGCGTTGGCGATGAAGGCTTTCAATTCTTTCCGGTGCACCACGGCGTCAAGGAAACCATGTTCCAAAAGAAATTCCGAACGTTGGAATCCTTCCGGCAATTTCTGGCGAATGGTTTGCTCGATGACGCGCGGCCCCGCAAATCCGATCAGCGCTCCGGGCTCGGCAATATTGATGTCCCCGAGCATCGCAAAACTGGCGGTGACTCCGCCGGTCGTGGGATCTGTGAGCAGCGAAATATAAGGCAGCCTGGAGTCATCGAGCCGCGCCAGCGCCGCGGAAACTTTCGCAAGCTGCATCAGGCTGATTGTACCTTCCATCATCCGCGCCCCGCCGGAGCAAGAGACCACGACGAGCGGCTGCCGCGTTTCAATCGCCAGCTCGATCCCGCGCGTAACCTTTTCTCCGACAACTGCCCCCATGGAGCCGCCGATAAAGCCAAATTCCATCGCGCAGCAAACAATCCCGCGGCCATTCAGCCTGCCTTCCGCTGTGATCACCGCATCATTCATCCCGAGCTTCTTGCGCGCTTCCTTGAGCCGCGCCGCATACGGCTTCGTGTCCACGAACTTGAGCGGGTCGGTCGAAGTCATGCCCGCGTCGTGTTCGGTCCAGCGCGAATCCAGCAGCATTTCCAACCGCTGTTTCGCGCTCATCTTGAAATGGAATTGGCATTTCGGACAGACGTAAAGATTGGCTTCAAGGTCCTTGCGAAACACAATCGTCCCGCAAGACTCGCACTTCGCCCACAGCCCCTCCGTGCGCACGCGGCGCTCTTCGGGAGGCGTGGTCTGTTCGATCGCTTTTTTATCCCGCTTGAACCAGGCCATAGGAAAATTTAGACAGTCGCCTGCTTGAAATCGCAAATGAGAAAAGCCGCGAGGCTACCACTCCGCGCCGCACCTAGTAGTCGATCCCCCGCTGAGCCAGTATACCCTTGGTGTACGGGTGTTTCACCTCGCGCATCTCGGTGACAAGGTCGGCCACCTCGACGAGCAGCGGATGCGCGTTCCTGCCCGTGCAAATCACATGTACGCGCTCGGGCCGGTTTTTCAGCGCCTCCACCACTTCCGCCGCGTCCAGCATTTTGTAGCTAATCGTGTAATTTATTTCGTCCAGCACGACGAGATCGTACTTTCCCCCGTAGATCGCATCCCGCCCAGCTTCCCAGCATTCCCGTGCCAGTCTGATGTCTTCCGGATCGGTTTCGGCGCCTCCAACCTTCACGAAGCCGCGGCCCATCGGCCGAATCTCGAACTTATCATCCCCGAGCATCTTCGCCGCATCGAGTTCCCCGTAGTGCCACGAGCCCTTGATGAACTGCACCATCAGCACGCGCAGCCCCTGCCCCACCGCACGAAAAGCGGTCCCCAGCGCGCAAGTCGTTTTGCCCTTGCCCGGCCCGGTATAAACGATCAGCAATCCTTTTTCTTCCGGCATGAAGTCTCTTCCCGGCGGAAACCGCTGGTCTTCGGGAAGGTCTAGAGTTTGGAGGGTGTGGAAAGAAAGGTCAAGACAACGAAGGTAGCCGCTTCGCGCTGCCTTCCTCTTTGGTGCTTTTCGTAAGCTTCAGAACCCCGTTGCGCCAAACGCCTGTTTCACGTGCGGCTTGAACAGATATAGCAGGATCCAGATCTCAATCGCCAGTACGATCAGCCGGAACATCATGACAACCACCATCATGTGCACAAGCACGCTCAACAGACCCAGCAGTCCGAAAAGTACGCCGATACCCAACAGAATAATGGCAACGACGCGCGCCCAGTTTTGCAGCTTGATGAACCCGATCCCGAGCGCCAGATACAAAATCGCGAGAACCAGGAAGATAGCGCCGATGACCGCCCCTCCCATCGCGAAGAGCGCCGAAGCAGGTCCTCCTGTGTGGGCCAGCCCGGAAAGCAACGAACCGCCGACAATGAACAAGATTCCACCGAGTCCAACACACACAGCACCGATGAAATACAGTACGGCAAGGATCGTAACGCCTGTGGGACGTTCCATGGAGACTCCTGTGTTTTGAAGATTTATCTTTTGGCGGGTCCGCTAAACCAGGGTTCCGGGGATAATCGCATATTGCGGACCACCCATTGAACGCAACGGTAAGCCAGGCCTTTCCGATGGTCAAGACAAAAATCGCCTCAGGTTGCTTCAGGACAGTCCGAGACGCTTGGCGAATTCCGCGGCGACGGCGGCGAGGCGTTCCTGTGTTGCAGCAGGAAGCGTTGTTTTTGGTTTGGCGTGCGGATCGCGCACGATAATCCACAGGCCGGGACGGTAAACCTCATCATCGCCGGGGCAGATGGCGCCGGTAAGCTGCGTGATTTCGAGCGGAAGCGGCGTGGAGTGAGTGAAATCGAGTTTCGCGTGTTCGGGAGAATTTGCCTGGAATGGGGGGTGGCAAAGGAGATCCATCAAGACGCCTCGAGCGTCGTCCACCAGGTCGCGAAAGCCCTGGGAAACCAGAATGAGATCGACGTCGCGAGGCGTCGGCTGCTCCATCTGGAGCAAGTCGTAATCTGGCAGAGGTTTTTCGAGAGAAATTTCAATGGCTGCAGAGGGCTGGTCTTCGTCTGGAATAACGCGGATGGACATGGTCCTAAGGTTTTACACCAGAGCGGCTATTTCGGGTAGGGGCTGCCGGAAAGGATCGCGAAGGCGCGGTACAACTGCTCGGCGAGCATGGCACGGGCAAGCTCGTGGGAAAATGTCATGACGCTGAGTGAGATTCTCTGCTGGACGCGTTCGCGAAGAGCAGCAGGGAATCCGTCGGCGTCGCCACAAACGAAGATCAGCTCGCGAGTTCCACGGTCGCGAAGCTCGCCTAGCCATTTCGCAAAACCATTGGAGTCGAAAGTTTTTCCGGCTGCGTCCAGCAAGACCGCAGTGGCTGCGCGATCCGCATCGAGTTTCTTGATGGCGGCGTCGCCATCGCGAACCTCGGTAACTTCGATGGGCGAGTGACGCCCGATGCGCTTCACGTAATCATCGATCACCGCCCGCATTTCCGCGCGGCGGGTCTTGCCCAGCATGAGCAGGCGAATTTTCACTTCAAACCGTATTTTTTACGTTTTTCGAGCAGGGTTTTACGGCTGATGCCCAGGGCCTCGGCGGCCCGGGTAATCCGAAAGTGCGTTGCTTCGAGAGTGGCGGCGATGACTTCGCGCTCGACTTCTTCGAGCGACCGGAGACCGGCGATGCTGCCCGCGGCTCCCGCCGTCGCCGCACGGATGTTATCGGGGAAATCTTCGGGATTCAGAGTGTCGCTCCGGGAAAAGACGACCGCGCGCTCGAGGGCGTTG
>DATJXZ010000123.1:0-6350 GCA_035499815.1 Candidatus Solibacter sp. | reverse complement strand
CCGGCGCCGATGGCGTGGCGCGCGATTACACCTCCGCGCGTCTCAAAACGCAGGGCCTCTTCGCGCAAACCTACGGCCGCTTCGAAGCTCGAATCAAAATTCCGGAAGGCCAAGGCATGTGGCCCGCGTTCTGGATGCTTGGCGACGACATCCCCTCTGTCGGCTGGCCCAAGTGCGGCGAAATCGACATAATGGAAAATATCGGGAAGGAGCCCGGCACTGTCCACGGCTCCCTGCATGGACCAAGCGCGTCAGGCCGTACGAGCGACTTAACTTCAATCTTCACTCTTCCCGCTGGCGCAAGGTTAGCGGATGACTTCCACATCTACGCGATCGAATGGGAGCCGGAGACAGTACGCTTCTACATCGACTCCAATCTCTACGCGAATTTCAACACTTCGCAGTGGCCAGCCGGCGGCAAGTGGGTCTTCGACCATCCCTTTTTTATCATTCTCAACGTGGCCGTGGGAGGCAACTGGCCCGCCAGTCCTGACGCATCCACGAAATTCCCTCAAACCATGCTCGTCGATTATGTTCGCGTTTATACTAGGCGCTAGTAAATCCTGGCCCCTTGAAGGAATCACGCACGATGACCACATCTTCAGATCCTGCCCGTCAACTGCTTCGCCATACGCTGGCCACGGTCGCTTACCGCGGCGGCAAGACACTTCGCGGCGCGCCTGAATCGTTTGCCAGCTTTACGATCGCTGATAAATCCCGTACGCCGGCACAAATTCTCGCGCACCTGGGAGACCTGTTCGATTGGGCGCTTTCCATGGCCAGCGGAGACCAGTCCTGGCACGATTCCAAGCCACTGACCTGGGACGCCGAGATCGCACGTTTCTTCGTGTCGTTGAAGAAATTCGATGACTATATTGCGTCAACTGAACCTCTGCGCTGCTCTACCGAGGGCTTGTTCCAAGGGCCAATCGCGGATGCCCTGACGCATGTCGGCCAAATCGCTATGCTGCGCCGCCTCGCGGCTTGCCCCATCAAAGGTGAAAATTATTTCAAGGCTGAGATCACTGCAGGAAACGTGGGGTTTGAACAGGCCGCGCCGAAGGTGGAATTCAGCTAGAGCTTTGGATTGAATGCATCAGGGAACTTTGAAACGAGCGCCGTCCCTCCCGACCATATCAGACGGCTTCCTTGCGCGTTGTAGTCTTTGCGCGCATACCCCATTCCAACCGCATGGGACAAAAAAGAAGGAATTGCCGCCCGCGTTACGAATCCCACTTCTTTCCCATCCGCTGTCAGCGTTTCGCCCGCAGCCGGAACGCCCTCTCCATCGAAAATTAGATCGACTCTGCGCCGATTCACCTGCCCGCGCGACCGCACTCGCTCCACAATTTCCTGTCCGGTATAGCAGCCTTTGGTATAGCTGATGTGGCTGTTCTCCAGGCCTGCCTCGTGGGGAATTTGCTTCTCGCCGAAGTCGTATCCAAACCACGGCACGCCCTGCGCAAGCCGTTGCGCGCTCAGCGCCGCATATCCCATCGAGCCGCCGCCATGCTTCTTCACGCTTTCCAGCAGGATCCGCCACAAATGGGACAGCTTCTCCCGCTCGGCAAGGAATTCGCATCCCGCGACGCCACCCTGCGAGCGCTTGGTCATCCAGCAGGGAATTGACGAAACGCTTGTTTCCGCTCGGCCAAGCTCGTCAAGCGCAGAGAGATCCATTCCTGTCAATTTTTGGGCAACCGTAACCGCCTGCGGTCCTTCAACTCCTAAAGTTCCGTACCGCTGCGATTCATCCGTCAGCGTCACGTCGTCCATGATGATGTATTTGTCGAGCCATTCGACGAGCCGCTCTCGAATCATCGCGTACGAAACGACGAAGAGGGTGTCTGGCAACGCGTAAGTTTCAAGCTCCGCGAGGATGTGCCCTTGCGGATTTAGCAGCAACGACACATTGCCATGTCCTGCGGCCAAATCCTTGACGTTGTTCGTCAAAATGGCATTCAGGTAGCGCACGCGATCCGGTCCGGCAAAAGAGAGATAGGCTCGGTAATTCTTGTCAATCAGCGCGACACTTTTGCGAGCAAACTCTTGCTCCCTCCGCGGATCGCTCCAATGGTCAGGCAGTTCGCAGCCAAACCACACACCCATACGTGCACCAGCGCTTTTGTGCAGCGCGGCAAGCGGCGTTTCGATCGCGGTTCCGGTTTGCGCCATCTCCATGCGGCATCCTCAACTATCAGCTTAACAAACCGTGCGCTCCAACGCGCGTGCGGCGCCTGAAACGCTCCGCGCGAATGCTATACTGTAAAGTCATGAGCGACGCAGTCCCAGCTTTCGATGCCGTTTCCCACGGGCTAATTCACATCACCATTCCCGTCGGAATGCTGCAATGCAATTGCACGATCATCGGCGATCCTGAAACCAGGGAAGCGTTGGTCATCGATCCAGGCGATGAAGTCACGCGCATCCTCGAATTGCTCGGCCGCCACCGGCTAATCGTGAAAGCCATCGTCAGCACTCACGCCCACATCGATCATGTCGGCGGCCTCAGCAAGCTTCGCCAATACACCGGCGCTCCGATTCTCATGCATCGCGACGATCTGCCGCTCTATCAAGGGATGGAGGTCCAGGCTGCCTTCCTTGGCGTTCCGACACCGGAAATCACCGACGTTGATCAACTTCTGAAAGAAGGTGACGCCTTGAGTTGGGGCTCCTTCCAGGCCAGCGTCATGCACACTCCCGGCCACACGCCTGGCAGCGTCTGTCTCTACCTGCCGAAGGACGCTGGATCCATTTCAATTCCGTCGCCGCGCTTATTCGCCGGCGATACACTTTTTGCGGGTAGCATTGGCCGGACCGACTTGTGGGGCGGCTCGATGGCCCAGATGACTGACTCCATCCGCGGGAAAATCATGTTGCTGCCCGATGATACCATCGTGCACCCCGGCCACGGGCCACTGACGAGCATCGGACGCGAACGCGACACAAATCCCTTCTTGATTAACTCCTGAGAAGAAATCTGGCCCGGCGGAATATCGCGAGGCAGGAAATCTGTACATAACGACTCGTCGTGCCATCAGAATCCAAAGCACCGGTCGGGCGAATTTGCCCTAGCCACCAGTCACGAGTCGCCAGTCACCCTTCGGCGTTTCAGCTCCTCCATCACCGATTGCACCAGCTGTTTCGCATGTTCGAGTTCCTGCGTGATAATTCGCAGATCCATCGCCGGAACCGTCGGATTTCTCTGGCTGGTGCAGTAGACGCCATGCTGGCCCACGAGCACAAGCGCGTTCGTCACGCGATCCAATGAGACGGCCAGCCGTCCCCGCTCCCGCCCGTACATCTGCTCAAAGTGTTCCAGCGCTTCCTTGTGTTCTTCAAACGCATTCATGGAGAGAAATCCTTTTCCGCTCGCTTGCAATTGGCCGGCAGCAGACGGTTGCATATCGGGCACATACATCGCGCACTAAACTTTACCCCATGCGGTGCCCGGCACATAATCCGCTGAAGCCACCAGGAGACGATTAACCCACTCCCCGTGGCGCATTTCGCCGGTTAACGAGAGGGAATTAGGACCTCGGCAACCTTGGGAAAAGATTCGGCTGGAGCCATCCGAAAATGCGACGATCCGACTTGGTGCAGCACAAGGAAAAGGACAAAGGCGGGGTGACGCGCACCTCCCAAATCGTTTTCGGCGAACGACAGCATCTGTTGCGCGTACTCGATTCGCTCGAAGGCACGGATTTGCCGATTGCACGCATGCAGATGGAGCGCCGCATTTTGGAAGACTTGATCCACGCCCGTTCGCGCGAGCTCAATCAAATCAATACGGCCTGGGACGAAAAAATCGGCCTGGTACTGAGTGCCGACGCCAAACCGGAAATGCTCGAGAAGCTAGTGAAACAGGCGCCGGAAGAAGACTTCTATCTGCTCCGCCTCATCAGCGAGCACCCGCGCGCGAACGCAAAGACTTTAAACAAGCTCGCTAAACATCCTTACGGTGCCATCCGAGAAAACGTTGCCCGCCATCCGAACGCCGACGGCGGCACGCTCACCTGGCTCAGCAAGGATCGCAGCCAGCCCCTCTGGTACCTCGTCGCTTTCAATCCCAACACTCCGACGCCGCTCCAACGCCGCCTCCGCGACCGCCTGAAGAAGCTCGGCGAAAATCAGCTCGCCCGGTAACTAAAGTCATTCCCGGCCTTCCCACCGCGCATCCGTCGCTATTTCCACGCTAAATCGCTTGTAGTTGAAAATGGTAGTCTGGGCGCAGCGATGCACGTCGAACGCTATTCACGGCGCTTCAAATAAAGCTCATTTCACAGCGCCACAGGCCGCAGAACTCGGTGTAGAATGACCGCGGTTCACGGGCCGAAGCGGATTCCATTCCAAGTCCTCAATGGTTTGAATTTTGGACTTAGCCACACACGATATTCTTGCCCGCTAGGAGGTTTCTCCGGCATGTTCATTCCACAACGCGGCGCCCATCGCGCACGAATCACACACTTCGCTCGTGCAGGCAAAACCAGCCTACTGCTTGCGGTTTGCGCCGCTCTCACGCCACCTGCATATTCGCGGCAATCAGCTGGTCCCCAACCCGCTCCGCTGCCGCCGGCAATCAAAGCCCCTGTCGACGCGCCCTATCCCGGCACCATCGGCTTGGCGGTTTCTGTGAACGACGTACCGCATCGCGTGATCGACGTGCGCGAGACCATTCCTGTTCAGCCCGGCGACCTGACCCTTCTCTATCCGCAATGGATCCCTGGCAATCACTCTCCGACCGGGCCTATCTCCGAGCTAGCAGGCCTTGAAGTTTTCGCGAACGGCAAAGCCATCGACTGGTTGCGCGACCGCGTCAACGTGTACGCTTTTCATATCCGTGTTCCCGCGGGCGTCCAAACTCTCGACGTCAAGTTCCAATACCTGGCGCCGCTTAAAGAGAACCAAGGCCGCATTTCCTTCTCTTCGAACATAATCGATCTGGCCTGGAGCACGGTCGTCCTCTACCCGGCAGGCCATTTCTCGCGCGACATCAACTTCGCGCCCAGCCTCACCCTGCCCGAGGGCTGGCATTTCGCCTCGGCTCTTGAAGTCCAGTCGGAGAAGGGAAGTGTTGTCCAGTTCAAAGACACGCCGCTGAACAAATTAATTGATTCCCCGCTCTATGCAGGCGTCAATTTCCGCCGCGAGGACCTTTCCCCGAATTCCGCCAACCGCGTTTTTCTCGATGTGTTCGCCGACTCCCCAAAGGACCTTGAAATCACGCCGCAAGAGCTACAGCTCCATCGCAACCTGGTGCGGCAGGCCGAAAGACTCTTCGGCTCTCATCATTATGATCACTACGATTTCTTGCTCTCGCTCAGCGACACCGTTGGCGGTCAAGGCCTCGAGCACCATCAATCCAGCGAGGACGGCGCCAAAGCCAACTACTTCACGGACTGGTCCGCCGGCGTTTTCGGAAGCGATCTTCTGGCCCACGAATACACCCATTCCTGGAATGGCAAGTTCCGCCGTCCCGCCGATCTCTGGACTCCGAATTTCAATGTCCCCATGCAAGACGATCTGCTCTGGGTCTATGAAGGGCTGACCGAATATTACGGCTATGTGCTCGCAGCGCGTTCCGGGATGCGCACCGTTCCCGATACACGGGACATGTTTGCCCTAACAGCCTCTGGCTTCGAGCTGAGCAAAGGCCGAACCTGGCGCCCGCTCGTTGATACGACGAATCAACCAACTATGTCCCTGCGCCGTCCAGTAACCTGGGTAAGCTGGCTCCGCGCCGAAGACTATTACAGGGAAGGGATGTTGGTCTGGCTCGATGCCGATACGAAAATTCGCGAGCTGAGCAACGGAAAAAAGTCGCTGGACGATTTCGCCCGCCTCTTCTTTGGAATGGATAATGGCAGCTACGTCACCCGCACGTACACGCTCGACGACATCGTAGCGGCCCTCAAGGAAGTCCAGCCATACGATTGGGCTGCCTTTCTGCACGAGCGCGTCTACGAACTTGCCCCCAACGTGCCCGAAGACGGCATCACGCGTGGAGGCTATCGCCTGGCCTACAGCGATACGGCTCCAGGCTGGCTGAAACACTCGGAAGTGCCGTACTCCCGCGTAAACTTCGCGACCTCCCTCGGCTTTGCCATCAAGCCCAACGGTGAACTTGGAAATGTCTGGTGGGATAGCCCAGCGTTCAAAGTCGGCATGACCCCCGACATGTCAGTCACAGCCGTAAACGGCCAGGCCTTCAGCATTGGCGTGCTTCGCGAAGCCATTACCGCCGCTGAGAAAAATACTGCTTCGATCAAGCTGTTAGTAAAGCGCGGTAACGAATTCCAAACCATCGAAATCAGTTACAACGGCGGCTTGCGCTATCCCGCGCTCGCGCG
>DATJXZ010000122.1:0-60370 GCA_035499815.1 Candidatus Solibacter sp. | reverse complement strand
GCGCAAGCTCTCCTCGCGCGCTCCCGGGCGCAGTTTGGCCATCCAGATTCGCCAAGCTCTGCTGCTCGGTCTTGCCTATAACCTCTACCGCCTGAGGCATCGGCTCGCTCATCGAGGATGTCAACAGTGCCATCAACACTTGCAGACCATTCCACAGGTATTGATTCTAAACGACTTACGAGAAAGTTAAATCCTTTAGATGCAACATTTACAAGAAACTGAGGGGGAGGAGCACCTAATTGTTAACTAACCTTCGGTTCCGGCAGCATGAGGGCAAGCGCTGTCAAGGTCGGTTCGAGCTACCCATTATTCACTACCACTATTCACTTCGGAAGTCTTTCAATGCACATTGAAATCGAGGCTAGCAATCGCTCTGGAAATCACGTTTTCCTGGATTTGAATGAGGTCGTCATCGGCGAAGGTCATGCCGAGCACGGTAAATATCTCATTCCCACGCGCAACCACCGCCAGCGTACCGGACCAATCGTGCCCGTCGGCAAGTCCGCGGTAGTGATATTCCACCGCAGGCAATCCGCCGACCGTGGTCTTTCGCCGCGAGATGCTCCGGTAATTGTCGTAGACGTCGCTTAACCGCTTCTCGACGGTGGCCGCAGCCGGCTCCAGCGATTCCTTGGTTTTCTCCTGCCCGATTACCATCAGCGTCGATTCGTTGTACGTGCCTAGCGCAACGATCGCATTCGGCAGCGCCTTGCGTGCATCCTCGATCAAGTCCCAGCTGGGCGCCTTGTACATTTTGAAGCCGTGCGTGTAATTCGTATAGAGATTACCTCGAATGTCTTCGCGCATCGCCGGAGGTTCCGGCTCTTTCGGCGCCGCCGGTTGACCCGCGGATGCCGTCAAGCCCGCTCCTGGTGCTGCCGTGGACGACGTGATTGCAGGTGCCACTGCATCTGTCTTCTTATTTGCCGGAGCGGAGGGTTTCACCGCCGCGTTAACGGTCCTGGGAGGCGTTTTTTCGCGCTTTCCTGCTGTTGCTTCCACCGATTTCTCGCTCGCATTTGTAGCTGCCGGCTCTTCCTTCGCCGATGCTACGGCAGGCTCTTCCTTCGGCTTCCCATCAGTCGCCGGTTCTTTTTTTGCCGCGGGTGTCTTTTCGGTTTTCGGAGTTTCTTTTGCCGACATGGACGGCACGATCGATGCGATCTTGTCTTTCTCTACCAGCACATATCCAAAGTCCGTTTTGACTTTGAACATGTTGTCTTCGTATGCCACGATCACGCCGTAGAGCTTCTTGCCGTCTTTCAGTCTGATTTCGTCCGCCCGTGCGGAAATGGCCGCGGCGCAAAAGGCCACAGCCAGTGCCGCGATGGTCAGGGAGCCGCGCATTTTGGGGACAGCCATATTTTCAGTATGGCGTCGCCGCTCCACCCTCGCAACCTTCATGCGCGCGGTGGTGTCCGCCGTGTTACCTCGGCCAGCACTGCCGCAATCCGCCGGGCGACGCGTTCTACCTGCTCGATGGACTCGCTTAAGCGCGTGCGCAGCGGCTCCGGCAGGTTCGCGTGGGTTTGCTGCATCGCCAGCGCTTCCGCGATAATGCGCAGCTCTTTCCGGTGTCGTGGATTCAGCCGTTCCCAGAGCCGCCGCTTCGCGCTGCGGTTCCGGCCCAGCCATTCTTCGCCCGTTCCTGCGGGGCGCCCGGTCTCTGGCTCCGCGGAAGTCGTTGCCGTCGTCACTCCTGCATCAGGTTTTCTGATCCGAAATAACATGTTCCCTTTCGCTTACCTCCGTAACGCCTCCATCTTCTCTCCATTGATCTGTCCACCCGGCTCCACGCGGCCCGTCACGCGCATCGCCCGCGTCTCAAACACCAGCCCGCCATAGCGATCGTACGCGTCGGGAAAGAGCACCACTTCATACAGCCCGCGCTGGTCCTCCAGCGTCACGAACATCATGTTCCGGTAATTCTTTGTTCCCACATGCCGGTAGGTCACCACCCATCCGCACAGCGTCACGCGCTTTCCGCGCAATCCGTCCAGCTCGTCACTCCACGTCTCGCCGTTTCGCGGGAGAAAGTCCAGCGGGTGCCCGCTGACGCACACTTCCAGAATTTCTCGTTCGTACCGCAATTTTTGTTCCTGTGTGTACGCAGCCACCGGCATTCCCGCAAGCGCCGCCCCGGCCGTATCATCGCTTCTCGCATTGGCAAACAGGGTGTCCGTCGCTCCCGGCGGCATAGCCAATCCTGGCTGTGCACTTTTGTTCCGAAGAGACTGCGTGTTTTTCTCTTTCGCTTGCAGCAGGTTCCATCGCCACAACATTTCCGGCCGCGTCATTCCCTGCGCTTCATTGCCGGCATCATCAAATGCCCCGCATTTGATCAGCGCCTCAATCTCATCGCGTTCGACCGGCACGCGCTGCAAAAAATCCTCGAGCGACCGAAACTCTCCTGCTTCTTGCCGCGCACGCACAATCGCCGTGATCGTTTCCACGCGCAACCCGCGCACCTGCATCAGTCCGACGCGCAGCGCGCGATTTCCATCCGCGCACGCCTCCGCGGTGTACTGCATGCGCGAATAATTCACCGAAGGCAGCCGCACCTCGATTCCCCAGCGCTTTGCCTCTTCCACATACGCCGACACGTGGTAAAACCCCGCCCCCGCGCTGCACATCGCCGCCAGAAATTCCGCCGGGTGATGCGTCTTCAAATACGCCATGCGGTAGGAAATGTCCGCGTATGTCGCCGCATGCGCTTTGCAAAATCCGAAGCCCGCGAATTTCTCCACCATCATCCAGGTCTCTTCGCGCTCGCGTCCGGACAAGCCCATCAGCTCCGCCGCTTTCAGGAATTTTCCGCGCAGCCGCTCGCGGTCCCGCTGCCCGGAATATTTCGCCGCAGACCGGCGCACCAGGTCCGCTTCCGCCAGCGGCATATTCCCTACCGCCTGCGCGATTTGCATCACCTGTTCCTGGAAAATGCACACGCCCAGCGTGTCGCCCAGGATCTTCTCGAGCGCAGGATGCGCATATACCACCGGCTCCTCCCCGCGCAGCCGTTTTATAAACAGCTCTTTCGACCCGTATTCCGCCGCGCCTGGCCGGATCAGTGCGAGCGCAGCCGCCATCTCTTCGAGCGTCCGCGCTTTCTGCGCATGCAGCAATCCGCGCATCGCCGGCGACTCGATCTGAAACACGCCCATCGTTCTTCCCGCGGCAATCACGTCGCATGTCGCCGGATCGTTTTCCGGTATCGCGTCAAAATCAATCTCGCGTGGTCTGGGGCAGGGCGTCATGCCATCTGGAGCAACATCCCGTTCCGCGTTGCTCTTCTCCTTTACTTCCTTTATCTCCTTAACTTCCTCTGCTTTCTTTTCAATGTTGTCCAATGCCAAAGACATCGTCGTGAACCCACGCTGTCCCAGCAAATCCATCTTGATCAGTCCGAGCGCTTCGATCGCATTCATGTCGTACTGCGTCACGACGATTCCTTTCGTCGCGCGCTCCAGCGGCGTCAGCCGCGTCAATGGCTGCGCGGAAATCACCGTCCCGCACGGATGAATCCCCATGTGCCGCGGCGCGTCATCGAGCCGCAACGCCACTTGTAGAATCGTTTTCCAGGGTTCGTCCTCCACCGGCAAGGTGCGGCATTCCGGCAAATCGCGAATGGCCTGCAAAATCTCGCGCACCGGCCGGTGCGGCAGCCGTTTCGTGAAGTGGTTCACTTCGCCCGGCGGCACGCCAAACACTTTCGCGATTTCGCGGATCGCCAGCCGCGCGTGCATGGTCACGAAACTTCCGATCATCGCCACGTGCTCTTCGCCCCAGCGCTCGTATACGTAATCGAGCAGCTCATCGCGCCGCGCGCCGCAAATATCGATGTCGATGTCCGGGCAATCGCCGCGCTGCTCGTTCAAAAAGCGCTCGAAGTACAATCCCCAGCGCAGCGGGCACACGCAGGAAATTCCCAGGCAATACGTCACCATCGAGCTGGCCGCCGAGCCGCGCGCCACCGCCGGAATTCCGCGCCGCTTGGCTTCCTCCACGATTTCCCACACCAGCAAAAAGTACGGCGCTAGATGCAGCTTTTCGATCACTCCCAATTCGTGCGTCAGCCGCGAAAGCACTTCGGGCCGCAGCGGCCGATAACGCCGCTGCGCGCCCGCAAAGCACAGCTTCCATAAATACGAAAACGCGGATTCGCCTTCCGGCACGGGAAATTCCGGAAAGATGGTTTTGTTCAGCGTGAGCTCGAGGTTGCAGCGCTCCGCAATGTCGAGCGTCGCCCGCAGCAGTTCCGGATGATCCGGGAAGAGCTTTTGCATTTCCGCCGCCGGCTTGAACCACGCTTCGCCCGTCGTGATGTCCGGCGCAGCCACCGTCGTTAGCAGCCCGCCGGTGCGAATGGCATTCACCGCGCGGTGATGCAAATGCTCTTCCGGCCGCAAGAAATAAACGTTGTTCGTCGCCACGAGCGGCACGCCCAGCTCGCACCCGACGCGCTCCGCTTCGCGCAGCATGCGCCCATCACCCGGCGATAAATGTTGCACTTCGATCCACAGCCGCTCGCCGAAGATGCTCTTCAATGCTGGGATATATGCTGTAGGGGCGCGATATATCGTGCCCCTACGGTCGCTCGTTTCAGGCACGCGCGTTGGCAACGGACACAGCGCAATCACGCCTCGCGAATGCGCTGCCAAGTCTTCGAGCGTCACGGGCCGCCCATTCTCTTCGCCAGCTTCGGAACCAGAGCCAAAACTTTTACTCTTTGCCAATTCTGTCGTTCCCAAATGCCGCAGCGTCACCAACTGGCATAGGTTGCTATAACCTTCCATGTCCGCCGCGAGCAGCACCATCGCTACAGAGCTCGCGTACACGCTTTTTTGGCTTCCGTCATTTCGAGCGGAGCGAGGACCCTCTCTTTCATTGTTTTTACCTTCCAACTCCACATCCAATGTCACTCCGACAATCGGTTTGATCCCCGCGTCTTTCGCCGCTTTATAAAACGGCACCGCCGCATACAATCCATTCGTATCCGTCAGCGCCACGGCAGGCATCTTCTGCCCGGCCGCCGCCGCAATGATTTCTTCCGGCGGCGCCACGCCCCGCAAAAACGAATAATCGCTGTGGCAATGCAAATGTACAAACACGAGTTCTCTCGAACGGCGATGTACTTCAGTGGTAGGGAGCGGGAAGGGCTGAATCTATTGCGATTGTTACGCTAAAACAGGAAAGATTTGACTGTCATTGTTTCATCGCGTCAGTAGACTTTTACCTTGCTGCATGGCCCACTTTACCGCTTGGTCGCCGCGTAGGGATTGTTGTCGGCAACGCAAGTCATAGATCAAATGGCAAGGCTCGCACATGGCCCTCAAATGTGATTTTTCGTCGCATTTAGGAGTATGGCAAAGATGCGCTATCGTAAAACGGATCTTAACTTTCCTTTTGCGTCTTCTGTGCCTGGGCCATGTGTGATTAATTTCCTCACAGCGACCATGATGCTTCAGGCACTCACCATGGCATTCGCATTGCTCCTGACCACGTTCGTTCCGTGCTCGATTAAGAATCTCGGCAACGATTTGTTTCCAGTTCTCGGGGTAGTTACTTACTTTCGTTGCTGTCGACCTACTGCTTTTCTTTTTTACATCGTCTCCAGGTGTTTCGTTTCCAGATGCTTTTCGCCGAATGGTTTCCCACGCCTTAAATGCGGCCTTGCGTTGCCTCTCGCTAGCTTCCGGTGTCGGACTCATGAATGGCTTCTTTTATAAGTTAGAGGTGTAAGGTTTTCGTCTAGAAGACTTATATTCGCTCAGCCGATGATCTGCAAGGATCAATCATCGCGACAAGCAGGGCGTGGAGAGGACGAGGCCGTTGGGCTTGGTGGAGTAGTGCTCGCGGAGCTCGAGGCCGTTGCCGTAGAAGACGGCGTTCCAGCCATAGCGGCCGCGGACGGAATCGAGGCCGCGGTTCAGATACCAGCGGCGATTCGCATCCGTGTCGAAGAGTTCGTGCTGGCGGCGGTCGGCTTCGAGGTTTGTTACGTTTACGCCTACCAGACGGACGGCCACGCGGCGCGTGAATAATTTTGTAAAAAGATCTTTCGCTTCCGCCAGCAATTCGCGTTCGTCGTTGCTTGGCCGCGTCAATCGCACGGTCTGGTGCGACGAAAAATGATCCACATAGCGGATGCGCAGGCCGATGGTGCGAGCCTGGCGGCCGTATTCGCGCAGGGTCGAGCCGATGCGCTCGCTCAAATATTCGATGAGGCCGCCGAGAAATTCCGTGTCGATGGTGCCGCCTTCAATGGTGGTTTCGCGCGATACGGATTTTGGCGTTGAAGGCAGCATTACCTCGCGGCCATCGAGCCCGCGCGCGCGTTCCCAGATCTGTCCGCCAATCACTTCGCCAAACGCTGCTTCCAGAGCGGCACGCGGCACTTGCCGCAATTCTCCGATGGTGGCAATTCCGCGCTCTGCGAGCATTCCGGCATGGACGTGGCCGATGCCGTGGAGCTTTTCGACCGGGAGCGGCGTCAAAAAGTCCTCTTCCGTGCCCGGCGCAATCATGCGAAAGCCGCGAGGCCGTTCGAGCCGCGAGGCAATCGACGCAACGACTTTAGTGCGCGCCGCGCCCACGCTCACGCTCAGCCCCGTCTGTTCCAGCACGTCCGACTGCACGCGCCGGAGCGCGGCCTCGTAATTCGGATAGAGCCGCTCCGTGCCCGCGAAATCGAGATAAAAATCGTCGAGCGCCGCCGTTTCGACCGCGGGCGTGAATGTTTCGAGAATGCGCCGCACGCGCTCGGCATAATCCGCGTAGTGCTCGTACTGTCCCGGCACGACTGCGGCCGCCGGGCAAATCCGCAGCGCCTCGCGAAATGTCATCGCGGTTTTGACGCCCAGCATTTTTGCTTCGTAGCTCGCCGACGCCACCACGCCGCGCCCGACGAGGACAGGCTTGCCGCGGAGTTTTGGGTTGAGCACCTGCTCGACGGAGGCAAAGAATGCGTCGACGTCCACATGAACGATGTTTGGGATGGCTTTGGGACGCCGTGCTTCGGCGCCGCGGCCTTTTTCTTCGCGCGCATCTTCATGAAAAGGATTGAAGGGCATTGCCACAGCAGGGAATACGTTTTCGATACAGACGTCCATAACGGCTCCTGGGAATCGTGGCCGCAAAGCGGCTTCATTAACTGCGACCGCAGAACGGCCGACTTAACTGTCACCGCGCAGCGGTCTTGTTAACACTCACCGCACCGCGGTGAACGCAGGGAAGCGGACCGAGTACAATCTCTTCGGGATCGAGGGATCGCTTTTTCAAGCGGACCCCTCACCCCGCTTAGGGCTCGGAATTTTCAACGGGCGGCGTCCGACTCGTGAGAGCCAGAAAAGGCAATGGAGCTGAACGCCACCCGTTTCCCGTTTCCTCTACCGCCCCGGACTATAGGCGAATAAAAAGCGAAAGTCAAGTATTTGTAGTACAGACACTCTTGCCTGTGCAGGTTTTTCTCAAGCTTTGATTTGTCCAAATTGATCAGCAAAGAAGAACGAGCACAGGCAAGAGTGTCTGTGCTACTTACTGCCACCATTTTTCATTTGCTTCGGCTACCGCGTTTCCGCGATGATTTCCACCCTGGCTGCCGGCTCACTCTATGAACCTGAATCTTTTTTTCGCGCTGCTGGGCGGCTTGCTGGTTCTGGCCTTCGTGGCCAACCGCCTCGTGCGTTTCACGGGCGTTCCGGACGTTATCATCCTCATGGTCACGGGCGTGCTCATCGGCCCGGTGCTGCACTGGGTCGATCCCGAAATTTTCCGCGGCGTCACACAAGGATTCGGCTCGCTCGCGCTCATCCTCATCCTTTTTGAAGGCGGCCTAGATCTCAAGCTTCGCGAAATTCTCAGCCATTTTGCCGGCGGATTCTTTCTCGCCATTTTCAGCTACGTGCTCAGCGCAGCGGCAATCGCGCTGATCTTCCGCCAGGCGCTTCATTTCGCCTGGATTCCCGCGCTGCTTGTCGGCGCGGCATTCGGCTGCATCAGCAGCTCAATCATTCTTCCCGTCCTCCAGCAGGTCAATCTTCGCCGCGAAGTCAAAGTCACGCTGCTCGTCGAAGCTTCTTTCGGCGACGCCATTGCTGTTCTCGCCGTCACCACCCTTCTCGATCTTGCCGCTGGCGCCGCCGCCTCGCCCAGAATCATTACCTGGAGCCTCTTTTCCAGCGTCGTCCTTGCCGTGGCCTGCGGCGCGCTCATCGGAATCCTGTGGTCCTATCTCCTTCCGCATCTTTCCGAGGCGCGCTTCTGGCACGTGCTCACGTTCGCCGCCGTTTTGCTTGTTTACGCCGGAGTTCACGCGCTGCAAGGCAACGAGCTCGTCGCCGTACTCGTCTTCGGTCTCACGCTTTCGAATTATCCCGCCGCACAAAAGCGCATCCATTTCGATGAGCCCGCCGAAAGCGCCGATTGGTTTTCGGAAACGCCCGTCGAGCATGAATCCGGCGGCTCGCCCGCGCATCCTCACGGCCAGATGCTCACTTTTCATGGCGAGCTGGCCTTTCTCATTCGCACATTTTTCTTCGTCTTACTGGGAACGCTGGTCGAATTCGAAGGATTGCGTCAACATGCCCTGCTCGCATTGGGCTGTTTTGGAGCGCTCTTCGTCGCGCGATGGCTCGCTGTGCAGTCCGGCCGCTTTGCCTGGCGCGGCTTTACGTTTCACGAGCGTGAATTGATGACCTGGTTTCTGCCGCGAGGGCTGATCACGGCCGTGCTCGGGATCGATATCCTCGAAGCTCGCGGCACCGACTTCGAGTTTCTTCCCTCGCTGGCCTTTGCCGTCATTCTGATCACGAATCTTGCTTTGCTCATTGGTGCGCTTCGCGCCAGACGGCTTTTCCCTGCGGCTCCAGCCGAGCCAGCCGCATCCAGCGGCACGCAAATCACTTCCTAGATCGAGGCGCGTTCGAGCTCATTGCGATTCCAATGGGCGAGATTGGCGGCCGCATCATACGTGCTTTCTAAAAATGCCAGGAGCATCTCTCGCGGAGAAGCGGTGCGCCGCACATCGTCGTACATCAATAGAAATTCTTTTAGCTGTGGATGATAGAACGTCTCCGCCGGCCGCACTGGACTTGCCGCAAATCCCGCCGGTTCCGGCGCCGCGTACGCATAGAACGCGGCCCCTTTCACGTCGCCGCCTCCGGGCCAAAATCCCGCGCTGATTACCTCGTGCGAATACGCTTCCCGCGTAATGGAATCCGCGCCTTCCCGCTCCGGCGCGCGCTTTCCCGAAAATCGCGTCACCGCCAAATCAAAACTGCCCCAGAAAAAGTGTACCGGGCTCGCTTTTCCGATGAATCCCGCGCGAAACTCCTTGAACACTTCGTCGCAGCACACCAAAACCCTCCAAAACCTGTTCGCGTATTCGGGATCGTACGAAGCGTGCACTGCATCTTGATCGAAGGGGATCGGATTGGGAATCTCGACCGGCATTTTCCAGATTTTCACTGCAATCCCTAACGAAGCCAGCGCCGCCATGAACTCGCGGTAAAAATCGGCCACGCTGCGCGGCGCCAGGCCCATCGTCAAAATCTCATCGTTGCTGGTTCGAATCACGAGTTGGTGGTGGATGAAATCGAACTGAACCTCGAAATTTCCCCCAGCGTACGGAATCGCCGAACTCGTCAGTCCCACTGCGTTTACGTAGAGCGGCACGCCCCACCAGTGATTTATGTTTGGCGAAAGCGCGAGCCGCACCTTTCCCACAATCTGCGTCCACATGTGTAGCGTGGCGTAGGTGTCCTGCCATGCGTCCAATGGAAGTTCGGGCCAGAACTCCCGTTCCGGGCGTGCCGTGCTCGCGTTCATGTTTTCTCCGAATGATGTGCAGAAATTCCCGATGACCGATCGAACAGCGATCAAACTGCCGTGAGTTCAGCTGTTCCGTCGGCGGCTGCGATTATACGCCCCGGAAAGGCTACTGCGAGGGCGGTTCAGCGGCTACTCTTGCGAAACATTTGGCGAGAAGTGGCTGGAACGATGCGGGTGAATCAGCTACAAATGATTTCTAGCCCGAACCAGCTCTCGCTGCCGGAACGATGCATTTAGAAAACGCCGGAAGCGTGCAAAATCTCCCGGAGGCGCCATGAGAAAGACATATCTGCTGTTAGCTGCGGCAATGCTATTCGGAATTCCGGCGGCAGCCAAGACGCCCCAATCTGGCACGATTGTTTCCGAAAGTTCGGTGAGTTGCGGATCGCGCGTCAAGAACAAGAAAGAAACAGCCGAAGTACTTTGCCAGGAATATGTCGTTCGCACGGAAACGACCGAGTATCACATCCGGCAAGAGAAGCACGCGAATCAGGAACTGATCCCCGTAAACACCATTGTTGAGTTCACGCTGGACAAGGACAAAATGAAATTCCAGGCAAACGGCAAGAAATACGAATACCTCGTAGTGTCCGAGACGGCCGCTCCCGCGCCTAAGCCCTAACCCGCTTCACACGGTAGGCGGGGCATTTGCCTTAGCGCTCGGCGCCTACTTCTCGGAATCCACCAGCCCGCGGTCTTTCAACATCGGCTCGACGCTTGGCTCTTTGCCTCGCCACGCCGCATACATCTTGCCCAAATCCTCTGTATTTCCACGCGAAAGCACCATTTGCCGGAAGCGGTCGCCATTCGCGCGCGTCAGCCCGCCATGCTCCTCGAACCACGCATACGCATCGTCATCGAGCATTTCCGCCCAGAGATAGGCATAGTAGCCGGCGGAGTAGTCGTTCGCCCAAATGTGCATGAAATAGCTGGAGCGGTAGCGAGGCGGCACGGCGCGGATCAGAAGATGCTTCTTCTCAAGCGCTTGCTTTTCAAACGTGTCGGGCTGTTCGAGGGGCGCGCTGGCCGGAAGCGTGTGCCACTCCATATCGAGTTCAGCAGCGGCAACCAACTCCGTCAGCGCGTAGCCCTGGTTGAAGGTCGCCGCTTTTTTGATCTTGGCAGCCAATTCTGCGGGGATCGGAGCGCCCGTCTTATAATGCTTCGCGTAATGGTTGAAGACCGCGGGGTAGAGCGCCCAATGCTCGTTGAATTGCGAGGGGAACTCCACGAAGTCTCGCGCTGTTGCAGCGCCGGAAAGACTCGGATACTCGGTGTCCGCGAACATTCCGTTCAGCGCATGGCCGAACTCGTGAAACATCGTGGTCACGTCAGTAAAGCTGATTAGCGCAGGCTCGCCGGGCGCGGGCTTGGGCAGATTCGCGACGTTGTAAACCACCGGCATCATTCCCAGCAGCTTGGACTGCGTCGTAAAAGTGTCCATCCAGGCACCGCCATTTTTGTTGTCGCGCTTGAAGTAATCGCAGTAAAAGAGCGCCAGAGGCTTGCCGTCCACATCCGAGACCTCGAACACGCGAACGTCCGGCTGGTACACCGGAATGTCCTTGCGTTCCTTGAAAGTGATTCCGTACAGCTCATGCGCCGCGTAGAAGACCCCGTTTTCCAGAACGTTGTTCAACTCGAAGTACGGCTTGACCTCGGCATCGTTAAGATCGTATTTCGCCTTGCGTACTTGTTCGGAGTAAAAGTTCCAGTCCCACGGCTCGAGCGTGAATCCTCCCTTTTGCGAGTCGATCAGGTCCTGAATATCTTTCGCTTCGCGCGTTGCCTTGGCTGTCGCGCCGGGGACGAGCGCGTCCATGAACTTGATGGCCGCCTCCGGCGTCTTGGCCATCTGGTCTCCCAGCTTCCAGGCGGCGTGGTTCGGATAGCCTAGCAATTGCGCGCGCTCGGCGCGGAGTTTTGCCATACGGGCGATGATGTCGCGCGTGTCGTTCGCATCGCCACGCTCTGCGCGGTTCCAGGAGTCTTCGAAAAGGGCTTGCCGAGTGGCGCGGATCTGGAGTTCTGCAAGATCCGGTTGCTGGGTCGTGTTCTGCAGGGGTAGCAGGTAGCCTTCCTTCTTGCGGCTTTCGGCAGCTTGCTTGGCCGCGGACAATTGCGCGTCGTTCAAGCCCGCCAGCGCATTCTTCTCAGCCGTGAAATAGGCACCATCCTTCGTGGCCGCGAGCAACTTTCTCGAAAACTCATTCGAAAGCGTGGCGATTTCTTCGTTCAGCTTTTTCAACTTGGTCTTGTCGGTATCCGACAGCTTCGCGCCGGAGCGCACGAAGTTTTCATACGAAACTTCGAACAAGCGGCGCGATTCCGGATCGAGATGAAGCGAATCGCGTTCTTTGTAGATACTCTCGACACGGGCAAAGAGCTTCGCGTTCAGCAGGATTGCATCCTGGTGCGCTGCCAGCTTGGGCGTCTCCTCTGCCTCAATCTGCTGCAGCATTGGATTGGTATTTGCCGCGGTGACCGCGCCGAACGTCTCCATCACGCGTTGCAGGAGTTGGCCGGTTTTCTCCATGGCCACCAGCGTGTTCTCAAAGGTCGGCGCCGCCGGGTTATCCGCAATCGCCTGGACTTCGGCGAGCTCTTCGGCCATGCCCGCGTCGATCGCCGGCTGATAGTCCTCGTCCTTGATTTTGTCAAACGGAGGAGCATGGAATGGCAGTGTGCTCGGCGCATAAAACGGATTCGACGGCCCAAACTTCGCCTGAGCTTCCGCCGGCGCCGCGTTGCTGGCGCCCAGGGCGATCGCTCCCGATGCAATGATCGTAGTCATGAATTTGCGCATTACCTTCCCCTTGGACTTGATGCCTATTCCAGTAGCTAGAATCTTCAAGCGTGGCGATTCGCTTGCTTGGCTGCCTTGCGCTGCGCCTTCAAAGCCTTTTTCATTCCCTTGCGCTGTTGCCTAATGGCTTTTTTCATCGCTTTGCGCTGTTGCTTTGCGGCTTTCTTGGCCTCAATTTGCGTCTGCCGTCCATACTCCGCTCCAGTCATGCCTTCTTGCGCGAGGGATGGCAAGGACAACGCAAAGGTCATGGAAACGAGCAGCATGATGGAGGCGATTCGTCGCAAGAAATGATTCCTCGAAGGCGTTTGAAGCGGCATCCAGTGTACACCTGCCCTTGTCCGCTGCGCATCAGAACACGCGGCCGAGCTGAAAGAACCACTTGTGATGGCCTGAGTCACCGACGCTGCCCCCTACGAAAAGCGGCCCGATTACCGTCTCCGCAAGGACGCCGGCGGCAAAATCATTCGGGAATTTGCTCTCGTTCGGCGCGCCGTACATTTTTGCGAATTCGTAAGAGCCGATCACGAACACACGCTTGCCCACGAGTGGCGGCAAGATCCAGATATCGTGCAAATAGCCGGCTCGGAAGAGGTAATACTGATTGCCTTGAAGCTCGTTCAATCCGTAGGCGCTGAGCGTCAGCGGCCCACCGACGAAAAATTGAGGGAGCCCCGTATTGGAAAATCCAAACGTCGTGCCGCCTTCGCCATACGCAAAGACGGATCCCAATTGCGAGACCGGTTGAAAATATTCGACATTCGATTGGATGGATGGAAATGCGGATGTGGCGCCCGGGCTGGTATTGAACCAGCGAAACGTTGTTTCGGAGCGCACCCCTCTACGGGGAATCACGGGGCTGTCGGTATGGTCGAAGAGATAGTGCAATTTCGCGTCGCTGACGCGGCCGTCAACGGAATTGAATACCAGAGTGCCGAGCCGCAATTTTGCGTCGAGATAGCCAACTTCATAGCCGGCTCGCAATTCGCTGAAGCGGTTGAACGCGTAGCCGACGTCCAAGCCAATCCTGGCTTCGCCCAATTTGTAATCCGCCAGCGGATTGCCCTTCTCATAAATTTTAAAGACGCGCGTGCTGGCGTCGCCGTGCGGCGCGAAAAACCACCTGCTGGAAGGAGTGAACGGGCGGTACAGCTCGCTTCCTAGACCGTATGTGTTTCCGAAGAGAATGTCGGTGCGCCATTCGGAGCGAAATCCCGCGGCATCCAGAAAAGTGAGCCGTGCACCCAAAGTAAAACCAACCTCCTCGCTGGCCGATCCGTCTACTTCAAATCCCGGTTGAACGGTCGGCGGCGCGTAGCTTTTTTCGTTCACTTTGACTTGTAGGCCCACTTTTCCATTTTGCTCGACATAGCGGTAGCCCGCCGTGTCGTAGCGGCCCAGGCCCGTGAGCCGAGTCAGCTCCCGGTTCAATTTTTCCACGTTCAGCGGTTTGCCCACCAGAGGCGCGAGAAAATGTTCGATGCTCTTCGTCTGTTGCGCGGTGTCAGCACCGGCTACCTGGATGAATTCTGGAACGGGAGCTACCTTCTTTTCGCGCGCCTCGCGCTCCCGCATATGCTCTTGCCACTCGGAATCGCTGAGTGCGAACTTTTCGAGCAGCCCGGATTTCTCCGAAGCGGCGTCATAACCCTTTTGCATGATTGGGTCGTGCTGCTTGTAATCCGTCGAGGTGTATCCTCCGAGAGGCACGCTGACGACTGCATCCGCGCGCGCAAGGCCGCGTACTTCGCTCTCCGCGACGACCACGCGAACCGATTGATCGAGTACACTGAAGAGAGACTTGATGTCTTTCGCTTCGAGAGGAGCCGTTTCCAGATGCACCGCGATCACGATGTCGGCGCCCATCTGCTTCACGACATCGGTGGGAAGATTGTTCACCAGGCCGCCGTCCACCAGCACTCGGTCCTTGTCGAAGACGGGTTTGAACGCACCGGGAATGGACATTGTCGAGCGCAGCGCTTCGGCCAGCGAGCCCTTTTCGAAGACGACTTGCTTGCCGTTCACGAGATCCGTCGCTACGCAACGAAACGGAGTCGGTAAATCTTCGAAGGATTCCAGGTTGTAGTACGGCAAGGTGATCTTGTCGATCAGCAAGCCTATCTGCTGGCCGGAATTCAACCCGCTGGGAAGCGACAACCCATTTCGCAGCCCGATAATGAGAGAGTTCGGATACGCCCGCTGATCTTCTTTTCTCCGGTAAGAAAGATCTTCGTAAGGCGTCACGTCGCCGAGCATTTTGTTCCAATCCACTCCTTCGATTAATTTCTTCAATTCCTCCGGACTCATTCCCGTGGCATAAAATCCACCAAGTAGACCGCCCATGCTCGTTCCCGCAACGTAGTCCACCGGGATGTGATGCTCTTCAAACCATTTGAGGACACCGATGTGCGCCAGCCCCAGTGCGCCTCCGCCTTCGAGCGCGACGCCGATCCGCAATCGCCTAGCTGGTTTCTCCTGAAGGATCTGAGTTGCTCCCCAAAATGCTCCATATGACGGGGAAGACGCGCGTGGTTGAACCCAGCTTGGGGCAGCATTTTCTGGTCGGGCCATAGGAGAAGAGCCTGGCGAGGTCGCATCTTGCGCGGCGGCGGAGATGGGCAGCAGCAAGAGCAATACAAGAGAAAGCGTGCGCGGCATGGTCGCCTCCTCGAAGAGAGTAAGGCCGTTACCGAGGATGGACAAGCGGACAGGTGCCTAGTTTGTTTCTAAAGTACCTTGGTTCTCTTGCCGCAACCCTTGCCGGGACTTAGGTTTAGAAGAACTCGGGACAGGCTGTCATCTCCTTGATAAGTGCGCTCATGCCCCCCGGCCCTGGCTTTGAAAAGACATAGCTCGGAACCGGGAACTAACATCTAAAAAGTTGGGCATAAGAAGAAGGAGTATACGTCATGCCGAACGCCACTAACTCTACTACGGGGTACTCCGCGGGCGATTCCCACGCTGCACGAATGAACGCCCTGGTTTTGATCTTCCGGATCGTGCGCTGGACCGTATATGCATGCGCCCTCATCTTATTGATTCTATTGCTGCATAAGGCCACGCCACCGGCCGTCGTGACCAGCCCCCAGGCCGCGGCCAGTGCGGAGCAGAAATTCCAGGATGTGCAGCAGGCCGTCTCGCAGGGCCAGCCCGCGACGCTTCGCATGAATGAGTCGGAGCTGAACTCGTATTTGGCCTCGCATCTTGACCTTGCCGGGAGCAAGGCGGCCGCTGCCGTGACCAACGCAGCGCCGACGCCGGATAATAGCGGTGGAACGACGCCGAGCCTGGACCAGCCGACGGCAGACAACGTAGAGCAGATGCAGTCGAACGTGAAAGACGTGAAGGTGCAACTGGTCGGGGACCACGCGAGAGCGTACGTCGTGTTTGACGTACACGGCAAGGACTTGACGCTGCAGCTCGAAGGCAAGCTGGGAGCGGACAGCGGCTTTCTGAAGTTTGAGCCGGTGAGCGGGCAGATCGGAGCGCTGCCGATTCCCCAAGCGACGCTCGAAGCGGCGGTAAGAAAGATGATGGAATCGCCGGAAAATCGCGAGAAGCTGAAGCTGCCCTCGGATATTTCGGATCTGAAGATTGAAAATGGGGAAGTTGTAGCCCAGTACCAGTGAGCCCGAATTCCTGACTCGCCACCGGCGAAAGGCGTTCGGTTCCGCGACAGCGGTTCCCGCAAGCGGACGACTTCGGCCCGATACCCGTCCCGCAGACAATACATAAGTCCCCAGAAAGAAGAGACTTAGCCAATACGCCGTTAGGAGGGCCAAGTGCGCTCTGTCTCGCAGATTTCAGGGGTGCACCCATGCAAATGCTTTGGCAGGACTTGCGCCACGGGCTGCGAATGCTTGCGAAGTCGCCGGGATTCACGATCGTTGCCGTGCTGACGCTGGCCTTGGGGATCGGCGCCAATACGGCCATTTTCAGTATTGTGGATGGCGTGCTGTTGCGTCCGCTGGCATATAAGGACTCAGCCGCGCTCGTAAATGTCTGGGGAAAGTTCGAGAAGGACGGCATCGCCCAAAACTGGATTTCTGAACCGGAATACTGGGACTTGCTAGGGCACAACGAATCGTTTTCGCAGATAGCCGCGTATGCACTCGGGGGCAGCGCGAACCTCACAAGCGCGGATGCGCGGCCGGTACAAGTCTCGCTGGCGAGTGCGACGGCCAGTTTACTGCCACTTCTCGGGGTCAAGCCCGTCGTTGGCCGCAATTTCGAAGCCGATGAGGACCAGCCTGGGCATTCTCATTTCGCATTGCTCAGTTTCGCGCTATGGCAGAGCCAATTTGGAGGCGATCCGAATATTGCGGGCAAAACGATCCAGCTCGACGGCAACAAGTACGACGTGGTGGGAGTGCTCCCCAAGGATTTTTCGCTGGGCGGCAAGCAGGATCTTTGGGTTCCATTGGGGCTGGATCGCGCGAAGCCACAAAATCGAGGTTCTCACTATATGCACGTGGTTGGACGTGTGAAGCCCGGAGTGGATTTTGCTCAGGCTTCGAGTGGGCTGGCGCAGCTTGCGGATGAGTTGCGGAGGACCTATCCCGCCAATTACGGCCCGAGCGAAAAAGATTTCACGATGTATGCGGCGCCGGTGAAAGAGCAGCTTGTGGGCAAGCTTCGTCCTGCGCTATTGGTGCTGCTCGGTGCCGTGGCGTTTGTGCTGCTGATCGCGTGCGCGAATGTCGCGAATCTTCTGTTGGCGCGGGCTTCTTCGCGAGAAAAAGAGCTTGCGATTCGCGCCGCGATGGGAGCGGGGCGAGGGCGTCTTGTGAAGCAATTGCTTACAGAGAGCGTGATACTGGCGTTGGCGGGCGGCGCCCTCGGACTTGTGTTCGCGTATTGGGGCATCGACGCGCTACGAGGGATGGTACCGGCCAAGACTCCACGGATAAATGAAGTGCAACTCGACCCCGCGGTGCTCGCGTTTACTTTTGGAGTTTCACTGCTTACAGGACTCATTTTCGGGTTCGCTCCGGCGTGGCACATCGCGCGGACCGATCTGCGGGAGACGTTGAATGAAGCGGGGCGCGGCACGTCAGCCGCCGGGGGCAGCCGCCTGCTGCGTTCCGGGCTGGTTGTTTCGGAAATTGCGCTGGCGGTGCTTCTGCTAGTCGGGGCGGGCCTCTTGATACGGAGCTTTAGCCGACTGCTGGAGGTTTCGCCGGGATTCCAGACACAGCATTTGTTGACGATGGAGATTTCGCTGCCGGAGAAGGCCTATCCGGACGGCGTCCCAGTGCAGAATTTCTTCAAGCAATTGATGGCGAAGGTTCAAGCGGTTCCCGGAGTGCGAGCCGCCGGTGCCGTCTCGCAAATGCCGCTTTCGGATTCCTATAGTTCAGGATCGGTGTTTTTCGCAGACACCTCTCTTCCCGATCTCCAGAGATATCAGCCGCTTGGGAATCTTCCTTACACGGAGATTGACCAACGATCAGCGACCGCCGACTATTTTCGCGCGATGGAGATTCCACTGGTTCGCGGGAGGCTGCATAGCGAAGCGGATGACGCTGACACCCAGCTCGTGGCCGTGGTGGATGCGAATTTCGCACGCCGATTCTGGCCGCACGGTGACGCTATCGGGCAAAAGGTGGCGGTTGATACGGTTCCGAAGTCCAAGCCGCCTGTACCGCGCTGGCGCACGATCGTGGGGGTGGTGGGTCACGTAAAGCATTACTCGCTGGACGTGGAGGGAAGGGAACAGATTTATTTCCCGGAAAACCAGCCGCTTTACGGGAGCTATGTGAACCGCGACATGACGCTGGCGGTGAGGACTTCGCTGGACCCTACGAGCGTGACGAATGCAGTCAGGGAGCAGGTCTACGGTCTCGATAAGGACCTGGCGGTCTACAACATTGCGACGATGGACGAGTTGGTCTCAGCTTCGGTGGCGCAGCCGCGTTTGAACCTCTCCTTGCTTGTTGCTTTTGCGGTGTTGGCCCTCGTGCTGGCGGCAGTGGGCGTTTATGGCGTGATGGCTTACGCCGTGACGCAGCGGACGCAAGAGTTCGGGATTCGAATGGCGCTCGGCGCGACGAGTTCGGACGTTTTGAAGCAAGTATTCCTGGAAGGTGGGCGACTCGCGGGGCTGGGCTTAGCGCTGGGGCTAATCGCAGCGCTCATGTTGACACGTTTGATGTCCAGCCTGCTTTTCGACGTGAAACCGAGCGATCCTCTGACACTGGGATTGGCGGCTGCGCTGCTTGCATTGGTCGCGCTGACAGCCTGCTACATTCCTGCGCGGAGAGCTACGCGCGTGGATCCTCTGGTTGCGCTGCGATATGAGTAAAACTGGCTATGAGAATGAAGCCGCATGGTTAAGTAGGTGCGGTGTCAATCCCCGCAGGCTGAAATTCCAGAACGCAGCGCGCGATTTTATTCGTATCGAAGAGCGATCATGGGATCGACATGCGTGGCTCGGCGCGCGGGGATGTAGCCGGCGAGAGCGGCGACGGCGGCCAGCGTGAGAGTAACCACAGTGAGCGTGACCGGGTCGCTGATACGAACGTCGAAGAGCATGTGGCGTAGCAAGTAAGCGGCTGCGAACGCGCAGGGAAGACCGATGGCGAGACCAGCGAAGGTCAGGAGCAGAGTTTCGCGGAAGACCATGCGGACGATTTTACTGCGCGTGGCGCCTAGCGCGAGGCGGATTCCTATCTCGTTCGTTCTGCGCGAAACGGAATAGGAAATCACGCCGAAAATTCCAGTGGCCGCGAGGACCAGAGCCATTGCAGCGAAGAGGCCGAGCAGGAACGTGCGAAACCTGGGTTGTGCGACGGAGACATCGATTTGGTCGGGCAACTTCGCGACGTCCGTGACCGGCAAATCTTTATCGATATTGTGAACTTCCTGGCGAATGGCAAGGGCCACGCTGGCCGTGCTCAACGTGCTTCTTACAACTATGCCCGCACCCCAGAAAGGCGCCTGGGCGTAAGGCACATACATCATTGGAGCCGGGAGCTTGCCCAGGGAAACGTCCCGCACGTCGCCAACAATTCCGACGATTTCGCGCGCAACTCCGGGACCCGGAGGGAATCCGAAGATCAACCGTTTGCCGATGGGATTTTGATTTGGAAAATAACGCCGGGCCATGGCTCCGCTGATCAAGGCGACGGGCAGCGCGGACGGGACGTCTTGCGGACTGAAGAATCGGCCGGCCAAAAGTGGAATATCCATCACCCGAAAATATCCCGGGCTCACGGAGGCATAATCTGCGGTTCGGGATTCGCTTGCCGACGCGGGAGGAGTTCCCACGATGTCGAATCCGAGGTTGACGAAGCCCTGGACGATGGGTAAGGGAACAACTATGGCAGAGTCTTGCAACCCCGGTTGAGCCTGAATGCGTGCGAGCAATTCGTCGGAGAAGGCAGTCCATTGCTGAGGCCTGGAATACTGAAATTGCGGTAGGGAGACATCGGCCTTCACGATGTGCTCAGCGTCAAAGCCTGGGCTGACCGAAATAAGTTTGGCAAAACTGCGCAAGAGCAGACCGGAAGCCACCAGCAACACCATCGCGAGTGCGATTTCTCCCGCCGCCAGAAAACTCCGCGCATAGCGGCGATTACGGCTTTCGCCGGAATGGCCCCCGCCTTCGCGGAGGCTTAACTGTAAATTAGAATTCGCCGCGAACCAGGCGGGCGCCAACCCAAACACGCAACTGGCGGCGGCGGAAAGCAGAAGGGCGAAGCCCAGAACAAAACTATCAACACGAACGGGGTTCAGTCGAGGCAAACTCGAGGGCAGGAGAGTACTCAGGGCTTGAACGCCCCAGTAAGCGAGAGCGATTCCAGCGATGCCGCCAAGAAGACCAAGCACCGCGGTTTCGGTGAGCAACTGGCGAATGATTCGTGCACGCCCGGCGCCGAGTGTGGCGCGGACAGCAATCTCGCGTGCGCGAGAGGTGGCCCGCGTCAGGAGTAAATTGGCGATATTGGCGCAAGCGATCAAAAGCACCAAGCCCACGGCGCCGAGAAGCACCAGCAACGCGGCTTTTACATCTCCCACAATTTCTTTTTGCAGCGGAACGAGACGGACGGTCCAGCCACTGTTCACTCTTGGATATTCCTGGGCCAGCCTTTGGCTGATTGCGTCCATTTCCGCCTGCGCCTGCGCCACGGAGACCTCCGGCTTCAGCCTCACAATGACTGGCAGCATGTGCGTTCCTCGCGGCGGCATGAAGGTGCTGAATACGGGGTCTTGAGGGAGCGGAATCCAGACCTCCTGCCTGGTGTTGAAAAAAGGAGTGGGAAAGCCGGCGGGCATGATTCCGACGACGGTGAAGGGGCGCATGTCCAAATTGATAGAGCTTCCGATGATGTTCGGATCAGCTCCGAAGCGCCCGCGCCACACCTCTTCGCTAATGAGGGCCACCGGGGGCGCGCCCTGTTTGCCGTCTGCGGAGAAAAAGATACGCCCCGCGAGTGGCTTCACACCCAAGAGTGAAAAGAACTCGGCGGTCACGACGGACGTGTTAACAACGGTGGGCTCGCCACGGCCCGTTAGCGTGAGCTGGTGGGCTACGACACCTGCCAGTTCGCTAAAAACATGATTCTGCGCGCGCCAGTCCTCAAAATTCGGCCACGAACAGCCCGTCTCCGCGATTCCTTGCAGCTTGTTCGCTTGAAACGCGGTGAACAATCGATTGGGCTGCGCATAGGGCAGCGGCTTCAAAAGCACTGCATAAACGACGCTGAAGATGGCGGTGTTCGCGCCGATGCCGAGCGCTAGCGTGATGACCGCGACGACGGTGAAACCGGGATTTTTGCGCAACACGCGGAGGGCGTAACGGATGTCCTGTAAGAATGTTTCAATGACGGGCAAACCGCGGAGTTCGCGATTGGTCTCTTTGAGCTGAGTGAGCCCGCCGAGCCGGATGCGAGCGGCGCGCCTGGCTTCCTCCGGCGACATACCGCGTTGGACATTTTCTTCAGTGAGCAGATCGAGATGGGCTTCCAGCTCCGTGGTGAAATCTCGATCAGCTTGATGCGGAGTAAGCCAGCCGCGAATTTGTGAGGCTCGCGTTCTAATCCAGGCGAACATGCGTTTACCCTCGCTCAGCGGTGCGCAGGACGCGGCCGATCACAGCGGCAATACGCTGCCAATTGCGCGCTTCGACATGAAGCTGTTTACGTCCGGATTTCGTGATGGAATAAAATTTGGCTTTTCGGTTGTTGTCGGAAGCGCCCCAGGCGCCTGAAATCCAGCCTTTTTGCAGGAGGCGGACCAGCGAGGCGTAAATCGTGCCCTGATTGATACGCAAGGCTTCTTCGCTGATTTGTTCGATGCGGCGGGCGATGCCGTAGCCATGGAGAGGCCCCATGGAGGCGAGGGTCTGCAGGACCATCAAGTCGAGAGTGCCCTGAAGGATTTCGGATTTTTCCTGGGACATTGAGCCTCCTGTGCAATAACCACAGGAGTATGACAGGAGACCTGTGGGATGTCAACAGGGAAGTGGCCGCACTTTCCGAGCTTGCCAGCTAGTGGACGACGGTGAAGATTTGTCCCGGGCGAGTGTCCATTTTCAGTGGATGTAAAAGCCGGACTTGGAGAGGACTACGTAGTCGCGATTCTTCTTGCCGAAAGAGGAAGCGAGGCGGACATCGAGTTTGTGGGGCTTGCCGAGGGCGGCTGAGGCGTTGGTGTAGTAGCCGAGAGTGTAGCGCGTTTTGATGCGCTCGATGAGAGCGCGGAAAACGGAGTCGAGATGGGCGACATCCTGGACGTTGAAAATTTCGCCGCCGGTCGCATCGGTGACTTTACGGATGTTGACGAGGCCGGGGATCATGCTGGCAGCGAAGAGAGTTTGCGGCGGATTGTAACCGGGAATTTTGAGGTTGTAGAGGACGGCGTCGGCGGCGATGGCTTCGGTAACGATATCGCGAGTGCCTTGTCCGCCTGCGTCCGTGCCGACGTCGTCGCTTATGAGAATGATGACGCGGCGGCCCTTGGGGGGCAGGGGGAGAAGATACTGTGAGGCGACGAAAATGCCGTCATTGATGTTTGTAGCGCCCCCGACTTTGAAGGAATTTATTTGATTGGCGATTTCGGCTTTGTTCGTGGTGAACGGGACACGGAGTTGAGCTTCGGTGGAGAAGGTGAAGAGAGCGACCTCGTCGTCGGGCTTGAGGGCGGCGAGGGCGGTGTTCGCGGCCTCGCGCAACGGGCCGAGGAAAGGGCCGATGGAATCGCTGAGATCGAGGACGAGGGCGACATTGATGGGAAATTCGTCGCGGCTGAAGACGTCGAGTTTCTGACGGGCGCCATCTTCGCGGACTTCGAAATCTTCTTTTTTGAGGTCGGACATGATTTGGCCGGATTTCGTTTTGACGGTAGCGTCGAGGAGAACCAGATTCACGCCCACGTGAATGGTGCTTCCCTCCTGACCCTGAGCGCGGGCAGGAAATTGCAATGCGAAGATTGGCGAGGAAAGCAGAATCAGTGTACGGAGTGTGCTCCGCCAAAGCTTAGAATTTGCCGCAGTCTTCAAGGGTTAGCGTTAATCCTTTCTGGCGTCCATATTGAGTTCGCATATTCCTATTGTATAGGGGTTGGCGTTGAATCAGGACAGAAGCCCAGAAAGCCAGCCAGCGGCGAGTGTCATTGCTTGCAGAAGATTAAGAGGCTTTCGAGGCGCGGCGATAGGCGACCCCGCATTTGTACTGCTTGTCCTTAGTGATCTCGACGACCCAGGCGACCTGGGCCGGGACGAAGATGGCATTTCCGCCGGGGGAGTAGGGGACAGCGACTTCGATGTCGGTCCGGGGAAAATACTGCTTGCGGCTCTTGAAACAGAGGCCGCCCTTGGACATGTCTTCGCAGGTGACGACATCGTCGAGGAAGCCGGAGCGGCGGATGCAGGCCTTGTAGCTGACCTTGGTGCGAGGATGCTTGCGCCGATTATCTGGTTTGCTCGCAGGATTCAAAAGGGGTGACGGAGCCGATGTAGAAGGGCTTGCCGAAGCAGAAATAAGTTCAGCACCGTCCAAGAGTTGATCGCTCAGAGAACTTGAAATCGAGGCGGATGGCGGTGCGATGATTGCGCTCGTTGCCCCGGAGAATGAGGAGAGGCCAGCATCTCGACCGACAGCCGCGAGTACAGGTTGTTCCTGCGGAATCTCAGATGGTGTTTCTGCAGGAATCCCGGAGGCGCGCTTCCAAAGTGTCGAGTCGTGACATTCCTTGCAGTAGCGGACGATCCCTTCATTAATCATGAGAACGTCGGACTCGACGTCGAGATGTTCAACGGTTTCGCGCAATTGGCAAGTGGCGCACTCAAGTAGGACGCGGCGAGCGATCTTCTCCTGTTCGGAAACGGGCGCAAAATCGATGCCCCAGAAATCGATGTTGGAAGTGTCCACGAAGGCGACGCCGTACGTGTAAATTTCGCCCTCGGAACCGATGCGGCCGACGACGCGGACGACGGCTTCCTTGTTCGTGTCGAGATAGCGAACGATGATTTCCTGCTCAGCGGAGAGTTTATAAGTGGAAACGACACCGGCACCGTGTCGGCTAAGAAGAACGGTCTTGGTCATTTCTGAAAAGCCCTTGCCGTCCATGTCGCTTCCAGTCAAGAGGATAGCAAGTTCCTTGGGAATGCGGCTGCTACGGCGCAGGTGTTCGTAGGACACGATCTACTCTCTTCGAGGGAAGCCCAGCTAAGAGCAAGATTAACCGGAAGAGTGCAGGCCGGGCTGGGAAAGTAGAGAAATAGTTCCACCGGCGCAAGGGGCGTAGAGCTAGGAGGCGGGCCTGTGATGACCAGCACCCAAAGGAGTGTCCGCGGTCACCGATTTTGGGGTGTTGCGAGCGTAAAAAGAGAGCCTAGAAGGAAAGAGATCGGGAATGGAAGCGAGCTGCCAAAGCTGGATGCGAGTGGTAGAGCGGAGGGCTCAGCAGCTTCACCTGCCGGTTGGGTTAGTAGGAAAGGCGGCGGGGCGGACCTTCCTGGCATCAGATTTTCTTCTGCGAGGCGGCGAACGGGCACCAAGCGTACAAAATGCGCCTGTTGGTGCGACGCGCCGGCCGTTCACGGCTGGAGTTGCTGAGGCCTCGTTCGCCGCCCCAATTTTGGATTTCCAGGGATTTTAAAGATAAGAAATGAACTGAGGAGATCGAAATGACAAACCTGATAGTGCGTGACAACATGTTCGAAGACCTGTTCGATGTTCGTCGCGAATTCGACAAGATCTTCAATCGTATGCTGACGTCGGGGCCGTGGGCCAAGGAAGAAGCAGGGCAATTGACAGGATTCAATTTCGTGCCGGCGGTCGAGACGCATCTGGACAAAGAAGGCAAAAAGTATGTTTGCAAGGTTGCTTTGCCGGGAATCGATCCACAAGAAGTACACATCAGCGTGTATGGCAATCTGCTGACCATCACGGGAGAGCGGAGGATTGAAAAGAAGACGAAGGAAGCGGAGTACTACCATGAGGAGTTCTCGTACGGAAAGTTCGAGAGGACACTCGAGCTGCCCGAGGGCGTGAACACCGAAAAGTTCAGCGCCGAATTCATCAACGGCGTGCTCGAAATTACGGCGCCCGTGGCCGCGGTGGCACTGCCGAAGAAGATTGAAATTAAGACCAACGTGCCGCTAACAAAGCAAATGGCGGCCTGAAGCTGGTTAGTTGGAAAGGCCCGGTCCGAGAAATCGGATCGGGCCTTTTCTCTTTCGGAGCCGAAAGTTACGGCTATTTCAAGACCTGCGCGGTTCGCAGCACCGCAAATTCATGCAAGCGCGCCAAGCAGGAATAACTATTCGTAGCGTAAAGCGACCAACGGGTCGATACGCGTGGCGCGGTGCGCAGGAATCCAACAAGCGACGAGCGCGATCGTTGCGAGCAGGATTACCGTGAACCCGAAAGTCGCCGGGTCGGTTGGTTTGACGCCGACGATGAGTCCATTCATCACGCGGGTTCCGACAAGTGCAAAAATCAATCCGAGTCCCAAGCCAATGGCGACCACGGACAGCCCTTGCCTCAGCACCATTTTCAAGATGTCGCGGGGGCCTGCTCCCATGGCGACACGAATGCCAATTTCCTGCGTCCGCTGGATGGCAGCGTAGGAGACCACGCTATAGATTCCGACGACGGCGAGAATCAGACCGAGCAGTCCCATGATAGTGGTGAGTTCCGCGCCAAAGCGAAACAAGAAAAAGCCGTTCGCGCCTTGGAGGGATGCCGTCATTGTCTGCACCTGCGTAATCGGAAGGCCTGGAGCAATTTCATGAACTTGGGATTCGATTTGCAAAGCCAAAGATTCCGGAGACACGGAGGTGCGGACATGGATGGTACGAAGAGACATGAAACTCTGAGCGATTGGTAGATAAAAGAAAGGCGGCGGATCTTCAACCACGTTTTGATATTTTGCATCCTGGACGATGCCGACAACCTCCAGGAACGGGCCGTTGGCGCCCTTCGTCCCGAAGCGCTTGTTCAGAGCATCCTCATTCGGCCAGAATTTCTTGGCCATGGTTTGGTTGATGATAGCCACGGCTGGGGCTTTTTCGTCATCCGCGCGGGTGAACTTTCGCCCGCGAAGCAAAGGAATCTGCAGCGTATCCAGATAGCCGGGAGTGATCATGTTGTAGGAGACGCCGGGAGGCTGCTGGCCCGGCTCATAAGGATGCTCCGGAACCCAGACGAGGTCGCCGGCCCCGATGTAGCCCATCGGGACCGTGTAGGCTTGCGCGACTGAAACCACACCAGGCAGAGCACGGATGCGGTCATCGATGTCCTGGTAGATTTGCCGAGCCTGGGGCTCCTTATAGCCGATTTGTTGGAGGTCCACGGAGAGATTCAACACATGATCCGGGTTAAATCCGAGGTTGATTTTTTCTGCCTTGTCCAGACTGCGAACGAAGAGGCCGGCGACGATCAACAACACAAACGAGCCGGCCACTTGCGCGATCACCAGAGCGTTCCGCACCCGTTGCCTGCGGGGACCGGAAGATGAGCCCCGGCCGCCCTCATGCAAAATGGAAATTACATTCGTACGAGCGGCGCGGAGCGCCGGCATGATCCCAACTACCAAACCTGTGAATAAGACAGCCGCGAGCGCAAACAAGTAGACGCGGCCGTCGGGATGAAAATCGAATTTAATGGGTAAGTCCGTGCCGAGGCTCAGCGAACTGAGGATTCCCGCAGCCCATGATCCGAGGAGCAAGCCCGCGCCGCCTCCGAGAAGCGCGAGCAGGAGGCTCTCAGTGAGATATTGGCGAACGAGGCGGCCTCGACCGGCCCCAAGAGCCGCGCGAATGGCCATCTCGCGCTGACGGACTGTAGCGCGCACCAAAAGAACATTGGCGATGTTGAAGCAAGCCACAAGAAGCACAAGGGCGGCAAGGCCCATGAAAGCAAGGGCGACCGCCGGCATAGGGTTGTCAGGATCTGGTTCCGGGCGAGCGAGTCTTTCCGGAAAGACTTGTATAGCAATCCCCTTTTCGGTATCGGGATGCTGCTCCGCGATGCGCTGAGCGACCACCCGGAGACTCGCTTCCGCCTGTTTGGAGTTCACGCCTGGTTTGAGCCTGCCCATGATGGTGAGAACTCGCAATCCGCGGTTGGTCCATTCCTTTTGTACAGAGGCGTCGGGATCCTGATGAAGTTCCGCGCTGAACGGAACGTAGGCATCCATGTCGATGATGGAGTAAGTGCCGCGAAATTCTTTCGGAGCCACGCCAACGACGGTGAATGGAAGTCCGTCTACCTCGACTTTCTCTCCGATGACGTCCGGATTGCCCGCAAATCTTTTACGCCAGTAGGAATACCCCAGGACGATGATGGCGTCGGACCCGGGAGTACGACCCTCCGTCGGCAATATGAGGCGACCGTACGCTGGCCGAACGCCGAGGGCGGAGAAGTAGTTGCTGGAGACGCGGCTGATGATGCAGTGGTCGGCATTATGATCAACGGCGATGGAGCCGAGTGTTACGTTGTAGGCCAGTAGGCTGCTGAATGAATCGGTGTGGTCTCGCAAGTCCTCGTAATCGGGATGGGAGAAGCTGTGCATCCCCGTCAAACCGGATTGTTGCAGCGAAAGAACGACAATCTGTTCTGCATCAGGCACTGGAAGGGGACGAAGCAGAAAACCGTTGATGACGCTGAACAGGGTAGTGTTGACGGCCATGCCCAGGGCGAGCGTGACGATTCCGATGATGGCGAAGCCCGGGTTCTTTGTCAGGGTGCGGAAAGCGTACCTGAGGTCTTTCGAGAAATTGAACATGCGGATAAGCTCCATTCAGAAGTAGAAATGACTGAGCGCATTCCGAATGCCTTAGAGTAGAGTCAACTAAGTCATTTAGCGTCTTGAATTTAAGACGTACGCAAACGGCAGTTCTTAATGCTGGGGTGGCCGATTGTGGGACGATTCGTCTCGCAAATGAACAGGCAAGGAGCGCGAGCTTCGATCGACCTTTCCGGGGCCTAGCCCCTCCCGGCTTTTGCGTAAGTGTTCATTCTAAAGGTAGATAAAGTGGTTTGTTTTGTATCAGTTTTGTAAGTGTTCATTCTAAAGGTAGTTAGGAAGTTTCAGAGGCCGGGTTGGATCGCTTCAGAGTTCAGCGAGCTCCAGGCACCCGGGGCCGGGCTGTCGTAGGCCTCACCCGAGGGCCGAAAAAGCAAAAAAGGCAGCCAGAGGCTGCCCTTTACGGAAAATTTCCTAAAACCAATGCTAGATCAGGCCGAGTTGGCGGTCAATTGTTTTTTTTGCCTGACTGCTCGCGGACGACGCGAAGGGTGCGTACGAGGTAATCGTCGATTAGCTCAAGTTCCTTGGTGGAGTAACGGGAAGCCAATTTAATGGATGCGGCCGCCAGGCCTTGATAAAGCCGGCCAACGCGCTGGAGAGCCTCGATGCGGGGGCGGACAAATACCTTGCGGCGGTCGCTGGAGTCGCGGAAGCGTTCGACGAGGCGGGCTTTTTCAAGCCGGTCCAGGATGCCCGTGACGGCCCCGGTGGTCAGGCCAGTATGGCGGGCGAGGTCTCCAGCGGTAAGAGGGCCCTGGGGATAACGAGACATGAGTTCGAAGCATCTGGTATCAGTAACGTTCAGCCCTAATTTGGCGGCGATGGATTGGTGAAAAAAAATGGAGGCGGTACTGAGTTCGCGGCCGAGCTCCATGCCGACGCGGAGGAGCAGGGCATTGCGTTTGCGGGATGATGTGGGCTTCGGCAGCCCGGTGGTGCAATTGTTACGGCGCATTTTATCTTGACAGCTAAATATCTCACAAACTAAGATAATTAGCGACAGGAAAAGTATACTTGAGAGCCGGCGCCCCGCAAAGCTCAGCGTGACACATTCGGGCGCTGGAGCGGAAACGTACGGTAAAGGCTGGGTTCCCTTGGCCGGCGCACGGGCCAATGTAAAGCGGGGTACAATGAAAATAAATAATTTGGGGACAGCCTGTAATCTTTCAAATCGCTGTTGCGTAGACGCATGTGTAGAGCTGTTTGCGCGGAGAAAAGAGAAGTGATGGCGGCGACCGAAATTCATCCAAAACATGATCTGGATTCACTGCGGATCCATGACAGTCGCCGTTCGGGAAGACGGACCGGGAAGCTCGTGGCCTACGCCACCGCCGCGCTCGGGTTGGTCGTTATTGTCGCGGGGCTGGCTTTCGCGCTCCGAGACCAGACGCCGGTCGTGCAAGTTGTCACCGCTGACAAGCCAGACACCGGTGGCCGCGAAGCGGTGTTGAATGCCAGCGGTTACGTCACACCGCGGCGGAGGGCCACGATTGCCGCAAAAATTACCGGACGAGTTACGGGCGTATTCTTTGACGAAGGTACCCACGTGCATAAGGGCCAGCTGTTGGCCACGCTGGATGAGTCCGACGCGAAGCGCGCGCTGGAGTCGGCGAAAGCGGACCGGGATGCCTCGCAGGCGGCCATAGCGGATCTGCGAGTACAATTGCGGCTGGCTGAAATTGAACTGCGCCGGGCCCAGGAATTACGTCAAGCGGGCGTGCAATCGCAGGAACAGTTGGATACGTCCAGCGCTGCTGCGGACAGCCTGAAAGCCAAGATCGAATTGGCAAAGGAACAGGTGCTGGCTTCGACTGCGCGTATTGCCGAGGCGCAGCAGGCGGTCGACAATTGCGTGATTAACGCACCATACGACGGGATAGTGGTTTCGAAGGATGCGCAGGTCGGGGAGATGGTCTCGCCCATTTCCGCGGGAGGCGGGTTCACCCGCACTGGCATTGCAACGATCGTGGACATGAACTCGAATGAGATCGAAGTGGACGTCAACGAATCTTACATCGCGCGCGTGAAAGACCGGCAGCCGGTGACGGCGATTTTGGATGCGTATCCGAATTGGCAGATTCCGAGCCATGTTCGCACCGTAATTCCGACGGCCGATCGCCAGAAAGCGACGGTAAAGGTACGCATTTCATTTGACAAACTGGACCCGCGGATTTTGCCGGACATGGGCGTCAAAGTGACTTTTCTCGAGGATGCGCCGAAAAAGAAGGGCGATTCGAATGCGCCGAAAGTGGCGGCGCTGCTTCCGAATGAGGCGCTGCGCGATGACAACGGCAAGAAGATAGTCTTTCTTGTGAAGGATGGCCACGTCGAGCGGCGCGCCGTAGCCGTGGGAAACGCGGAAGGGGCGCAAACGGAGATTTTGTCCGGGCTGATTGCGGGAGACGAGGTAGTCGTTGGCGGGCCGGCCGATTTGAGAGACGGGCAGGCGGTTAAGATCAAGAAATAGGAGCGGCAAAGATGATTCGAGTGGATGGCCAGGGAAGTGGAAATAGTCTGATCCAGGTGCGTGGACTCTCCAAGACTTACCGCCGCGGCGGAGAAGAGATCCAGGTGCTGCAACGGCTCAACCTGGACGTGGACAAGGGCGACTTCGTGGGGTTCATGGGTCCAAGCGGCTCCGGAAAAACCACGCTGCTGAATCTGCTCGGTGGCCTGGATGTGCCAACGCACGGCAGCATCACCGTGGCGGGGGACGAGATCACGCACATGTCCGGGAGCAAGCTAACGCATTGGCGGGCGAGGCACGTGGGTTTCATCTTCCAGATGTACAACCTGATTCCCGTACTCACCGCTTACCAGAACGTCGAACTTCCGCTGCTGTTGACGAAACTCTCGAAGTCAGAGCGGCGAACTCACGTTGAGACTGCTCTCAGCGTTGTGGGCCTGTCGAACCGGATGAATCATTACCCGCGGCAGCTTTCGGGCGGACAAGAGCAACGCGTGACCATTGCGCGCGCGATTGTATCCGATCCGACGTTTCTGCTCTGCGACGAGCCCACGGGCGACCTGGACCGCAAGAGCGCAGACGAAATCATGGCGCTCATCGAGGAACTTGTCGCTAAGCATGGCAAGACTGTGCTGATGGTGACGCACGACGCGGTTGTGGCCGCACGCGCACACACCACGCTCCATCTCGATAAAGGCGTGCTGGTCGAAGCGTCGAAGCTCGAGCAAGGAGTGGTTGCTGGAGGTGTAGCATGAAATTCCACTCGCTGATCTTTGCCAACCTATTCCGCAAGAAAATTCGTCTGGTTCTCACAATCGGCTCTTTCGCGATCTCGCTGGTCCTTTTCACGTTCCTGGCCGTGGTGAACAGCGCTTTCAGCCGGGGCATTGAAATCGCGGGCGCAGACCGGCTGGTGGTTGTCAATCGTATCGGTCTGATACAGACCATGCCCATCTCGTATGGAGACAAGATACGTGTGATTCCGGGCGTAAAGTACGTGACGCAGGATCACTGGTTCGGCGGCGTTTACCAGGATCCGAAAAACTTTTTTCCTCAATTCGCCATTGACGTCGAGAATCATCGTAAAGTGTATCCCGAGTTCAAGGTTCCCGACGATCAGTGGAATACGTTCGTGAAGGACCAGGAAGGGGCGATCGTAGGCGCCCGCACGGCGAAACGCTTCGGATGGAAGGTCGGCGACCGCATCCCGATCCAGAATTCTATTTACGGCCCTCCGAAAACCTGGGAGTTCAATCTCGATGGCATTTATCACACCGAGAAAGCGGATGGTGACGAAAGCCAGTTCTGGTTTCACTGGAAAAATTTCGATGAGAATGTTCCGGCCGCTGTGAAGAGCACGGCCGGTTGGTACATCCTCAAGCTCGATAGTCCGGACGACGCCGTGCGCGTTGCCAAGACGATTGACACCATGTTCGCCAACTCTTCCTTCGAAACCAAAACCGAAACCGAGTCTGCTTTTGCCGCCGGCTTCGCGAAACAATTTGGAAATATCGAGTTCCTGATTCTGACCATTGGGAGCGTTGTCTTTTTCACACTCCTTCTGGTTACGGGGAATACCATGGCCATTTCAGTTCGTGAGCGAACGAGCGAGCTGGCGGTCCTAAAAGCTATCGGAGTAACGGACCGGTCCGTGCTCTTCCTCGTGCTTGCCGAAGCGGTGATGATTGCCCTTTTTGGGGGCTTGCTCGGGCTCCTTCTGGCTTGGGGAGCAATTCCGGTGCTTAGCGTGGCGCTCAACGGCCTGCTGCCTCCGCTACTTCTCTCGAAGACCATGCTTACGATAGGGCTGTTATTTGCCGTTTTCGTGGGTGTGGCGAGCGGACTGCTGCCTGGAATTGGGGCGATGCGGATGCGCGTTGTGACAGCCTTGCGGAGGGTTTGAGATGGCAATTCCGATCGTCTACAACATTCGCAGTGTCAGGGCGCGGTGGACATCGACCATCGTTGCCGTGCTGGGGATTGCTGGAACGGTAGGAGTCTTTGTGGCGATGCTATCCCTCGCGCGCGGGTTTCGCGCCACGCTAGTCGCGTCGGGTTCGCCGGACAACGCACTGATAGTTCGCGCTGGCGCAACATCGGAAATGACCAGCGGTGTCAATCTCGATGCGGTAAAGATCATTCAGGATGCGCCCGGAATTGCGCGCGGCGCCGATGGTCCTCTGGTGACTCCGGAGACCGTGCTGATGGCTCCAATTCCTTTGCGCTCCACCGGTACGGACGCAAATGTGGAACTTCGCGGCGTTTCGCCGAATGTCCTCGAAATACGCAAGGAAGTGAAAATGGTGCAAGGGCGCATGTTTAAGGCGGGACTCGCTGAAGTGGTCGTGGGCAAGAACGCGAACACCACTTACTCCGGGTTGACGCTAGGCAATACCATTAAGCTGGGCAGTGTGAGTTGGAAAGTTGTGGGAGTCTTTGATGCAGGAGGCAGCTCGTTCGATTCGGAAGTTTGGGCGGATGCGCACCTGCTCGGCGCGGCTTACAACCGGCCCGACACGCTTTTTCAGTCCGTCACCGTCCACCTCACCTCTCCCGGCGCATTGAGTCAGTTGAAAGACTCCCTCACGACGGATCCTCGCCTTAACGTGGACGTTTTGCGGGAAATCGATTACTACTCCAGGCAATCCACGAACATGACCACGCTGATCACGCGTCTCGGAGGGTTCGTGGCCATGATTATGGCTATCGGCGCTATTTTTGGCGCGCTGAATACGATGTATTCGGCCGTGGCCGATCGCGGGCGCGAAATTGCCACGATGCGAGCTCTCGGATTTGGCGGCCCCTCCGTCGTTTTCTCTTTCCTTATTGAGGCGCTTTTGATCGCATTTGTTGGCGGAGCGTTGGGCTGTCTTGCCGTTCTGAAGCTGAATGGCTTGACTACCAGCACCATCAATTTTCAAACTTTCTCGAATCTTGCGTTCGCCTTCAAGATCACTCCGGACCTGCTCATCATGGGCATTGTGTTCGCGCTGGCCATGGGAGCCGTTGGCGGACTTTTCCCCGCGATTCGCGCCGCGCGCCTTCCCGTAGCCACAGCGTTGCGGGAACTCTAGCAATTCACCATTTCGCATTCTAGTACGGCGATCCGAAAAGCGATTCGGGCATGGAACTCTGCCGCGAGCTATAATTCTGTCCGGTTGCTAGATCGGGGATAGCTCAATCATGGGTGTCGACAAAAAAAACCTCGAACTGGGGATGCATTGCCCGATTACGCGGCGCAATTTTTTGAACGGTGTGGCGATCGGTGTAGGCGGAACGCTGGCAGGCAGTGCGCTCGGCGCGGAAGTCCTGCTTGACGCGGCCATGCTCGACGACCTCGGACCAGAAAAATCTCCCAATTACTATCCACCGGCGCTCTTGGGCATGCGCGGGAACCACGATGGCTCGTATACATACGCGCATGCGCTGCGCGATGGCGAGCATTGGGATGCCAATGGACCGGTAGTAAACACAGGTGAGATCTACGATTTGGTTGTTGTTGGCGGCGGAATCAGCGGGCTTGCGGCAGCCTTTTTCTACCGAAAAAGCGCTGGAAATGGCGCACGGATTCTGATTCTCGATAATCACGATGATTTTGGCGGACACGCCAAGCGCAATGAGTTTCGCGCCGGAAACCGCATGGTGCTGAGTTACGGCGGTACGCAATCGATCGAGAGTCCAGGGAAATATAGCGACATTGCCAAAAATCTGATCCAGGAAATTGGTGTCGAGACAGAAAGGTTTTACAAGGACTACGACCAAAATCTTTACTCCAAGATGGGAACCGCCGCGTTTTTCGACAAAGAGACCTTCGGCGAGGACCGCCTCGTCACGGGCATGAACGCCACGCCATGGCCGGAATTTCTAGCGAAAGCACCGCTTTCCGACGTTGCGAAACGGGATATCGCGCGAGTTTATGCAGAGAAAGTGGATTATTTTCCAGGACTTTCGAAAGAAGAGAAGTTCGCCAAGCTCGCAAAAATAAGTTATGCGGATTATTTAACGAAGACTTGCAAGGTACATCCGGATGCGTTGCCGTTTTTTCAGACGTTTCCCCACGATCTATATGGCGTGGGAATTGATGCAGTCTCTGCGCTCGGTTGCTTCGAATCGGGAGACGACTACAATTCCTTCACCTATCCGGGCTTCGATGGCCTGGGAATTGGCGAGCACGAAAAAGAAGAGCCATACATCTTTCATTTCCCGGACGGCAACGCATCGATTGCCCGGCTGCTGGTGCGCGCGCTAATTCCTGGGGCGATGCCGGGACATTCGATGGAGGACGTTGTAACCGCGCGCGCGGATTACAGCAAGCTGGACGTAGAAGGTGCGCCGGTGCGCATACGGCTCAACGCTACCGCAATGCATGTACAACATTCCGCTCCGGGCGACACGCCAAAAACGGTGAGTGTCGCCTATATGCGCGGGAAAAAGCTGCAATCGGTGCGAGCGAAGAATTGCATCCTCGCCTGTTACAACATGATGATTCCCTACATTTGCCCGGAGTTGCCGCAGAAGCAAAGAGACGCGCTGTCTTATCTTGTGAAAACGCCTCTCGTCTACACCCACGTCGCGCTTAAGAATTGGACATCATTCGCCAAACTGGGAGTGCATCACATTGTGGCTCCAGGCGGATATCATACTTATACAGCGCTGGATTTTCCGGTGAGCATTGGAAGCTACGCCTTTCCCAGCAAGCCGGAAGAGCCGATGGTGCTTTTTATGCTCCGCACTCCCTGCAAACCCGGGTTGCCGATGCGCGACCAGTTCCGCGCGGGGCGCATGGAGCTGATGGTCACGCCGTTTTCAAAATTTGAACACAATATCCGCGACCAGCTCGCCAGAATGCTCGGTGGAGCAGGTTTCGACCCGGCGCGGGACATCCACGGGATAACCGTCAATCGCTGGGCCCACGGCTATGCGTACACACCGAACTCGCTCTTCGATCCCGATTGGAAAGAAGAAGAAAAGCCCTGGGTGATGGGTCGTCAGCCCTTTGGAAAAATCGCGATCGCGAATTCGGACGCCGGAGCCAACGCCTACACGAACGAGGCTATCGATCAGGCCTGGCGCGCCGTGGGCGAAATTCTGAATAGCTAGCTGAGCGAAGCGCGTCCTAGCGGCGCCTCTTCCGCCAAAATGAGCGTTCGGGGTTCGCGGCTAAATGTGTTATTGTCCTTGCGTAGACTCCCGAAGTAGGGTTGCCTGAACTCCCTGAAGGGCGCGCTTTGCGGCCCTCCCTCCATTGATTTCAGCCAATTTCAGGCCAGTGTATCGTAGCGTCCCGGAAGCGAAAGCTTGCCGTGATCCTGCACTCATGGTGCTTCGAAGGGTACAGGGAGAACCAAGATGAAGAGTTTGTTTGTCGGCAACATGAGTTTTCAGACCACGGAAAGCGAACTGCGCGATCTCTTCGCACCGTTTGGTACCGTCACGCGCGTGCACATGGCTATGGACCGGGAGACCGGCCGCGCCAGGGGGTTTGCCTTTGTGGAAATGCCCAACGACGAGGAAGCAGCCAAAGCCATGGCCGGCCTCGATGGCAAGGAGTTGGGCGGCCGCAATTTAAAAGTGAATGAAGCGCGCCCCAAGGGCGAAGGCGGAGCGCCGCGCGGTCCGAAAAGCTATGGAAGGCCGAGCGGGGGGAGTGGCGGCGGTGGCCGGGGCAAGGGCGGGGGCGGTGGGCGCGATCGTTTCTCAAATGAAGACTACCGCGAGTCGGCGCGTCAGCCGCGCGAACCGCGCTGGTAACGCAACGCGATTTAGCTTGAAGGCGCAGGCGAATGCCGCGCTCACACCGCTGATGAGGAGAAGTTATGACAACGACATTTCAGAAGCGGCAAAAAGAAATGAAGCGCATGGAAAAGCGAAAAATGAAGGAAGAAAAGCGCGCTCAGCGGAAGCTGGATAAGACCGCAGAGAAGGAATCAGGCGTCTCCAACGAAGAGATTCTCGAACCGTTGACCGGGCCCGTCGCCTACGATCCAGAACAGTAATAGGAATCCCGAAGACCCACCTACGCGCTGTTTTTCGCGATTGCTTAAACCGATCAGATTTCTCCGAGAATCGAGTAGGGTGAGTTTTGCTCTGCCTGCTTGGTCCATCTTGATTCAATGGATCGCGAGCGGGCCGCCTTTTGCTTGCGGGCGCCGCATCAGGAAAATAAACGGAAGCATCAGCACAAACAATCCCGCGAGAATCAAAAAGATGCTGTTGTAGGCAAGCATGCTTGCTTGCCGCTCAACCATGCCGAACATGGCGGCCCGCGCTTGGCGCGCCGCGGTCACGACGTCCGATCCCTGAGACATAAACATCGCCTGCATCGAATTCATCATACCCCGCGCACTTAGGCTGTAGGGATTGACGTGGGCACCCAGTTGATTGATGTTCCTCTGCTGAAAGCGGGTCTGCATTGTGCTGACGGCGGAAATGCCGATGCTGCCTCCCAAGTTGCGAACCAGATTGAAAAGGCTGGTCGCGTTGCCCATGTTTTCCTTGCGAATGGGAGCCATGCTTATGGTCGTAAGCGGAACGAAAATAAGGCCGAGCGATAGCCCCATATAAAATTGCGGCCAGCAAAAATCCCAGAAGCCCGCGTTTAGATTCAGGCGTGAGATTTGAAACAGCGTAATCCCGCACACGACCAGTCCGAGCGTAAGCATTTTGCGCGGATCAAATTTCGTCATGATCAAGCCGACGACCGGCATGGCGATAAACGAACCGAGTCCGCGCGGCGCCATGGCCAGGCCGGCCTGTATGGCAGGGTAGCCGAGTAGCGTCTGGAGAACGAGAGGAATTAGCACGGTCGTTCCGTAGAGTCCGACGCCCAGCAGCGACATAAGGAACACACCCGTCGAATAGGTGCGATTAGTGAAGACGCGCAGATTTACGACGGGATGCTCGACGCGAAGTTCATAAAAGAGGAACACCAGGAGCACGACTGCGGAAATGACGGTAAGCACGGTGATCCAATTGGTCCCGAACCAGTCTTTTTCCTGACCTTTGTCCAGAACGATCTGCAATGTGGCGATTCCAACCGCCAACATTCCGATCCCCCAGTAGTCGATCTTTTCCGAAGCGCGCCGGATGTACGAAGGATCGAAGATAAATAGTGAAGTCATCAGGATGGAAGCGATGCCGATGGGCACGTTGATATAAAAAACCCAGCGCCAGGAGTAGCTATCGGTGAGCCAGCCGCCGAGAACGGGGCCAAGCATCGGGGCGACGACAATTCCAAGTCCCCAAAATCCCATGGCCTTGCCGCGGTCTTCCGGTGGAAAAGACTCGAGCAAAATCGCCTGCGAAATGGGCTGCAAGCCGCCGCCGCACGCGCCCTGTACGACGCGGCAGCCAACAAGAAACGGAAGGTTAGGAGCAAGGCCGCACAGGAAGGATGCAATCGTGAAGCCGATGACGGAGAACATCAACATCCGCTTACGGCCGAAGAAATTGGACAGCCATCCCGTGAGCGGCAAGATGATGGCGTTGGCAACGAGGTAGGAAGTCAGCGTCCAGGTAGCTTCTTCCACAGTCGCCGAAAGGCTGCCCGCAATGTGCGGTAGCGAGACGTTTACAACCGTCGTGTCCAGCACTTCCATGAAAGTGCTGAGCATGACGGCGATCGCGATAATCCAGGGATTGATGTGCTGCGGATGTTGCGCCGTATCCTGAGACATCAAGACCTCGGGCCGCTCGTTTTGGAACGCTCAGCCCTCTTCGATAAAATCATAAGGTGTGAGCGCCGTCGTGGCAAACCTTCTTCCTGCGACAGTTGCCGGCCTCCAAATTTCTTGCTGAGATCCCTGTCCAGAAGCAACCGCTTGCGGTATCTTGTCCGCATACGAAGTTCAGAAAGGACTGCACATGGAGTCTCGCAAACCGCGCCGCAAATTTCTTGTTGGCCTTGGTGCTCTAGCGGCCGCGGCCGCTTTGCCCCCGCCGATAGTATCTGCTCGAGAGTCCCTCTATCCTCCCGTAGATCTCTCCTACTTCGATACCCCGATTGCGCCCGCGCCTTTCGAATTGCACATCGGGTACGCTTCAATTACTTGGGGCGGCAACGATCGTCAAGCAATTGAAGACATTTCATCCGTGGGATACCCCGGTATTCAAGTGCGAGCCAACGCGATCAAGGAATTCGGCAGCGGCGCGGCCTTGCGCGAAATGCTCGATAAATATCATCTCAAAATGATTGCACTTTCGAGCGGAAACATCGGGCTCGATCCCGCGACTGAATCTTCTGAAATCGAGGAACATGTCAACCACGCCAGGTTTCTTCGAGGCGCGGGCGGCATGTATTTGCAGATTATCGACGAGCGGCCCAAGGGCCGTGAGATTGTCTCGGCGGATTACAAGCGACTGGGGCACCTTTTAACGGAGCTTGGCAAGCGCGTCGCTGATCTCGGCGTGCAGCTCGGCTACCACAATCACATGGGAGCCATGGGGCAGACCCCCGAGGGCCTCGAACAAATTATGGGCGCCGTCGATCCGCGCTATGCAAAGCTCGAACTGGACGTGGCGCACTACTTCCAGGGTGGCGGGGATCCGGCGAAAGCCATCGAGAAATACAGCGACCGTCTGCTCTTTCTGCATTTGAAGGATGTCGAACAACTGCCCGGTGGCGCGGATGGCAAGAAATCCTATCGCTTTGTGGAACTTGGCCGAGGACTTGTAGATCTTCCGGCTGTGCTCGAAGCACTCCGCAAAATTAACTTCCGCGGCTGGGGCATCGTCGAGCTAGATGCCGTGCCGGACAAAACGCGCACGCCGAAAGAATCGGCCATCATCAACAAAAAATACGTGAAAGAAAAGCTGGGGTTGACAGTATGAGTTCACCCTTTCGCGTCGCCGTCATCAACGATGAAGTGAATCAAGACTTCGGCCGCTCCTGCGAAGTGATCTCGCGCGAGTTTGGCCTCGAATGGATCGAATTGCGTGGCATGTGGAACAAGAACATTCTCAATCTCGACGCGAAAGAGGTTGGCGAATCGCGCCGCATCCTCGAAAAATACAAATTGCGAGTGACGGATATCGCCAGCCCTCTCTTCAAAGTGGATTGGCCCGAAGCGCCGAAATCGGAGTTCAGCCCGAAAGGCGCGCAATTCGGCGCTGATTTCACTTACAAGCAACAAGACGAAGTTCTTGAGCGAAGCATAGAGCTCGCAAAGGTTTTCCAGACCGACCGCGTGCGATGCTTCGATTTTTGGAGGCTCGCCGATCCGGCGCCACATCGGGCGGCAATGAATGCGAAGTTGCTGGCAGCCGCAGACACGGCAGGGAAGAAGGGAATAATTCTGCTCCTCGAAAATGAGCCCGCATGCAATACCGCGACAGCGGCCGAGGCGGCGAAGATTCTAGCCGAAGTTAAATCTCCGCACATGATGCTGAATTGGGATCCGGGGAACGCCGCTTCCCGCGGCGAGGTGGCCTATCCCGATGGGTATGCGCTGCTGCCCAAAGAGCGCATCGGCCATTGCCATTGCAAAGATGTCTCGAAAAAACCGGACGGCAAGGGTTACGAATGGGCCGCAATGGGCCGAGGCATCGTCGATTGGGCCGGCCAGTTTGCCGCGCTCAAACGCGACGGCTATCATTTTGCCGTAAGTTTGGAAACTCACTGGCGCGGCGCCGGCACGGCCGAAGAGTCGAGCAGGCAGAGCTGGGCCGGGATGAAAGCTGACTTACAAAAGGCGCATGCGCTGTAATGGGTGGCTGATTCGCTTCTGAAACGAAGACTCGGTTTCATCGATCGCGATGGCCTCACCTGGCACCGGGCCGCAATTGGAAACGGAGACGAAATCTTGATGAAACGACTTTTGTTCGGCCTCACGTTCTTTCTTGGATTAGCACTCTGCTCGCAAGCCCAGACAGCTCGTTGGTCAGAGAAGGCCGCGAGCGACTGGTATGCGCAGCAACCGTGGCTCGTCGGCAGCAATTACATTCCCTCCACTGCAATCAACGAGCTCGAAATGTGGCAGGCGGATACCTTCGATCCCGCACGCATTGACAAAGAACTCGGCTGGGCGCAATCGCTGGGCTTGAACACCGTGCGCGTCTTTTTGCACGATCTGCTCTGGAAGCAGGATCCTGCCGGCTTTAAGAAGCGCATGAATATTTTTCTGGACACCGCACAAAAACACAAAATCAGACCGATCTTCGTGCTCTTCGATTCCTGCTGGGACCCAAATCCGAAGCTTGGAAAACAGCGCGCCCCACGGCCAGGCGTCCACAATTCTGGATGGGTGCAAAGTCCCGGAGCGGAGGCTCTCAAGGATCCGGGCGAATATCCGAGACTTGAGGCATACGTCAAAGGCGTGGTCGGCGCCTTTGCCAAGGACCAGCGAATTCTCGCCTGGGATGTCTGGAACGAGCCGGACAATACCAACGAAGGAAGCTATGCGGGTCTGGAGCCGCCGAACAAGGTGGAACTCGTTCTTGCGTTGCTGCCCAGAGTATTCGAATGGGCCCGCGGTGCAGGCGCGACCCAGCCGCTCACCAGTGGCGTCTGGAACGGCGATTGGTCTTCCGTTGACAAACTAAGTCCAATGGAGAAAATCCAGCTTTCTTATTCCGACGTGATTTCCTTCCACAGCTACGAGAGACCGAACGTTTTTGAAAAGCGCGTGCTCTCGCTACAGCAATATCAGCGCCCCATTCTCTGCACGGAGTATATGGCCCGCGGAAATGGCAGCACGTTTCAGGGCACTCTCCCGATCGCAAAGAAGTATCACGTCGCCGCCATCAATTGGGGACTCGTCGCCGGCAAAACACAGACCTATTTGCCGTGGGACTCCTGGAAGAATCCCTACGTAAATCGCGAACCGGCCGTCTGGTTCCACGAAATCTTTCGCACGAATGGCCAACCGTACAAGCAAGAGGAAGCCGACTTCATTCGCACGATCATCCGCAGCGCTTCGGCTTCCAACTAAAGTTCGGAAATCATCGCAACGGCGGGCTCAAGCAGATAATTTTGCCAAATCGCTGGTTTGCGTCGAAGCGCTCACCAGAGGCGGGAAGTGTTTGGTTCCGGGACCTGGATTCGAACCAGGACTCTCAGCTCCAAAGGCTGATGTGCTACCGATTGCACTATCCCGGAACCGTCTTTAACAGTTTAGCAGAGGCAAATGAATGTGCGAAGCGGGGTCTGTTCGCGGCTGCACAACAGTGCTGCTGAATTGTGCGCCGAGCGACAGTTTCTGCTAAATTGTTAATGCTGTGTTCGTCGCGGGAGAGGTGGCCGAGCGGTTTAAGGCGCACGCTTGGAAAGCGTGTGTAGGTTAATCCCTACCGTGGGTTCGAATCCCACCCTCTCCGCCACTGCTCAGATTGCATTTACCGCCTGTGATATCGGTTGCGGCCTCTTCCTTGCGCTGAGTTTCCTGCCCGTTGACCTAGTTTCAAGTGGTGTGCACAACGTGGCTCTCTGTTTCGAGGGGCGGGTTTTGCGTCTCCTGTATGGTACCGACCTGCGACTATTGAACGCTGCGGAAACGGGGCTTGATGAACCGGCGTACGACAAACACCCGATGAATTTCACTCGGTGAGCCTTCCAACTGAATCGTCGAAGTGAAAGCCTACACCTTGACGTGTGTCTCTATCATGTTAGAGTAACTCTTGCTTTTTACTTCGCGCAGCCATCGCACACTACATTCCGTCGAGGAGAATATTCCATCATGCCCCGTATGAAGGTCGCCCGAGGCGGGTCGGCCACCGGTCTAGGTCCACCTGCCCCGACTCGCCCGCATCTCAGCATGCCGACGCACCCATCTCGAACAAATGGAGTCACCAGTAGAAATCTAACTGGGCTCCGCGAGCGCAAGAAAGCCCGCCTTCGCCAGCAAATTATCGACACTTCGATTCGTCTTTTCCGCAAAAAAGGATATGAAAACACCAGGGTCGAAGACATTGTACAGATTCTCGAAATCAGTCAACCGACCTTTTTCCGGTACTTCCCGAGCAAGGATGCAGTACTGCGCGAAGTCGGTCGTCGAGGATTCACTTGTATCAAAGAACATCTCGAAACTGAGCTTTCGAGCGAGGCCACGACCGGGGAGCGTTTGCGGCGGATGTATGAGCGTCTGGCTTGCGAGGTGGAGTCCGACAAGCCGCTTTGGCGCGCTGTTGTGCTTTCCGGTGCTATGGATCCTGTGCGCTCGCCGGAGATGCGGCGCCCGGAAGAGACAGCGGTCAGCTTGTTGAGAGAGATCCTGGCCGAGGGCCAGAAACGCGGGGAACTCATCAAAGCGTTTCCGGTGGCCCACCTCGCAGAATTCATGGAGGGGCTCTACACTACCGTCGTTCGGCGCTGGGCAGTGGGCCTTTCGGGACCGCACGATTTGAGCGAACGGGTCCACAACGCGGTTGAGTTCTTTCTGAAGGGCGCGCAGCAATAGTCCCGTCGGGCGGATGAGTGGCCCCTCGAGTTCCATCATTATCTTTGCTGTTCCTTCCCTTTGAGGTTTGCTGAACTCGCAGGATTTCGCACTCGATTGCCGGCGTGTGAGCGGAGGTAAAAGGATGAAAGCTGCTGTCTTGCATGAATTCAAAAAACCCATCGCGATCGAGGACGTCTCCCGCCCTGCGCCCGCCGCGGACGAGGTTCTCCTTCAATTGGAAGCGTGCGGAGTGTGCCATTCGGATTTGCACGTCGCGGACGGTGATTGGCCGCAGTTTTCGGCTATCACCAAGAAGCCTCTTATTCTGGGGCACGAGATTGTTGGACGTGTCGTGGAAAAGGGTCCGGAAGTGCGCGGACACGAGATTGGCGAGCGCGTTGGCGTGCCGTGGATTTACTGGACGTGCGGCGAATGCGAATTCTGCCTGGAAGGAAACGAAAATCTCTGCGTGAAGCAGAAAATCACGGGAGTGACCGTAGATGGCGGGTATGCGGAGTTTGTAAAGGCCCCGGCGAGCCATGTGACGAAAATCCCGGACGAAGTATCGGCGGCCGAGGCCGCGCCATTATTTTGCGCAGGCGTAACCGTTTATCGTGCATTGAAACAAGCCCGGATTCTGCCGGGGCAACGACTAGCGGTTTTCGGAATTGGCGGGCTCGGGCATCTCGCAGTGCAGATCGCTCGGGAAATAGGAGCCGAGATTACCGCGGTTGACATATCTGACGAAAAGCTGGCAGTCGCCGGAGAACTGGGCGCTGCGCACATCGTTAACGCGAGTTCAACGAGTGCGATCAAGGAACTGCGAAAGAATGGCAGAGTACACGCGGCCCTCGTGACTTCCGCGGCGAAGGCGGCCTATGAGGCAGCTTTCGCATGCGTACGGCCCACCGGGATGCTTCTGGTAGTGGGCTTGCCGGCTGAGAATTTATGTTTTCCTCCGATTATGATGGCAGCTGCGGAAATACGAATCCGCGCGACCGCGGTGGGCACACGTCAAGATCTGCGCGAAGTGCTCGAACTGGCGAGCAAAGGCAAAGTCAGGTGCCGTGTGAGCACACGGCCCCTGGACCAGGCTGGCCAGGCGCTGGAAGAGTTGCGCCGAGGACAAGTCTCGGGACGAATTGTCCTCACTATGGGCTAATGAAAGCTTGGCGCCTGCCTCTGCGGCCGGGCAGATGCTCGCTTTTTTAACCTCAATATCCCGCGCCGGCAAATTTCGTGTTGACGTTAGTTCATATTATGTGATACCGACTATCATAATCTTCAATGCACCTGCGGAGGAAACGTGGCTGAAAACGTGGCTGCGTTCGGAAGACTGAAGCAAGTGCTCTCATGAAGGTGTCGAGTGGATCCCGGGCGGAAACCGAGGCCGACGCTGCTCCGATGTTTCGGAGCGGCGGACTGCAGACTGCTTTGGGCGGTTCGGTGCGTGCATTGAATTCGTTGCGTGGACCTGGAGGAACCATGAAATCGACCTTACTGGGAAGCATGTTATCGATCTTAATGCTGTTGCTACCAGGGAGTGGCAGACTTGCCGCTCAAGGTGTGGGAGCCTCGGCGGATCTGGCAGGGACGGTGAGCGATCCCAGCAACGCTGGCGTACCCAACGCCAAAGTGACCGCTGCTGATATTGCCAGAGGAGTCCAGCGAAGTGTTACGACAGACGAGCACGGTTCCTATCGTGTCTCTGGACTCGCGCCGGCGGTATACAAGGTGAGCATCGAACATTCTGGCTTTCAAACGGAGGTCGCCCCGAACGTCGTCTTGACTGTCGGCCAGACCGTGCTTCTCGATTTTCACCTCAAGTTATCGGGCGTATCGGCGCAGATTGAAGTGAGTTCGGAGCTTCCGATTGTACAAACCGAGCGGGGGAGTCAGGCGAATACGTTGACCCAGGAATATATCGCCCAATTGCCTATCGATCGCCGCGATTACCTCACCTTTACTTTGCTGGCCCCGGGAGTCAGCAACTCGAATACTATCGCTGACAACGCCGATTTTCGCGTGAAGCAGACCCCGCAGAGCGGCCTTTCTTTCTATGGCAGCAACGGGCGGGGAAACAGCGTGACCGTGGATGGAGGCGAGTTCAATGACGATTCCGGTGGGGTGCGATTGAATTTGAGCCAGGATGCGGTTCAGGAGTTTCAGGTAAATCGCAGTAACTATACGGCCGAGCTGGGTGGGGCCAGCGGCGCAACGATCAACATCGTATCCAAGTCTGGAACCAATCAGTTGCATGGCAGTTTGTTCGCGTTTTTCCGCAACGACGCTATGGATGCGCGCGATCCATTTGCGTTTACACAGGCACTTCAGCCGGGCGATCCCTTCTCGTTGGACGCGCAGGGACAGCCAGACAAGAATTCACTGAACCGGCAGCAATTCGGCGCAAGCGTGGGATTCCCGATCAAAAAGGATAAGACGTTTTTATTTCTAGCGTATGAAGGGCTGAACGAGGATTCACAAAAGGCCGTCCCCTTGTTGACGAATAGCAACATCTTCGCGCCGAATCCGGCGCAGCAGTCCATTATCAATAATCTCGCAACCCTGCCAGGCAATCCCATGGTGCCGTGCATTACCACGAACCCTGCCGATCCGTTCACAGCCCCGTTGCCGGTGCCCGCCCAGGTGTGCGCGGCTTTTCTCTCGGGATTGTTGACTGTCGTGCCGGGCAGCACGAACCCCTTCGTGCCACCGATCAAATCGGCGCTCGATCCTTATATCGTCAATCAATTTGAGACCAACGGAGGATTGTTCCCATACCCCACACGCTCGCACCAGGGCTCGGCGCGTTTGGATCACCGGTTCGGCGAGAACGATCAGGCGTTTCTTCGCTATAGTGTCGCGCATTTGACTGAGTCCAATCCGGACGTGCAGGCATTGACGGCGCAATCCCGCGGCACTTCTGAGCTTGCATGGGACAGCACGCTTCAAGTTTCCTACTTCCACCAATTCAGTTCCGCGACGCAGAACGAAGCTCGCGCGCAGTGGAACATCTACAAATTTAATGTGGACACTAACGACCCTGGCGGTCCCGGACTGGATGTCGAGGGCTTCGGATTCTTCGGCCGCAGCATCTTTCTCCCAAGCCACACGCTAGGCCGCCGCTACGATTTTGCCGATAACGTGTCTTTCATTCGGGGGCAGCATACTATTAAAGTGGGGTTCGAAGAGGTGGTTCGCGGGAACACCACCACTTCGCAGACCTTCTTCCCGGGGCGTTTCGAATTTCTGGAACTGCCCGGCTTCTTCATCAGTCCGTGTTTGACCGCGCCGGCGGCCTGTGGCCTTCCTTTGACGCAAACCCCCGGAACTATCAACACGCTTCAGGCGTGGGGCTTGGGATTGCCCGCATTTTACGAGCAGGGATTTGGAAACCCGAAATATTCGCAAACTAGGCCGTTCACCGCTGTCTACGTGCAGGACTCTTGGCAATTGCGGCCCAACCTTAAGCTCAACTACGGCCTGCGCTACGAACTGGACTCACAATACGGCCCGCTGAATACTCCCAAGAAAAACTTCGCGCCGCGAGTCTCCTTTTCGTGGGATCCCTTCAACGACCACAAGACGGTAATCCGCGCCGGATACGGAATTTTCTATTCGCCCATTTACGCTCAAATTCCGGGCGTGGTAGCCGTGCTCGGAAATAACAATGGCAGCCGCACAATTGCTAACAGCCTGGTGACGATCAACGGGTTTCCGGGAAATCCCGCGGGCTGCACTCCCGGAGTTAACTGTGTGACTGGACCCGTAGCCAGCTCGGCGGCCATTTTCCAGACGCTATTCGCCACAGGCGTGTTTCCTTGCACTGTCCCCTCAGGTCAATTTGCCTGCATTACTTCTGCGGACCTCGCACCGTTCGGTCTCACTGTATCCAATACTGGAAATCTTCCCCCGGGAACAGTGCTCTTCGCGGGACAGCCGGGTTATCGGAGCCCGCTCGCGCAGCAGGCTTCGCTGGGGATCGAGCGCGATCTCGGTGCCGGATTCTCGCTTTCTCTCAGCTACATTTACGTCCATACGCAGCATTTGCCTGTGGCCATCGACACGAATCTTTTGCCGGGAGCACCGATCTGTCCGACCGCCGGTGCCGCCGCTTGTGGCATCGGACTAGGCGCCAACGCTTTACCCACAAACGGTCTTCCCTTCCAGGACTGGGGAGCGCCCGCTTGCGAGGCCAATCCAGGTCTCTGCTTTGCGGATCCCACGCACACGATTCTGCAAAGCAATGTGTACAGCTCGCAGGCCTCTTCCCTTTATCAGGGGGGCATTTTGGAATTGAAGAAGCGATTCTCGAATCACTTCACGATTTTGGCCAACTATACATACAGCCGAGCCACGGACGATTCGACAGATTTCAATAGTGACTATTCTCCGTTTAATGCGACCTGTCTGAAGTGCGATAATTCGCTCTCCGATTTTGATCAGCGGAATAAGGTTGTCATCGCGGGAGTGATCGAGAGTCCGTGGGAGCATTCGCGCATCCTCGGCGGTTTCCAGCTTTCGCCGATTTTCAACTACAACAGCGGGCATCCCTTTAACTTACTCGCCGGAGCTGATATCAATGGCGATGGCCACTTTACGAACGACCGTCCACCATCGGCGGGCCGCAACACCGGGGTCGGACCGGACTACTATGACTTCGATATGCGCCTGAGCCGCAATTTCAAGGTAGGAGAGAAGGCTACCCTGCAGCTTACGGCAGAAGGGTTTAACCTGGCGAACCGCACCAACTATGCCAGCGTGAACAACATCGTTGGTTCATCTTTTGCTCCGCCATTCAACGTCCATGGCCTCAGGCCGGGGACGCCACAGATAAATGGAATCGCCGTCCCAGCCGGCACGCCACTTAGCAGCCTCTCCGGTCCTAGCACGCCACTCGGTTTCACTGCCGCGTTCCCCAAGCGTGATATCCAGCTCGGACTGCGGCTCACTTTCTAACCGCGTAGAAGAAGTTCACTGACAATGCGAATCGGCCAGGCTTCAGGAGTGCCCTGTGAATGTCAAACAACTCTTCGATTTGTCGGGCCGCGTCGCTATCGTGACTGGCGGTTCCATCGGGCTTGGGCGCCAGATGGCCGAAGGCCTGGCGGAGTTCGGTGCGAATCTGGTCCTTTGCGCTCGCAAGAAGGAACGTTGCGAGGAAGCAGCAGAAGAATTGAAGGAATGCGGTGTCCAAACGCTCGCTCTTGGTTGCGACGTGAGGAATCCCGATCAGGTTCGCAATGTTGTGGAGGAAACGATCGCTCGATTTGGCCGCCTCGATATCCTGATCAACAACGCGGGCACATCCTGGGGAGCGCCAGTCGAAACAATGAACCTGGACCACTGGAATAAAGTCATCGAAACGAATTTGACGGGGACCTTTCTGTTTTCGCAGGCGGCCGGCAAATACATGGTGCCTCAGCGCCGCGGGAAAATTGTCAATATTGCGTCCGTGGCTGGCCTCCAGGGCGCTCCTCCGGAGTTTCAGGCCATTGGTTATCACGCCAGCAAAGGCGGCGTCATTGCGTTCACCAAGGATCTTGCCTGCAAATGGGGCGTGCACAACATCCAGGTAAATGCAATTGCCCCCGGCTGGTTTCCCACCCACATGTCCGAGGTGGTCATCGAAAGAAACCGGGAAGCTTTTCTCAAGCGCATTCCTCTCCGCCGGTTTGGCGGCGATTCCGATTTGAAGGGAGCCGCTGTATTTCTCGCCTCGGATGCCTCCGACTATGTGACCGGACACGTGTTGGTAGTCGATGGGGGGCACACGGCGTAGAGAAAGCCCAGCGATCCCTGCACACGGATGATTTAAATTTTTCTATTCTATTCGAACTGGGAAACAAATGGATCTGAACCTCACAGCCGATGAAATAGTTTTCCGGGACGAATTCCGCGAGTGGCTTGAAGCAAATGTCCCAAAGGATTGGAGCGTCTGGCGAGAGAGACCGCTCGAAGACTCCTTTCCCTACTTGCGTGCCTGGCAACGCAAACTCTACGAAGGCGGCTGGGCGGCGGTTTCCTGGCCGAAAGAGTATGGCGGTCGAAGCGCTAGCTTGATGCAACAATCGATCTTTTGGGAGGAGATGGCGCGCCTTGAAGCCCCGCCGATGGCCAACTCTCTTGGCCTGGGCCTGATCGGGCCGACGATCATCGCTTACGGCACTGAAGCGCAGAAAAAACGCTACATCCCCAAAATTCTCAGCGCAGAGGAAATCTGGTGCCAGGGTTTCTCCGAACCCAACGCCGGTTCTGACCTTGCCGCCCTACAAACTGAAGCTCGTCTAGACGAAGGCCACTACGTTGTAAACGGTCAGAAAGTGTGGACCAGCTACGGGTGGGTCGGCGATTGGTGCGAGCTCGTCGTGCGCACGGATGTGGCCGCCCCCAAGCACAAGGGTTTGACAGTTCTCCTCGTCAATATGAAGTCGCCCGGCGTCGAGGTTCGTCCTCTCCGGCAAATGACGGGCGAAAGTGAATTTAACGCGATTTTCTTCCGCGATGTCCGCGTCCCTGCGGAAAACGTTCTCGGCAAAGTGAATGATGGCTGGAACGTTGCCGTCAGCACGCTGATGCACGAGCGTGGAGCCTACGGCGCACGCCTCATTCTCATCTTCAAGCGCGACATCAACCGCCTCATCGAACTGTCGCGCATCATTCAGCGCAATGGTTGCCCTGCCAGCCAGGATCCCGTTCTTCGGCAAAAAATCGCGCAATGCTGTGCCGACGTGGAAATCATGCGGCTGAACCAGTTGCGCGCGTTCAGCCGCATCACCGCGACAGGCGCCCCGGGGCCGGAGGGCTCCATTCAAAAGCTGTTCTGGAGTGAGCTCAATCAGCGCCTCCAGCAACTCGCGCAGGAAATCTTAGGACCTTATGGCCAGTTGCTTGCCGGTGATGCTCACGCGATTGATAACGGCATCTGGTCCTACGGCTACTTGCGCTCGCGCGGCAACACCATCGAAGCTGGCACGTCAGAGGTCCAACGCAACATCATCGGGCATTTCGTTCTCGGCCTGCCCAGAAGCTATTAGGGAAAAGCCCATGGAATTCGGATTAAACGAGAGCCAGCAAATTTTAAAGGAAAGCGCCCGAAAGTTCTTCGCGGGGGAATGCCCGACCGCGGAGGTTCGTCGTCTCATGGATACACCCACAGCCTACGACACAAGCTTATGGGCCAAGCTCGCCGAGCAAGCCTACACGGGCATCATCTTTCCGGAACAATATGGCGGAGTCGGCTTGGGAATTGTCGAACTGATTTTGTTGATGGAAGAAGCGGGGCGCGCGCTCCTTCCGGGGCCGTTCTTTTCAACAGTAGCGCTTGCTGGCAGCGTCTTACTCGCCGTTGGCAACAGCGACCAAAAGAGAAAATACCTGAGTGCCATTTGCCGTGGAGAGGCGCGCGCGACGCTCGCCCTGCTCGAAGCTTCGGGCAGCTGGGACCCAGCCGACGTTCAGTTGACCGTCGCCAATGGAAAGCTGAACGGCGAAAAGCTCTTCGTCCCTGACGCCGCGGTCGCTGATTGGATCATCGTCGTCGCACGCAACGGCGTTTTCCTCGTCGATTCCAAAGTGAGCGGAGTCCGAATCGCGCCCATGCTTTGCATGGATCTCACTCGCAAACTCTATTCCGTGCGATTTGACGAGGTTCCCGCGGAAAAACTCGCCGAAACCTCCGAATTGTCAAAGGCGCTGGACGTGGCCGCCGCCGCGCTCTCCGCGGAAATGGTCGGAGGAATGCAGCGTACTCTCGACCTCACCGTCGAATACGCAAAAACTCGCAAACAGTTCGGCAAACCAATCGGCATGTTTCAGGCAGTGCAGCATCAATGTGCCGACATGTACCTCGAAACCGAAAGTGCGCGCTCCGCGGCTTACTACGCGGCCTGGGCTCTTGAAGAAAACTCCCCCGACGCTGCTTCCGCCGCCTCCATCGCCAAAATCTACGCCAGTGACGCCAGCCGGACCGTCGGCAACCGCGGAATTCAGGTCCACGGCGGAATGGGTTTCACTTGGGAAAATGACCTGCATCTTTATTATCGGCGCGCGAAGGCCTCCGAGACAGCCTTGGGAGACGCCACTTTCCATCGCGAGCGGCTCGCACGCTTGGTCATCGATGCAGAGGCGGTTTCAGCTCAGCGCGCTTAGCTGAATCTCCCAAAAATGTGGGCGATCTACGGCCAGCTATTGTCGACATCAATTACACTATCGTCTTACACTCGGCTCCTTTAACTCGTTTCCCCATTTAAGAACTGCTTCGTTGCCGTCTTTTAGGCAGCGAACTACGAGCAGGCGACGATGACGAATTTTCAAGATATTCCCACTGCGATTCGACCTGGAGAGGAACTCGATCTCGCCAAATTAAGACTTTTCCTTCAGCGCCATTTCCCCGAAGCATGCGAAACAATCACTGCTCAACAATTCCCGAGCGGCCACTCCAATCTCACGTATTCGATTCAGCTGGGCGAGCGTCGGCTCGTCTTGCGCCGTCCGCCCTTTGGCAGCAAGGTCAAGTCCGCGCACGACATGGGGCGCGAGTTTCGCGTCCTCTCAAAGCTGCATCCCGTCTATCCGCCCGCTCCCGAAGTCCTCTTGTACTGCGATGACGAGTCAGTGCTCGGCGCGCCCTTCTATGTAATGCAACCAATCACCGGCATCATACTTCGCAGAGATCCGCCGCCGGGCCTCGCGTTTCCGCCTGAAATTGCGCGCAGAGTTTGCGAATCGTTTGTCGCTAACCTCGCGCTCCTCCACAGCATCGAATTCGCCGCGATCGGCCTGGGCGATTTCGGCAAGCCTGTGGGCTACCTCGAACGTCAGGTACGAGGATGGATCGAGCGCTATCACGGCTCAAAAACTCACGATATCCCAGAGGTCGAGAAACTCTCCGCGTGGATGCAGCAGAATCTGCCTCAATCATGCGGAGCGACGCTCCTCCACAATGACTATAAATTCGACAACATGATTCTAGATCCAGCCGATCTCAGCATAATCATCGGCGTCTTGGACTGGGAAATGTCCACCATCGGTGACCCGCTCACCGATTTGGGAACTGCGTTGGCGTATTGGGTCGATGCGGACGATCCTGACGATCTGCAAAAAATCCGCTGGGGTCCTACAAACTATCCAGGCAACATGAGACGCAGCGAACTCGTGCACCGCTACGGGCAAATCACCGGCCGTGAGATTCGCAATATGGTTTTCTACCTCGTTTTTGCGCGCTTCAAACTCGCCGTCATCGTCCAGCAGATTTATTACAGGTATCGTCTAGGGCTGACGCACGACGAAAGATTCGCGGCCATGTCCGAGGTCGTCAATAATCTTCTGCGCGCGGCATGGCGCGGGGCCCAGTCCGAATCGATATAGCGCCCGAAAAAGTCTCCTCTTTGCTCCCAGCTCCAGTCTCCAATCACTTTCAGCGCCATTCACTTGTAGTAGCGCACAACCCACTCCGCGACGCAGCAAGGCTTATCGCTTCCTTCGCATTCCACGGAACACGCATAGACCGCCTCGTAAGCATCACCGAGTTCTTTGAAGTTCACCACGCTGAATCGTCCGCGAATTCTTGACCCCTCGCGAACCGCGGAAGGAAACCGGACGCGGTTCAAGCCGTAGTTGATGGTTAGTCTCACGCCACTGCGAATCTGCACGGCCTGCTCCATCAGGCGACTCAGCATCGAAAGCGTCAGGAACCCATGGGCAATCGTCGAGCCGTACGGTGAATCTCGCTTTGCGCGCTCGCTGTCAAGATGAATCCATTGTCGGTCCTCTGTAGCTTCGGCGAATTGCCCGATTCGCTCTTGCGTAACGGCAACCCAATCGCTCGTGCCGATCTCCTCCCCAATGAACTCCTTCAATGCCTCGGGTGTTTCCAGCACGGCCAGCGACATCAACAACTCCTTTTTGCGTGACGGGATTGATTCTCGGACTTCGCGCGGTTCAATCTCAGGCAGGTTTAGGTTTGGCCTTGCTCCATTTTCCAAGCTCCCATTTCGCGATCGATTCCGTGTGTACTTCGTCCGGCCCGTCCGCCAGCCGAAGTGTGCGCACATTAGCCCAGGCGCTTGCGAGAAATGTATCCTGCGAAACGCCCGCGCCGCCGTGAGCCTGTATTGCTCGGTCCAGCACCCGTAGCGCAACATTCGGCGCAACCACCTTAATCATGGCGATTTCCGTGCGCGCCGCTTTGTTGCCCACAGTGTCCATCATATGCGCGGCTTTCAGCGTCAAAAGCCGCGCTTGGTCGATCTCCATCCGCGATTTCGCGATGTCCGCGCGAATGGTCCCTTGTTCCGCCAGCGGTTTGCCAAACGCCACACGAGAGAGCACTCGTTTACACATCGTTTCGAGCGCCCTCTCTGCGACACCCATACATCGCATGCAGTGATGAATTCGCCCCGGACCGAGCCTCCCTTGAGCAATCTCAAAACCTCGTCCTTCGCCGAGTAGGAGATTTGACGCCGGAACGCGGACATTTTCAAAAGAAATCTCCGCGTGGCCATGTGGCGCGTGGTCATAGCCAAATACCGAAAGCGTTCGAACGATTTTCACTCCGGGCGAATCCATCGGCACAAGAATCATCGATTGTTGTTTGTACGTTTCTGCCGCTGGATCCGTTTTGCCCATGAATATAGCTAACTTGCAGCGCTGATCTCCTCCGCCGGAAGCCCACCACTTTCGGCCGTTGATGATGTACTCGTTTCCGTCGCGGACGATGCTCGCGCTTATATTGGTCGCATCCGAGGAAGCAACGCTCGGCTCCGTCATCGCAAAACAGGAACGAATTTCGCCTGCCAATAGTGGCTTCAACCAGCGGTCTTTCTGCTCCGGCGTTCCATACCGCGCCAGCACTTCCATGTTGCCGGTGTCCGGTGCCGAACAGTTGAACACCTCCGGAGCCATGAAGCTGCGTCCCATGATTTCGCAGAGCGGCGCGTATTCAAGGTTCGTCAGGCCCACACCGTTCTCGTTGTCCGGCAAAAATAGATTCCAGAGTCCTGCGGCGCGCGCCTTCAGCTTCAACTCTTCCATGATCCGTGTCGGCTGCCAGCGGTTGCGCTCGATTTCATCATTGAACCGCTGCTCATTCGGATAAATGTGCTTATCCAGGAATTCCAGAAGCTGCCCTTGCAATTCCTTCGTCTTCTCTCTCAATTCAAAGTTCATGCAAACGACCTCGTTGTGCTAATCCCCACGCTCTCAAAATTAAAATGTGGATTCACCACGCGACTGTTTGTTTGCGTGTCTCCCCCACCGCTTTTCATTGCCCGCGCGATTATATACAATGCCCTCTTCGTTAGTCACTCTCATGTGTAAGCGACTCTCAACATCCTTCGTTGTACGAGTTCTCCTGCGACAGATTTAAGGAAAAAATATGCCGTTCGCGGAAAATCAAGGAACGAAAATCTATTGGGATGAACTGGGGCAGGGCGAACCCGTTCTTTTGATTATGGGCCTGGGTTGGTCCTCCAACATGTGGTATCGCACTCGCCCGGTTCTGGCCGCCCGGTATCGCACCATTGCTTTTGACAACCGTGGAGCTGGCCGAAGCGAAGTTCCGCCCGGTCCTTATTCGATTGCTACTATGGCTTCCGATGCCGCCGCTGTTCTCTACGCCGCCGGAATTAAGAGCGCTCATATTCTCGGCGCTTCGATGGGCGGCATGATCGCCCAGGAATTTGCTCTCCAATATCCCGGCCGTGTGCGCTCGCTCATTCTTGGTTGCACCGCTCCCGGCGGCCCTCACGCAGTGCAGGCCGAGCCTGCGGCCATCCAGCTTCTGTTTCGCGGTGACCTGAGCCCAAAAGATCGCGCAGAAGCCGCTGTTCCGTTCATCTATGACCTTGGCACGCCACGCGAACGGATCGACCAGGACCTCGAAACACTCAGCATGTTCTACCCGAATTCCCAAGGTTTCGCCGCTCAATTGCAAGGCATCCTGGCCTGGGAAGCCTGGACCCGCCTGCCACAGATCGGCGCTCCCACGCTCACTATTCATGGCCTGAACGACCGACTCGTTCCCGCAGCCAATGCCGATGTAATCGCGAGCCGCATTCCCGGCGCCCAGCTCGTCAAAATCGCAAACGCCAGCCACATCTTCATGACCGACCAGCCGGAACTTGCGCATAGGGCCATTTTGGATTTTCTCGCCGCTCGCATTGGCGCCTAGCGCGCCGTTGAACAAATTCTGCACTCTTGCGCGGAACTCGCGGACGCGTCAACATAAAGAGGACGCGCAACGGTGATTAGACCCCCCTCTACCCGAAAGCTGCGATCCACCGACTCCTATGATCCTGCGCACGGTTGAACAAGTTCGCCGCCTCTCCCGAATCGTTGGCGGCTTCACATTATTGCTGATCGGAATCGTCATGCTGGTCACTCCTGGACCCGGCTGGCTGGTAATTCTTCTTGGATTGGGTTTGCTGGCCGCGGAGTTCGTCTGGGCCAGGCGTTTGATGGACCACATCAAACGGGAAGGCGGTCGTGTGCGCGACGCGGTCTGGCCGTATGGAAGAAATGCACCTGAGAAGCTGCCTCAGGAATCAAACACATCGGAAGAAGCGGCGGAAACAAACGAAGTTTGAACGCCACATTCGGAGGCGGCAAATATGGAAGTTTCAATCATTGGCCTTGGGAATATGGGCGCGGGAATCGCAAAAAGTTTGCTGCGCGCAGGGAACCGCGTCACCGTTTACAACCGGACTCGAGAGAAGGCCGAAGCGCTGCGCGCGAACGGCGCCGTCGTGGCGACCTCCGTGGCTGAGGCTTGCAAGACTAGCGTCCTTTTTACTATGGTCGCGGATGATGCGGCGCTCGAAAGCCTGGTATTCTCCGATGGTGGAATCTTAGAGTCTCTTCCTCGCGGCGCACTGCACGTTTCTCTTAGCACCATCGGCGTGGCCATGAGTGACCGGCTGGCGGCCGTGCATGAAAAGGCGGGCCAGGGATTTTTGGCGGCGCCCGTTTTTGGACGCCCCGATGCAGCTGAAGCAGCGCGTCTCGCCGTTGTCGTCGCCGGCCCGAATGATCTTATCCAAAAATGCAAGCCGCTGTTCGAAGCCATGGGACCAAGGCTGATGGTTGCTGGCGAGCGCCCTTCCATGGCCAACGTCGTAAAACTCTCAGGGAATTTTCTGATTGGTTCCGCGCTCGAGTCGCTCTCCGAGGCTCTCGCGTTCGCGCGAAAATCCGGCGTGGATCCCGGCGCGCTCATGGACTTTTTAACCAGCACGCTATTCAACGCTCCGGTTTACAAAATCTACGGCGATCTGATCGTTCAAGGTAAACATGAACCGGCAGGGTTCTTGTTGCCCCTCGGATTGAAAGATGTTCGTCTCGTGTTGCAAGCCGCGGAGGCTGCGAATGTCCCGATGCCCATCGCTAGCGTGGTGCGCGACCGCATGATTACCGCCATGGCGCGCGGAAATCAGGACAAGGATTGGTCCGTCATCGGCCGCGTCGCCGCTGAAGATGCCGGATTGACGCAAACCGCGAGGGCTGCAAGCTAGTAGTCGGCACAAACACTTCCGCTCCGAGTTTCTTCATTTGAAGGTTACATCCGCAACTCCGTGATACGCTGATTTTCTATTCATGCGAGGAAAGCGATGACATCCTGGTTCGGAAAATGGGCGCTCGTAACTGGCGCAAGCGCGGGAATCGGGAAGGCGCTGGCTCAAGAACTCGCTCGCGGCGGCACGAATCTGGTCTTGACCGCGCGTCGGCGCGACCGGCTGGAAGAATTGGCGCAACAACTTGCGGCCACGCAGAAAATCCAAACAAGAATTTTTGCGGCAGATCTGGCGGAAACGGATGCGCCCGGTAAAATTTTTCAATTCACCAAGGGGCAGGGCATTGAAATTGAGCTTCTCATAAATAATGCGGGCTTCGGCGCTTACGGAGAGTTTTACACCGTCGCACCGGACAGGCTCAACAGTATGGTGCAGGTAAATTGCTCCGCCGTGGTTCACTTGACACGGCTCTATCTGCCGGGAATGGTCGCACGGCAGCACGGCGACGTGATGATTGTTGCGTCTACCGCGTCGTTCCAAAGTGTTCCTTACATTTCCACCTACGCGGCAACAAAAGCGTTCGATTTGATTTTTGCCGAAGGACTCGCGGAAGAAATGAAACGTCACGGAGTGCGGGTTTGCGCACTTTGTCCTGGTTCGACGGAATCGGAATTCTCGGAGGTGGCCGGACAAACGCACATCGCCGCCACAAAACGGCATCGAGAAACAGCCGAGAAAGTGGCACGAACGGGGTTGCGCGCCCTCGCCGCAGGCAAAAGTTACGTCATATCGGGACTCGGGAATTATCTTGGCGTTCTGGGGCAGCGGCTTGTCTCGAGGCGTTTCGTAGCGCGCGTTGCCGCGCAGATGTTCCGGCCTGAAAAAGTCTAACCTCCAGAATTTGCTCGAATGTCGACGTCGTAGTGCGCAAACCTTTCGCGCTCCGAACCCGATTCCTCCAACCTTCTCTATTGAGTTGAGTTCCTGCGCGGCAGTAATGTTGGCCGACACGGGGCCAGCCTCGAACACGTCTAAGACTCCATGAAGCCCAAACCAGCTAATGGCCATGCTGCGGCGGGGAACCGCCGCGGGAACTTTTTCTGGCCCGGCCGGGAAATAAGAGAGAAAGCAGAAGACGCACCTCGAACAGGCAGAGACGCCGTAGCAGGGGAGACGAGGATCGCAGCTCAGGATAGAGACGAGCTTCTGTTGCGGCGTGCCGCGAAAGGAGATGAGGAGGCGTTTGTGCTTCTCTACCGGCGGCATCAGGGCGCGCTTTACAGGTTTGCCCTGCGCATGACTGGAAGCGCCTGGGGAGCGGAAGAGATAGTGCAGGACGTCTTCATGACGCTGATTCGCGCCCCTAAAAAGTACGATCCGGAACGGGGCTCGGTTGGCGGGCTGCTCTTCGGGATTGCGCGAAACCGCGTGATGAAGCATCTCGAGCGGACTCCCAGAGAGATTTCGCTTGAAGAAAAAAACGAGGACGGCACCGGGGGCGGCATTGTGCTGCAGGACAACTTCACCCCGGCGAAATGGGTGGAGACGCGGGAGCGAATGCTGCAGGTCCGAGCGGCGGTAATGGAACTCCCGGCCGAGTTTCGCGAAGCCGTGGTGATGTGCGAACTGGAAGAGATGAGTTACGAGGAGGCGGCGCAGATGAGCGGCTGCCCGATTGGGACGATTCGTTCCAGGCTTCATCGCGGGCGCGCGTTGCTTCTTGCCAAGCTGGAAATGTTGCGGGATGTGCCTCGGCGATTGAAAGCAGCGAGGTGAGTAAGTTATGGAAGCGTTTGGAAAAACGGAAATGAATTGCGAGCAACTGGAAGCTATCGTTCTCGATCTGGGCCGCGATGATTCTCTGAGTGCGATGGAGAGAGCGGCGGCGGTGGCGCACCTGAGCCAGTGTTCCCGCTGCGCAGCCTTGCAAGAGTCCTGGCAAGCGGCGAAAGAAGAGTTGCGCGCGCTGGGCGAAGACACGGTCGGAGCGGGCGCGCCGGTGCGTGTCGAGATGCGGCTGCGGCAGGAGTTTCGCACGCGGCATCGCTCGATGGCAGCGCGGCGTGTTTCCTTGGCAGCGGCGTGGGCTCTGGCTGCGGTCGTTTTGATTGCCGGCGCGGTGAGCTGGAAGAATTGGGAGAAGTCACGGCGTACCGATGTCGCGAAACAGGCAGTGCCAGCGCAAAGACTTACGCCCGCTAACGAAGCCAATTCAGCAGAAGGCCCGCTTCCAGACAATGCTGCTGCGGCAGTTACGAGCGGAGATGATTTGGCGGATTTTACGCCGCTGCCAGGAGCTACGGCCGATGCAACGGAACAGGCCGCGATCATGCGTGTGAGGATGCAGCGTGGCTCGTTGGGCGCTCTGGGATTCCCTGTGAATGAGCAGCGAGCCGGCGACTGGATCCAGGTGGATTTGCTCGTTGGAAATGATGGGCTGCCCGAAGCAGTGCGGCTGGCGCAGGAAGAAAACTGAAACGAGTTTGCCGCGTTGAACAAAACCTCGCGGCCTGGGAGAGAAGAGGAGAAGCGAAGATGAACTTGAAGGTGAAGATGCGTTTGATATTGACCGGAGCGCTGGTCCTGAGCGCCGTCGCGGCCCACGCGCAGCGGCGAGGACCCGGCGGTCCTCCCTTCGGAGCCCCGATGGAGTTGATGGGCTTTGAAGGAATGCATGGCGGAAAGACGGTGACAGGCGCGCCTTTTTCGGCCACGGCTACATCCGAGACGACGGAGATGCTGCAGGACGGATCGAAGATTCAACGGACCACGAAATTGACCATGTACCGTGATAGCCAGGGAAGGTCGCGGCATGAAGCGACGTTTACCGGGTTTGGGCCCCTCGCAACTTCGGGCGGGCCGAAGACCATGGTGGTGATTTCCGATCCCGTGGCAGGAGTGCACCTGATGCTGGATGCGGCGAATAAGGTGGCGCATCAGTCCGCTTTCCGCGCCCGCGGAGGGAAAAGCGCGAATGCCGAGTCCGCTTCGGGTTTCGAGGCGCGCATGCAAGCTCGGGAGCAGAAGGAAGAAGCCTCCGGCCTCTTGAAAAAGGAATCGCTGGGAACACAAACGATGAATGGTGTGGTCGTGGAAGGAACGCGGATCACCCGTACCATCCCGGCCGGACAGATTGGAAATGACAAGCCGCTGCAGGTGGTCTCCGAGCGGTGGTATTCGCCGGATCTGCAAATCGTGATGAAGAGCACCCGGACCGATCCGCGGTTTGGGACGACGACGTATACCGTGACGAGCCTCCAGAGAACTGAGCCGGCGGCGACGCTGTTTACAGTGCCAGCCGATTACACGGTGCAGACTGGCGGCAGAGGGCACGGACGCCGCGGCTCGATGCCCGCGACTCCGCCGCCACCACCGCCGAGCGACAACTGACACTGGAGGATTCGCGCCGGGAATAGAGGCTGAACCTGGCGGTTGGATAAGAACGAGCTTCTCTCCTGAAGACGACGCGCCCTTTCCGCATCTGCCCCCATCAATGCGGAAGGGGCGTTGTCGTGTTTGGGGCAAGGAGGTAAAGGAGATAAAGGAGGTTGAGGAAGGAGAGGATTGGAGGGGGCGCGGTGAAGATACATTGTGCGAGCGGGAGGGACACGGATGGACGAGAAGGCGCTGGCTAAACAGTTGGAACGCGAGGGATTTGGCCACACGTACGTTTGGCAAGATGGGCCCGGGACATTTTATCCGGAGCATGTTCATGAGACGGAGACGGCGCATATCATCTTGAGCGGGGAGATGACGGTGACGATGAACGGCCAGTCGAAGACCTATGTATTGGGCGGACGCTGCGATGTCGCTGCCGGAGCGACGCACTCGGCGAAGATGGGGCCGAAAGGCTGCCGGTATTTGATTGGGGAGCGATGAAGACGAAGAGATTTCTACGCGCCATCCGGTCTCCTTCGACCCCACCCCCCTGTTTTTTTGGAAGTGCGGATTCTAAACGGCTTACGAGCGAAAATTTCGTAAGTGCAGATGGCACTGTTGACATCCTCGATGAGCGAGCCGATGCCTCAGGCGGTAGAGGTTATAGGCAAGACCGAGCAGCAGAGCTTGGCGAATCTGGATGGCCAAACTGCGCCCGGGAGCGCGCGAGGAGAGCTTGCGCTTAACG
>DATJXZ010000121.1:0-5475 GCA_035499815.1 Candidatus Solibacter sp. | reverse complement strand
TGGCCACTTGCAGCGCCACGCGAGCTACAGGCAGGAGTCCGACTTCGGCCATCGTCCCTCCTGCCTCACTAGAAAACACCTACCGCCCCTTCTTGTCGACTCCTCGAAACATACTCTGTGCCTAGGATGTCAACAGAGCCAAGTTATCTCATAAACACATTCAAGTCGTTTGGGACTTGAGGGTTATGCAAATTAGCGTGAATCCGGAGCATGGACCTCACCGACGCCCAGTGGACGGTGCTGGAACCACTGTTTCGTCCGAAACGCCGGGACGATGGGCGAGGCCGACCGTGGCAGGATACGCGAGCGGTGCTCAACGGTGTTTTTTGGGTGTTGCGCACGGGTGCTCCCTGGCACGATCTGCCACGTCGTTATCCTCCCTACCAAACCTGTCATCGCCGCTTCCAGCAGTGGCAGCGCTCGGGGCTGCTCACCGAACTGCTGCAGAAACTGGCGGAAGACTTACGCGATCGAGGAAAGCTGGATCTGAGCGAGTCGTTCATCGATGCCAGCTTCAGTTCGGCGAAAAAGGGGGCTCTGCTGTCGGCCCTACTCGCCGCGGCAAAGGCAGCAAAATCATGGCGATCAGCGACGGCCATGGTCTTCCTCTCGCCGTGCACGTGGCCAGCGCTTCGCCGCATGAAACAAAGCTCGTCGCGCCCACCATCGAGCGGCGCTTCCTCACCGAAACTCCCGAGCGCTTGATCGGCGACCGCGCTTACGACAGCGACCCGCTGGACGCGCAGATTTGCGAACGCTTCGGTGTGCAGTTGATTGCTCCACACCATTCCGTGCGCAGCCGGAAACCCACACAAGATGGCCGTGTGCTGCGCCGCTATCGCCGCCGTTGGAAGATCGAGCGCTTGTTCGCTTGGCTTCATAATTTTCGCCGCGTTGTCGTTCGCTGGGAATACTACCCAGAGAATTTCCTCGGGATGGTGCAGCTCGCTTGTGCCGTCATCCTCCTGAGGTATTTATGAGATGGCTTCTAGTTACATCCCTGGACACGTAACGCGGATTCAGAGCCACGCGTCTATCTAATTCGGCTAATCTTATAATTCAGACTAAGTAGCTTCTTTTCTGAGAAAACAGCCAGGAATGCACCGAAAGCTACCGATACTGGCGGTCCTGATTGTCGGCGCTCATCTTGCGCAGGTGATGATCCTCGGGGTGACCCCTGCGGGAACTCTCGTGGCCAATCTGCTCGAGGTTTCGGCGAGCGTCTTGGCGGCGGCGATGTGTTTCGGCGCGGCGCGGCGGGCGCGCGGGGTGGCTCGGCCCTTCTGGACTATCATTGGCTGTGGAATGGCCATCTGGGCAGTTGCCAATCTTGGATGGACCTATTATGAATTTGTTTTGCATTCGGAACCGGCGTCGGGTTCCGCCGTGCAATTCCTTTTCAGTGTCCAAGGCATTTTCTTCGCGATGGTCCTTTTTCTCGACCAGGACAAGGATTCTTCGGAGTTCGATCCTGAATTTCTCCTCGATTTCACACAAATTGCGATTGTCTTCTTCTTCCTTTACCTGGGCCTCTACTTCGTCCCCTCGCAAGATGCACGGCCGTCACCCGACGCGGCACGCCGGCTATGGGTAGAGTTCGGCGAAGTCGGGACCATCCTTGCGCTGGCCTGCTTCCAGATTTTCCGCGCGCGATCAAAGCACATCCAAGGATTGTATTCCGGCTTCGCGATTTATATGTCCGTTTTCATCGCGGGGATGGCTGTATCGGAATACCACCAGACTGATCATCCCACTCCTACGGGCAGTCTGTTCGATCTGTGCTGGACCGTCCCGTTTCTCTGGGCTGCTTTCTGGGCAGCGCGCTGGCAGCCTTCCTCTGGCTCGCAACTGGTGCGCAGCGAAAGGGAGAGCACTCTGAGCGGCGTCGCGCTCAACAACGTGATATTCGCCGTCGCACCACTTGTCGTCCTCGTTCAAGTGGCTCAGTTTCCCTCAGAATGGCGGATCCTTCGATTTTCACTCCTCGGTGTGTCCATACTCTGCTTTGCCGTCCGTCTTGGGATAAGCGGCTACAGGGAAGCAAGAACGGCTGAAACAGTTCGCCGGCAGGCGCTTGCTATGGATACCGCCGCGGATGGGATCTCCATTCTGGACAAGGAAGGAAAGCTCATTTACGTGAACGGGGCCTTCGCGCGGATGATGGCGTACGACAATCCAGAATCCGTGCTTGGGATGCCATGGACCATGGTCCATCACTCGAGCGGCGATGAGGCTCTTCGAGAAAGAGTTCGCCATGCGCTCGTGACGGAAGGCAAATGGTCGGGGCAGACCAATTTGCATCGGAGAGATGGAACCACGATCCCTGTTGAGATGGCGATAAGTGATCTCTCGAATGGCGCGACCGTTTGCATCTTCCACGATATTAGCGAGCGGAAACAAGCGGAGAGGGCCCGGGCGGACGCCGAAAACAAATATCGCACGCTTATCGAGCAGGTCGCCGCTATCAGCTATATCGCGGAGCTGGGAATGCAAGGGGAATGGCTCTACGTCAGCCCTCAGATTGAGGCCATAACAGGTTACACACAAGTGGAATGGCTGGCGGACTCCGGCGGATGGATACGTCACATACCGAAGGAAGATCATCCGGTTATTCAGGCCGCGGAAGAGGCGAGTTTGCGCGGCGAGCGATTTCAGGCGGAATACCGGATTGTGCGGAAGGATGGAACGGTAATCTGGGTGAACGACACGGCGGTCGTCGTCTCCGGAAGCGACAGCCATCCGGTGATGGAAGGAATCATCGTCGACATTACAGAGCGGAAGCTGCTCGAAAATCAGTTGCAGCAGTCGCGAAGAATGGAAGCCGTTGGCCGGCTGGCGGGCGGCATCGCACACGACTTCAACAATCTTCTGACGATCATCAAGGGCTATGCGGAACTGGCGCTGCAACGCACCGGGATTCCGCCGGAGTTGCGTGGCGACGTCATGCAGATAGAGAACGCTTCCGAACGTGCCTCGACGCTCATCCGCCAAATGCTGGCCTTCAGCCGAAGACAAGTTCTTCAGCCCAAGGTAATCGACCTAAATGCAATCGTGCTGGGGCTGGACAAACTTCTGGGCAGGCTGATGGGCGATCACATTCAGATGGTGACACGGTGCGGCGCAAATGTCGGGAATGTGAAAGCCGATCCAGCACAAGTCGAGCAAGTGATCATGAACTTGGTGGTTAACGCCCGCGACGCCATGCCTGAGGGCGGGCGATTGACCGTGGAAACGAACAATGTCGAGCTGGATTCGGCGTACGCGCGCGACCACGTCACCGTCAAGCCCGGCGCCTACGTTATGCTGGCGGTCTCCGACATCGGAATGGGCATGAGCCCGGAAACAGTCTCCCACATATTCGAACCTTTTTTTACGACGAAGGAAAGCGGGCGCGGAACCGGATTGGGATTATCCACGGTGTACGGCATCGTCAAACAGAGCGGGGGCTATATCTGGGTCTACAGCGAGCCGGGCAAAGGCAGCACGTTCAAAGTGTATCTGCCACGCGTAGACGGGCTCGCCGAACCCAAGCCTGACGACGTGAAAGTTCCCGCGGTCCGCAAGGGAACGGAAACGGTCCTCCTGGTCGAAGACGAAGGAGCGGTGCGCGAACTGGCGAGCAGGATTCTAAACGCCAGTGGTTATTTTGTTCTCCCGGCGCAGGATGCCCGAGAGGCAGAGCACCTCTCTGCAAACCATCTCGGGGAAATCCATCTTCTTCTTACGGACATCATGATGCCAGGTATAGGCGGTCGCGAGCTGGCCCGTCGAATTACCGCGAGACATCCCCGGGCGCGCGTCCTATATATGTCCGGCTACACGGACAACGTGCTTGCGCAAGGAGGAGTGCTCGAGGAGGGCCTGTGGTTTCTCCAGAAACCATTCACGCCCGCGGCGCTGGCTCAAAAAGTTCGCGATGTGCTGGACACGCCTGTCCACGCCAAGTAGCGATACAGCTCGACGAACCTCCTAAACAATTCATCCGCGCCATCCTCGAAATTCCCGGGGACGAGCTACTTCGACAAGTGAATGGTCTTCCCAATCGCGGCCGATTGCCGAGCCGCATCTAAAATTTTCGTGACAATCATATTGATTTCGAGCGAGGAAAGACCCTGCGGCTGCATGCCGTCGAGAACGACCGCTCTTAGATAGTCTACTGAATCGCTTTCTCGGATCTCGAGCGGCTTGGCTTCTTCCAGTTTTTCTTCCTCCTGGTTGGGAAGCCGGATGCGTATGGCATTGCGTGCCATCGTGATGGCATAGCCAGTCTGCCCGTAGACTCCCATATCTTTTCGAGAGAAGGGCCAGTTCCAGGAGGCCTGCAAAATGGCTTGGGCCTTGGGATAAGTGAGGATGATGGTGGCTTCGTCATCCACGTGGGGATAAATGTCAGGCTTGATGTGCTGCGTGACTGCGGTCACTGTGTCCGGCGTTCGGCCGTCCATGAGCCAAGTCACCAAATCCGCGCCATAGCAACCAAAATCGAAAAGCGCACCGGCGCCATTCAGCTTTGGATCCGTGAGCCAGGAGAGAAACCAGGGCTCTACATTAATTTCCTTCGGACCTTGATGCCCGTTGTGAACGACGATTTTCCGGATGTCGCCGATGGCGTTTTGATGCACGAGGTCGTATACCGCTCGATTGCTGCGATACCACGTCGTTTCGTAGTTCACCAAAACGGGAATCTTTCCGCGCCGCGCGGCAGCTTGCATGGCGAGCGCGTCTTCGAGGCTGACGGCCAGAGGTTTTTCCATCATGACAGGGACGTGGTATCGAGCGCATATTTCAACGACCCGGCGATGATCAAACGTGTTGGTGTAGATGAGGACGGCCTGCGGCTTGATCTTCTCCAGCATTTCTTCGACGCTCGAATAAAAGATGTCGTGCGAGAGGCCGAATTTCGTCTCGATGAAGGAGGAGAGCTTATTGTCCGGCTCGGCAACACCGACGATTTGTAAATCCGCGCGGTTGAGATTTTGCTCGAGAAATCCGCCGACGTGACCGTGGACGAGGCCCGCAATCCCCACACGAAGCAGCGCTGACGCCGAGGTAGCGGTCTCCGCGGTTTGCGCCGGAGCGCTAGTCGGCCAGGAGGCCACGAGGATTGAACTTAAGAGCAGGACTGCGAGGAAGGCTGGCCGCATGAATGTCTCCAGGAATGAAGGGACATCCTATCACCGTCAATTGGAGCCGTTGATGTAGAGACTGCACCGTGACTTGTGCGCGGCAGGGCCGGTTAACCTCAATCACCGCTCCCCTGATGTTTTTGTAAGTGTTGCATCCAAAGGACTTAGGTTGAATGTATGCGTGCCGTAAGTTCTTCAAAATCAACAGTGGCTCTGTTGACATCCTAGGCACAGAGTATGTTTCGAGGAGTCGACAAGTCGGGGCCCGAGGTGTTTTCTAGTGAGGCAGGAGGGACGATGGCCGAAGTCGGACTCCTGCCTGTAGCTCGCGTGGCGCTGCAAGTGGCCA
>DATJXZ010000120.1:0-115369 GCA_035499815.1 Candidatus Solibacter sp. | reverse complement strand
CCGGAGGGGAGTTCGATGGCGTATTTGGTGCGGGCTTTTTCGGCGTGTTGTTCGAGGGCTAGCTGGATGAGTTTGTCGATGAGTTGGGGGAAGGGAATGCCGCTGGCTTCCCAGAGTTTGGGGTACATGCTGATGGAAGTGAAGCCGGGAATGGTGTTCACTTCATTGAGATAGATTTTCCCGCCGTCTTTTTCCAGGAAAAAATCGACGCGAGCCATGCCGTTGAGTTCGAGGGCGCGAAAGGCCTCGACGGCGAAGTGCTGGAATTTTTTGACCTGGGCGGGTGTGAGCCTGGCGGGAATGAGGAGTTGCGTGCCTTCCTCGAGATATTTTGCGGCGTAATCGTAGAACTCGCGATGGGGAACGATTTCGCCGGGGACGGATGCTTGCGGATCGTGATTGCCGAGGACGGAAACTTCGATTTCGCGGGCGTTGACGGCTTGCTCGACCATGATCTTCATGGCGAATTCCGCGGCGAGATGGAGCGCGGGCGCAAGTTCTTCGCGCGAATGGACTTTGGTCATGCCGACGGACGAGCCGAGAGTGGCGGGCTTTACGAAAACGGGATAGGGAAATTCTTTTTCGATTTGCGCGGTGACTTCCGCGGGATGGCGTTCCCACTCGTCGCGGCGAATAGCGATCCACGGAACTACAGGAATCTTTGCGGCGCGAAGAAGTTTTTTGGCGACGTCTTTATCCATGGCGACAGCGGAGCCGAGAACGCCCGCGCCCACGAAAGGAAGGCCGGCGAGGTCGAGCAGGCCCTGGATGGTGCCGTCTTCGCCAAAGGTGCCATGCATGACGGGGAAAACGACGTCGAGACGCTGGCCGCCACCGCTGCCATCGAGGCGGACGAGCGCGGCGTCGGTGGGATCGGCGGTCATTGTGACGCGCTGGCCGGTGCGGAGAACTTCGGGGAGCATTTTTTGGGCGCCGCCGCCGATGAGCCAGTGGCCCTCTTTGGTGATGCCGATGGGGACGGCTTCGTATTTGTCGGGATCGAGGCCGCGGATGACGGAGGCTGCGGAGGCGAGAGAGACTTCGTGCTCGCCGGAGCGGCCGCCAAAGAGGACGCCAATGCGCAAACGCTTTTTGTCAGGGGTCATGGGATAGTCGGTATTGGAATGTCGGGTGCCAGTTCTCAGTTATAGGGCAAAGGACGGGAGTTGTCGCGGGGGAAGTCCGGGGAAGGTTCTGGAGAAGCAACGGAGATTCGGGGGCGATTTGGCGAAAAATTAACAAACGGCCGAAGGAACCTTTTTGGGTTTCCATCGTCTACCGAGGTGCGAGAATGGCGCAGGAGGGATCGTGTCTTCACAAAGAGAGAAGGGCAGGGGAGCTATTTACGAGAATCTCATGCAGGATTTGCGGTACGCGCTGCGAACGATGCGGAGGGATTACGGCTTTGCGATTTTCGCGATTCTGATCGTGGGGCTGGGAGTGGGAGCGAGCTGCACAATTTTTAGCGTGGTGGAGACGCTGCTGATCCGACCGCTGCCATTCCGAGAGCCAGGGGCGCTGGTGTGGATGGCAAACCATACCGACGCTACGGGGGATATGTCCGCGAAGACGACGCAGGTGGATTTTCTCCTGGACTACCAACGGAAGAATGACTCGTTCGAGGATCTGGCGGGCTATTTCGCGTTCTATGGAGTGGGGGATTCGTTGCTGATCGGGAAAGGCGAGCCGGAGCGCTTGACGAGCGTGCCGGTCTCGCAGAATTTTTTTCCGCTGCTGGGGGTCGAGCCGGAAATCGGGAGGCAGTTCAGCGCGGAGGAATGCAAGTGGCATGGGCCGAAAGCGGTGATGTTGAGCCATGGATTGTGGGACCGGCGATTCGCCGCGGATCCGAAAATCGTAGGAAAAGCGCTGGAGTTCGATGGAGGGCCGGCGACAGTGGTGGGCGTGCTGCCGGCGTCGTTCGATTTCGGGACTATTTTTGCGCCGGGAAGCCGGATCGATATTTTCGAGCCGTTTCCTTTGACGCAGGAGACGAACCGCTGGGGGAACACGCTGGCGATTATTGGAAGGTTGAAACCTGGCGTGACGTTGGGAAGAGCGCAGGCGGAGGCGGACATTCTGGGAAAGCGATTTGAGCAGCAGCATCCGAAGGAGAATGATTTTGAGCCGAAGCTTTCCACCCTGGAAGCGCACGTGAGCGGGAAGTTGCGGCCGACAGTGCTGGTGCTGGCGTGCGCGGTGGGCGTGGTGATGCTGATCGTATGCGCGAACTTGTCGAATTTGTTGTTGGCGCGCGGTGCAGGGAGACAGAAGGAGATTGCGATTCGCACGGCGCTGGGAGCGGGGCGCGGGCGATTGATCGGGCAGATGCTGACGGAGAGCGTGGTGCTGTCGTGCTGCGGAGCCGTAGTGGGATTGCTGCTGGCGTTTGCGGGGACGCGCGTGCTGGCGCGACTGACGTCGGTGAGCATTCCGTTACTGAATGAGGTGCGGATCGATGGAAGCGTGCTGGGATTTACGGTGGCCGTGGCAGTGCTGACAGGATTGATCTTTGGATTGGTGCCGGCGCTGCAGATCAAAGAAGTGAGGCTGCACGATGTGTTGAAGGATTCGAACCGCGGGTCGAGCCAGGGCCACGGGAGGGCGTGGATTCGAAGCGCGCTGGTGGTCAGCGAGATTGCGCTGGCATGCGTGCTGGTGGTGGGTGCGGGATTGTTGATACGGAGTTTTCTGCGCGTGCTGGATGTGAATATGGGATTCGTGCCGGGGCGAGCGGCGGCTTTACGGATCGATCCGAACTCGTCTTACAAGACGCAGGATCAGAAAAACGGATATTTCAACGAGGCACTGCGGCGCGTGAAGGACGTACCGGGGATCGAGGCGGCGGGGCTTTCGGATTTTCTGCCATTAGGGCACAACCGGAGCTGGGGAATAGCGGCGAAAGGCGTGATTTATCCACCGGGCGACTATCCAGGAGGATTTCCGCGGATCGTGAGCGATGGATATTTCCGGGCGATGGGGATTCCGATGATCGAAGGGAGGGACTTTACGGAGCGGGATACGCAGGGAGCGCTGCCCGTGATTATCGTGAACGAGACGCTGGCGAAGAATCTTTGGCCTGGACAGGATGCAATTGGAAAAATCATGCGAGCGGACAATCCGGAACGGACGGTCGTGGGAGTGGTGGGGGATGTGCACCACATTGCGCTAGAGGAGGGATCGGGGAACGAGTTCTACATTCCGATTCGGCAGACGCAGGATTACGGGAGCGTGGATTTGGTTGTGAGGACTTCTATGCCGACGGCGGAACTGGGGGCGAGAATCCGGGAAGCACTGCGGCCGATTGAGCCGGACTTGCCGACGGCGAATTTGAGGACGCTGCAAACGCTGGTGGATCGAGCGGTGTCGCCGAGGCGATTTGTAGTGATTCTACTGGGAGGATTTGCAGGATTTGCGCTGGTGCTGGCTTCGCTGGGAATTTATGCGGTGATTTCGTACTCGGTGAGCCAGCGGACACAGGAAATTGGAATTCGCATGGCGCTGGGGGCGTCGGCGGAGACGCTGAGGAGGAGCATTCTTTTGCAAACGCTTGGATTGGCGGGTATGGGGATGATTTTCGGGATTGTGGCGTCGTTGGCGCTGGCGCGGTTGTTGAGCGGGCTATTGTTTGGAGTGACGGCGAGCGATCCGGCGACGTTTGCAGGGATGCTGGTGATTCTGACGGCGGTTGCGGCGATCGCGGGATATTTGCCGGCGCGAAGGGCTTCGAGGATTGATCCGATGGCGGCGCTGCGGATGAGTTAGTCTTTCGTTCCTCTATTTAGATCTGCCGAAAGGCTTGCTGCGCGCACAGTTATCATTGTGAGTATGAAGCGCGCAAGATTTTTCCTTGGTTTTTCAATTCTTCTAACGGCTCTTGCGTTTGTACTCGCTTGCCCTGCTGCCGCAGAGGAGTCTTGCGAGCCTCCCGCAGATCTGAAACCGGTACTTCAAAAAGCCTTTCCAAACAAGAGGGTCGTAGGTCTTCCGGATCTGGACAAGGATGATCTGGAGCTGTGGGAGAAGGACCACGGGAAAAGCTGCCCCGGATTTGTTCAAGTGGATTTCTATGGAGACGCGAAGCCAACATGGGCAATCGTCTTATTTGGAGCGGATTCAAAGTCAGTGAATGGAATCACGGCAGTTCTAGTTTTGGCGCACAAACCGGACACGGATTGGAAAATCAAGACCGTAGAGACGACGAGCGGCATTCCAGTCGTGTGGAAGGAAAAGCCTGGCACGTACACAGGCCTTTACAAGGAAAAGACGATCCACGCATCTCATCCCGTAATTATTTTTTGCGGCTATAACTCATGGGCAATTCTGTATGCTTGGACGGGCGCATCTATCGCCAAGACTTGGTTATCCGATTAAATAACAGGAAGCGTTATCTGTTTTATAAGATCTTTTTGCCCAGGGCGGAGAGGACGAGTTCTACGCCGAGGAGCGCGGTGCGGTTGTGTTCGTCGATGATGGGGTTGATTTCGACGATTTCGAGAGAGACCATCGCTTCGGAATCGGCGATCATTTCCATGGCGAGATGGGCTTCGCGATAGGTGACGCCACCGCGGACGGGGGTGCCGACGCCGGGAGCATCGCTGGGATCGACGAAGTCCATGTCCAGGCTGACGGCGATTCCGGCGGTGTCGTCCATAGCGTACTTGAGGGCGTCGGACATGACTTCGCGCATGCCGCGCTCGTCGATGTCGCGCATGGTGAAGACATGGATGCCGGATTTTTTGACGATTTTGCGTTCCTGGGAATCGAGATCGCGAGCGCCGACGATGACGATGTTGGCGGGCTCAGCTTTGGGTTTAAAGCCCAGGAGGTCGACGAGTTCGGGTGCGCCATAGCCCATGATGGCGGCGAGCGGCATGCCGTGAATGTTGCCCGAGGGAGAGGATTCGGGCGTGTTCATGTCGCCGTGGGCGTCGAGCCAGAGATAGCCTATCTGTTTTTTCTCTTTTCGAAAATGTGAGGCGACGCCGGCCGCTACGCCGACGGCGATGGAATGATCGCCGCCGAGGACGAGAGGCATGAATCCTTCGCCGAGAGATTTTTCAGCCGTATTGGCGATGTCCAGACAGGTCTCGGCAATTTCCTGAAGGTATTTGGCGCGTTTTTCGCCGATGTGCATTTCTTCGGGCTGCTTGACTTCCAAGTTGCCGATGTCTTCGACGGTAAGGCCGAGCTGCTTGATGCGGGCCTGGAGGCCGGCTCCGCGGAGAGCGGAGGGGCCCATATCCACGCCGCGGCGGCTTTGGCCGAGGTCCATGGGGACGCCGATAATTCTGACTTTTTGCGGCATATGAGCCTCGTGTTCCGTGATCCGTGGCCCGTGAAAAGACGGAAAGTCACACCACTCGCAGATATGCGCGAGGCACAGATCACTCGAAGGGTTAAACCAAATTACAACCGAGAGACGCCGTTGCGGCGTCGAACTACCCCGGATTAAGGATACACGCGATAAATCATGCGGGGGAAGGGGATGACTTCGCGGATGTGCTCGGTGCCGCAAATCCAGGCGACAGTGCGCTCGAGGCCGAGGCCGAAGCCGGAGTGGGGGACGCTGCCGTAGCGTCGCAGGTCGAGATACCACTGGAAGGATTCTTCAGGCAGATTGTGTTCGTGAAGGCGCTTGAGGAGAAGATCGTAGTCGTGGATGCGCTGGCTGCCGCCGATGATTTCGCCGTAGCCTTCCGGTGCGATCATATCGAAGGCCAGAGCGAGTTCGGGGCGTTGCGCGTCGGGTTGCATGTAGAAGGCTTTGATCGCTGTCGGATAGTGGTGAATGAGGACGGGGCGGTCGAAATTTTTGGAGATGATGGTCTCTTCGTCGCCGCCGAAGTCGTCGCCGAATTTGGCGGGGTTGCCGCTTTTTTGGAGGACGGCGACAGCGTCTTCGTAGCTGATGCGAGGGAAGGGTGGCTTAACGTTTTCGAGAGGCTTGGTGTCGCGTTTGAGCGCTTCGAGCTCGCGGGATTTGTTTTGCAGGCAGGATTGTACGATGGCGCTGACCAGGCCTTCGCCGAGAGACATAATTTCGTCGAGTTCGACGTAGGCGGCTTCAGGTTCGAGCATCCAGAATTCGGTGAGATGGCGGCGGGTTTTGGATTTTTCGGCGCGGAACGTGGGGCCGAAGGTATAGACCTTGCCGAGCGCCATGGCGATGGCTTCAACATAGAGCTGGCCGGATTGCGTGAGATAAGCCTTTTGCTCGTCGATGTAATTCACTTCGAAGAGGGTGGAGGTGCCTTCGCAAGCCGCGGGCGTGAACATGGGGGCGTCGGTCAGAGTGTAGCCCTGGCTGTCCATGTAATTGCGGGCGGCGCGGATGGCTTCGGCGCGTATGCGTAGAATGGCGGCCTGGCGAGGCGTGCGAATCCAGAGATGGCGGTGGTCCAGAAGGAAATCAACGCCGTGTTCTTTGAGCTGGATGGGAAATGGCGTGGCGTCAGGGACTTTCTGTACGATCTGGATTTTGGAGACGCCGATTTCGTAGCCGCCCGGGGCGCGCTGCTCGGCGCGAATAGTACCGGTGACGATGACGCTGGATTCCTGCGTGAGGCCCTTCAGGGCGGCAAAGGCTTCGGGATTTTCTTTTAAGGCGCAGACCCCTTGGATGATGCCGGTGCCGTCGCGAAAGATGGGGAAGAGCAGTTTTCCGGATTCGCGGAGGTTGTAGAGCCAGCCGCGAATGGTGATTTCCTGCGCGTCGTGCTTGCCTGCCTGGTCGATGGTGATAATGGCCATAGTTCCGTTTTGAGTGCGAGATCGAAACGAATAGTTTACCAGAGAGGCCGAATTCGATTCACGCGAAGAGGGAATCAGCGATTGGCCATGGTGCGGATTGCGCCGAGTCCAAGGAGACGTTGGTCGGCGGTTACCAAGGTGAGATCGTGGACCTGAGCAGTTGCAGCAATGAAACGGTCCGCGGGATCTGCGTGAAGGCGGAGATGCTCCGCAGCCAGAACAATGTCGTAGGTAAGGGGAGCGTGCCGTTGTATGCCGGCAAGAGCTTCGGGGAGCCAATCCTCCGGGTTTGTTGGCAAAAGGAGCCGATTTTTGCGATGCAGCAGGAGAACTTCCCAAGTGCTCACTGGGGACAGCCAAAGCTCATTCGTGGTGTCGGCTAGATCCGTAGCCGTATGCACACCGAGTCGGCTGGGATCCTCGAGGAGCCAAATCCAGATGTGGGTGTCTAGAAGGAGTTTCAATCGCGAAGAGCCTCAATCTCATCGAGGTCAATCACGGGCGAAACGATATCACCAAGAACTGTGATCTTGCCCTTGAGAGAACCGATCCAGGCCGCGCGATCTATAGTCTGCGCCACCGGGATGACTTCAGCTACGGGCTTACCGTGGCGAGTGACGCGAATGGGTTCCTTGGTCTTCTCGACCCGTTCAAGAATAGCAAGGCATTTGGCCTTGAAGATGGAGATGGCGATTTCTTCCATGTGGTTCACCGGACCATATTATAGACCATGGTCAGAATAATGGTCAATTTCTGAATTTTAGATCCATTCACGCTCGAAGCGGTCCATGGAGGCACTTGCGGCGGCGAGTTGATCCACGGCGCTCGGCGTTTCGTGACCGGTGCGCTCCTTTAGCTCAAGGGTCATGGGTAGATCAGACTGGGGGGCGGATTTGAGAAGTTTGACGGCGCATTCCCAGTCGATGGAGCCATCGTAGGGAGGAAGGTGCTCGTCTTTTTCGCCGTGGTTGTCGTGGATGTGGGCGGAAACAGCGAGTTCACGCAAGGGAGTAAAGGCTTTTTCGATGCGCTCATTCTCGGGGCCGTCGGCGAGAAAGGCGTGGCCGATGTCGAAGTTAAATCGCAAGCCGGTCAAGCGCGTTTCATCCACGAAAGCACGAAGGTAGGCGGGATCGCCCATTTCGCTGGTGGTGTTCTCGACGGCAATGGTGACGCCAGCGTGGTGGGCGTGCAAGACGAGATGCTCGAGGGAGCTGAAAGCGGCATCGCGCTTGCGCGAATCGGCGGTTTCGCGAGGGCCGCCCATGTGAAGGATCAGACGGGTGTAAGGCAAGTCTTCCGCGACGTCTATGACGCGCTTCAATTCGTCCATCGCCTCGATGCGGCGGACGCGCTCGACTTCGCAGATAGATAAAGGCGTACCGCCTTCGCGGTTCGAACTGAGGTCCCGGCTGGTGGGAGCGTGCAGTGAAGCGAGCGACAAACGGTGCTGCGAGAGCGCGCCGGCCATGGCTTGTACTTCTTGTTTCGAGGTGTAGTCAAAATGGCTTCGCGTGGCGAAAATCTCGAGAGCCTGGAATCCGGCCTCGGAAATTTGTCCGAGAAGCTCGGGGTTCAATCTTCGTGACACAAACAGGTAGGTGGACAGGATTCTTCGCATGGTCCCGTGCTCCGCGCTCTGTGATAAACAGCTTTATGCCGCACTACTCACTGCGCCTAATCAAATGCCGGATAAGGATGCAAAAGCGCGATTAATAGCCGACGGCCGCTCCGTGGTCGCGCGGGTCAGCCGCACCTAGTAGTTCGCCGGTTTTCGGATCGACTCCGATCGCGTTTACCAAACCGATGTGGCCACGCCGGCGCGTCTGGTAACCTTCCGCTTTAAGTGCAGCCTCGAGACCAGCCGGAAAGTCGCTTTCCATCAGCAGCACGTCCGGCAGCCACTGGTGATGAAAACGAGGCGCGTTGATGGCAGCCTGCGCGTCCATTCCCAGACGCATCCAGTTTAAAATGCTTAACAGTGTGGCGGAAATAATCGTGGGACCGCCGGGCGAACCAGTTACGAAGCTGAGCTTGCCATCACGGACGACAATGGTCGGCACCATGGAGCTGAGCGGGCGATGACCGGGTGCGATGGCGTTAGCTTCGGACTGAATCAAGCCGAAGAGTGCGTTGGGGACTCCGGGTTGCGTGGTGAAGTCATCCATCTCGTCGTTCAAGAGAAATCCCGCGGTGGAAGTCACGTGTGAGCCGTAACTATTGTTCAGAGTGTAGGTGCTAGCGACCGCGTTGCCGGCGGAATCGACGACCGAAAAGTGTGTCGTGTGCTGACCCTCGCTTAGGCCACTCACTGATTGCGGCGAGGCGGTGGAAGCGGAAACACCGCAGGTGTGAGGAGCGCCCGCTTTGACGTCTTTGCTGGAGGAAGCGTGGAGGGGGTCGATAGTTGCGGCGAGCTCTTTCGCGTAGCAGGGACTAGTTAGGCCGTCAACGGGCACTTTGGAGAAATCGGGATCGGCCAGGTAGGCGGCGCGATCGGCGAAGACTCGCCGCATGGTTTCCACCACCATATGCACGCTCTCCAAATCGTCCCAGCCTTTTAACGGAATGCCCTGCAGCATATTCATCGCTTCGATGATGGCGACGCCGCCGGAGCTAGGAGGCGGGGATGAAATAATCTGCCACTTGTGGCCGTCGAGATCATAATCAGCTTTCACGGGCTGGCGCATCTTGGGCTGATATTGAGCGAGGTCATCGAGCGTGATGAGGCCCCCCATACGCTGCATATCATCGGCAATCAGGTGCGCTGTTTCGCCCCGGTAAAACTCGGCAGCACCGTTTTTCGCGATGCGTTTGAGAGTGGCGGCCAGGACCGGCTGTTTGAACGTGTCGCCGGCTTTGAACATTTTGCCGTCATTCAAGAAGATGCGGCGGCTTACGGTGAATTCCTGCAGATAGTCGCGCTGATCTTCCAATTGTTTGGCCATTTTTTCGCTGATGGGGTAGCCGCCTTCGGCGAGGCGAATGGCTGGAGCCATTACCTGGGCAAGTTTCAGCTTGCCGTAGGTTTTAAGGGCCAGCTCAAGCCCGGCGACCGTTCCGGGAACGGCGACGGATTTGTAGCCGATGACCGAGAGATTTTTGACAAGTTTGCCGTCGGGGCCGACGTACATATCGCGAGTTGCTTTGCCGGGAGCAACCTCGCGGTAGTCAAAGAAAGTGCTGCGCCCATCGGCCAGACGAACGAGCATGAATCCGCCGCCGCCGATGTTTCCTGCGGCCGGCTCGACGACGGCCAGAGCGAAAGCCACGGCGACACCGGCATCGACGGCGTTTCCGCCTTCTTTGAGAATCTCAACTCCGGCTTGGGAGCCCAATTCTTCGTCGGTGGCGACCATACCGTGGGCACCACGGACGGCTTTTTGAGGCCAGGCGCCAGGCGAATTATTATAGAGACGATATTCTGCCGCGGCTTGTCCTTGAGAAATAGGGGCCAGCAGCGAAAGCGTTCCCGCAGCAAGACACAAAACGCACACACATGTTTTCATCCGAGACTCCATCGCAGACACAAGACACTAAGTGATTAGGAGAAAAGCGTCAAGACGAGCGGAAGACGAGTGGAACAGCTCTGAGCGGACTATGCTCCTGCTGACACTGATTTTCCGTTTGTAACTCTGTGGTTTGACGAGGACGATGCAGTGTTCGGTGCAGGGCCTGATGTTTTAATCTGGGCAGTCTGCCCAGCGGTATTCGTGAGCGTGAGATTCACGTCCTCAATTTGGAGCCTAAATGCCGAGGCCTGGAAACCGGTATTTGTTGCCACGCTTCGGGTGCCGCCATTTGGATTGCCGCTCGATTGGGCAGTTCCCTGCGCATTCACGCCGGAGAACTTGATGATTAGTTCCTGGACTTGAAACGCTCCTCCATTCGCGGGAGCTCCCACGGCAGCTGTTCCGTTAGCGCCTGCGGCTGAAGTGGCAGCCGATTGCTGGCCCGTCTCCTGAGCGAGAGCTTGAAACTGTTCGACCAGGGCGGCAAGAGCTGCGGGATTAAAATCATTGATGATGGTTGCGACCTGATTCAACGCCTGAATGTCTTGCGGACTGAGACCGAGAGCTTGCAGCGCGATGTCCAGGCTCTGCAATTGTTGTTGGGTGACGGCCGAGATGGGTGCGGCGGTCGTGCTGCCTGCTGGGACTGGACTTTGAGCGCTGGGCGTATTCGCAGCAATTGCCGGGGCGGCGGAAGCAGCGGCAGTTGTTCCATTCGCAGCGCTGTTGGTAGTCGCAAGAGTTCGCAAAAAGGCGGGGAGCGCTGGAGCCGCTGCGGCTGGGACCGCCGCCACTTGCTGGGCCACAGCATTCGCGTTCACTGCAGGTATTGTTGCCGCTGCCGCCGAGGCCGCCGGATTTGTTTGCGGCGATGCATTTGGTCCGAGCAGGAAATCGGCTGCGGCAGAGAAAAACGAGAATCGGGAGACGCTAAAGAGCCCGGCTGCTTGGCCGGTGTCCTGAGTCTGGCCCGTCAGAGCCGAAGGCGTGAACTTGTCCTCGCGCGCAGCGGGCGAGTTCGGCGATCCTTGCGAGTTGGCAGACTTCTGGGCGATTTGCGTATCCTGAGATCGGGGATCGTCCTGATTTAGAAGCCGTTCCGCAAAATTAACCAGACTGATTAGGGACATGGTCCACCTCTAGACACCAACTGGACTGAGGCTGAATGCCAGGAACGGGACAGAGGCAAGGGGAAAAACCTGCGCCGCAAACTGCCACCCGACGCCTAGAACTTCACACAAGGCGTATCGGCGGGAATCGGCAAAACTTTAGGGGAGCGATGAACGCAGGCTAAGTGATTTATTTTGTTACTATTGACTTAGGAATTCCACTTCCGGTGGGCCAGGGAGCAGGCCCGCTGCTGTACCGCGTTCGATCAGAGCTCTGACGGCTTGCTTGCCGCGCTCGCCGTAGCCGAGGGTCCAACGATTGACGTACATTCCCACAAACTTGTCGGCAATTTCGGTCTCCATGTCTCGGGCAAACTGCATCGCGTAGTTAAGGGCCTCTTCGCGGTGCTCAAGGCCATATTCGACGCTATCCTTAATCGTTTTAGCGATTTGCAGGCCCAATGCGGGACCGAGGGCGCGGCGGACAGCATTGCCGCCAAGGGGCAGCGGCAGGCCAGTCTGCTCGTGCCACCAGACCCCCAGGTCCACAACGCGGTGCATTCCGAGTTGAGGGAAGAGAAGCTGCCCCTCATGTATCAGCAGGCCAGCCTCAACGACTTCATTCTTTACGGCGTCCAGAATTTTGTCAAAAACCATCACGACAGGCTCGAAGTTCGGTTCAAAGAGTTTCAAAGTGAGATAGGCGGTCGTCTTGAGGCCAGGAATGCCGATGCGTTTTCCGGCTAAATCCTCGCGTTTCATGGATTTGGGGGCAACGACGATAGGGCCATAGTTTTCGCCGAAGCTGGCGCCGCAATCGAGCAGGACGTATTTGTCCCGCAGCGTGGGGTACGCGGCAAAGCTTAAAGCGGTGACGTCATAGGTTTCAGTCAAAGCGGCATCGTTTAGCGATTGGATGTCGGAAAGGACGTGGGTATATCTATAGCCGGGAGTGGCGAGTTTGTGAGTCGCCAAAGCATAAAACATAAAGGCGTCATCGGAATCCGGTGAATGTGCAAGTTTGATTTCGAGGGTTTCTTTTTCGGGCTTTGAGACCGCCTGTGTACCGGACATGGGCTTATCCAGTTCCTTTTGACTGTCTGGCCCGGTGGGGCCACTTACCGAGTCCCCCAACCGTCCGTTTGGTTTCTCCAGAGAGAGTCTTCCCTAGCGGGAAGCCCAGCGGAGGAACGGTAAGGGGTGAACAGCAGCGACGCGGGACTTGCGTGGCGCGAAGCCAAGCTGATTTTCGCAATGCAGAGGGTAGCACAACCGTGGTTCCGGGACAAACGTCCTTGCCGGATTAGAGCGAAGAGACCATGCGAGCGATGGCGTCATCGAACGTGGATCGGCTGTCGAGATAAGGCTGCCAGAAACGAAGGAGGAGCTGATAGTAGTCATTCCAACCGCGATGGTAAAGACCCTCACGAATGGCGCCGGGAATGTAGGCATCCGGAGACGGAGCCTGAGCCGGCGCCGGAAAACCATCGGAGCCCACCTCCATGCTGCCTGCTTTGGCTTGGGAGGAATTGGCGGGAGATGTGAGAAGGGGCTGAATCACTTCGCCGGTCGTATACACGATAAGCGCGGGCCAGAGGTCGCGTGGGATGGCCTTGCTGCGCTGGCGGCACTCGCGAATAATCGCTTGCTGCACGGGCTCCGCGATGCCGTGAGAGGCTTCGTGGAAGAGAACCTCAAAAGCATCGCCGCCCTGGTTGCGCGGATCGGTGCTGGAAATGGTCACGCGCAGGGGGTCGAGTGAAGTGTAAGCTCCGGCGGCGTTTGCATAAGCGGAAACGTCGACGCGGATTTTTTCCTTCGGCCATTTCGTCTGATAAATATCCGCGAGCCGCTGGGAAACTCCCACGCCCTGCTCGACCACGAGCGGCGCGACGCGAGCGATCCAGCGGCGGTTAGCGGTATCCTGGTCGCGCCACAGATGAGCGCGATAGACGGGCGCGGCGGAATCCAAAACGCGGGTGATGTCAGGAGATAGGCCCGCATCGCACGACTTGGTGCGAGTTCCTGCAAGGTCGTCGCAATCTTCAAAGTCTTCGAGCTGATTTTTCAGCAAGACCAGGTCGTTATTGAAAAGCAGATCTTTTCCTGCAAAGTTTTCCGCGTAATAAGCTACGGCGGTGCTCCATGCAATTTGCTCAGCCTGCGTGAGGCCGGCTGCTTCCTTCATGGTCTTCCATTTTAACTTTGGGCCGGAGGTGGTTCCTTCAGGGACAGGGGGCGGGGCAGGATTTAAGCGCTGCCTGGCTTCGTGATAGAGGGTGTGATGAAGGTTGATCCAGAATCCGCTGTGAAATTCGAAGACAGGTAGCGGGCCGTAAGTGGAACTGTACTCTTGAGCCTTGGCCGCCGCGGTTCCAAAGAAAGCGAGAGCCAACAGTAGCAATAGGATTCGTGCGGATGCCGGGCGCATGTGGAATCGCACGATAGTAGCGCCATCTACCCCGCGGCACAAACGCGGGATTTTTTTCGTGCTCGTATTTCGCAGTAGCCGATGTAATATGCCCGCTCCTTTCTCTGGGGGAAACTAATGAAAAGATTTGGCATATTGGCGTGCATCGCGTTGGTCTTCTTTGTGCCGGGCGAACTATCCGCGCAGCAGGAGCAGCGACTTCCTGCCTTGAAACAGGAAGCGGCCGCTGACGTGGATCAGCTCCAAACGCTGACGCAGAAGATGGTGGATGAGATTTTCAGCTACAGCGAACTGGGCTTCCAGGAATACGAAACGTCGCGCTACGTGACGGGCATCCTCGAGAAAAACGGGTTTCAGGTCGAGCACGGCATCGCGGGAATTCCCACCGCGTGGGTAGCGACGTACGGCAACGGTAAACCAGTCATCGCATTCATCACCGACCTGGATTGCATCCCGCGAGCTTCGCAGAAGCCGGGAGTTGCGTATCACGACCCCATCGTGGAGGGGGCACCGGGGCACGGAGAAGGCCATAACTCGGGAATGGCTGTAAACGTCACCGCGGCGCTGGTTCTGAAAAAACTGATGGAAGAGCACCATATCGCGGGGACGATCAAGCTGATTCCCGGCGTGGCCGAAGAGCTGGTTGCCACCAAAGCGTTCTACGTCCGGGCCGGGGTGTTCAAAGATGTAGACATAGTGCTGGGCGCGCACGTCGAATCGGAATTTTCGACATCGTATGGAACGGGAAACGGGGAGTGGAGCGGGCTCGTCTCCGTGCAGTATTTTTTTCACGGGAAAGCGGCGCACGCCGCCGCTGCCCCCTGGGAAGGCCGCAGCGCTCTAGATGCCGTCGAACTGATGGATACCGGCTGGGATTTTCGCCGGGAACATCTGCGTCCTGCGCAGCGTTCGCATCGCGTAATCATCAACGGCGGGGACCAGCCCAACGTGGTCCCGCCCGAGGCGGCGGTCTGGTATTACTTCCGCGAGCTGGACTACGAACACATCAAGGATCTCTACACCTTGGGGAATACAATCGCGGATGCCGCAGCGCAAATGACCGGAACCACTGTCGATCACAAGCTGGTAGGTTCGGCGTGGCCTCCGTTTTTGAATAAGGTGATCGCGGAGACGCAGCAGAAGAACATCGAGGCGGTCGGCATGCCGAAATGGAGCGATGCGGATCAGACGCTGGCAAAGGCATTGCAAAAAGAAATCGGCGCGAAGGTGGAGGGGCTGAAAGAGAAGGTCAATCCGCTCGAAGAACCGGCGAAAAAGCCGACTGGGGGTGGATCCGACGACATCGGCGACATTTCCTGGAACGTGCCGATGGTCTATCTGATGTATCCGGCCAATATTCCGAATCTACCGGGGCATAGCTGGGCAAACGGCGTGGCAATGGCGACTCCCATCGCCCACAAAGGTTCGACCGCTGGAGCCAAGGTGCAAGCCATGACCGCTCTCGACTTTTTGCTGCAACCGCAGCTCGTCGACCAGGCCTGGGATTATTTCAGGAAGGTGCAAACAAAAGATGTGCACTACCAGACGTTTCTAGGTCCCGACGACAAACCCGCCATCGAGTTGAATAAAGAAAAAATGGAAAAGTTCGCGCCGCAACTGAAAAAGTATTACTACGACCCGGCGCACTATAAAACTTACCTGGAACAACTGGGAATCCAGTATCCAACCGTAAGAGTCCAACCGTAGATTTCGATTGCCCGGAATCACGGATTTTTTGCGGCTTCCCCCAGCCAGCGGTCGAGAATGGCCAACTGGATATCCGTTACTTCCTCGCGAAACCGGACGCCCATGCCAAGTCCTGGGCTGACATAGACGACGCGCCCTTCCGTTTGGAAAACCTCTTCAGCGCGCGTGAGACGCAAGTGGATTCTTGCGCCTATGGAAGGCGGGCGTAACGTGTCCACATAGCAGCCGGTCCGGCTGACATCAGAAGTTCGCGCGATTGTCTTGGTACCGGTGTTGATGTCCGTTACTTCAGCGATGAGAATCAGCGGATAACGAGGTGCGTCACGGCGGTCGGCCATCACGTCTGGCATTGACAGATCTCCTTTGCCTTGAGAGACCTGTGGTTCGCGAAGGATTTTCAACAGAATTCCGACGCGGCTGGAGAGATGACCCGGCACCTATTGTGCCGGGAGGCCTTGCGAGGAAGCAATCCTGCAAATTAAGGCTGGACCTAATCGGTTAACCGCAGTGGGCTGCCCGTGCGAGGGAACTTCGATGCTATGGCAAGCGCGGATCATCCGCTGAGCCTACCGCACCTTTATGGTCCGCACCTCGAAGTGTCCCAGTGTCATCGCGGAAAAAAGAGCGGTGGCCAGTGCGGCCATAAATAATGGGTGTTGCGGAAAGCTCGTACTTAGCGGGCGCTCCCAAGGTGCTCGCACCAACGATGACGAAGCGGAACGAGTAGCCATTTTTCATTCCCGATGACAAGTCGGCGTCGAGAAGTCCGGCGGATTCGGCCTTTGCCGGACCGTGAAGCGGAGGGCCCAGATTCGAAAGAGAATCAGGCAGCCGCAAGTACTTGTGGCGATACGATTCGACAGCTTGGCCAATCTGCTTCAACGCATCCACTGCGGCTTGCTCATTTTTGTCTGCTTCGGCGGAGTCCCACTCAAATTCCAAGGAAGGCAGGTCGAGGAGCACCAAGCCTAGAGACAGAATTTTCCACTCGCCGTTCTCGCGCACCAGGCCCATGTTTACCTGAATGGCCTCGGCGCCGGCTGTATCGGTCGCGTCACGAAGATTCACAGGAAGGAAAGAGACGTTGTCGCGCGTATCTGCGCCGCCAATCTGGATTTCCGCAGCGCCTGCTGGAGTTTCGCAGCGAACGGTTGGGCGGCCGGAGGGATTCATGGTTACGGTAGGTGTGCCTGGCTCGTTAAGCAGCACAAAACGCTTCATGAAGGCGACACGGGCGGCGGGCGTCATGCGCATGAATGATTCTTTGTTACGCACGGTCAGGAAACGCTCGAAGCTGCTCTGACTTTGCGAGCAGGCCGCCGTCAGGACATCACGAAGCGCAGCGGTCGGCCCGCTTGGTGAGGCGGCTTGAGACGCGGCATCCGAGCTGGATTCTTGTGATGAGAGGTTGCTGGTTAACGCCAGGGACAAAACGGCCAGGAGCAGCAGGGGCGCAAATTGAAAATATCTCTTCGAGAACACTTCAGTCATTTGCCGCACTCAAGATTGCGGATAGATTTTGTGTGAAGGCCGAACGCGGCATTACTTCATTGCAGCCCGCCGCCTGAGCCTGGGCTGCCAGATCGCGCTGGATGTGGGAAAGAAAGCCGACGACCCTTAGTTCTTTTTGCGCCGCACGCAGACGTTCGATAGCCGCTAAAGGCTGACTTCGCGCGTTCAGGTCCACAATGACGAGATCCGGCACGGGTTCCAACAATCCGAGCAGGGCATCGGCGTTCGTGGCGACTTTTAGCTCGAGGCCCAGATGTTTGGCCGTCTCCGCGACTTTCATTTGAAAAAACAGGTCATCCATTAGTGCCACGACTTTTCCCATGCCAGGGTCTCCTCCGCCCGTGTTACTCATTATGCGCCAGTTCATATTCTTAGTGCTTTTGAGAGTAAGATTCTTCCATCGCTTGGGAGGCGCCGCATGCAACAAGGTGTAGCCCGAACCACCGAGCCAGCCGACTCTCGTTCCATCCAACCCGCGCTGTTGCTCCTTGAAAAGACGCCGATTCTGCTCGAAACGATGCTTCGCGATTTGCCGGAGACTCTTTTGCGGTGGAAGCCGGCGCCGGAGCGCTGGTCCATTGCGGAAGTTCTCGGCCATCTCGCGGATCTAGAGGAAATATACGCGGACCGGACGCGCCGGATTGTCACGGAAGATAGTCCGATCCTCGAGAAATACGATCCGACGCGCACAGTGGTCGTTGGCGACTACGCGCGGGGGTCGGCCGCCGAGATTCTAGCGTTCTTCTCCAGGACGCGGCGTGCGACGGTCATTTTGCTGAGGAGCATTCCCGCGGATTCCGGTGAGCGCGAAGCGACGCACTCGGAACTTGGCGAGATCACGCTTCATCAGATGCTCAGCGAATGGGCTTCGCATGACTTGGGGCATCTGCGGCAGATTGCAGAGCTATACCGGGCGCGGGCGTTTCATCCTTACGCCGGCCCGTTCCAAAAATATTCGAATCCGAAGCCGTGAAGGAGCACCCAGAGGAAGTACGTCTGGCCACGGCGGGCCCGCGAGAGGTTACGCTCTACACTCGACCGGGATGCCATCTGTGTGAAGAAGCCAAGACTTCCATTGCACCTTTGTTGCGCGAGTTTGGCGCCACGCTACGCGAAGTAAACGTCGAAAATGATCCGGTGCTCGAAGAGCGCTATGGATGGGACATCCCAGTAATCTTTATCGGAGCACGCGAAGCGACCAAACACCGCGTCAACGTGCAACAATTCCGGCGTCAACTTCTGGAAAGCACTTCGAAGAAGGCTGAAACCGGAAGAAACTCGGCCGTTTAGTGGCCGTCGCCGGCTTCGTGCGCGCCAACGGTTTTGTCCGGCACGTCGCCCGGGCGGCCCTTGACGCGATCATAGACGCTGATTTGGCTTACCGAGCCCAGCGCTTCGTTGTAGAAAGTCGGTACACCAAGCGCGGTACGAAGTTCCTCGTTAAACTTTCGCAGATTCTCCAGATGCGTCGCAAGCGCGGGCAGTTTGAGGCCATCGTCCGTCAGCAGGAATTTCTGATAGCCCGCGTCCCACAGCCTTGTGAAGCGGCCCTTCAGCATGATGGTCGGCACAACCGTCATCTGATAAAGGTCGTCCGTCCCTTTGCGAAACTCCGCGCCGCTGCCGTATTTTTCCACGCGGACGACGCCGCGCGTGCTGCCGACGGCGAAGCCTAGAGCCGCGAGGCTTTCAATTTGCTTGGGGGAGAACTTCTCATCGACATTCCACATAGGACCACTAGCGTAGTAAAAGCCGTCCCCTGTGTAAAGCGGACGGTGGCCGCGCGAAGTTGATGCGGGGATGATTAGACAATGGTTCCGGAGGGCGAGCGTTGACTCACCTACGTCTTGTCTTGAGACCAGGAGCGCTCCCAAGTGCGCCACAGGGAAACGTCTCCGAGTCCGAGCTGATTCCACCACTGGTCGAGCATCTTCTGATCGAGGTGCAGAATGCCCTCGCGTGTCACTCCTGTTGGAGGAGGAACGAGCGCGGCGAGGCGGTTGTAAACGCGGTCGCGATTCGAGTCGTCGACGCGAGCAAGCAGGTGCCAGAGAGAAAGCGCGTCGCGTTGGCGAGATTCGGCTAGTATCTTGTAGAGTTCGGCGCTTCGTTCTTGCGGTGTGTCAGCAACAAAATCAAACCGGGACAACGCTTCCTGAAACGATGCGGAGGAATCTTCAAAATATGGAGTGCCGGGACCAACTCTCGGCCGGGTCTCGCACACGGCCCCTGCGGGGATAAAGGCTTCATAGCCTTTCAGCTTAAAGCCAACCCAGCCGAGCGTCGTTCGAAGGAGCCCCGCGCCGGAGGCATCGACATGGAGAGTATAGGCGCAGCCCAGGTCCACGGCGATTGCGGATGGCGTGTCGACGGCAAATTGACCTGGAGCAGCCCAAATGAATGCGTGAATAGTCCCGCGTTCGAGCGAGAATTGATTTCGTCCCTTTCCGCCTGAGACTAAACGTAAATGGGTGTTCGGCTCTACATTGATTGTGCCAATTTCGGCCACGGAAACAGTGGCTTGTGAGTCGCTGTCAGTGACAAGTGTTTCTCCGATGCCCAGCCTGCCGGAATTTGCAGTTCTCCCGAGACCACTTGATTCTACTTGTGGCGCCCCGGCGATGCGCTCGACGTTCCACCCTGGTCCGGTCGTTGTGCCCGGGTCCTTGCTCCATCGCGGAATACTGGCCGCAATGGCGAAAAGGAGGATCGCCGCTGCGGCTGCGAGGCCAAGTCGGAGAGACCGACGCGCCGGGAAGGTTCGCTGCCAAAACCCCTGCTGGGGTCTCACAACCAGCGTAGGAAATTCCGACGTCTGACCCGCATACCGGAATTTGGCAAGGGCAATTTCCAGTCGTTGAATCTCGGGGTCAGCTTCGCCGGAGCGGTCCCAAAGATACTCGTCATTCATGGTTCGTTCCTCTGTTCAAAGTATTCTTCTTCAACGGCGACGTGTCTCCCCCTACGCGTTTGGGTTGTTGGTTCGTGCTCACTGGCGAAGCCTGTCTCAGCTTTTCGCGAAGCTGCTTCATTCCTCGGTGCAAATTGACGCGTACCGAGCCCGGAGTCAGCCCGGTCCGCTCGGCAATCTCCGGTCCGGTCATGCCCTCCACCAAACGGAGTATGAGAGTTTCGCTGTAAGCTTCCGGGAGGCTGCGGACCAACGCCAGGATCATCGCAGCGTTTGCACCCGGAGAGGGGGCCGACGCTGGCTCTTCGGTGTCCTCTTCGGAGAAGCTGTCTATCAACGCGGCTGCCGATCCCGATTGCCTGTAGTAATCATTGGCGCGATTGCGCGCAATAGTCGCGAGCCATGGTCCAAAGCGCGTGACATCGCGCAGGTCGCCGAGCTTGGGCAGCGCCCGCAGGAAGACATCCTGGAGAAGGTCGTCCACATCATGCGCGGGAACCTTCGCGAGCAATATGCCGTGGATCATTTTCGCGTAGCGCGCGTAGAGTGCACCGAAGGCAGCGCGGTCTCCCGCACACGCCGCCGATACAAGCGAGGCATTATCGCCAGATTCGGGGAGAAGAGAGCCTGTCACCGCTCGACAGTCCCTGATTGTGAGGCGCGAGTCAACCTTGGTTCCTGCCTGTGCGGCGCTTGCTGCAAAAATCATCCTGGCGTACTAGACGGTGAGGGTCGAAGAGATGTTAACAACAGGTGCCTGGGAGTCTCCGCGCAAAAGACTCCACTTGTCCTAAACACCAGAAACAGATACCCTACTGTTTGTGGGGTGATTCCCCTAAATGACGCTAGCGTCAGGCAATACCAGAGGACTAGCGGCGAGCATCTAATTCGGAGTGAACTGGTCGTATATTGAAGAGGGCTTGCGGTACCAAAGAACATGGTCACTTTGAGAGCTACGATTGATTCAAACCTGGCTTACACGGACTGTGGGAGGGAGCGGCTGGAACGGTCGGGAAAGTCCGTCATCGAGTTGATTGGCAACACGCCGCTACTGCGAGTTTCAAATGTTGAAACGGCATTTCACAATGTGGAATTCCTGGCTAAGGCGGAGTGGTTTAATCCTGGCGGATCCGTCAAAGATAGACCCGCTTTGAGCATGATTCAGGGAGGCCTCGCAAGCGGCGCTCTGAGGCCTGGCAAGACCCTCCTCGAGGCTACCAGCGGCAATACGGGAATTGCGTTCGCGATGATTGGAGCGGCGCTTGGTTATCCGGTGAAACTGTGCTTGCCGGATAGCGCTTCGCACGAGCGTAAGCGAATTCTTGCCGCACTGGGCGCCGAGATCGTGCGCACAAGCGGCGACGAGGGGACGGACGGCGCGATTCGGCGCGCGCGGGAAATTGCTGCCGCCGATCCTGAGAAGTACTTCTACCCCGATCAATACAGCAATCCGGCGAATTGGCAGGCGCACTATCGAACAACCGCCGAAGAGATTTGGGAGCAAACGAACGGGAGCATCACCCATTTTGTGGCGGCGCTGGGCACGAGCGGAACGTTTGTAGGAACGGCGCGCAAGTTGAAAGAGTTGAATCCGGCGATCCGATGCATCAGCCTGCAGCCTGACGCAGCGTTTCATGGATTGGAAGGCTGGAAGCACATGCCGACCGCTCTGCGCCCGGCAATTTATGACGACACGCTTGCCGACGAGAATCTAGAGATTGGGACGGAAGTGGCGTATCGCATGGTGAAGCGAATCGCGCGAGAAGAAGGTCTGCTGGTCAGTCCGAGCGCCGCAGCTGCGCTGGTTGGCTGCTTCAGGGTTGCGGAGCAACTTGGGCGGAACGAACGTGCCGTGATTGTCACCGTATTTGCGGACTCTGCGTCAAAGTATCTAACCGAGCAGTTTTGGGATGAGGAGTGATGTCGCTATGAGCGAATCGTTCGGGGTCGAGATCAGCGCGGAATTGGTGGAGAAGATTCGGGAACACGGCGTCGAGACGTATCCGAATGAATGCTGTGGCGCGTTGCTCGGGCGCGATCACGGTTTCAGGGAAAGCGATAGTTTCAGCCAAAACGGCATTGAAGTTTCACGTGAAATCATTGCGTTGTTCCCGTTGGTGAACCGCCGCGATGATTCCCCACGAAATCGATTTTCTCTTGCGGCAGAGGACGTGCAAGAGGCGGAAAAATTCGCGAACACGCAAGGTCTGGAAGTCATTGGTTGGTATCATTCGCATCCCGACCACCCGGCGAAGCCGAGCGAGTACGATCGCGATCACGCATGGCCGTGGTATAGCTACGTGATCGTGAGCGTTCGTGCGGGAGTGCCGCAGGAACTGACTTCCTGGCGATTGAATGACGACAGGACAAGATTTATCGAAGAGAGCATCGAACAAGTTTGGGTAAGCGCCACAAAGTAAGGTGCGACCGGGAAACCTGGAGAATCAGATGATGTCCGTCAAAGTTATCATTCCAACTCCGCTGCGAGTGTATGCGGGAAAACGCGATTCGGCGGAGTTCGCCGCCGCGACAGTTGGAGAGGCACTCGGCAATCTTACGAAGGAGTTCGGCGAATTGCGCAAACATTTGTACACTGAAGAAGGGAAGTTGCGGGCCTTCGTGAACGTCTATCTCAACGACGAGGATATCCGCTATTTGGCGAAAGAGAATACGCCGACAAAAGACGGCGATACGATTAGTATTGTCCCATCCATCGCCGGCGGATCTTGCCAGGGAGTATTCGCAGCGCGGTAGTTCGCTGACAGGAGAGTTTTTGCAATGGCCACAACGTTACAGGCACAGACCGGAGCGAAACCGGCCACCAGCCTTTCCAACGAAGAGATTCTTCGCTACAGCCGGCATCTAATCATGCCCGAAGTGGGGATGGAGGGGCAGCTCAAACTGAAGAACGCGAAGGTGCTGTTGATAGGCACCGGCGGACTCGGCGCGCCGCTGGGCCTTTATCTGGCCGCCGCTGGTGTTGGACGGCTGGGACTCGTGGACTTTGACGTGGTGGATTTCACCAATCTTCAGAGGCAAGTTACATTTGGCTCGAGCGATGTTGGCAAACCAAAGACTGCAGCGGCTAGCGCGCGGCTTTCCAATCTCAACCCGGACATCCAGATCGAAACCTATGAAACAAAGCTCACCAGCGAAAACGCGCTCGAACTCTTCAAGGATTTCGATATTATCGTCGATGGCACAGACAATTTTCCGACGCGCTATCTGGTCAACGACGCCTGCGTCCTTTTAGGTAAGCCTAACGTCTACGGCTCGATCTTCCGCTTTGAGGGCCAAGCCACGGTATTCGGCATGCCCGAAGGTCCGTGCTACCGCTGCTTGTATCCGGAGCCGCCTCCCCCCGGACTTGTGCCGTCCTGCGCGGAAGGCGGCGTGCTTGGCGTGTTGCCAGGTATTGTCGGCTCAATCCAGGCCATGGAAACGATCAAATTGATTTTGGGCAGCGGAGACAATCTCATCGGCCGGCTCTTGCTCTTCGACGCGCTGGGCATGAAATTTCGCGAACTGAAGCTGCGCAAGAATCCTGCCTGCCCGATGTGCGGCGAGCATCGCACCATCCACAAGCTGATTGACTACTACGAATTCTGCGGCGTGCGCGGCGAAGAAGCGCCCGCGCCCGACGTGCAAGTACCTGAGATTACTCCGCGCGAGTTGAAAACGCGTCTGGACCGCGGTGACGATCTTTTCATCCTCGATGTGCGCGAGCCGCATGAATTCCAAATCTGCAATCTGAATGGCCACCTGATTCCGTTGGGTGAGTTACCGCGCCGCGTTCACGAGCTGGACTCTTCGCGCGAAATCATCGCCCACTGCCGCAGCGGAAAACGCTCCGCGGAATCTGTAGATTTCTTGCGCAAAGCGGGATTCCGCAAAATCCTCAATCTCAAGGGCGGCATTCTCGCCTGGTCGGATGAAGTCGATCCATCCGTTCCTAAATACTGAGCGATTGTATGCTGGACTCGCGCCACGATCTCGTCTCTCTCTCCCACTCATGCCATTCGTGTTGCTGTTGTGTGAGGGCGGGATGGGGCGCGGCATAATTCTCTAAAAATCCGCGTTTCTTCGCTGCCGAACCTTCTGGTTCGGCTTTTTTATTTTAGGCAGCCTCAATTCAATTCCAGAAAGGAAAAATGCTATGGGAATTTACGAAGAAAACCTGGCAGCAAATCAGCAGTATGCAGAGCGTTTCGAGCTGGGCCATCTGCCCATGCCACCGGCGAAAAAACTTGCCGTCGTGGCATGTATGGACGCTCGCCTGACCGTCGAAAAGGTCCTCGGCCTGAATACGGGAGAAGCACACATCATCCGCAACGCAGGCGGGCTAGTGACCGAGGATGCTTTGCGGTCGCTGGTCATCTCCTCGTACCTGCTGGGCACGCGGACGTATTACGTCATCCAGCACACCGATTGCGGGATGCTCACCTTCAGCGACGACCAGCTTCGCGAGCAATTGAAGTCGAAAACTGGTCATGACGCTTCCCATCTCAACTTCCATGCTTTTTCGGATGTCGAGAAGAGCGTGAGAAAACAGTTGGCAACCATCCGTAACTACCCGTTTCTTATTCCGGGAACCGATGTCCATGGCTTTATCTATGATGTCAAAACGGGAAAACTCCAAGAGGTCTTTGAACAGGAGGCGCGTTCGGCGTCCTTGAGTTCCTAAGTTAGTCTGCGTAATCTAAGGAGCGCGTTCGGCAAAAACGCCGGGGGCGCTCTCACTCTTTCGGAGGCTTCAATGGCTGCTGCCAAGATTACTATCAACAATAATGGCTCGATTCGCGTGGAAGGGGACTTCGAGATTGTCGATCCAAGTGGCCGCCCCTTCGGCCTCGCTGGTCGCACTGCCGTTGGCCTTTGCCGATGTGGGCATTCCGCGAACAAGCCGTTTTGCGACGGATCCCACAAAACTTCCGGCTTTACTGACCCTGTGGTTGCCCGCGACCTCCTGCCGCCTGCACCAAAAGTGTAGCCGGCAACAAGCAACGAGTTCGGGACAAGATACACTTTGAGACAGTCTCACAGTGAGACTGATACGCTTTCTCGACTGATACTGTACGAAATGTCGGTAACTCTAAGGGAACAAAGATGATAGAATCTTAACGAGCAGATATTCTAAAGTTCCGCCACGTCTCGCCGCAATACTCCTTCACCCACGGCCCGCAGACCTCTCTGTAACATATTCTAATTCAATAGCTTACAGCCTGAGATTTTGCCTGCAGAAAGGGCATCAACTTGCATTCTTCCGCCGTTGTAGTTGTTTCTTCGGCATTTGGGGGGTTTCGTGGGTGGTTGGGGCCAAATCGTCGGGTTTCTCGGGAAGGAGCGGTCTCGTGTCCTGACCGCTGCTGCTGTCGCCCTTGCCGCCCTGTTTCTTGGCACCATTTTCTATCTGCGGCAAGCAGCTTTTTCAGGCTCTCCGGAAATCTATCTCTATCTTGAGGTTGGCGGAACGCTAGTAAGCTTTTGCTACGCCGCCAACGCACTGGTCCGGTTCCGCGGCACACACGATCGCACCGCACTCATCTTGGCCTTCGGATTTGTCCTCTCCGGAATCATTGAGACCATCGGCTATTTTGGCCTGAACAATTTGTTACAGGGCGGGCCAGCGGCGCTCACTAGAATTCCGATGGGGTGGATGGTCGGCCGCACGATTCTCGCCGTGCTTTTGCTCTCCGCGATCGCCGTCGAGCGCTTCATCCCGACGGCTCGGCAGCCCAGCAAAGAGACTGCCGGAGCAGTGTTGGTAGTAGTTATAGCCGCGTATGTTACGAGTCTTTCTTTTCTTGCTGCGCCATCGGCGCCTGTCTCTCACGTAGCGAGCTTTCTCTCTCGCCCCTGGGATTTGCTGCCTGGTTCGTTGTTCCTGCTCGCAGCCATCTGCTTCGGACAGCGCCTCCGCAGCAGCAAGAAAAATCAAGGCGCTGCCAGTCTCTACGACTACGCGCTCTTCGTCGTAGCGTCGCTCAACGTCATCTGCCATGTTTCTGCACTCTTTTCCAGACATCTCTTCGACGGCCCGTTTTTCCTTGCGGAGTTGAGCAAGACCGCCAGCTATGTCGTCATGCTTTCTGGAGCTCTGCTGGATCAAGCGCGTCTTTTTGATCAAGTCCGTTCGATGGCCGTCAGCGATCCGCTTACGGGCCTGGCCAACTATCGCCGTCTCATCAGCGTGCTGGAAGCGGAACTGGACCGCTCGCGCCGCACGCAACGGCCTTTCAGCGTCGTGCTGCTGGACATGGATGGCCTCAAAACCATCAACGATCACTACGGCCACCTCACGGGGAGCCGTGCCATCGTGCGTCTCTCGAAGATCCTGCGCAGCCATTCGCGCGCCATCGACACGGCGGCGCGTTATGGCGGCGACGAGTTTGCGCTCGTACTTCCCGAGGCCAGCCCGGAGATCGCTGGGCGCGTCGTTTCGCGCATTCGCGAACGTCTCGCCGCCGAGGCGGAGCCGCCAGCGCTTTCCGTCAGTGCCGGAGTTGCAGCGTTTCCCGAGGATGGCGATACACCGGAAAAGCTTTTGGGTGCCGCGGACCGCGCGCTCTATGGCATGAAGCGCCGCGCTGGTAGCAGCAATGTCAAAAATCTCACGCGGATTGCCGCGTGCCTGTGAGGATGGATGCCCGTCAAATCCAACAGGCAAGCCTTTTCTTTCCACCGGGTAGAACGCCGGATCCCCATGGAAATCCCGGTCATGCTCGACGGCCATCGCCGGACGCCCGGCACGGAATCGACTTTTACGGAAAATGTGAGTGCGCGTGGCGCGCGGGTGGTGAGCACCCGCCGCTGGGAACAGGGAGAACGGCTGACGTTCGTCTCGCGCACTGGAGAGTTTCGCTCCTCGGCCCGGGTTGCTTACTGCCATCCCTTGCAAGGCGACGGCTTTGCGATTGGCGTGGAGTTCCTCGAGCCGAAAGGGCGATGGGTTGTTTAATCCCCAAGATAGCTTGACGTAAATCGGCAAGCGGATAGGAGGGAAAGCCTGGAACAAGAGAAGTCAGAAAACTTGCGCAAAATTAAAACAGTGTGAAGCGCCGTGCGGAAGGAGAAGGAGCCGCCCGGCGCTTCGCCTTTTTAGCTGGTTCATTGCAGCTGCTCGTAGAGATGAGGCATTGTTGCCGCAGAAAGTTCCAGTTGCAGCTGTTACGCCGAGCGAAGCGATGCCTTATTCATGGAACTGGAAGCAAGCACGGAATCGTAAATTTGGATGATTCCGTTCACCATTCGCTGCGCAGTATAATTCTCTTCGACCCGCGCGCGCCCCTGCTGACCCGACTTCTTCGCAAATTCGGGGTCGCGCAACATGATCTTGATCGCGCCACAAATCTCCGCCACATCTGATCCGGAGACTAGCAGTCCGCTCTTGCCGTGTTCGATGATTTCACCGAGCGCCCCGCGGTTGAATGCGATGGACGGGATTTCGTAGGCCATAGCGGCCAGCAGGGAATTGTTCAGAGCTTCAAAAAAGGACGGCAAAAGAAAAACATCGAGCGCTGCGTAAACCGTTTCGATCTCCTTTACGAAGCCCGGAAACAGGACAGCCTCGGCGATTCCCAACTCTTTCGCGAGCGCTTCAAGTCTCGGGCGACACGGCCCGTCGCCTGCAAGCAGCAACCTTGCACCAGGAATTTCTTTTCGGAGTTCGGCGAGCGCGCGGATCAGCCATTCTTGTCCTTTGTCTGGCAGTAAAACCCCCACACAGCCAAGCAAGGGCGTGCCAACAGCGATGCCCCAGCGAGCCCGAGCTCTCCGCCGCTGCTCTTCCGAAAGCCGGGCCGGAATTTCGACACCCTCGTAGACCACGGCCAGCTTATTTCGCGGAGCTCCTGAGTTTACCGCCTGCTCCGCAACCCACTTGGAGTTGGCAATAATGCATGCTGCCACCTCATACCGTGCTCGGGCAATTCGGCTGCTTCCGATGGGATAGCCCACTCGTCTCGAAATCAGCAAGGGTACGTGCTTGTGCGCTCCAGCCAGCCACGCCGCGGAAACCGCGTGGGCCTCATTGGCATGCACCAAATCAAACTCTCGACCGCTGACCAATCTGCGAATCGCTCGTGCCGCCGGAATCCGCAATAGCCCCCGCGAGACCGAATGCACGGGCACTCCGGATCCGGCTGCGCGTTCTCCTAGCGCTGAACCCTCTGCTGCGACGAGCTCCGGCTCAAAACCACGCGACAGCAAGCCCTTCAGGATGAGCAGCGCCTGATTCTGCCCGCCGCGCCATTCCGTCTCCAAATCCACGATTAGTGGCTTCACGGATTTTCTCGGCTCGCACTCAATTGTTCTTGTTCCACCAGAATCCCGAGCTTCGCGAACTTTAGGCGCACCGCCCGCGCCGCCATCTGCGAAATCAGCGCGCCGCGGTATCCGTCCAGAAAGCCGCCGCGCAGAAAATAATTGTGAAACCAGCTCCAAGGAGTCGCCAACCACATCGCGGCGCGCCAACTTCGTTTCCCAGACTCGAACATTTGCTGGGCCGCCAAAGTCGTGTACTTATCGACCTTTTCCTCGTGCTCGGCGAAGGACCGTACCGTGTAATGCAGGATGTCGCCGAAAAGCCGCCCTGCCGTTCCTTCAAATCGCAGCGCTTCATGGATGATTCCTGAAAATTGCGCCGTTTCCCGGCGGTATAGACGGCGCTGAAAATCCGGATACCAGCCCGAATGCTCTATCCAGGCTCCCAGATACCATGTTTTCCGCGCCATTTCGTATACGCTCCATTCAGACTGGTGATTTTTCCACTCCAGCAGCGAGGTTTGCAGCACGCTGCTCAATTCCTCATCCGCATCCAGCGAAAAAATCCAGTCATTCCGAGCGCATGCCGCAGCGAAGTTTTTTTGTTCGGAATAATTTGTCCACGGGCGCTGAAAAAATTCCGCTCCGTGTTCGCGAGCGATGGCTTCCGTACGGTCCGTGCTCCCGGAGTCCACGATCACTATTTCGTCCGCGATTTCCTTCAGCGACGCCAGGGCGCGCGGCAGATTGTGTTCCTCGTTGAGAGTGATCAGGCAGACAGAGAGGCGATTCATCAAATGAGTCAGTGGCGGAACGCCGCAATCAGTATCTTACACTTACGCTTCGCTGGGGCCGGACTCTAATTTTTAAATTTGGGGAGGAACGTGACACGAATACGGCTATTTCTTTTGGAAGCTCACACGAATGTGGCTCTCACCGATTCGGAATTCCGAGCCATCCTGCAGCATGGCCGCACGCACGCGCTCTTCTTCGTAGAACGTGCCATTTGTGGAATCCAGATCTTTCAAGTTGATGAATTTGTCCCGAACTTCCAACAGGCAATGGTGCCTGGAAATTTCCGGGTCATTCAGCGGGATGTCCGCTCCTGTCCGGCCGATTACTACGCGGGACTTTGCCAATCTGAAGACCTGACCGCTCTCGGGTCCCGAAGTAATCGCGAGTACAAATACGCCTCCGGTAGGAAGCTTCAGTCCATCGTCTTCCGGGGGCAGGTGCAAATTGGAGCTTGAGGCATCCGCGCGGGCAAATGAAGGCAGCGGGCTGATCACCACGGTCTGGTCCGGGCGGTGCTTAAGTTCGACGACGGTGGGTTTCCCGCATTTCGAGCAACGGAACTGCACTTTTGGATGGACGTTCGCGTCAACGTCCTTCAGATTGTGTTCCGTTCCGCAATGGGTACACTTGGCCTGCATCACTTCAATTTAACACTCGGGACACGGGAGAGTTGCGGACTCTTTCGGGTCATGTTGCAAGGGTAAAATCGAGATTCTCTGAGACGTAAGGCGCTACGCGCGAGGCGGTTTACCGACGTCCTGTGATAGGATTAGAGATTCCAATCCTATCGGGAGAGTGTTTGTGGCGGAACATATTTCGCGTAAGGAACTAAAGCAGGACAAGATCCACGACGCCATTGAGCATGGAGCGGAAGCTGTTTTTTCGCATACCACGGTACTTGCCGCGGCCATCCTGGTTGTGGTGGTCGTGGCCGTCAGCTATGCTGGCTGGCGATTCTATACGGACCGCAAGACGGTTCAGGCGTCTGCCGCGCTGGACCTGGCTATGAAAGCCTATTCCGCGCGTATCGGCACGACCCCTGATCCGTCGGATCCCGGCGAACTGCTTTACCCGACGGAAGCGGCGCGCGCCGAAGCTGCCGCACAGAAATTTTCCGACCTCGCCGCGAAATATCCGAGCACGAATCCTGGCCGACTTGCCACCTACTACGCAGCTCTTTGTTATGAGGATCTCGATCGACAAAATCAAGCTCTCGAAGAATTGAAGAAAATCAGCTCCAGCAAGGACAAAGAGCTCGCGGCCATGGCGCAGTATCAAATTGGCGTCATCTACGAACGCAGCGGAAAGCCCGCCGACGCGGCGAAAGTGTTCCGGGACTTGGCGGATCACTCTTCGGTTTTTGTGCCGCGTCCCGTTGCTCTTCTTGAGCTGGCTGAAGTACTCCGCCAAAACGATCCGAAGGGAGCCGCTAGCGTTTACGAACAGATCAAAAAAGAGTTTCCCAATACGGCGGTCTCCGACGAAGCGGACCGCGGCCTGGAAACCTTGGCTCCGAAATCCTGAACCTCGGTTCGACTTAACGGCAAGTTTGGGCGCGATTACGTAGCCTTAGCTAAGTCTTGACAGCGCTTAGAAGCCCGATCGATCCGTAGAAGTTATTCCCCGGAGACGCCGATCGAATCACGTCCCACCAGCGCGCCGTGGGCGATGCGCGTAGAACTCTCACGCGGCCGCCGCTACTCTCAGCCTCCGCATCCTTACCGAAACATGTACGCGCGGGATCGCGACCGCATCATCCACTCGCGTGCGTTCCGGCGGCTAGAGGCCAAGACGCAAGTGTTCACCATACGCTATTCCGATCACTTTCGCGACCGGCTCACTCACACTCTCGAGGTCGCCCAAATTGCCCGCACGGTTGCCGCTGCTCTTGGCCTCAACACTGATCTCGCGGAAGCTCTCGCGCTCGTTCACGATATCGGTCACCCTCCCTTCGGCCACGCCGGAGAATTCAAGCTAGACGAATTGATGCGCGCTCAGGGCTCGCGATTCAATCACAATCTTCAAGCGCTGCGCATTGTCGAACAGTTCGAAAGCCCGTATCTCGATTTCCCGGGCCTCAATCTCACTTTTGAAGTCCGCGAGGGCATTATCAAACACTCGCACGATTATGCCGCCGCGGAATTCCCATATCTCGCCGAATATCTGCTCGAGCTTCGCCCTCCCTTGGAGGGTCAGCTGATCGATTGGGTGGATGAAATCGCGTACAACACTGCGGATATTGACGATGCGCGGGAAGCTGACCTTCTCGATCTTGACGCCTTGCGTGCCGAAGTCCCGATTTTTGCGGATGCTTATGCGCAAGTTGATGCCGCATATCCTGACGGCAGGGAAAAGCTCAAATTCAACGCCGCCCTTAAGACTGTGCTTGATCACCTGGCTACCGATCTTATTGAGACAACGCAAACTCGCGTAATCGCGTCTGGCGCCGCTACTGTGGAAGATATACGCCGTTCGCCCGGCAGACTCGCTGGTTTCAGCGAAGTATTCGCGCAACGGAATGCTGAGCTGAAGCGCTTTCTCTTCAAACACATCTACAATCACGCGGCCATCACCGAAGATCGTGATCGTTCCGTACGTTGCCTTGAGGAGCTTTTCGTCTACTATCTGGATACGCTTGGATCCATGCCTGCCTCACACGAAGATTCCACAGGTGCCGAACCACGCCACGTCGCCGTCTGCGACTACATCGCCGGAATGACTGACCAGTTCCTCCTTCGCAAGCACCACGAGCACTTTGGCCCATCCTCTGCTTCTGCTTCAGGCTAAAGTCTCCAGCTTTCTTAACTTCCAAGGACTATTTCCCGCAAGAGGTTGTGTTAGCCTTAGCAGTCCTCAATCGGAGAAAAGGTGAAAACGCATGTCGCCTGGCCCGAGCGCGTTCCTTGTTCTTCGCTGGTTTAGTCTGCTCTGGATGGCTGTCTGGCTTCCCGCTTATTTCCGCGTGTGGGGCTGGGCTAATCTACTGCACTTGTGCGATGTCGCGGTAATCCTCACCTTTGCCGGAATCTGGCTTGCAAATCCACTGCTGCTTTCCAGTCAGGCGGTGAGCTCGGTCGCCGCGGGATTCCTCTGGGTCTTGGATGTTGGTTGGAGAATAGCGTCGGGACGTTTCCTCGTTGGCGGCACCGAATACATGTGGGACGCCCGCTACCCTTTCTGGGTGCGGCTGCTGTCCACATTTCATATCGGACTGCCACTTGTGCTGCTTTGGACGTTACGCAAAGTCGGCTACGACCGGCGTGCTCTCGCGCTGCAAGCGGCCATAGCGGCATTCCTTCTAATCGTCTCCCGCTTTTTGCCGGCGGAACTCAATATGAACTATGCCTATCGTGATCCACTTTTTCATCGTGCCTGGGGTCCCGCTCCTGCCCATCTCGCGGTAATCTTCATTCCGCTGGTGGCGCTGATTTATTGGCCGACGCACTTGCTGCTCGGCTGGCTCTTCCGTGCGGCCGCGGTGTCGCACTGAGGAATAGCTCACAGGAAAGCGTGCGAGATTTCGCGGAATGAGCAACCGCGCGTTTTTCAATCCGCGAGCTTCAATTTTTCCATGTAGGCGTTGAAAGCCGCCCTGACTTTTGCTGGCTCGGGAGACTTTGTCCTGTACTCTTCCAGGGGCATCACGAACTCATCCATCGCTTTGTCGATCTCTTCGAAGAGATCGGCGTGTGTCTTGTGCAGCGCCATATCTCCGCCATAATCTTCGGCTTTATCCCAAACGCGTTCCAGGCTGCGCGCTAGTTGGGCTGCGGCCACCACGTCGCCCTTCTGAAACTCAAGGTACGCGTGCTGAGCCAGCGCGCGGTAGGCTCCCATCTTTGTATTATCCACACCGTCGGTTTGCGGGACTTTTCTCTCTTGGGCCGATGCCGGAGAAAACGCAGTTATGCACAACAAAACAACAAATGCGGCAACAGCAGGTCCAGAGTAACTACGAAATGTCGATATCAACGTACCCTCCCGAGTAATAGTCGACTGCATACCGCATCAATTCCGAAAACCTACTCGTTCAATTGAGTTCCGCTTTCTTCATCGAATTCAACGAAGAGTCGAAAGCCGTACGGGTTGCAACCAAGAGAACTCTCCTGCTCTTAAGCGAGCAGAAGCCCTGAAAGGTTCCTGGGGTGCTTCTGGGCGGGATCATGATTCGCCCACCATTCGCGCCAGGCGCTGGCATCGTTTCCAAGCGCCACACCCGTGATCACGCGCAATGTTCCGTAAACAAGCCTTCGTGTTGTCTTGCTCAGCGAATCGTCATCCGCCAGATTTAGCAAATGCGGCACGGCCGCGAGGCGCTCTTCGCGCGTCAGCAAACCGGATTGCCCCAGGCTGCTCGCCGCGCGCTCACGCACTTTCGGGGAAGGGTCGTGAGCCAGCAGGTCCAGCAGCGGACCGATCGTGGCGTCGTTGCCCAGCATTGCCAGTCCCTCCACTGCCCAATACCGGGTGTGTTCGCTCCGGTCGTGGGCGTAGTTCAGGAGGTTGTGCAGCACTCTTTCCGGCTCAACCCCGCGATTCCCAAGCGATCCCAGCCGCCACAATGCCATCCCTCGAGTGGCGGGATCGTGCCGCAACTGCCGAATCAGACGCGTTACGCTTGCGGGCGATTTGCTCAGATTATTCGCCGCGAGATCTACATCCACTGCCGCCGTTCTCACGCGAAGATTGCCTGAATTCAGCGCTGCCAGGACCAGGTCAAAAAGCTGGTCGGTATTCTTCAACTGCCCCCGCCAGCCATCCACCTTCTCCGTAAGCAGATCCAAAGACGCCCGATCATCCTGCATCGCCCGTTCCAACAAGCGTTCCGCTTGCTGCTGAGGTGGGAGCCTGTTCAATTCCTCATCGCCATTTCTCTGCGGCGCAGGCATGTGCACACGAGAAGCGGCACGGGAAGAATTTGCCAGCGGGAGATTACTATCCGGGGTGACGGCTGGAATCGTAGTGCGCGCAGTCTCAAAACCTGCGAATAGCGAAACTCCACCCAGGAGCACGAGAAATCCCGCATAACGAATCGCGCGAGGCGGGCGCGTAGCCTGCCCTTTAGCTCTACGCAGGTTATCTAAGGAACTCTGATTATGTTGCTCGTTCATTCGCCGTGGCTCCGAAGGGCTTCGGCGCTAGTCGAGCGCCGCGTCTCCAAGGCGAAAGTAAATTGTGGGATTGGTTGTCGCTATGGTACGGCAGTTCAGAGGGGCTCAAGATCGACGTTAACCTGTGTAGTTTCAACTGGTTCAGGTAGTTACTGATTGGCGTTGAAACGCGGCATTCCGTCCTTTGGGACAGGAGTATTTTGGCAGCCCAATACTGCCATCAGACGGCGGGGACTGGAGCCGTGAGGCTCAGCAGAAACTGCTCGTTCAAAGCCGTGCTCAAGGAACGCTTTGGGTGGGAGTTACCTTCGTGTTGCTCTCCGTGAAAACAAAGCGCAGGATCCAAGTGCTCTCCACGCTCCTTCCATTCACCTCCGGTGGCGTGAACACCCATTTTCTTGCTGCTTCGAGAGCCCAGTCCGCAAAATATTTGCTCGGTCCCTGAGAGTCGATCTCTGCGTCCGACACTGCGCCGGCTGCGTTCACGTGCACTTTGATTCCAACGCGCACTCTTCCGTGGATCGTAGCACGTGCCTTCTCTGGCACATCAGGCAAGACCTGATCAAGGACTTCACCTTTGGCTGCAACAATCCCATTCGCACCCGGCTTTGCAGCCGCTGTAGTAGCCGAGGCTGGAGCCGCTTCAACCGCGGCCGCAGGCGGCGATTTTTCGCCGGTGGCTCTTAAGGAAGCCGGCTTGGCGGGCACCGAAGTCCGAGCCGTACCTTCTGATTTCGTCCGCGCAGCAGACGTCGACGTTTCGGAAACTGCAGTTTCACCGATCCGCTTGGCTGTTGGCCTTGACGCAACAGCGCCGTCGGCTGGCTTCCCAGGCACGGCAAGTTGCCCCGATGCTTTTTGCGGAGTGACCGCCGCCGACGGCCGATTCGCCGATCGGTGAGTCAGCAGTCGCGGCACAGTCAGTATTGCTGCGAAAACGAGAGCGCTTACCGCCAGTGGCAGGATAAACCGCGGCTTAGTTCCCGGTACCTTGTATGGCGGTGGCCGGTGTGGACTGTTCTGCAATCGCGCAGCGGCCCGTGGTGGTACAAACGCCGGGGCCATCAGCTTTGGCATCGACGGCGGAGCGCTTCCTACGGCCACATTCAAACTTGTGCTAGCTGTGGATACAGATGTGGAGGGAGCGGCCGACGCGGAGGCCACAGCCGCCCGCGCATTGAGCCGTCCCGCGATGCTGGCGATAGTTGCGCGCCGTTGCGGTTCCAGGCGCAAACACTGCCTCGCGATTTCCTGGAATGGCGCCGGAATATTGGCAGGAACGGCTGGCTCGCGCTCCGGGCCCGGCTGCCATTCCGGCAGCCGCTGCGTCAGCACTTCCACCAATGTGGTGCCCAGCGACCACACGTCGGAGGCTGCCGTCAGCAGCCCACTAATCGCCTCCGGCGGGTCGTACACGCCTGTTTTTCTCGAGGATATTTGCGATTCACCGTCCCGCTGAATCGTGTCGATCGAGAGCTTTAGATGGTCCCCGATTGCCAAAATATTGGCGGGTTTCAAATCACCATGCACAAAGCCCTTGCCGTGCAGGTATTCGAGCGCATCCAGAACCGGGCAAAGCATGTCGCGAGTTTCATCGGCTGTTAGCGCCCGCTGCGGAATAATTTCGGCAAGGTTTTCCTCCGCAAATTCCATTACCAGATAAAGAAGCTCATAATTCTCGATCCGGCATCGTCCCGCCTGAAGTAATTGCAGGAGATTGGGGTGAGAAAGCTCCTTGGCCAGATTCCAATTTTGAAGCTGCCGATCACCTGCGTCCCCTTCCGCTGAAACCAGCTTGATGGCCGCCTTCTGGCCCGCTCCCTCTCTGTACTCGGTTAGGAACACCGCGCTGTGTTCGGTCTCGCCAAGTAGTTTCACCAACGGGTAGGTGCCATCAACAACCTGGCCCTCCCAGCGTTTCGTATGTTGTGTGGCCTCGGTCATTTTGCACCCCCGCCTGACCGCGGAATTTTCAAGTCTAGCTACTACCTCAGGCACCTCGCCTGGAAGGGAATCTGGCTGGATGCCTACATACTATCAGTACTGCCTGCCCTTTCAACTGGTCGTCAGACCAGTAGTATTTTTCGATTCCAATCAGATACTCTGGCATCGATCACAGGATCCGATTCCCGCGATTAGGGAGACCAGCCGTGTTCTGCGACCGCTGTGGACTAAATTTCCTTCCGAAGCAATCCATCTGCACCAGGTGCCGGCGCGTGCCTACGCGCTACTGGTTCCAGCTTATGAGTCTGGTCACGCTACTCGTGGCCGTGGCTTGCAACGGTCTCGTTGCCGTTTTCCTACTCCCCCGCTTTGCCATGGCGCGCCACCCGCACTTCATTTTTAAGGCTTGGTGGTGGTTTGACCAGAATGCCGCGCTTTACGGCTGGGTTCTTTTTGCTATCGCCTTATTGGCCTGGGACTATTTCGTCTGGAAAGAAGCCCGGCCTAAGGTCAAAGGCTGGTTCACACGCAAGCTCCTGACGCTTTCACTCGCGACAGGAATCGCCCCTCTGGTTCCCTGGTGGGTTCCCGCTGGCCAGCCTCCCGGAGAGTTCCTCTCCCTGATCGGCAGGTACCCGGGCGTGCCCGCGATTCTCGCATGGGGAGTTGTCCTTGTTGTGTCCGTCCTACTTTGCGTTGACGCTGAGTCCCGCGACTATCTCTTGGGACATGGCAGAATGCTCAGTGTGATTAGCACCGGAATGCTCTTGCTCGTCTTGACGATGACTGTCGTCGGATGGTCGATGACCTACTGACCCGTCTCGCTCGCCCGATTGGCCTCCAACGCCATGCTCTTAAGGTGATTGAAGTTGCTCTGTCCGCTCCGGAGCGTCGATCCGAATCTCCGTCAGATCGGAGAGCAGGCTGGCGGCCCAGCGGTAGATATTGTGCTCACGGACAATCTGGCGCATCCGCTGCATCCGCATAGATTGTTGATCCTCAGGCATTTCGATGGCCCTTTGAATTGCGTCAGCAACCTGTTCGACGTCGTACGGATTGACCAGCAGCGCGTCGGAGAGTTCGTGTGCCGCTCCCGCAAAGGTGCTCAGAATTAGTACACCGCGCTCGTCGTCACGAGAGGCGACGAACTCCTTGGCCACAAGATTCATCCCGTCGTGAAGGGACGTCACCAGGCAAACGGTGGCAGCACGGTAATAGCGCGAGATTTCTTCGTGCGAGTGGTGCTTCTTCAAGAAGACGATCGGTTTCCAGTGCCCAGCCTGAAAGCGCGCATTGATGCGGTCGGCTTCCGTACTTACCTCCTCGAGGAATCGCCTGTAACGGTCGATATCCGTTCTGCTGGGCGCCCCAATTTGGACGAATGTGAACCGGCGCAAATAAGCCGGATGTTGCTCGAGAAAAAGTTCAATCCCGCGGAACCGCTCGATAATCCCTTTCGTGTAGTCCACGCGGTCTACGCCCACGCCAAGCAAGCTTGCTTCCACACCGAGTTGGGCGAAAATCTCGGCACGCTCCCTTCCGACGCTGCTTCCTGCCGGCAAAGCCGGCGCAGGGCTCGAAAAATCCACGCTGATCGGATATGGCCGTACCCGCGTCACATGTCCTTGACGGTTGACGGCAAATCGGTCCCACTCCGTGAGTGCCTCCACTCCTCGGTCAACGGTCTCGAGAAAATTGTTGCAGTGTGCCTGCACGTGGAAACCGATCAAGTCCGCCCCCAACAAACCATCGAGCAAATCTCTTTGCCACGGACAAATCCCAAAAACTTCGGCGTTCGGCCAGGGGATGTGCCAGAAAATGGCGACGCGGGCATCGGGCCGCGCTTCTTTGACCATGCGTGGCAACAGTGCGAAGTGATAGTCCTGCGCTAGCAGTATTGGCGAGTCCGTTCCTTCCATTTCTTCCAGGACCGCGTCTGCGAAGCGACGGTTCACCTGTTGGTAGCGTAACCAGTCTTCCGGACGAAACGTCGGCCGCGTGTGCGCGATGTGGCAGAGTGGCCAAAGCCCCTCGTTCGAAAAACCCTCGTAATAGCCCTTCTCTTCCTCGGGAGTCAGCCACACGCGCCGCAGCGTATAACTCGGGTGATCCGGCGGAACACGCAAACGATCGCGCTCGTCCACCACTTCGCGGTCGGCGCTTCCTGATCCATGCGCGATCCACGTGCCATCACACGCAATCAGCACTGGCTGCAGCGCGGTCACTAACCCGCTGGCCGGGACGAGATACCCGATGGAATGGTCCTTTTCGTTGTGAACGTGCATGCAAGGCTCGCGGTTCGACACCACAAAGAGCGGTTTATCTCGCAATTTGCTTCTTAAGCTGACTCGCAGCCGCTCTGCCGTCCACAGTGAAGAGTGGGTATCCCGCAGGCGCGCTTCTTGTTCCGCGGTGGCCCGCGCCGCGTTCAAGTCCTGCGCCAGGTGCGTTACTTCTCTATTTAATTGATCGAAGATCTCGCCTTGTGGCGGGACCGGCGGAATACTCTGCGTTCCCGTGCGCAGGGTTCGCAGCCACTTCGCGGTGCGGTTCAGGGGTCCTGTCAGATTCCATCGCACAAGCAGAAGCGCAAGCCCTGTGATTAGCACCGTTTGCACCAGCGCATTCAGCAACGCATCGCGCAGCGTCACGGATAGCCGCGCGTCGATGTAACTCGTGTCGTAGTAGATCGCCATCGTTCCTGCGGCTCTTCCATTCCGTTCGACAGGAAGTTCGTAAGCATAGAGCTGCAGATTGGCAACGTGCAGAAATTTGCCTTCGTTTACCGTGTTTGTTGGAGTCTGCGAACCAGGCGCCGGCAAGGACCGCAGTTCCGGCGGGAGTCCCGCAGTGATTGCCACCGACTTTCCGTCTTCGTCGTAAACGGCCAATCCCTTCAGGTGCTCGCGCTCTCCGTATCTTTCCACGAACCGTTGCAACGAGCGCGTCGAGTTTTGTTCCAGCAGGCGTTCTACCGTTTCCTGCAGGCTCGCGCCCAAATTCTCCGCTCTGTGAACAAGATCATGAGTGAGATTTCTCTTCTCCGTGCGGACCTGATACCCCGCGAAAAGCAGTGAAATCGCGGCCACGCTTAGGGCCAGCGGCAACGTCATCTTTGTAGTAGTGCGCATTCGAGATCCTCCGCAAGATTAGGGCTTTCTGATTGGAGTCGGAGGAATTTCTGACTCTAAGAAGCATTTCGATTATACCATTCGCCCGCAGATTTCTTGCTCCGATACGGACATGCTCGCGATTTTTCCTTGCTCGCAGACCCGCCGGCCGCATTTTCGCGCGAGGAATCGCTCCGCCACACCTACTCTAGCCTGGCGGCAAGAGAATTCCCGAATATCACTCCGCGAGGTACTAGAGCGCCCCCGTGCCGTCCAGTACGCAAAACCTCCAGAATGCCGCCCACTTCCTTGACTTGCCGCTCGCGCGACGGAATAATGAATAGGCATGAGCGTTAGCGCCGGAGGCGTTCCAGACGTGTTCCTCGATGTTAAAGAACTCGCTGTTCGGAAGTTGCGCATCCGGAAGAGCTACGCCCCGGCAAGCATCGATTACCATTCGTCGGAGATCAAGCAGGTCGCAGCTTTGGAAGTGACCGCCACGGCGGAGCTGCTGGAAGGCCAGATTCGCATCGAAGGCCAGCTCGAAACGAAGATTGAGATGGTCTGTGCCAGGTGCCTGGAACCGGTCGTGGAAGACGTGAACCGCTCTTTTGACCTGTTCTACGCTCCCTTGCCCAAAGGGGCCAAGCCCAAGGAAGACCGGCTCAAGGACGACGACACCGAGATTGGCTTTTACGAAGGAGATGGTCTTTTTCTGGCCGATGTTCTGAGAGAACAGGTGCTCTTGGCGCTGCCTTTGAAGGTCATCTGCCAGAGCGACTGCCGCGGCTTGTGCCCGAATTGTGGTGCCAATCTGAACCACGAGGAGTGCCGCTGTGAGACCCATTCACCAGACCCGCGGCTGGCTCCCCTCGCGCGCCTGAAGCAGGACTGGCTGAAAAAACAATAGTTTTCCAGGGCCAAAAGCCCATAGAATCCGCCCACTGCGGCGGGAATGAGGAGTATTGCTATGCCTAACCCAAAAAGACGGCATTCGAAGCGGCGTACGAGCACCCGGCGAGCCCATGATTTTCTGGAGAAGCCGCCACTCGGCGAATGCCCGAATTGCCATGAAACCAAGCAGCCGCACCAGGCCTGTCCCCATTGTGGCTACTACAAAGGCCGAGCCGTCCAGGACAAGTCGGCCTGACGCTGCGCTTATTCTTCCCAGTCATTTCTAGGAATTAGCGGTCAGTAGAATCCGATGATCACTATCGCCGTTGACGCCATGGGCGGAGACAACGCGCCCCGCCCCGAGGTTGAAGGCAGTGTCCTGGCTGCCCGCGAGCTTGGCGTGCGCGTAATGCTCGTTGGCCAACCCAGCGTCGTCCGCGCCGAGCTTGCCAAGCATGCGGCGCCCAACTTGCCGATCGAGATCGTCCCGGCGAGCGAAGTGATCACCATGGAAGATCATCCGGCGCAGGCCTTTCGCCGGAAGAAAGACAGTTCCGTCCATGTCGCCGCGCGCCTGGTTCGCGAGGCCAAGGCCGATGGGTTTGTGAGCGCCGGAAATACTGGCGCCGTCATGACCGTGGCGAGGTTTTTGCTCGGCACTCTCGAATCTGTCGACCGGGTTGCGCTTGCCGCGCCCTTCCCGAACGCCAAAGGAGGTGTTTCGGTGCTGCTGGATGTCGGCGCCAACGTGGACTCCAAGCCCGAGCATCTCGTGCAGTTCGCCGTCATGGGCGAAATCTATTACCGCGCGACTTTTGGCAATCGCCGCCCTCGCGTCGGATTGTTGTCGGTCGGCGAGGAAGAAATTAAGGGCAATGAACTCACACGCGAGGTTTATACTCGTTTGAAAAAGCTTCCCGTCCATTTCGTTGGCAATGTCGAAGGCGGAGATCTTTTCTCCGGAAACGTGGACGTAATTGTAAGCGACGGTTTCGTCGGCAATATCGCCCTGAAGATTTGTGAAGGGCTGGCCGTCCAGATTTTCGGATTGCTGAAAAAATCGATCCAAAGCTCGCTTGCTTCGCAGCTTGGCTTTCTTTTTTCACGCGGGGCTTTGAAAGGTTTGCGCAAGACAATTGATTACACCGAATACGGCGGCGCGCCGCTATTAGGCGTTCGCGGCGTTTGCGTCATCGGCCACGGCCGTTCTAACGCCAAGGCCATCAAAAACGCCATCCGCGTGGCTGCGGGTCTCTCCCGCGCGCGCATTAACGAAAAAATCGAACAGGAGCTCTCGGCCGCGAGCGTTCTCGCATGACGGCTCAAGAGAGGAATTGACGATGGGAAAAGTCGCTTTTGTATTTCCGGGCCAGGCGTCGCAATACCCCGGCATGGGCAAGGAACTCTCCGAAAGGTATTCGGTTGCACGCGCCGTATTCGACGAGGCGGACAAAGCGCTCGGATTCTCGATCTCTAAAATCTGTTTCGAAGGCACTGAAGACGAACTAAAACTCACCGCCAACACCCAACCCGCGATTCTCACCTGTTCTGTGGCTGTCTTTCGCGTCCTCGCGGAAAAAGGTCTCACTCCCGATTTTGTCGCAGGCCATAGCCTTGGTGAATATTCCGCGCTCGTCGCCGCTGGTTCGCTGAAGTTTTCCGATGCCGCCCAACTCGTTCGCAAGCGCGGCACGTACATGCAGGAAGCCGTCCCCGCAGGCGTTGGCGCCATGGCCGCCATCATGGGCCTCTCTCCCGCCGTCGTAGCCGACGCTTGCAAACGCGCCGCCGAGAACGGAATTTGCTCCGCCGCCAACCTCAATTCTCCCGAACAAACCGTCATCTCTGGTCACGCAGGCGCCGTCAAGCGCGCCGTCGAGATCGCTTCGCAACTCGGCGCAAAACGCGCCGTAATCCTGCCTGTCTCCGCTCCATTCCACTCCGCCCTAATGCAGCCCGCGCAAGAGCGTCTTGCTCTGGATTTGAAGCAAACGAATTTTGCGAATTTATCTGTGCCTCTCGTCACCAACGTCGATGCCGACACCATCACCTCCGGCGATGAAGCCCGCGAAGCCCTCATCCGCCAGGTCACCATGCCCGTGCGTTGGGAAGCCTCCATCCGCCTGCTCATCGACGAAGGCGTGAACACTTTCGTCGAGGTAGGCCCGGGCCGCGTCCTAACCGGTCTCTTGCGTCAGATCGAGCGCTCCGTCGCCACGCTCAACGTCGAGGACGAAAAAAGTTTAGCCGCCACGGTAGAAAAAATCGCCGGCGCCCGTTCCGACGCAGCGTAAGCTGCGGCCGTTGTAGCGGCCGGTCTTTAGAGCGGCGCTTTTCTGGAGAAGTAGTGCGGCAACTCCGCTTTTGAGTGCGGGCCCAAGCCAAATCATCAGCGCAAAGAGTACTCAGAGGAAAAAATTGTGATGTTCAGCCTAAAAGATAAAGTAGCTCTCCTGACCGGCGCTTCGCAAGGCATCGGCCGCGAAACCGCCCTGGCTCTCGCCGAAGCCGGTGCGAAAGTCGCCGCCGCCGCCCGCAACGAAGAAAAGCTCGCCTCTCTCGTCAACGAAATCGTCAACGCCGGCGGCGAAGCCCTCGCCGTCAAAATGGATGTCGCCGACGCCGAACAAATCAAATCCGGCTTCAAGCAAGTCCTCGAAAAATTCGGCCGCCTCGATATTCTCGTCAACAACGCCGCCATCACCCGCGATGGCCTCGCTCTTCGCATGAAGCAGGACGATTGGGACGCCGTCATTCGCACCAACCTGACCGGCGCCCACCTCTGCATCCAGCAAGCTCTCTCGACCATGATGCGGGCCCGCTCCGGCCGCATCATCAACATCGCCAGTATCGTCGCGCAAATGGGCAACGCCGGCCAGGCCAACTATGTCGCCGCCAAAGCCGGCCTCATCGGCCTCACCAAAGCCATCGCCATCGAAATCGCCTCGCGCAATATCACCGTCAACGCCGTCGCCCCCGGCTTCATCGCCACTCCCATGACCGACGTCCTCCCCGAAAAAGTGAAGGACGAACTCAAAGCGCGCATTCCTCTCGGCCGGATGGGTTCCGCCCGCGACGTAGCCTCCGCCATCGTCTTCCTGGCCAGCGACGAAGCCGCCTACATCACCGGCCACGTCCTCGACGTTAACGGGGGTCTTTATCTGGCGTAACTTGAAATGATTGAACATCGAGATCTGAAACTGATTCCTGACTGGCCACGGTTGAGAGAACTCGTCGCAAGGCACCTGGAGATAAGCGAAGCTAATGTTGACGCGATGCGTGAACTCGGTGATTCCCTGGATCGAGTGCAACTGGCGATGGCTATCGAAGAGGTGCTAGAGAAGCTTGACCAGTAGGCGCACAAAGTTGACCTTGCACGGTGGGTTGCCTAGAATGGGCAGGTTGCCTGATTGACGATTTTCGAGTCCGTACTACGGCATTGGGGCCGATACACTGTTACTGTACGTCTTTGCACAATTAGCGATAGCAAATCGCGGAGGACACCGGAATGGCCAGTGTGGAAGAGCGCGTTAAACAAATTATCGTCGAGCAGCTCGGCGTCGATGAAGCCGAAGTCACGCCGACGGCGTCCTTCGTGGACGACCTCGGGGCGGATTCCCTCGACCAGGTCGAATTGGTGATGGCGTTCGAGGAAGCGTTCGGGATCGAAGTTCCCGATGAAGACGCCGAAAAGATGACCACGGTGAAGGACGCCGTCGATTACATCGATAAACACGCCAAGGGAAAGTAAGCCACGAATTTATCACCTCAACAGGGAGCATCAAAGAGTTGACTCGCCGAGTAGTCGTTACGGGTGTTGGGTTGGTCTGCGCGCTGGGCATCGGCACGGAGGAGAGTTGGAAGAACCTTCTGGCTGGCCAGAGCGGCATTGGTAGTGTCACGCAGTTTGACACCACCGGCTTCGATTGCAAAATCGCCGGCGAGATCAAAAGCTTCGATCCCTTCCAATGGATTGAGAAAAAAGAACTGAAAAAAATGGGTCGCTTCATCCAGGTGGCTCTCGCTGGAGCGGACTTCGCCGTCAAGTCCGCGAACTGGAAGCCCGAGGACTCCGACCTCGATGAAGTCGGCGTTTACGTCTCCTCCGGCATCGGCGGTTTCGACATTATCGAGCGCGAGCACTGGAAGTTAGTCCAGGGCGGCCCCGGAAAGATTTCTCCGTTTTTCATTCCGTCCGCCATCGTGAATCTCGCTTCCGGCCACATCTCCATCCGCTATGGCGCCAAGGGACCAAATTCTGCCACGGCCACTGCGTGTTCTGCTTCAGCGCATGCCATCGGTGATTCGTTCAAGATCATCGAGCGCGGCGCGGCCGAAATGATGATTTGCGGCGGCACCGAAGCCACCATCACTCCCATGGGCATCGGCGGCTTTGCTGCCATGAAGGCTCTTTCCACGCGGAACGACGATCCCGCTCACGCCAGCCGTCCCTTTGATTCCGGCCGCGACGGCTTCGTCGTCGGCGAAGGCACAGGCATTCTCATTTTGGAGTCGCTCGAACATGCGCAAAAGCGCAACGCTCCCATTCTTGCCGAAATCGTTGGCTACGGAATGTCCGGCGACGCCTACCACATCACTCAGCCGGCTTCTGACGGGGATGGCGCCTTTCGCGTCATGCGCGCGGCCCTCAAAGATGCCAAGCTGGCGCCCGAAGACATCGGCTACGTCAACGCGCACGGCACTTCCACACCGCTCGGCGACGTCATCGAAACGCGCGCTCTCAAGCGGGTTTTTGGCGACTACGCGAAAAACGTCCCCATCAGCTCAACCAAATCCATGACCGGCCATCTCCTCGGCGGCGCGGGCGGTCTCGAAGCAGGCATTAGCGTCCTTGCGCTCCGCGATCAAATTCTGCCGCCCACCATCAATCTCGAGTTGCCCGATCCCGAATGCGATTTGGATTACGTCCCGAATGTTGCCCGCAAGGCGCCCGTCGAGTACGCGCTCTCGAATTCCTTCGGTTTCGGCGGCACGAACGCCGCCCTGATTTTCAAGCGCTGGAATGACAGATAAGTGGCACAGACTTCAGTCTATGCACTAGTGGCCGGTCTTTAGACCGGCGCTTTTTGCGACAAAGCTTTCGCGTCTAAAATGCGACAGGAATCAACCGCATTTCGCACTAAGGACTAAACCCATGAACATCATCGTCTGCATCAAACAAGTCCCCGCCAAAGACGCTCCGCTCTCGATCGCCGGAAACTGGATCAAGGAGTCCGACATTGGCTTCGAGATGAACGAGCCGGACAGCTACGCTCTCGAAGAAGCCCTCCGCCTAAAGGAGAAACACGGCGGCGAAGTCATCGTACTTTCAATGGGCCCGGAACGCGTGAAGCAAACCATTAAGGAAGCCCTGGCCAAGGGCGCCGACCGCGCCATTCACATTCTCGACGATAATTTCGCCCAGCTCGATCCCCTCGGTTCCGCAAAAGCGCTTTCCGCAGCCATCGCCAAAGAAAACGCCGACCTCGTGCTCACCGGCCTTCAGAGCGACGATCACGGTTTCGGCCAGACAGGCGTCCTCCTCGCCGCTCTTCTCGACCGCCCTCACGCCACCATCATCATGGCCATCGAAATTGACGGCCCCAAAATGAAGCTCAAGCGCGAACTCGAAGCCGGCTGGTTCCAGCACATGGAGTGTCCGCTTCCCGCCGTTCTCTCCATCCAGTCCGGCATCAACAAAGTCCGTTACGCCACGCTGAAAGGCATCATGGCCGCCAAGAAAAAGGAAATTGCCACCATCACCCGCGAATCTCTCGGCATCCAGCACGAGCCCACGCAAAAAATCGAAAAAATCTACGTCCCCACAAAAACCAAAAAAACCGAATTTCTCACTGGCACCCCGAAAGAAGTCGCCACCAAACTTGTCGAGAAACTCAAATTCGAAGCGCGGGTCATCTGACATGAAAATCCTCGTCATCACCGAACTGCGCCAAGGCAAGTGGAACAACGCCAGTTTCGAAACGCTCGCCGCCGCTCAACAAATCGCGAAAGACACCTCGAGCACTGTTAGCGCGCTCGTCATCGGCAAAGGCCTCGACGCTTTCGCCGCCGAACTCGCCGCAAAAAACGTCGCCGAAGTCCTACAGGTCGAACACGACCTGCTCGAATCCTACACGCCCGATGCTTTCTGCATCGCGCTGAAGCAAGTCATCGACTCCGCCAAGCCCGATCTCGTCCTCTTCCCTCACACTTACCAGGTCCGCGACTTCGCCCCAAAACTCGCCGCCTCTCTCGGCAAAGGCATGATCGGCGATTGCATCGGCTATCGCCACGAATCCGGCAAACTCATTTTCGTCCGCCAAATGTTCCAGGGCAAAACCGCCGCCGACGTCATTTTCCAGGGCGCCGCTCCGTGGTTCGCCTCGTTCCAATCCGGGGCCTTCCGCGCCGATCTCCTCGCCGCGCATCCCTCCGGCAAAGCTCCCATCAACAAATTCGCCGTCACGCTGACCCCCGATCAAATCCGCACCAAGCCTCTCGATCTCTTCAAGGAAGCCAAATCCGCCGTCGACCTCACGCAAGCTCCCATCATTGTTTCCATCGGCCGCGGCATCAAAGCTCCCGAAAATATTCCCCAAGCCGAAGCCCTTGCCAAAGCCCTCGGCGGAGAAATTGCCGCCTCTCGCCCCATCTGCGACGAAGGCTGGCTCCCCATGGAGCGCCAAATCGGCAGCTCGGGCCAAACCGTCGCTCCCAAACTGTATCTCGCTCTCGGCATCAGCGGCGCCATCCAGCACGTCGTCGGCATGAAAGGCGCGCGCACCATCGTCGCCATCAACAAAGACGCCAACGCGCCCATCTTCGAAATCGCCGACTACGGCGCCGTCGCCGACATCTTCGAAATCATGCCCGCCCTCACCGAAGCCCTCGAAAAATCCAAGTCCTCCTAACCAGTCGCCGCGTCCCCGAAAGCAGAAAGGCGAACAACCATGAAATCGGACTTCCTGCGGTTCGACGGCGCTGTCCAGCGCGATCCCGCCATCGACGCCTGGATGAAACAGCACAAAGCTGAATTGGGAGCCCTCGCGCATCGCTGGTTTGAAGTGATGCGCAAGTGCGGGGACGAAGTCCGCGAGCTTCTGCACGACGGCTGCCCGACGGCCTGCCTGGGAGACGCCCCCTTCGCCTACGTGAATGTTTTCACCTCCCACGTAAATGTGGGCTTTTTTCACGGCGCATCCCTCCCCGATCCCGCCCGCCTGTTGCAAGGCACCGGCAAATTCATGCGCCACGTAAAGCTCAAACCCGGAACCCCCACAAACGCCGCAGCCCTAACCACCCTAATCGATACGGCCTACTCCGACATAAAGTCCCGCGTCGAAAACGGCTAACTGCCCAGTGTTGTTGTGTTTGGTTCCGAACAAGCCTTCGGCCGCCGCCCTTGCCATCATCCTCGCCATCATCCTTGCCATTAACAAAGACTCCAACGCTCCCAGCTTTATACTTGCCGACCACCGCGCTGTCGCCCCGATCTCCGAAACCATGAGCGCCCCAACCGACGCCCGAATAATTCCAAATCCTCCGAACTCCTCACTCGCGTCCCCACGGACGGGTTCCCGCTTCTTTCTTGTGAGCAGTGGCTCTGCTTCCGGTTACCACGCTTACTAGACGCTAGACCGTAACCGCGTTGCTACAAACGGTGAAATGAGATAATGATTGGTCCGCGGCGCGATGCTCGGCAGTATGATCTTGCCTGCAGATTCCGGGAGCAAGTCAACAGGCCTAGAGGCTTTGAGGCTCGTGCAGCTCATTTGCACGCGCCGTCTTTCTATTCACGCACTAAAGTGGAGCAGTAACCGTTGCCATCAATTCGCGTTCTAATTGCTGATGATTATGAAGACTGGCGACGGCAAGTCCGTTCGTTATTTCAGTCTCGGCCAGAATGGCAAATCATAGCCGAAGCTGTAGATGGATCAGAAGCCATCCAGAAGGCTGAAGAACTGAAGCCAGACTTGGTTGTGCTGGATATCGGTCTCCCAAAATTCAATGGAATCGAAGCGGCCAGGCAGATACGACAACTCTCCGCCAGCTCCAAGATAATCTTCCTGAGTCAGTACAGTACTGTGGACGTGGTGCAGGCAGCTCTGACCACGGGCGCCCTGGGTTACGTTCGTAAGACAGACGCACAAAGCGAGCTATTGCCTGCCCTGGACGCGGTTCTTCGATGTGAGCAATTTGTCAGTAGCGGCATAAAAGGCTACGAGTTCACCGACAGCTCCGGAGAGAAAGCTCACCGCCACGAGGTTCTGTTCTATTCTGATGAAGCGGTTCTTCTCGATGGCCTTACTCGTTTTATAGCGGCGGCTCTCCAGGCCGGTAACGCGGCTATTGTGAACGCGACCAAGGCACATCGGGATACTCTTCTCCAGAAGTTGAAGACGGGGGGCACGGATACGGACGGCGCCATTCAGGAAGGTACGTTCATTTTATTGGATGTTGCCAAAACGCTCTCCACATTCATGCTCGATGAAATCCCTGACGCGGCTCGATTTTTTGAGGGCTTCACCAAGCTCATTGAGTCAACATCGAAAGCCGCATCGGCAGAACATCCCCGCGTTGCTATTTTCGGTGAAGGTGTCTCACTCCTTTGGGAGGAAGGCAAAGCGGATGCGGCTATTCGGATTGAACAACTTTGCAACCACCTGGCCACAGCGCACAAGGTAGACATCCTGTGCGCATATCCGTTGAGCAGCTTTCAGGGCAAGGAAGCGGAGCACATTTTCCGAAGCATCCGTGCGGAACACTCAGCCGTTTATTCTCACTGAAATAGTTAGGCTCAACTCTAGGTTCAATCTGCCCCAGCCGCATCGGTTTTCGAAAGTTGGCGCAGTTGGGCTTCCGGCACAAGAAATTCCGCTCTGCCACATCCCAAGCAGATCTCAACCTCTGGAAATACCCACACGACTGGCTTGTCAATGTTTTTCAGTCCCGGCAAACGGATAGCGATCTCTGCGACGAGCTTCCGCTGGTTAACTGATCCGCACGAGTTGCAAGGCATACCCGGCCTCTGACTGGGAAACGAAGGCCACGCCCACCGCGGGGTATTTCCTTCATACGCAGTTTCAGGCAGTGAAGACCTGCCGCGCAATCGGGTAAACACCTGAACTTGGGAAATCTCAGTTGCTGCAATAGAGAGCAGGAGAGACACGAACGGTGGTTCAAGTCGCGATTAGTCGGAGAACCGGACGCGTTCGTCGCGGCGCCACCCTTCATCCAGGAAAAAACCGCCCAAAATGCCTGCGAGGTTCTATCTAGATTTGCGTTTCCGCCTTCCCTTGCCCCGCGGCCGCACATAATGGAACCGGATCAAATAAATATTCTCTCCTCGGCCATGCTTCGCCACCTTCAGCAGGTCCAGCACGCCCAGGAACCCCGACTCGCGCGCCAGTTCCGGCGTAATATCCGGAAACCCGATCGGCTCAATCGAATCGACTTCAATCTCGCCTTCCTCCATCCGGTATCGCCCGCCCACTCGCACGCGCGGACTCATCCAGATCCGCACACTGCAAGTGATCTCTCCCCGCCGTATCCCCTCGCGCAGCCGCTTAGCGAACACCATGAGGAAAGTTTAAGCTCTCAAGTGTGGCGAATCCAAACGATGACGTGCTGCCAAAATCCAAGCCGCGAAACAGGAAGCATCGTGAGAATCGCGGCAGCAATCATCGCGTAAGCAACCGCTGTGCTCCGATGAACGCGCCGGCTTGACCACAGGTCATACGCGACGACAAGCAACGGAAGCCCTAGGATAATGGCAAGCGTGCCGACAATGGTGTGGGGAATGGGCCAGCGGTCAATGGCCGGACCCATGATGGCCAAAGTGCCGAGGATCATGAGCCGCTTGTGGGAGGCGGCTGTGCGGCGCACGAGCAAGGCCCAGGCGGTAAGCACAACGAAGAGAGCCAGGTTCTCCAAATCGCCCACAAGCAGAAGCTCTGGAGGAATATCCGTGCCGTTGCGGCGGATGGAGTCAAACAGGGTAAGTACGCCGACCACGACCATGAGCGGAGGGAGAATGACGCCGCCGATCCCTAACGTCATATGCCATTTCAGTCTGCCTGCGGCCGCCAACGAGGTCTGGATGACCAAGAAAAAGATCCACGAGACGAACAGCGCGCCATGGATATGCACCAGCGTATTAGGCAGCTTGGCGCGCAACATGCCCGCGAAAAAGTAGGTCCGCCCGAAGCCAAGAACGACGACTCCGAGAATGAGTACCGCCATTGCGGGGAAAAAAATGTCGTCGCCGCGCAATCGTTGCCGCGACAGTACAGCCGTGGCCATAATTTATCTGCCCTCCTCGCGCTCGCACGCAGCGAAGGACCTGATGGCGAAGAACATAACATGGATTTAACGAGGGCACACGAAAACCCGCCGGGCCCGTCCCGGCAGCGGCCGTCAACGCCCCGTAAGTCGCATGGAAGCTGATCCCCTCTTGTTTTTCCTTGACAGTAAGTTAAAATTGATGTACATTATTATGCGAGTAATACTGTGAGTCGTTCTTAGAACGCCAACGCCTCTTCGGTTGGCGTTTTGGCTTTTTCAGGCTAACTTGAAGTCTAAGTCATTTGTTATGAATACTTACAAGATCTGCACAATTCCAGTGCAATTTCGACCATCTAAGCTCTTTAGAATGAACACTTCCGAATCTGTATCAAAACAAACGACTTTATCTTCCTTTAGAATGAACACTTATGCAAAAAGAGGGAGGAGGTATCCGACTGTTGTTAACCAAACTTCACGCGAACGAATTCCAGAATCTTAGGAGCGTACGCGAGGAACTTGCTTCTCGCAAACAATCAGAATCGTGCCAACCCGCGGCTTTTGACCTATAATCAGCGAGGTATGAAATTTGAAGACTACAAGATAATTCTCTATCGGCAGGAAAATGGGTCCTGGGTGGCCGAAATTCCGGCCCTTCCTGCGTGCTACGCGCTAATGAAAACGCGCGAGGAGGCTCTCGCAGAGCTGGCCAACGTCTTCAGCATGGTCGAGGACGAATACAAAAAAAAAGGCCAGGAACTTCCGGCTGATTCCACTGAGATAGTTCATGCCTAGTGCTACGGCACGCGAGTTTCAGCGTGTCGCCCGCATCTTAGGATTCGTACTCAAAAGCCAAAAGGGCAGTGACGGGAGATGGAATCATCCGGACGGGCGAGTCACGACAATCCACCGTCCATGGTGGAGAAGAAATCGGACAGACTTTATTCAATCAAATTCTCGGGCAATTAGGCGTTACGCTGGACGAATTTCAGAAACTCCGCTAACAGCAAAAGAGGTTTGCTAAGATTACGCAATCCATGACCGTCCAACGCGAACAACTCGAAGCCGACGTCCTGATCGTCGGCGCAGGCCCCGCCGGCCTCTCCTGCGCCCTGCATCTCGCCAATCTCATCAAAAAACACAACGACTCCGGCGCCAAGCCTCCCCTCTCCGCGGAAAATATCTACGTCCTCGAAAAGGGCCGCGAAATCGGCGCGCACCAGCTCTCCGGCGCGATCATGAATCCCAAAGCTCTCGCCGAGCTCGTCCCCGATTTTGAAAAATCCGCTCCCCTCGACACGCCCGTCACCGATTCCGCCGCTCTTCTCTTCACCAAAAATTCCTCCTTCCGCTTTCCCATCACTCCGCCGCCCTTCCAAAATAAAGGCAACTACGTCGTCTCTCTCAACAAAATCACCAAGTGGCTGGGCGGCCTCGTCGAAGCCGCCGGCGTCAACGTCTTCAAGGAATTTGGCGGCGCCGAACTAATCTACGAAGGCGAAGGCGTCGCCGGCGTCATCACCGAAGACAAAGGTCTCGACAAAAACGGCAAGCCCAAGTCCAACTTCACTCCTGGCTACGAACTCCGCTCCAAAGTCACCGTCCTCGCCGAAGGCTCTCGCGGCTCGCTCACGAAAAATCTCGTCGCCACAAAAAAACTAGATAACATCAATCCGCAATCCTATGGCATCGGCATCAAGGAACTCTGGGACATCACACCGAATCGCATTCAACCAGGCTACGTCGCCCACACGCTAGGCTGGCCCGTACCCACCAGCATGTATGGCGGCGGCTGGATTTACGGCCTGTCTGGCAATCGCCTCTCGATCGGCCTGGTCATCGCTCTCGAATACGCCGATCCCCAATTCGATCCGCACGCCGCGTTTCAAACCTGGAAGACGCACCCGTTCCTCAAAAAAATTCTTGAAGGCGGCAAACTTGTCCGCTACGGCGCAAAATCCCTCCCCTACGGCGGCTGGTACGCCATGCCCCGAAATTACCTCGATGGCGCTCTCATCATCGGCGACTCCGGCAGCTTCCTCGATTCGCAGCGCCTCAAAGGCATCCACATGGCCATGAAGAGCGGCATGCTCGCCGCCGAAACCATCTTCGAGTCCCTGAAAACTGGCGACGCCTCCGCAAAAACCTTCAGCGCCTTCCAGCAAAAAATCGAGCGAAGCTACATTAAAAAAGAACTCTGGCAAGTCCGCAATTTCCATCAATCTTTCCAACACGGCATGTTCGCCGGCTTCTTTCACACCGCCTTCCAGCAAATCACCGGTGGCCGCGGCTTGATTGATCCCATGCACGCCCACGAAGGCTACAAAGCCTACAAAAAAATCAACGGCCGCCCCGCCCCCGAGCGCTTCAAAGGCGATGGCAAACTCACTTTCGATCGCCTCACCGACGTCTATCACTCCGGCACGCGCCATGAAGAAGACCAGCCCTGCCATCTCCACGTCGCCGACACAAATATCTGTGGCACAAAATGCGTCGAAGAATACGGCAATCCCTGTCAGTATTTTTGTCCCGCGGCTGTCTACGAAATGGCAAAGGATGCAAGCGGCTCGCTGAAGCTAAAAATAAACGCCGCCAATTGCGTCCACTGCAAAACCTGCGATATCGCCGATCCCTACCAGATTATCGATTGGGTCGTCCCCGAAGGAGGCGGCGGCCCCAACTACGAAGGCATGTGACATTCCCGCGAAGGAATGTCATCCCGAGGAGCGATGTGAAGAAGGATCTCTCCTACGGAAGTAATCCAAACACGGTGATCTCACTCTGCGTCCCAACATACACTTTTCCGTTTGCCACCGTCGGCACGCAGAATTTCACCGCGTTCCCGGCCGCATTCGCAGCTCCGCTCGCAGTATCGCTACGAAAAAGCTGCGTGCCCAGGTTTGTGGCGTCGTACGCGTAAAGCACCGCGGGCCCGTTTGTGCCCGAAGCGTTCGCTGCCGTTGTACTGTTTGTATCCAGTGCCCATACGATCCCTGTCCCGCTTGTTGTTCCCGCTGACGAGACGGAGGGCGTAGCTCCCGGAAAGCCAAACGAATGCGACGATTGCGATGTGGCTGTTGTATTCAGCAAACTCGTGCTCGTGCTGAGCGCAAAGGCCCGTAAATTTTGCGCCACCCCGCCGACATAAACCGTGTTCTGCCAAAATGCCGGCGTCGCGAAAATCCCACCTCCCAGCGAAAACTGCTGCACCACGGCATCGCTGCCGGAGTTGAACTTTCCCATGTTGTCCCGGTTGACCACGTATACCTGGCCCAGGAAATTCGTGCCTTTCCCTCCTCCGATTAGCACGTGCGGCACGCTCGATGATGGCAAATCCACCAGAATCACGGCTCCCCCCGATCCGAGATCGAGGTCCATAGAATCCAGCGTCCCCTCTGCCGCCGGGGTAAACCAATCTTGGACCGCCAATGCGCTGTTCAGTTTCAGAAAGCTGTCGCCGTAATCACCGTTCGTGCTGTCGTAATCGCCGTTTCCCGTAAGCACGTAAATGTTGTTGCTGGCGTCGAACGCCGGCGCCCCTCCGGCCATCCAGATTCCGCTCTCTCGCCCGTTCGGCGAATCGTTAAAAAGAACCGGCGCCTGCGAAATGTTGGAAGCGTTGAATCTCATGATCCAGCCGTGATACGGCTGCACGTCACCGTGCGAAGCCCAAGCGATATACACGAATCCATTCGCGAGTGCGAGACCAGCACGTTGATTTTCACGCAAAGGGCAGAAAGCAATATTCCCCGGCGAGCTCGAGCATCCCACGCTTGCATCGCCCGTATCGCCGCTGCCGCTCACTGTTAGAGCGGTTGTTAGATCCATGGGGCCGCTGAATTTTTCCGTTCCATCGATCAGGCTCAGCGCGTGCAATCGCTGGTGATAATTCGACCCTTCTTTTGTTTTTGCGACCACGTACAGGGTTTGCGTCCCCGCATCGATCACCGGCGTTCCCGTAATCCCGATCGTTGTGTTGATGTCAGATGCCTCCCCTGTGTCGCTGGGAGCAACTGGTGTGACTCCCGTGCCCAGAAAGCTCTTCTTCCACAATGGCACGCACGGCTTAGCGTCGGCGTCAAATGCATACACACTGTCGTTCTGCGTCGCCGCGAAAATGACGTTGTGATGTCCTCCACCAATCGCCAGATTCGCCACCCACAATGGCTGCGCGTACACCTCTCCATCCACCGCGCAGGAAAAGAGTTTGCCGAATGCGGAACTGTTTACGTTCGATGTCGTGAGCGCGTACTCCTTTGTATTCGTGCCGTCCCGCGAGAGATTGTTGTGATACGTCGTGACTCCGCTTAGATCCGTTACGCCGATTGCTGCTGACGCCGATTTTGTTGTATCGGCGTTGCTTTTCGCGGTGACCGTGTATGAACCTGCCGAACTCGAAGTAAATGTCGCTGCTATCGCTGTTTGCCCCGAGAGTGTTCCCCCGGTCGTGCTCCACGTCACGCCCGCCGCTCCCTCGTCGTTCGTGACCGTCGCCGTGAACGCCACCGTCTGCGACATCGTAATCCCGCCCCGTCGCGGCGTGATCGTCACGCTGATATTCCCAGGAGGCGGCGGTGGCGGTGTGACCGACGAACCTCCTCCGCATCCGCACACCGCCAACGTGCACCAGATGGCGATTAGCGTAAGCCCGCGACGTCGGCGCGCAGTTCCGCTTGTGATGCTCTTCATTCAGGGCTCCCGTGAAACTTAGCCACTTGAGAATTTGCGAGAGGTCGCCGATGGGAACAGAAGGGCGCCATCTTCATTCTAAAAACCTATCACGATTGTCTGGCTGCGGGAATGTTACCAAGGGCCATTCCCGAAACTGTACGTCCGGCCGGCTTATCCCTCTGGCTGGACCGCCTAGTGATCCATTGCTACCCCGCCAATTACCCGCTTCACGACCACAACCGCCTGAAAAACGATCGTACCCGCTCCATCACCGAGCCCCGCGTCGGCGCCGCGTCCACCTTCTTTGGTGTCGCTGCAATCGGCGGAGGCGGCGTCACCGCCTTCGCGACCGGCTCCTCCTCTACGCTCCCGTGAAAAATCAAAGTTGGCCGCACCCGCACTCGCCTCACAATCGCCATCAACTGTGGGTTCGGCGCCGGCTGCACTCGCGCCTTCGCGTCAAATGTCAGCGGTGGCATGTCCACCTGATAGATCGGTTCCTCTTTTTTTTCCGCTCTACTCGTGGCAGTGTTGGCCTCGCCGCTTAAGACTTGCCCCTTCTCGGTGGTCTCCTCCTGCGTGTTCGTCGAGCCCCGTGCAGATGGTTGCTCGCCGCCGCTAATTCGCGGCATCGGCGCAGCTTTCGCGACCTGCAATTCACAGTTGCAGTGCCCAGCTCCGCTCCCCATTGCGTCGATCTGCCCGTTTACCAGCGTCACGTCCTCGCCCTGCGGCACCATCACGCTTTGTCCGCTCAACTGTTGCTCCACGCGTATCGCTCCGCGGTACGTTCGAATGCACATCAAACCAGGGTTCTCGAATCCGACAAGGATCTCTCTCGGGTCATCTCCAATCGCTACCGTCTGCGCCTGAATCTGAGCCGTATAAAAGGTTAAAGCGGGCGTCTGCAACACCCGCGCATGGATCGTTCCGCTCTCCAGCGCCACTGTCAGTGCTCCGCCCGCTTTCAGCACCGAAAAATGTGCCGGCCCGCAAATCGAAATCTGCCCGCCTTCCACGAGGCTGATCCGCGCTTGCCCCGATTTCACGCGCACGTCGCTTCCGCTCCGCAGGATTGTTTTTACCTGCCCCCCAACCACATCCACGCTCATGGGCCCCGTGACGTTAATGTCTTCGCCTTCGATCACGCCGACCGCGTCGCCACTCGGCTGGTCCGGCACTCCCGCAACCGCAACAAAAGTCGCCGCAAGGACCAAAGCACAAACCGTGCCCAACAGCCGCACCCTCCAGCGGACTTCACGTTCATGCATTCGAAATGGCACTCTTAATTCGTCTCCGGCAAGTCTGGCACCAGACTCTCGCCTATACTATACGTCACGCGCCCTCTTCGCAGCCGCATCCAGAGGCGCATACAACCACCGTGTCCACACATGACACAACTCCGGCCGCGCTCCCCGATCCTGCCCAGGATCCCGCCGAAAAAATGGCTCCTGAATCCACTTCGGAACCAGTGAGCACGCATTACGACACCCGTCTCCCCGAGCTCCCTTGGTCCCGCCGGATTCAAATCCCTTTCATCGCTGCCGCGGTCTACACAGTGATTTGCCTTCTTGGGCCCACTCTGCGCTTTGAAGTCCTCGGCTGGCAAAACGCCGAGCGCGTCCACGCCAGCGGCAAGCGCTGCATTTGGGCCTTCTGGCACCGCATCATCATCCCGATTGTCTGGTGGCACCGCAATCACGGCGTCGTGGTCATGAACACCACGGCCTTCGACGGCCAGTGGACTCGCAAAGTCATCGAATGGCTTGGATTCGGCACTGCTCAGGGAAGTTCTTCACGAGGCGGTCTGCGCGGTTTGGCGGTCATGGCTCGCCGTCTCGCCGAAGGCGTCGATTGCGCCTTCACGATTGATGGCCCTCGCGGCCCTCGTTACGTCGCGAAACCCGGCCCCGTCATGCTCGCCCGCAAAACCGGTTGCCCCGTACTCGTCTTCCACATCGGTGTCGATCGCGGTAAGACCTTCGAGAAAACCTGGGATCACTTCCTGCTGCCCGCTCCATTTGCGCGCGCCGTCATTCTTTTCGCGCCTCCCATTTACGTCCCGCCCGATGCCAACGCCGATCTCCTCGAATCCAGGCACGCCGAAATGCAGCGCGAGCTCGAGCGTGTCCGCGACATTGCCGAATCCTGGTTTTCTCTTAGCGAATCAGACCGTCAGAATTTCCGCGCCGAATTTTCGAGGTAGTAGGACACACACACTTGGAGCACACACTCTTGTCGGTCATCTTCCTTGGAGTAGCTCTTTCACCGGAGCGTTCGTCATATTCCGTGCGGAGTTGGTCAGTGGTCACTCAATTCCCTGAACGCTCGCCCAGCTTCACCGGCAACTCCATTTTCTTCCCGCCCCGGTAGAGTGCCACTTTCACCGTATCGCCCGGCCGGTGCCTGTTCAGAACCAGATTCATGTCCGATTGATTGGCAATTGGCTGTCCATCAATCGCCACAATCACGTCGCCGCCAATCGTGATTTGCTGCATCCCCGCCAATGCTTGCTGGTTTCCCCCGTGCAATCCGGCCTCTGCTGCGGGCCCGCCTCGCGTCACTGCTTCGACCAGCAGTCCCTCTTGCACCGGCAAGTCCAGCGCCTGCGATAACCACCCGCCCACAGAAAGTGTCTGCACACCGAGAAACGCCTCCCGCACCCGCCCCTCTGTAATCAAATCATGTTCAATTCTTTTTGCTGTATTGATTGGAATCGCAAACCCGATTCCCGCCGTTGTTCCGCTTGGCGTATAAATCGCGGAATTGATTCCGATCACCTCGCCATGCGAGTTGAGCAGCGGGCCGCCCGAATTTCCACGGTTGATGGCCGCGTCCGTCTGAATGGCCTCATCAATGAATGTCGATTGGCTGGTCTGCACCGTCCGCCCAAGGGCGCTCACCACTCCCGTCGTCAGCGTGCTCTGAAATCCAAAAGGATTTCCGATCGCCAGCACTTTCTGTCCCACTTGCAGTTTCGACGAATCCCCCAGCTCCAGCGCGACCAGCGCTTTTCCCTTTGGCTCGACTTTTATCAGCGCTACATCATTGCGCTGGTCCGCGCCGATAAATTTCGCCGCATAGTGTGATTGGTCGCCGAGCACAACTTCAATCGATTGCGCGTCCTGCACCACGTGAAAATTCGTCAAAATGTACCCGCGCGGATCGACCACAAAACCTGACCCGGCTCCTTCCACAGGCACAGGGTCCATGAAAAAATCGTATTCCGTCGCCTTCGTCAAAATATTCGCCACCGCTGGCGCCACCGCCCGATACACCCGCACATTAATGGACTCATCATCCGTAAGTCCGGCGTCTCGTGCGGAGACATTTGTCAGTCCTGCCGTTGTGGCGATTGGCAGTGCTTCTACCTTCCTCGGTTGTCGTTGGCCCCACCGTCCTCCAGCCCAATACGCCGCGGAAATCAGCACCACCGCCACAATCGCCAATCGCACCACGTTCGCTCTTTTTCCCACACTCATAGTCCCAATCCTTCCCGACCGCATCTAAATTCGAAGATATCACATGAAATTTCAGTAGTGGCGGGTCTTTAGGCCCGCGCTTTTCCAATCTTTTCTTTTCCCGTCTTTCCTCTACTCTCCTCTTAGACGCTTCCCACCGCTCCTTGCCTCAATTTCCCCGCCAATTCCTGCACCAGCCTGCGCGTCCCCGCCAACGTCCCCGAACAATCGATCCTCTCCGTGGCATATCGCATTTTTTCCTCCACTGGCATCTGCGCCGCAATCCTCCGCCGCGCCTCTTCCTCTCTCATTCCACGCGCCAGCAGTCTCTCCAGTTGCTGCTCCGGCCTGCACCATGCCACCACCAATCCATCCAGCCTGTTCTGATACCCCGCCTCCACTAGCAGCGCCGCTTCCACAAAGACCGCGTCCCGCACGCCGCTTTTTTCCCACTCCTCGAATTGCCGCACCATCTCTGCTTCCACCCGCGGGTGCAAGATGGCATTCAGCTTCTTTAATTTACCTTTGTCCGCAAACACCAGAGCCCCCAATTTGCTCCGGTCGATCCGCCCGTCCGCCCCCAAAATTTCTGTCCCAAAATGCTTCACTATCTCCTCATAAGCCGCCTGCCCCGGCTCGCTCAATGTATGTGCCAATCTGTCCGCATCCAGTACATGAAATCCCATCTCCCGCAACATCCCCGCCACGGCGGTTTTGCCGCTAGCGATGCCCCCGGTAAGTCCGAGTCGCAGCATTCTCTGTTTTAGCGCGCCCCAGCGCTGGATGGTCCGCCCGCCGAAATCGTCCGTGGAATCGACTTCGCTCGCCGCATCCGCGCCGCCTTCACGGTATTGCTCATCAGCATCGTAATCGTCATCGGGCCAACGCCGCCCGGCACCGGCGTCAAAGCCCCTGCCACGTTCACCGCGTCCGGATGCACATCTCCCACAAGCGCATTTCCCTTCGCCCGGAATTTTTCCAGACGGGCAGGGAAGTTTCTGAACAATTTTTCCGCTTCCGCCTCGTCCGTCACGCGATTCGTTCCCACGTCGATTACCGCCGTTCCCGGCTTGATCCAATCCGCTTGCACAAATCCTGCTTTCCCCATCGCGGCCACTATGATGTCCGCGCGCCGGACCACGTCCGGCAAATCCCGCGTCTTCGAATGGCAAATCGTCACCGTCGCGTTCGCGTGCATCAAGAGCAGGGCCATCGGCTTGCCCACGATGTCGCTCCGCCCAAGCACCACGGCGTTTGCTCCCTCGATTGGAATTTCGTTGCGCCGCAAAATCTCCATGCAGCCCGCCGGCGTGCACGCTACCAGGCCTGGCCGACCGCTCACCAATTTCCCTAAATTCACCGGATGAAATCCATCCACGTCTTTCGCCGGATCGACCGCCTCGAGCACGCGTTTCGTATCCACCTGCGCCGGCAACGGAAGTTGGATCAAGATTCCATCCGTGTCGTTATCCTTGTTCAAATCCTCCACAATCGCCAGCATCCCCATCGTGCTGATGTTCGCGTCCGGCGTTAAAAGCCCGCTCCCCATCCCCAATTGCTCGCACGCCGCAATCTTGCTTTTCACATAGAGCTGCGACGCCGGGTTTTCTCCCACCAGCACTGCCGCCAGCCCCGGCCGTATCCCCGCCGACTCCAGGATCGCCACCTCATCCTTCAACTCCGCAAACATCTCATCGCGGATCTTCGTACCATCCAGTATCCGTGCCGTCATTCTTTGCTCACCTTCTTTGCCGTTGTATTGGCAGGCCATTAAGTCGGCGCAGTGCAGGTACCGGGCTTTAGCCCGGCGAAGTCTTTCTTCACCGCCAAAGAACAAATTGTCCCCCACTTCTCCCGCTCTGGCAAACAGGCCTTCTCACATATAATCTCCCCATGTCCTCCGGCCCGACTGCCGCCGCTCCGCAGCACCCCCACCTGAGCATCCAGTGCGTCAACATCTTCGTCCGCAACCACGACCGCAGCATTCGCTTCTTCGTGGACCAGCTCGGCTTCCATCTCGCCTACGACGCCAAACTCCAGTCCGGCGAACGTCTCGTCGCCGTCGCGCCTCCCGACGGTTCCACCGTTCTCGCGCTTATCGTCCCTAAGCCCAAATCTCCCGAATACAAACTCATCGGCCGCTCTACAAACATCGTGCTCATCACCGAAGACGTTCTCGGCAAATTTCAGGAATGGTCCCGGCGGGGTGTCCGCTTTCATTCCACGCCGCGTCTCAAGCGCCTCAAGTACGATTTTGACCCGCGCCCACCTCAACCCCAAACCGATTCCCAAATTCTCGGCACCGAGCCTTCGGTTTGGGGGAGCGCCATCGCCCGCTTCCGCGACATTGACGGAAACATATTCATTCTAGTCAGCTTTGACGAAGTCACCCATGCCCTCGAAGCGAAACGCCGCGCCGCTGCGGCAAAGCTCGAAGCTGATCGCCGCGCCGCCCAGGAACTCGAAATCGCCAACGAAGTGCAGTGCCGTTTTTTCCCGCAATGGCGCCCGCCGATCCACAAACTCGACTATGCGGGCCACTGCTATCCTGCCCGCGCCGTCGGCGGCGACTATTACGATTTTCTCGATCTCGGCCCGGACCGTTTTGGCCTAGTCATCGGCGACGTTTCCGGGAAGGGAATTGCCGCCGCGCTGCTTATGGCCAATCTCCAAGCCCATCTTCGCGGTCAATGCTCCACTTTTCTCGACGAGCCGCAGCGCCTCCTGCAATCCGTAAATCTCCTTTTTTCCCAGAACACGCCTGACGGCGCCTTCGCGACTCTTTTCTTTGCCGATTACCATTGCCCCACGGGCCGCCTGCGCTACGTCAATTGCGGCCATCTGCCTGCACTCATCCTCCGCAGCGACGATTCTCTCGACCGCCTTGAATCCACCGCCACTGTCCTCGGCATTTTCAAAAAATGGGAATGCGAAATCGACGAGCGCACACTCTGCCCGGGCGACACGCTCGCACTTTACACCGACGGCATCACTGAAGCTTTCAACGAAGCCCACGACGAATTCGGCGAAACCCGCCTCATCGAATCACTCCGCCGCCATCGCTCCCAGCCGTCACAATCCATGCTCGAAAGTGTAGTCGCCGACGTCCGCCAATTCTCCCCACGCGAGCAGCACGACGATCTCACTCTCATCGTCGCCAAATCCGCCGCTGTTTAATTTCTCAGCGAAGGGCCACGCAGGATCAAGAATCAATATTGAATACGTACCTCGCGCTCGTGGTAGGAAATTCCCCATGCCTGCAACCGCGCGACAAGTTCGGGCGGCACGCCTGCATCGCGGAACTGCTTTGCCGCCTCCCACACTTTCCCTCCGGTAATCTCTCCATACGAGCGAGGGGCAACGTACGCGCGCCGCGACGAACCCATCGGCAAATACCTCTCAATCGGGTATTGCAGGTTCTTCTCCATCCATGCGCCGAGCAGCGACGTGGTTAGCGCCCGATGAACTTCCATCGGTAGCGGTTTGAAGATTGGTTCCCAAACCGGGCTGACCAAGATGCGCGGATCGATATTCTGGTCCGGCCGCCAGCCTTTGTTGAAGTCCTCCGGGCCGATGCGGGAATCGCTGGATTGCAGCGCTTTGATGACGGCAACAAGGAGCCGCGCCGGTTCCGGTTGATGCGTTTGCTGGTAAAGATCGTGGAATCGGCCGACCACATAGACCCAATCCACGGGCTCGCGATCCCGGTGTTGGTGATTGCCGCTGTTCAGGATGATTTGCAACTCATACCAGGACGCTGAGAAGTATTCGTTGTTCAGGGCGCTGCCGCCGACTCCCGTCGCTCCGTCCGGTATCTGCGTGGAAGATGGAGCGGTCTCTTGCGGAATGGTATTCAACCACGAGCGGACATCTGCCGCGGGCCCGGAAAAATCGCGACCGCGTCCTTGCAGTCCAAATTCCTGCGTCATTTCCCAGGTTTTCATCAACTGCCACAACTGGGTCGAATAAACCTTATCGTTCAATGCCGCGGCCCGCGCCTGCTTCCCTTCGACATACGGTTTCAGGAACACGCGCCGGGCCTGAGCCCATTGGGAGAAAGCTTCCGCGATGAGGCGAACGTCATGATCCGCGTTTCCCGCCGCCAAAAGGCTGCGGAGCCGCATTCGCCCGCCAATTTTGCTCTTGCTCCCGGGCTTCGCCTCGCCGTCGTACAGCGCGGCAAATTCGCTCTGCTCGAAAGCTGGTCCCCACGCATCTTCGGGATGGATGCGCGGCAGCCATTCGCTCCAATCCGGCAACTGCAACGCAATCGGAATTTCGCGCGCATTCAGATTTCCGTCGGGACGAAATATTTCCGCGGTGATCTGCTTCGCGAGGTCAGCGAGGTTGAAAACACTTCCAGGTTGATTTGAGGCTGCTCCGTCCGAGCGCGTACTCCGCTGGTTCAATAGGTACGGCAGCGCGTCAGTATCTTTTTCAAGCACCCACTTAAGTCCCGCGCCGGCGGCCCAATTCGAGATCGGTTGCTCGTCCAGTCCCGGCCCCGGCTGGTACGGAGGGTTCCACGGACGGCCAGGGCTGGGATACGGCAAGCTGCGGATGTAGCTCGCGATTTGCTCGCCCTGCAATTTGGAGAGCCCGTGGAACCGCGATCGATCGATGATACTTTCGTTCGAAAAATTGAAATATTTCAAATCGCGCCCATCTTGCGCATGGCAGTTCGCGCAGTGCGCGCGAATCCTTGGACTATTTGGAAGGCTGCTCGCCTCCAGTGAAGCCGTGTGCCAAAGCGCCCGCCCCGCATCGACCGAAGCCGCATCGGCTAATGGCGGTTTCCAGTTTCGCGGATCGTCTTCCGCAAAATCTTCGGGCGGCAGAATCTTCGTTCCTTCGGACGTCAGGAAATTCCACGCAAGTACGCGATACGCGCTGATGAACCCGTCGGACCGGTTGAACCGGAACCGAATCGTGTTCGCGCCGCCGGTAACCGTGCCTTTCACTAAGGGAAGCATCATCCGCAGCGTGGAAAAGCCTCCCCCAATCCCGCCAAAGCTCTTGCCCGGTTCAGCGATGGTTACAGTGATGTTGTCGAGGGGTAACCATGCGCTTGTGTTGACTTGCACGCTCGCTTGATCCTGATACCGCAGCCCGTGGACTTCCAACCATAGCGCTTGCGCCGACTCGGCCTGTTCCGCCTGCAGTTCGACAGTCCTGCTCACCGTCGCTCCGTCCACTCCCAGCACCTCGATCGGCAAAATGATCCGCTCCGGAGCCGGCTCACCGAATCCCTTGAAAACCATCGCTCCAGCCACCATTACCGCCACGAACAGGCAGAGCCATCTTGATGCTGGTGGCTTCTCACGCATCCGCCCGCCATCTTGCTGCTCACTTTGGTCGGCCCGCTGCTTAATACGATCCGTCATAAACTCGATTCTCGCATAGTACCAGTTTCGGTCTCATTTCGAAGACACCGGGGGTTGAAACTGCTCTGAGACGGACTGTTCTGCAAAGTAGAGTGTGGCAAAGAGCCGTTCCTTTTCCGTGGTCTCCCCTGCCGCTCCGGGCTTTGATTGGAATATCATGGATATGAGGAGGTTGGACCGGTGAGTACGAAGTCCATGAAGGGCAGTTCGAGTGTGTCAATTAAACAAGGAGGATTCATGCGGGCCTCACTCAAGACAGCAATTGCAAGTCTCCTTCTCGGCGCAATGCTCAGTTTCATTGCCGGATGTTCCAAACATCCAAGCGACGCAACGATTGCGCAGGACGTTCAAAGTAAAGTCGCGGCGGACCCCGAGACGAAGGACTCCACTGTCAGCGTGACCGCCAAAGGCGGTAAGGTCACGCTAAAAGGCACGGCCAGAAGCGCTGCTGCACAACAGAAAATGGAACAGCTCGCCCGCCAGGAGCCAGGAATCTCTGGTGTCGACAATCAAACCGTAGTTCCGCCGCCGATTGTCGTGCCTGCCGGGACTTCGCTGATAGTCACCGTGGACCAAGCTCTGAGTTCCAAGACCAGCCAGTCTGGCCAAACCTTTTTGGCTACCGTGGCGCAACCCGTGACCGTGGACGGAGAGCTCGCCATACCCAAGGGAGCCAGTGTCACCGGCACTGTGCTGCGGGCCAAGGAGAAAGGCAAGATAAAGGGAGAGGGCGAGCTAGCCCTGGGGTTGGATAGCGTCACCCTACACGGAAAAAACTACACGCTCCACACGGAATCGCTGGATAGCACCGTCAAGGGAAAAGGTAAGCGGACCGCCGTCACCACGGGCGGCGGCGCCGCCGGCGGTGCGCTGATTGGAGGCTTAGCCGGCGGCGGGAAAGGCGCGGGCATTGGCGCGCTTGTGGGGGCCGCCGGCGGTTTGCTCGGGGGCGCATTCACCGGAAACAAGCAGATCGAGATCCCGGCTGAGTCGGCGCTCACCTTTACTCTCTCTGACTCGCTGACCCTTCCCCCTCGCATGAAATAATGCGATTCTTGCGCCGGGGACGGAGTGTTTGCTCACATGCTCCATGCCGTCATCGGGCATGCGCGGAACGGAGACGATTTTAAATCCGTGCAGCCAGTGAAGCGATTCCTCTTTTCGGCGCCTGAATGGATACCGGCCGAATAATCTTAAATGCCTTCATAGCGCGGCCGCGGTCCGTGCTCAGGCCGCGCGCGCTAGGCTGCCGCGCGTCAGCAGAAGCACGGCCAGGAACCCTCCGGCAAGAATATCGAATGCCAGGCAGAAACCGGGCCACCACACCGGGACAGCCGGATTTTCAACAAACATGTGATGGAAAAAATCAAGAACACCGTGTCCGGCGAGAGCAACGACAACCAACCAGAGATTTTTCTTGAACCCCGCCACCGCAGCTACCAGAAACAAACCTGCCAGGAGGGACTCGGCCGTCACCGCATGCGAGGAGCGCGCGATAACGGCAAACAGCAAGTAGTACGTAGCGATTACGATCAGCATTGTCGGATATAAAACACGCTCGCGGTCAAATCCAGTCAGCCTGGCGAAGACGCACGTTCCCGTCCCCAAGACTACTCCGATCAGATATTCCATGGCTTTACCTCCAGACGAAGTGCCGGACTGTTGAAAGAATACATCCGGCCGTCTCTTCTGCCCCGCCAATGGCGAAACCTTCTGAAGGATCCACACGCTTGAATGAGCAGGATTCAACCTCATCCGCCCTCGATTTATGCCCCACTTCCGCCCCATGATGGGGTTCCTCTTCGTCGCTCAATCGAAAAACCAGGCGAGACTGTGTGGCGAGAAGCGCACGACTCCCTTGCCTTTGCCCCGAAAGTTTTCCACAGTGGGTTCGAATCGCTACCCCCTCACATCTCGATCAATCGTAGGTAATTATAAGTAATTCGGAAACTCTCGCCGCCGAACTCCTTGAGAATGCGGGCGATCTCGCCGCCCCCGGTAACGTCGACGCCCTTCTCGGCAACGTCGCCAAACTCTTTGCCCGTAAGCAAATCCATCGTAGGGACGCTGTCGCCTTCGGCTATCTTTCACAGTTGCTGCTTTGCCGCCTCTCGGGAATCGAAAAGAAGCTCGAAGCGCAGCGCGGCGCTCTTGCCATCGAAGAAGTCAATCAAAGCATCGGCGAAATGCAAGACCGCTTCCTCGTCAGGCGTGGCGCGGCGAAAGCCGAAGCGGCTACTCGCAATTTTTGGAGCAATTTGTCCTCTGCACCAAGTAGCTCATCCGCTCCGGGTGCTGCATTTTCGCCGTCGAACGCCCCAACTACACCCGAAACCGCCAACCCAAATCCCCAGCACGGCTATGCAAGCGTTCGCACCTGATTGCGTTCCAGCGCATCGAATAGTCACACCGGTTCGCGTGCACGGAAAAAAAGGAAGGATGACATGAGCCTCTTCGGAGATTTAGGAACGCGGAAGGAACTGGAAAACAAGGCCAAGGCCGAAGGCCGCTTGCCTCCGGGCCAGTCGCTCACTCTCAAGTGGCCCGTGCTACATTACGGCAGCATCCCGCATTTCAATCCGGCCCGATGGGACTTCCAGATTTCAGGCGAACTCGAAGAGCCCAAGCGCCTGACCTGGAACGAGTTTCGCGCTTTGCCGCAAACCGAAACCATGTCGGATTTCCACTGCGTCACGCGCTGGAGCCGCCTCGACAATCGCTGGAAAGGAGTCCTTTTCACAGACGTTTTGAAACTCGTCAAGCCAAAGCCTGCGGCGCAGTTTGCTTCCATCCTTGCCGAAGAGGGCTACACCGCGAACGTGCCGCTCGAAGATTTAATACGTCCGAATGTTCTGTTCGCCTTCGAGCACGATGGCGAACCGCTCACCGCGGAGCACGGCGGCCCGCTTCGGCTAATTGTTCCCCACCTCTACGCCTGGAAAAGCGTCAAGTGGGTACGTGGTTTCTCGCTTCTCGATCACGACCGCCTCGGCTTCTGGGAGCGCAACGGCTATCACGCCTACGGGGACCCGTGGAAAGAGCAGCGCTACTCAGGAAGCTAGCAATGAGAGATTTCGCTGGGTTCGATCAAACGGAGAAACACTCGTTTTACTGCTCAAGGAATCGCGATTCAGGAGAAGCGCGACCGCCGTCTCCAAAAAATCAGCGCCATCGAAATAGTTTCAGCGCCACCACAAAACAGACGAGCAGCCATGCCGCCAGCACGGCCATCTGCGGCGCTACATTCGCCAGATTCGCGCCCTGCAGCATGTTCGCGCGCAGCGCGTCAATCGCCGCAGTCAGAGGAAGCGCTTTGATGATAGGCTGCACGATATCCGGAAATCGCTGCGCCGAGAAAAATACTCCCGAAGCGATCCACATCGGCAGCATCACCGCGTTCATCAATCCGGAAGCCGCCTCAATCGTTTTCGCGCGAGACGCCAGCAGCAATCCCATCGCGCTGAACGTCAGCGAACCCAACAGGCACACGACCGCCAGGTTGAGCAAAGATCCATGCACCGGCACATGAAAAATCCACACGCCGAATCCCAGCACGATGCCCACCTCGAGCACCAGCATCAGGATGCGCGAGAACAAATACGACAGTAAAAAATATTGCTTGGGCATCGGCGTCGCCACGAGCCGTTTCAAAAGTTTCTTGCGCCGCGCGTCGACTACCGTGAATCCCATGCCCCAGATCGCGCTGCCCATCAGGTTCATTCCGATCAATCCGGGAATGAGGAAATCTATATACCGCGAACCCGGCTCGCGCATGAAATCGTCGCTGGTGTGCACCGGATCAACCCGCCCCGCGGCTTCCTGTACGGCCTGGTCCGCGAGCATCCGCGCCGTGCGGCCCTCCGGGTTGGTATCGTCGTAGCGATAAACGACGGCGCCATTCGCGCCGGGGACGGCGAGCAGCGCGACTTTGCCGGTCCGCAACGCCTCGGCGGCGGCGTTCGGATCGAGCTGCTGAACAGAAAGAAGTTTTTCACGCTCGAGAGATTTTGCAATCTGCGGCGCGGTTGTCGCGATTTTCAGAACTTCGGCCGGACGGTTGCGAAACGCGATACCCAGGCCTGCCGCGAGCAGAATAGGGAATGCGAAGATCCAGAAAAGTGCCTCTGGTTCGCGCATGGTTTCGAGGAAGCGCACGATCGTCAGTTGCACGAGCGCATGCTCGCCGAAAGCTTTTCCGCGCGGCGCTCTTCGCTCCGCGGCGCGTGCGCGAATATCGGGAATGGAACTGGTTTCACTCATCGCGCAAATGGCGTCCTGTCAGCGAGACGAAGACGTCCTCCAATGTTGCTGAATGCGTGCTCAGCTCGGTTAGCGGAATGTTCTGGCGGGCCAACTCCGCGAGCAGCGCGGGCACGGCAAGGTGCAGCTCTGTAACCTGCATCTCCACAGTTCCATTTTCGGAGCGAACGTCGCGAACACCTTCGATGCGGCGCAACGCGGGAAGATCGAGAGCGTGCGAATTGGCGCCAGCGGAAAACGCCACCAAGTGTTCCGCGCAGATGGACGCGATCAATTCGCGCGGCGTGCCGAGGGCGATTTGTTTGCCGTTATCCATGATGGCCACGCGCTCGCAGAGGCGCTGCGCTTCGTCCATGTAATGCGTCGTGAGAAGGATGGTGCGGCCGGAAGATTTGAATTGCTCGATGAGATCCCAAAGCTGCCTACGAGCTTGCGGGTCGAGGCCGGTCGTGGGCTCATCGAGAAAAAGAAAATCGGGATCGCCGACGAGAGCGCAGGCGAGCGCAAGGCGCTGCTTCTGTCCGCCGGAAAGATTGCCGACGCGCGAGTTCTTCTTTTCTTCAAGTCGCACGAGTGCGATGGCTTCGTCGGCGCCCGGGCCTTGCTCAAAAAAACTGCGGAACAAGCGCAGCGTTTCGTGAACGGTGAGCTTTTCCGAGAGTTGTGTATCTTGCAGTTGAATGCCAAGCCGTTGACGCAGTTGCTCGGAGTCGGTGCTCCAGTGCGATCCGAGAAGCTCGACTTCGCCGGAATCGGGAGCCGTCAGGCCTTCGCAGATCTCGACCGTCGTCGTTTTTCCCGCGCCATTGGGACCAAGGAGCCCAAAACATTCACCGGCGCGGACTTCAAGGTCGAGACCGTTGACGGCAACGACGTCCTGGTATGCCTTGCGAAGACCGCTGACGCACAAGGCCGGTTTGGAGGCGGAGGCGGGCATGGAGACAGTATCGCGTCCAGATACAAGACTTGCAAGATTCCAAATTCTTCCCGGAGGGAGATAGGCTAGCGTGCTTGTCCGCAAGGGCTGGATAGCCTTAAGTAGCTTGACAAGAAATGTGACGCGGCGCACATTCCCTTGAATGAAGTAGGGATTACCATACGGGTAGTCTCTTCCGGACGTAGTCGTGAGGCAGAGCAACAAACGACGCTATCGTTCGCGCGGCGACATATCGGATGGTCCGAGAATTTAGAGGAGGCAAGTAATGAGTGCTCCGTTGATCGGAATGGGCTTTCAACCCTTCGTGGTTCTACTGATCCTGAGCGCGATAGCCGCTGGGATTGTGCATTGGGGATTCCGCTACCGCTTGTTCCAGGGACTGGATGGGTTTATCGGGCAATGGATGATTGCGTGGATTGGGGCGTGGCTCGGCCCGGCAGTGCTTGGGCACTGGTTTGATTCCGCGATGGTCGCCCAAATCTACGTGATTCCAGCCTTTCTCGGAGGTTTGGCCGGGGCGCTAGGAGGCACGATCAACGCCAAAGTGATTGCCGGAATCGCAGGGCAGAAAACTTCGTAAGCCAATTCCTGGTCGAAGAGAACGGCGAGCGCGGATGACGGCTCGAATGCGAGTCTTGCCGGCGCGAGTGAAGCGGTGCGTCCTCTGAGAGCTTATCGCAGGGCTGCGCAACGAGTTAGCGGGACACCAGCGAGAATTGCGACTCAGGGAGTTTGGTTGCGACAAGCCGCGCTGGAGCGGGGGTTGGGAGTACGGAATGATATTCAGCCGAAACACCGAATCGAAAGATATAAAACCGTTGCTCGAGAAAGATTTACAGAGAAGTAGGGCGACGAGATTGTGCGAAATTGCCAGCTGGCTCTTCGCCGGCGAGGCAGCGCACGAGATGGTCACAACGCGGACTCATTTTGAGGCGAGCCCGAAAGCAGTTTGGCAGAACTTGATGTTCTTCGAAGAAATTCCCGGCGAGGCGCCGTTACTGCTTCGGACATTTCTGCCGCGTCCGGTGCGGACTGCAGGGGATAAGAGAAGCATGGGGTCAAACGTCCACTGCGAATACACGACAGGAGAGTTGACCAAGCGCATTACGCTGGTGGAAACGGCACGGTCTCTGCAGTTCGAAGTTTTAGGACAGAAGCTGGGAATAGAAAAATGCGTCGAGACGATGGGCGGTTCGTACCGGCTCCGGGCTTGCGTCGACGGGACGGAAGTGAAACTAACAACGAACTACAAGGCGACTCTGCGGCCACGTTTTTTTTGGCGCCGGTTGGAAGTGCTCCTGATCGGACAGCTTCACCGACATATTTTTAGCGGCCTGAGAGATGCGATTCGGAAAGAACATTCAGCGAGGAGTGTACCGGTTCCGGCCAGTCTTCCCGCGCAGCACGGCTCCGGAGGAGGTCTCGCGTGCACAGTTTCGCCATCGCCTTCCCGCCGTTAATCGTGATCCGGATCAGCATCGCGGCCGTGTGGATGTACGAGGGTTTGTGGTGCAAGATCCTGGGTGGGGTGAAATCGCAGGTTGACGTGGTGCAAGCAGTGCCGCGGATTGGTCCCCGGTTTGGGGTCGCGTTTCTGAAGACGCTCGGTCTTGCGGAAATCGCGGTTGCTCTATGGGTGATGTCGGGATTTGCTCCCGGCATTTGCGCGATCGCACAGACGGTTTTGCTCGTGACGCTGAACGCAAACGGTCTGCTCTGGGCGCGGCATATCATCCACGAGCCGGCTGGCATGGTTGTCAAGAACGTCGCTTTTCTCGTACTTGTGTGGGTGAGTGGAGCGCTACCGGGAGGCCGGGTGTGACGCCGGGAACGGCTTGGGAGGCGGGGCGGCTCGGTTCTTCGAAAGGGCCGCAGCGTTTGCTTTTTGGCCAGATGCATGAAGACGCCGAGATTGAGCTGTCGGCGTTTAAAGGCAAGGGGAGAGTGTTCTGTATTGCGTCGGCTGGTACGACCGCGCTGGTGTTGGCTGAGGAGCATGAAGTCGTCGCCTGCGACATCAATCCCGTGCAGCTCGAATACGCGAAACGGACTGCGGCAGGAGGAGCGAGAGAGACTGGGGATGCCGAGAAAGCGATGAAGCTCATCCGAGTTTTCATGCCGTTCGTGGGCTGGCGGAAAGAAGTCGTTCGGGAATTCCTCAGACTGAACAATCTTAACGAACAATCGGAATTCTGGAGAAAGCATCTCGATACACGGAGATTTCGCACAGCTTTCGACGCCTTGATGTCGCGGGCCATGCTGCGGATGGCTTATGCGGCGCCATTTCTTTCGTTCCTGCCGCCAAAGTTTGGTTCGGTGCTCCGGAAACGGTTGGAGCGAGCCTTTGCGCGGCATCAAAATGCCTCGAATCCCTACGCGAGGACGCTGTTGCTCGGCGAAACCGCAGAAATTGGACGAGGAGCGACGGGAGATATCCGATTTGTTCTTGCGGAAGCGGCCGCGTGGCTGGAGACTTGTCCGGAAGGTTATTTTGAAGGCTTCGCGCTATCGAATATTGTTGACGGAGCGACGCCGGCCTACCGGGAGCGGCTTGCGCGGGCGGTACGGCGGGCTGGAGGCGCGGACGCGGCGGTCGTCATGAGAAGTTTTGCGGAACCGTCGGCGGGATATGCAGGCAATCGAGCAGAGGACGACCGGTCCATGCTGTGGGGAGTCGTTGACGTCCGAAGCGCTCAGACACTCTGAAACCAACCATTCAGCAAGAATCAAAACCATCCAGACATGGAACTAGGATTAGGAATGCCTTGACGAGGGACCAGTTCGTCGATATGTCGTGGAATATATTCAGCATTCTTAACTTCGCCCGAGGGGCTAACCAATTGAGACGGCGGGATAGTCTTCGATGTACTTTCCTCCACCAGGAATTTTGCCAGAGGCTCGAGTAATTCGTCGAGCGCGGTGATTTGGATTGCCTGCTGAAACTTGCAGGGCCTGCTGAGGGAAAGGGCCGGCTGTAGACATGGTCGAGAACGAGTTCGGGATGATACCGGAAACCGAGAAAGGGTAGGTTCGCATTTGCCATAAGTGAAAGGACATTGCCGACAGTGCAAGCCGCTGGATCCACTTGTGCTTGAAACCGCCATGATATTGCCGGTAATCGATCTGCAGGGGGCTTGCGCGGACAAAGAGGAAGTTGAACGAAGGTCAGAGCAGGCTGTGCGGATGAAAAATCGCTATATCCTCGAGAGGGTGAGGAGTGAGATTGAGAAAAGTTACATTGAATCCGCGCATGGTTGCGATGAATTCTTTCCATTCGACAGTGCAGCAGGAGTTTGCGAGAGTAAACGAGTAAAGTTCGAGCGATTGCCACGCCGCAACGCACGATAAGAACATCGAAGTTCTTCAGCAAAGCCCGTCCAGCCACTCGGTTACAGCGGTAGTTCTCTGACCTCGTGGTCCGAGTGAGTCACGAAAAAATAAGCAGCAGGCGCACGAGCCAAGGCTCTGGCGTACATCTCACTATATATTCGGAGGAAAAATGGAAACGCTTTCAATTAAATCGATTTATCAAAGCAAAAGTGCGCGATTGGCGCTGCTCGGGTTGACGGCCTTGGTTGGCGCCGCGAGCCCGGCATTTGGGCAGGGAACGGTCGCAGGGAAGTTCACGTTGACGGAAAGCACGCACTTGGGGAGCAAAATACTTCCGGTGGGGACGTATAAATTCTCGATAGCGACTGTCGGCCCGGTGCAGACGGTTAATTCCATCCAGAGCGCGCAGCAGGCTGTGCTGGTGATCGTCCGTCCGGAGAAAGGCGCTGGACCGGTAACCGGAATTTTCGCGGTGGCGTTCCGAAGCAATAGACCGCTCAATTCCAGCGAGCTGATACTCGAGCAAATGGGAGACGGGATGGCGATGCAATCCATGTACCTAGAGCAGCCGGAACTCGAGATAAGTTTCGATTCGCGAGGCACGAAGCACCAAAACCCGATGCTTGCAGAGGCAGTACGCCCGGGGCCAGCGCCGACATCGAAGGCAACGGATTAAACTGCACGTTTCCGCTCCGCGAGGCGGGCCGTTGTGGCGGTCCGCCCCGCGGTTACTATTTTTCTTTCGATGCAGTAACAGCAAAGATTCGATTGGACCAAACTGCTGGAGCCCGGTAGGTTAGAAGACATGAATTACGATAAGGGCGCAGTATCGGTCGAGAACGACGAACTGAACATGCTGCACGAGATCGGGAACCGCATCGCGACAGCCGATCCGTTGCCGGAAGTATTAGGAAAAGCGGTAGAAGTGATTTCGTCCGTGGTGGAGTGTGATTCGTGCTTCGTCTACGTGCTTGAAGGAGCCGAGCTCGTGCTGCGGGCATCGAAGAACCTGCATTCCGAAGTCGTGGACCGGTTGAAATTACCAATGGGACAGGGCATCACCGGGTGGGTTGCCGAACACAAGACACCGGTGGCAGTGGCGCGCGAAGCGTACCGAGACCCGCGTTTCCGGGCGTTCAACGAGCTGCCTGAAGATTCCTATCAGGCGTTTCTTTCCGTGCCGGTGCTGTCGCGAGACAAGCTGGTGGGAGTCATCAACCTGCAACACCGGCAGCCGCACATTCACAGCCAGCGCGAAATTCACCTGATATCCACGATCGGATTTCTGGTGGGCGCGGAGATAGAGATGGCGCGGCTGGAGGGAGAGAATTCTGAGCTTTCCGAGCAATTGGAGACGCGAAAAGTGATCGAGCGCGCCAAGGGAATTCTGCAAAGAGATATGCAATTGAGCGAAGAAGAAGCCTACGTAAGGCTGCAACGGCAGAGCCGCCAGCGGCGCAAAACGATGAAAGAAATCGCGGAAGCGATTGTGCTGAGCGAGGACGTCAAACGCACGCCTAGTAAATCAAAGTCCAGCTAAGCCCAAGGCGGCCGCAAGACAACCGAGGATGAATCAGCAAACCCGTCCTAACCCGCGGCGGCCTGGGCTTTAGCCGGATCGATTTCGATGCGGCCTTTGAAGTGTGCGCCGTCCTCGATGCTGATGCGCGAGGTGGAGATATCGCCGATGACGGAACCGTCGGTCTTGATATCCACGCGGCCGGTGGTATAGACGTTACCGATCACTTTGCCATAAACGATGACTTCGCCGGAGTGAACTTCAGAATTTAGAACAGCACTGGCGCCGACGATGAGTTGGTGGCCGTTCAGAGTGATGGGGCCGTCGACCTGGCCGTCAATCTGCAAGTCTTCCGCGCCACTAATTTGACCATTGATGTGCAGGCTGGAACCCAAGCGAGCCGAACTGCGGCCGCCTGAAGTGCCTGGGGTGATTGACCGAGGTGCCGAAGGCGAGCCAAAAGATACGGCGGATGCAGATGGCGGCGTTGCTTGGGGCGGCGGAGCGGTTGGTGCCTCCGTTGCGGTTTGCGGTTTGTTCCACATAGTTCCTCCCTTGAACGGTTCAAAAAAGTAGATTAGGCCCCGGCTGGGATGGAGCGATGTGCAAGTACTGTAGTCGGAGGAGGCGAGCGGAAGCAAAACATAATTGCGCAGGCTTGCGCAGAAAGGACCTGCTCGCCGGGACAGGTCCTTCCGAACGGAATTCAGGAGAGAGCCACGACGCTGTTCAGAAAGGCAACGACGTATTTCCAGACGAGATAGTAGACGATTACGGCGACTACTGCGAGGACCGGGAAGATGTGGGTTGCGAAATTGGGAATCTGAAATTCGAGGGTGCGCGTCAAGAGGATGCCGAGTGGGCCGAGGAGGAACGGGAGCAATGCGCCGTGAAGGCCGATGGAAAGATGCGAGCGCGAGCGCGAGGCGATGAAGAGCATGTTCCAGAGGCCCCAGAGGTTTGGAACCGCGGCCATGGGGAAAATCATGACGCGCTCGAGGGGGACGGGCCAATGGTAAGCGTACCGGGCGATGGTGAAGGCCGTTACGGCGAGGACGATAACAATGTTAGGCACGGCAATACCTGCCACGTAGGCGCGCAAATAAGTGTGCTGATTCATAGAAACCTCCTCACAAGTGATAGAGCAATGCCGGAATGATCCCCGGGAAATAGAGAACGGCGGCGCAGGCGAGCGCGGCGAGCGCCCAATCGAACCACGGAACGCTGCGCGCGGGTGCAGGATGCTCGTCGAGTTTGCGGAGCATTTGCGGCCAGAGGTCGCGGCGCAGATCGGTGTCCTTTGCGGCCGGGATGGCCAACTTGAGGAGATCCTTCGCTTCTTTCGAAAGTTCGTGATCGGTCATTTTGCGGGGACCTCCGGAGCGAAAAAACTGAGTCTTTTGCGCAGGATGCGCACGGCACGGAAAACGCGGACTTTTACGAGCGATTCGCTGATGCCGACCGCTGCGGCGATCGTGGCGTAGCTTTCCTCTTCGACCAACGCGAGCGTGGCGACGAGACGATATATAGCAGGGAGTGTATTGAAGGCGTTGCGGATGTGCTCGCGAGCCTCTCTTTGGACGGCGGTGTCCGAGACGGGTACGACTGGAAGATTCTCCGGAAGCGCAACATCGGCGTGCGCATGCCGGAGATGGTCGAGAGCCGCATTGGTTGCGATGCGACGGGCCCAGGCACGAAAGTTGCCGCCTGGGCGGAATCGCGCACTATGATTGTAGATGCGCCAGAATGTTTCCACGGTCAAATCCTCGGCGACACCGGGGTCGCGGACGATGCGGACGATCCAGGCGTAGACTTCTCTCTGGTGCTGCCGGAACAGCACTTCGAAGGCTTCCAGATCGCCCGACGCGAAGCGTTCCAGCAGGTCCATGCGACGCTCTCTATCCCTAATTACTGGTTATCGGAAGTCCAGGTTACAGACTATTTTTGGTTCGAACGCGAAGGACGACATGCTTGCGGATGATAGACCGCAGGGAGTCTGAACTGAAGTAGTACAAAAAGGGGCGCAGCTTACTGCGCCCCGACGAAGCCGGACAGGCAGGAGTGCCTGTGCTACAGGTTAGTAGATGTCGTACTGCTCCCAGTGGAGGGTAGCATCGGATTGGATGATGATATGTTTGTGGGCGGTTTGCTCGAGTTCGTCCATGAGCATGGATTCGCGGGTTTTCAGGGCTTTGGCGATTTCCGGGTGGACGCGGAGCGTCAGGTTTGGGCTGTCGCCTTCCTGAGCGGTGGCCATTTTGCGGGCTTCGGATTGAATTTCGTAGCAGAGCGTGGGAATGGATTTGACCATGCCCGAGCCGGTGCAATAGGGGCAGGGCTGGCAGAGTACGCGCTCTAGAGCTTGCTTGGTGCGTTTGCGGGTGATGCAAACGAGGCCGAACTCGTTAAAGGACAAGGCCTTTGAGGGCGCTTTGTCCTGCTCGAGAGCCATTTGCAGAGCGCTCAATACTTTTTCGCGGTTGCGGCGCTCTTCCATGTCGATGAAATCGACGACGATGATGCCGCCGAGATCGCGGAGCCGGATTTGGCGGACGATTTCCTTGACGGCTTCGAGGTTGGTTTTGACGATGGTGTCCTCGAGGCGCGTGGAACCTTTGCCGACGAACTTGCCGGTGTTGACGTCGATGGCGACGAGAGCCTCTGTGTGGTTGATGACGATGTAGCCGCCGGACTTGAGCCAAACTTTTGCGCGCAAGGCTTTATCGAGTTCGTGCTGAATGCCGAACTCTTCGAAGATCGGCGTTTCCTTGGTGTAAAGCTTGACCTTGTTGACGAGCTTGGGCTGGAAGCGGCTGACGAACTCGACGATCTTGCCGTATTCCTCTTCGTTGTCGATCCAAATGCCGGTGAAATCGTCGGAGACGTAGTCGCGAAGAATGCGCTCGACGAGATTAAGGTCGCGGTGGAGAAGCGCGGGAGATTTGCGCTGCTCGCTGCGCTCCTTGATTTCGTTCCAGGATTTGCCAAGGAATTCGATGTCGGCGCGGATTTCGTCGTCGGTGGCGCCGCCCGCGGCGGTTCGAACGATGAAGCCGCCGGGATAGCTATTGCCAGCCTCGCTGACGAGACGGCGAAGGCGCTGGCGGTTTTCGGCGGAAATGATTTTGCGCGAGACGCCGGTGTGATGGACGGTGGGCATGTAGACGAGGAAGCGCCCGGGAAGTGCGACGTGGCTGGTGATACGCGCACCTTTTTTGCCGAGCGGCTCCTTGGCAATCTGGACAACCACGTCCTGGCCGGCCTTCAGCATTTCGGAAATGAGTTGAGGACGGCGCGGGGGGCCAGAATGGCGATGACCGCGATCATGCCTGGGACCACCAGGACGGCGTTCGAATCGCGGGCCGCCGCCTGGACGTCCACCACGATCGGGTCGACCACCGCGGCTGTCTGAACGACCGCCGCGCCCACGGTCGCGATCGCGTCCTCCGCGTTGCGGCCGCTGGAAACGAGCACGCGGATTGCCGCCGATGCGAGCGGAATCACGCGGAAAATCTTCGCGAGGGGCAGAGGGGCCGCCGATGCGAGGAGAGCGAGTTTCTCCGGGAAGGAGAATGACATCGTCTTCGACACCCGCGACTGGAGCGACGAACTCGACCGCGGAAGCTCCGATGACCTCGGGTTCGGCGTGTTCCTCATGGAGTTGGGCGGAATCGCCGATGGCGGCGGCATGCTCGGCGCTTTCGTGCGCGGCGTTAGCTTCGAATTCAGCGCGATCGGCGGCGCGGCGCGCTTCGACTTCGGCTGATTCCTCTTCGGAGAGTTCGGATTCCGCGGCGGCTTGATCTTCGGCGGCGTCCATCTGCAAATCGTCGCGGCGATCCTCTTCCTGCTCTTCTTCGTTCCGCGAATCCTCGTCGTGCGATTCCTCTTCCTCGGATTCTTCTTCCTCAGAGAGTTCGGCGCCGGAGGCGGCGTGGAGTTCGTCGTGTTCGTCCTCGTCGAATTCGGCGCCACCGGCGAATGCGTCGGCTTCGGCGTGATCGGAAGTTTCTTCGTGCTTCGCCTCAGCCAGCTCGGCAGCGAGTGAAACTGTTTGAGCCTCGCTCAAGTCGGCTTCGGAGCGAAGAGGCACAACGGAGGCCGAAGATGTTGGCTCGAGTTTGCGAGATTCCTCCGTCTCCGACGAAGACACAGGAGCTTCAGCGCGATCCGATTCCGGGGCTACTTCAGCTTCAGAGCCGGCTTCGGCGAGAAGCCAGCGCGGGAGTCCGCCGGAGAACCGGCGGGGAACATTGGCGCCTGGTCCGGAAGCAGGAATGGGAGCATTTAATCCAGCCGATGGGCGAGATGGGGTCTCCTCGATTTCGGGTTGAGGTTCATGCAATTCCGGCTCGACAATCTGCGGCAGCGGAGTTGAGATCGGCTTGCCACGATACTTGGCTAGAGATTCGCCCGGGAGAAGGATGGGTTCTTCCGCGGGGCTGGACGGGGCGGTAGATCCGGAATAGCGAGGATTTTCGGGACGACGATTCTCAAAGTTTCGCTGATCCGACCCACGAGACTCGTATCCACGAGGTTGGCCACCTCGATTTTCGTTGCCGCGCTGGTCGCGGCCGCGGTTATCGTAACCGCGAGAATCGTTGCCGCGAGATTCGCCGCCTTGAGGCGACGCGTATTTCGAGGGTGGCAAATTGCGGCCGCCCGGACTCTGCGGGCGCCCGCCACGATGGCGTCCGCCACGACGACCAAAACGGCCCCGACCACGGTCACCACCGCGATCACTTCCACGATCTGAGCCACGGCCATAGCCCTGGCCGCCACGATCGGAGCGCGGCGCGTAATTCTTCGTGGGATTGTATTGGGGCGAAAAATTCTGAGGCGCGGAGGCGTTGGACTCCGGCTGGCGCTCTTCTTGATGGCCAGAGTGTGAATCGTCATGGGCTTCAGCGAGATGCGTGCCGGGTATTTCGTCGGCAGCATCGTGCTCCTCAGCGATGCCGGGCTGTTCTTCATGAGAAAGCGAATCGACATGAGACGATTCATTGCCGAGGGACTCTTGGGGAATTTCTTCGCCGTGAGAGTCGTCGTGCAGAGGAATAATTTCCTCGTGCGAAGAGCCCGCGTGAGCCAGCGTTTCGCCGGGGAGCAACTCGACGACGTTCGGAGGAGCGGGGGAATATGCCGGCGCGGCCGGCGCGTCGCCGTGGGGATGGCCGTGATCGTAATCCTCGAGATTTTCGAAAACGTCGCTGACGTAGAGGAAGGCATCGCCATCGAGGCCGATATCGACGAAAGCGGACTGCATGCCGGGGAGAACGCGGGTGACCTTGCCTTTGTAAATGCTGCCGACGAGAGCGAACTCTTTTTCGCGTTCGATGTAGATTTCGACTAACTGACCTTCTTCAAGAATCGCGACCCGCCGTTCGTGGGAGGCCGCGGAGATGACCAATTCTTTTGACATGAAAACTCCTGACTGTGGGTGACGCCGGCGGAGCCGGAAGTCACTTTTCTGTGCGGCCGCAAAGGGCCGACAGGACGCATCGCCGCGATTCGTTGGGCGCCGGAGGTCCGAAAAAGCGGAGCCAGCCCGGTTTGCACCGGGACACACGCAGGCCACACTAGTAGCGAGATGGCTTTACGTTCGAAGCCGGAGAGAAACTTTCTCTTGCTTACGAGGCTGGTAGGTTGCCGGAGAGCTTCCGGTTCAACGGCGGACGATGCTGTCCTCACTCTAAAGATCCTTGTTTCTATGGCCCAAACTTACTGGGGCCACTATTACCGCCCCGGGGGAGTTTGCCGAAGCAAACGCCTCGCGCGGGACTGGCGGCGGGTTCAGTTGACGAAGCGGCGAAGCCGAACATTCATAACCAGACCAATCGCCAGGAAAACAAACAACGTAGCGGAACCCCCGTAGCTCATGAGAGGAAGCGGGATGCCGGTCACGGGCATAGCACCGATGACCATCGCCACGTTTACCAAAACATGAAACCCAAGCGCTGCTGCGACGCCCATCACAAGAAACATTCCGGCGCGGTCTTTCGCGCGCTGAGCGTTCTGTACTAAGCGTAACAGAAGAGCCATGTACAGCCCAAGTGCAAGTAGCACACCTTTGAAGCCCTGCTCTTCGGCCCAAGCCGACATGATGAAATCGGAATAACGGACCGGGATGTAGCCGAGCTGGTTTTGCGTGCCGTTGCCAAACCCTTTGCCCCAGAAGCCGCCTGAACCGACGGCGATCTTCGATTGCAAGACTTGATAGCCGGAACCCTTGGCGTCCTCTTCGGGATGCATGAACGACGTAACTCTGTCCCGCTGATAAGGCTTCAAGACGCGCCAGGCGACAGGGAGCATCAAGAGCCCAATCAGCGCGATGGCTGCGGCGTGCTTCCACTGCAAGCCGGCAAGAAAGGCGCCAACAACAAGCAGGGGCACAAGAACAAGCGCGGTGCCCAAATCTGGTTGCTTAAGAATGAGAGCGAGCGGCAACCCGACGATGAGTCCCGCCTTGATCAAATCCTGAAGCGAGAGCTCATCGGTGCGCACTTCCGCGAAGAAACGCGCCAACACGATGATTATAATCAATTTGACCAATTCCGACACCTGAAGAAACTCGCCAAGGATGGGAATCCAGCGCTTGGCGCCGAAGCGGGTATGGCCAAAAGCGAGGACGGCGACGAGGGCAGCAATGCCGACGAGATAGAGGATTGGTGCTTGATCCAGGATCAGATGATAGTCCAAGCGGGAGAGCGCGAACATCAAGATGAAGCCGACGAGCAGCCAGCGGAGCTGCTTGTTCTGCATTCCGGCAAGAGAGCTGCCATGGGTGGCGGAATAGATCTCAATCACGCCGAGAGCACAGATGGCGGCGAGAATGGCGAGCAGCCACCAGTCGTAATCGCGAGTTCCGGGTGCGTCTTTCATAGTGAGAAGTTGACAGCCTTCAGTTCACAGCTAACAGTCAAAAACCATTGCTTTAGATCCCCTTTTTATAGAGCGCCGCCCTTTCGCTCCCGGCATTTTCAGCCACGAACCAGCTTAACTCCTAATGCTGCGGCACGGCGCTTTCTGCATGCGCAGGAACCAAAGTCGCTGCCTCCGCCGCGGAGCCATGGTTTAGATCATACTTTTTGACGCCAGCGTTTAGCTGGCCTTGTGTTTTCTTAGCCTTCTTATCGTAATAGGCCTTGATGACATCGCGGACGACGGGACCTGCGGCTTCGCTACCGTGGCCGCCGCCCTGGACCAGGACCGCGACCGCAATTTCGGGATTTCGGCGGGGGGCATAGCCGACGAACCAAGAGTTGTCCTTGAATTCTTTTGTTTTGCCCAGGCGGCTGCGCAGGTCGTAGTTGATGATTTGCGCGGTACCGCTCTTGCCGGAAAATTCAATTCCCGTGAGCTTAAGGGCGCCAGCAGTGCCGCCGCCTTCGTTGACCACGCCGTACATGCCGTCGGTTACTTTCTCGACGGTGGAATCAGAGAGAGGGAACTTCACAACTCCGACGTTCGGAGCATCTTTGATCATGTGAGGCTGCATGAAAACTCCACCACTGGCGATGCCACCGATGGAGCGGGCTAGCTGAAGCGGGGTCGCGGTAACGGCTCCCTGGCCGATGGAGACGGAGATGGTTTCGCCGGCGTACCACTTGCGATGAAACACGCGCTCGGCCCATTCTTCAGAGGGAACGAGGCCAGATTCCTCGGAGGGCAAGTCGATGCCGGTACGGTGTCCTAGTCCCAAGTGTGTTGCGTAATAGGCGATGCGTTCAATGCCAAGCCTCATGCCGACATTATAAAAAAAGATGTCGCAGGATTGCGTGATGGCTTTGTGGAGATCGACGATGCCATGCGGTTTCTTGCCATACTGCCAGCACTTGAATTCGCGGCCGTAGAAGGTGGCATACCCGGGACAGAAGGCAGTGTAGTTTTCAGCAGGGACGTGATCTTCGAGCATGGCTGCGGCCATGATGATTTTGAAGACCGAACCGGGAGCAAGCTGAGCCTGAATGGCGCGGTTCAAGAGAGGGTGCAGAGGATCGTCGTTGAGTTTCTTCCATTGTTCGGGAGAAATACGAATGGCGAAATCGTTGGGATCTGGCGTGGGGCGGCTGACCATGGCGAGGACTTCACCATTGCGCGGATCCAAAGCGACGACGGCGCCTGGGCGATCGCCGAGAGATTGCTCGGCCACCACCTGCAAGTCGTAATCGATGGTGAGCTGAATTTGCTTGCCGGGGATGGGCTCCTGCTCGGTGAGTTGGCCCAAATCTTTTACTTCCTTGCCGACGCTGTTGACGATAACGCGTCGCATGCCGTCGGTGCCGGTGAGAATGGTGTTGTACTGCCGTTCGAGACCGGATTTTCCCGCGAGGTCGCCTGGGCGGAGCTTGCCATTGCTGGCTTCAATTTCCTGCTCACTCACTTCGCCGACATACCCGCTGGCGTGGGCCATGAAGCCGTTGGGAAGATAGCGGCGACGTTGGACCATAAGCATTTCGAGTAGAGGGATATCGGAGCGGTGCGATTCGATAAATGCGACGTCGGCGTTGGTGGCTTCGGGCTTGATGACAATGGGCTGAAATTTCGGGAGATTCCTGGTGTTTTCCAGCTGGTCTCTCAAATCGCCGAGAGGAATGCCCAAGCCATCAGAAATGGCGGGCAGATTCTTATCGATGAGACCTGGATCATCGCGAAGGAGAAGTACGCTAAAAGAAGGATAGTTGTCAACGAGGACGCGGCCATCGCGATCCAGCATTCGTCCGCGTGGCGCGATGATGGGGATGGAACGAACGCGATTGCGCTCCGCCATCTGGGAATACTTATCGGAATCGACGACCTGGAGCTTCCAAAATCCGAGGAGCAACAATCCGACCATGCCCACAATGATGTAGGAGGCGATGGCCAGACGGCCCTGCGGCAATCGATTGTCGTTGCGAAACCAGTACGACACGAAAACCCCGCGCGCGAGTCTTTTTTGCGCCCGTCAAACGGATGGCGCTTTCGTCAGGGCTGTTCTTTGCCCGTCCCGCGAGAGACCGGGAAATGCTCGCGTCACGAAAAAATCCACAGCGTGGGTATCGAAATGTCCGTCGAAAACTTTTTTCGAAAAAGAACTCGAAAAATTTCCCAGGAGCTCCCGAATCACTGCCGGACCGTTGCTGCAGCGACGCAGCGAGGTCAATCCAAACCTAGCACTTGGGAGAAGGTGCCGCAAGCCGTCCTGAAGGACAGTTGCCTGGGAAATACCCTGTGGAGCACGGGGAAAGTAAACCGTCAGGTCGAGGGCGCAAGGTGTGACGGCGTGAGAATCAGGCACTCATTCATAGCGCAGGGCGACCATGGGGTCTACGCGAGTGGCACGGCGCGCGGGGATATAGCAGGCCACGAGAGCGACGACGGCCAAGAGCAACGCCACCGCGACGAAGGTTGCGGGATCGGTTGGGGTGACCTCGAAAAGAAGGCCGGACATCAGGCGCGTCAAGCCAATGGCAAAAATGATGCCGAGGACGATGCCGATGGCGGCGAGTTTTGCGCCCTCGCCGAGGATGAGGCTCAGCACATCGCTCTGTTGAGCGCCCACCGCGACGCGCACGCCGATTTCGTGGACGCGTTGGCCAACGGCATATGCCATCAATCCGTAGATTCCGATCGCGGAGAGGACGAGGGCGAGCGCAGCAAAAATGCCGAGGAGAAGCATATTGAAACGCTGCTGGGCGAGCGAAAGAGCCATGCGCTCTTCCATGCTCTTGGCATCCCCGATGGGAATTTGGCTGTCGAGGCTCCAAACCTGTTTCTTGACTTCGTCAATCAGGCCAAGTTGAGGGCTGGGAGTGCGGAGGGTGAGAGTCATCCACCGGCGCCATGATTCGTCAGACTGAGAATACGGCGCATAAACCGCGGGATCTACGGGTTGATTGAGGCCCCAATACTTGACATCCTTGACGACGCCGACGATAGTCATCCACTTATAAGGCGGCTTGGCGCGAGCCCAATCAATACGAGCACCGATTGGGTTCTCATGGGGGAAGAACTGCCTCACGAAGGTTTCGTTGACGACGGCGACCGATGGCTGGCCTTCGCGGTCGGCGTCTGTGAAGGTGCGACCGGCACGAAGCGGAATCTGCATGACGCGGAAATAGCCGCCCATGACGGACAGGGTCTGCACCTGTGGCTCCGTGCCGACGGGAACGGGCGGACGGCCATCAAAGACAATGCTGTGATCGAGGTAGTCGTCACCGAAGGGGATATCCGTGATCATGGCGGCTTCCACACCGAGAAGAGAATTTAGGCGGGCAAGGAGTTCGCGGCGAAATTGCGTTTGGCGGGGGATTTCGGAATAGCGCGCGACGGGCAAGTGCAGGCGAGTGGTCATTACGTTATGCGGATTGAAACCGGGGTCCACGGCGCGGAGACGAGAGAAGCCTTTGATGAGCAGACCGGCGCCAACCAAAAGGACGAGCGCGAGAGCGAATTCGGTGACAACGAGTAGCTTTCGGAGGAAATTTCCGGACGGGCCGACGGTGGCGCCGCGCCCGCCCTCCTTGAGCGATTCCGCGAAATCGGAGCGCGCAGCAGAAAGAGCAGGCAGGATTCCGAAGATGATGCCAGTGAGAAGAGAAATGCCGAAGACGAAGAAGAGGACGCGAGCGTCGAATTGAATGCCCGTGAAGCGTTCGAGGGCGGCGGGTTTGAGGGAGAGGAGCAGGCCTGTGCCCCATTTGGCGAGAAGAAGGCCCGCGGCGCCGCCTATGAGGGCCAGGAGAGCACTTTCCGCAAGGGCCTGGCGGACGAGGCGCGCTTTGCCAGCGCCAAGTGCAGCGCGGATGAGAAGCTCCTGGCGGCGCGCGACATTGCGAGCGACGAGCAGGCCGGCGAAATTCGCGCAAGCGATCAGCAGGACGAATCCTACGGCTCCAAAGAGGACGAGCAGCGCCGTGCGGGAATCGCGGACCATGAAATCATGGAGAGGGAGGATGATGGTCTTGCGAGTTTTTTCGTTGTCCGGATATTGCATTGCGAGAACGCCGTCAATGGTGGCCATGTCGGCTCGCGCTTGGGCGAGCGTCACACCGGGCTTTAGCCGCCAGTAGTTGCGCATGAAGTGCACGCCACGATAGGGGGCGGCTTCCGGATAGCCGACCCAAAGTGACAGGTAAACGTCGGCGTGATCTTCAGGTGGATTGAAACCAGGGGGCATCACACCGATCACGGTGTAATCGTTTCCCGTGAGCGAAACTGTTTTGCCGAGGACTTGCGGGTCTCCATTTAGGAAGTTTTGCCAGAAGGAGTAGCTTGCGACAATGACATGGGGACCTCCCTTGACGTCTTGTTCCGGGGAGATGATGCGGCCGAGCAAGGGCGCGACGCCAAGCGTTTCGAGGAAGCCGGCGTCCACATAACCAGCGTGAATCTGGATGGGCTCGGGCCCGCTGGTATAGTCCATCTGAGCGAGATTGATGCCGCCACCCTGAGAGAAAGTGCGAGTCATGCGCTGGATGTCGCTGATGTTCATGAGGGAGTCGTTTTGCCTCATGGCGACCAGTCGCTGAGGATCTTTATAAGGAAGAGGATTGAGCAGGACGCCGTTGATGACACTGAAGATGGCGGTGTTTGCACCGATGCCGAGTGCGAGGGTGAGCACGGCAACGATGGTGAAGGCGGGGTTTTTGCGAAACATGCGAACAGCGTAACGCAAGTCCTGCGCGAGCGATTCGAGGGAAGCAAGCATCCACATTTCACGGGTCCTTTCTTTCCAGCTTGTTTTGTTGCCAAACTGGCGGCGAGCGGCATAGCGAGCTTCGTTTGCGTCCATGCCGTCAGCGAAATTCTTCCGTTCGCGCATGGCGAGATGGAAGGCGAGCTCGTCGTCCAGATCGCGGTCGAGTTGGCGGCGCTTCCAGAGGCGCTTGATGCGCAGCCAAATTTGGTGCTGCCAACTTCGCACTCGTATTCGCTCCGAATCTCGACCGGGTATAACTCCAAACCTTTTGCTTCGAGAATTCACTCGTAGCGCAGCGCAACCAGAGGATCCACGCGCGTCGCGCGATGCGCGGGAATCCAGCACGCCGCAAAAGTCACAGCCATCAGAAAGACAGCGACCGCGGCAATCGTCTCCGGATCATGCGCGCTGACACCGAACAACATGCCCCGAATCAAGGGCGTCAGCGTCAACGTGCCCGCCACGCCGAGTAGGACGCCGATAGTTGCGAGCGCGATACCGTGGCGAAACACGAGCGACCACACATCGCCGACTTTGGCGCCCAGCGCCATGCGAATTCCGAATTCGCGCGTGCGCAGACTCACGGCGTGCGAGACCACTCCATAGATTCCAATTGCCGCGAGAAACAGAGCAATGCCCGCGAAGATGGCCACCAGCACGGCGCCAAAATGCTGGCGCGCGACGGAATCTCCCAGCGACTGATACATGGTGGCAACGTCGGAAAGCGGCAAATCAGAATCCATGCGATGAACAATGTCGCGGATGAAAGCTACTCTTGCGAAGGGATCGCCCTCGGTGCGGACGGCCAGCATCATGCTGGAGAAGGGGAGTTCGGCGTGCGGCCAATAGCTCATCGCGCGGGGAGCTTTGTCCAACCCATCGCGTTTCACATCTCCAACGACTCCAATAATCTGGGAAAAATCGTTTTGATTCTTCATGTCGATGCGGATTTTTTGCCCGAGAGGATCCTCGCCGGGGAAATACTCGCGAGCCAGCGCCTCACTGACGATCACCACGTGGGACTCGATAGTCTCTTCGCGGTCGGAAAATGTGCGCCCTTTCAGCAAGGGAATCTGCATCGTGCGGAAATAATCGGAACCGACAAGCTGCACTTGCGTCACGTATTCCTGGCCGCGGGCCGGCGTGGGCTTTCCAGCGATGTCAAAGTCAGTTCCGGGGGTCATGCCAGTTAGAGGAAACGAGTTGTCGATCGTGGCCGCGCTAACTCCCGGCACTACGCGCACTTGTTTCAAGAGTTGCTGAAAGAAATCGATGTACTGGCTGGGCTTTGAGTATTTTGCGGAGGGAAGGCTGATACGAAGCGTCAGGAGGTTCTGAGGATTGAACCCAGGACCAACCGATGAAAGCTTGACGAAGCTTCGCAGCAGGAGGCCAGCGCCGGCTAGCAATACGAGCGACAAACTGATCTGCGCGACAGCAAACACGCTGCGGAGGCGATGTCCGCGAACCCCTGTTTTCGAGCCCCCTGCTTCGCGGAGCGAATCGCTGAGATTCGTGCGAGCCGCGTCCAGGGCGGGCGCCAATCCAAACACCAGTCCCGTTAACACGGAAATACTTGTTGCGAAGACTGCCATGCTCCAATCAAGCTGAATGGAGTTGACATGGAGGTCCTTGGGAATCAAGAGCACCACGGCCGAGATCATCCAGTGGGCTCCAAGAATTCCAAGAACGCCTCCGAGCAACGCAAGCACCAGGCTTTCCGTCAGCATCTGTCGTGCGAGACGCCAACGACTGGCCCCAAGCGCGCTACGGACCGCAATCTCGCGCTCGCGGCCGGAAGCGCGCGAAAGAAGAAGGTTTGAGACGTTTGCGCAAGTGATGAGGAGCACGAAGCCAACTGCACCGAGCAAGAGCAGCAGGGTGGGACGGATCGCGCTTGAGAGATCCTGATGGACGGGAACGAGATTCACGCCCCAGCCGGTTTCAAAATCAGGGTAAGTTTTCGTGTAGTTTGCGACCAGCCCATCCATTTCCGTCTGGGCTTGCGCCAGGCTGACCCCTGGCTTGAGTCTCCCAATCGCAGTAATCCATCGGCCGTGGGGAGCTTCTGCCTGTTCCGGCCACGCATAAGGCCACCAGAGTTGTGCGGGTTTCCCCGTTAGAGAACCTTGCGACGCGAAGAGTGTGACGCCCGGCGGCAATACTCCGACCACGAGATAATTCTCCCCATCGAGCCTGATGGGTTTGCCCACAATGTTGCGGTCAGCGCCGAAACGCCGCTGCCATAATCCATAGCTCAAGAGAACTACATTGTTGTGGCCGCGGCGCCCTTCGTCGTTCGAGAAATCGCGGCCCAGGATTGGCGAGATGCCGAGCAGGGAAAACAAATTCGTGGTGACGCCTTGCGCCGGAATCTCCTCCGGCTCGCCCTCCCCGGTGAGGGTAAGGGTATAGTCAAAGAACGCGGCCATCTGCTCGAAGGTCGAGTTGTGTTCCTGCCAGTAGAGGAAGTTCGCAGGCGAGACGACGTTGTGATCGCGTCCCTCGCCAATTTTGGTTTCCCAGATCATCACCAAGCGCTTTTCCTGACGATATGGAAGCGACTTCAGCAGAACGGAGTTCACGACGCTGAAAACCGCGCAGCTCGAGCCAATGCCCACGGCGAGTGTGAGCACAGCCACGGCTGCAAACGCGGGCTTGTTGCGCAGTTGACGGAGAGCATGGCGGAAGTCCTGATAAAGAGTCTCTAAAAGGGTAAACGTCCACATCTCGCGCGTCCTCTCTTTCACGATCATCGCATTCCCGAATTGCCGCCTTGCGGCGTGGCGGGCTTCCACAAAGTCCATTCCAGCTTCGCGATTTTTTCCCTCGCGCATTGCGAGATGGAAGTCGAGTTCGTCGCCGAGGTCGCGGTCCATCTGGCGGTGCTTCAGGAGCGCCTTCAATCGCGTGAGAATTTTGTTGAGCCATTCGGAGAACATAGCGAGCTCCTAGGCGGTTTGAAGAATTCGCGCGACGGCGCCGGACATGCGGCGCCAGAATTCCGTTTCGTGGGCCAGGTGCTTTCGCCCTGTGACTGTCAGCGAATAGAACTTCGCGCGGCGATTGTTATCCGAGGTGCCCCATTCGGCGGAGAGCAGGCCGCGCAGCTCGAGGCGATGCAACGCGGGATAGAGAGCGCCCTCTTCGACCCTTAGAATGTCGTCGGAAGTTTGGTGAATCCACTCCGCGACACCGTAGCCGTGCATGGGGCCGCGAGCTAAAGCTTTCAGAATCAGCAGATCCAGCGTTCCTTGGAGCAGATCGCCGGGGTTTTCTCGCTTTTCCTTCATGGCAGGCCCCCTCTCTCGCACCCCTTCATTTCCATAAGACGTTTAGGGGAGACAAATGTTCCATGAAATTTTTGTGGCCTGCAAGAATAATTTGGCCGGAACAAGAGACCGTACTGCTGCGAGCTTCTTACTGGCGGTCCAACCGAAAAGCGGCGGCTTGGAAATCTCCGCGCAACTCCAACTGGATGCCATGGTTCATCCACCAGGCGCCAGATGCGCTTTCCGGCGTATCTGGCCAAGCCCTGCCTTCGATCCAACCAAGCTTATAGATTGCACTTGGATCGAGGCCCTCGAGCTGCAACAGTGGAAAGCCGCGCCGTTCCTGAGTTGCGTTAGCGAAGGCAAAAACGACGGCTTGATTCTTGTCGGGCGAGACGGTTTCGGTCGAGGAGAATTCGCTGCCATTGCGCGGGCTGATGAGCCGGTAGAGATCGCCGCGCACGATAGTCTTCTGCACGGAGTGATACGCGGCGATGAGCCGCTTGGCGGTGGCAAAGTCCTCCGCGCTCCAATGATTTAGATTTGCGCCGATGCCTAGCGAGCCCTGCATGGAGCTGAGCATGCGATAGGTGAGCGAGGTGGTGCGTTTATTGTTGAGCCAGTGCGGCGAGTCCGTGACCCAGGCCATCATGATTTGCGGCGTGTAGGCATACGTGAAGCCGTCCTGCATAGAGAGACGATCATAAGGATCCGTGTTGTCCGATGGCCAGACTTCATCGGCGTAGTGCAATATTCCCAGATCAACCCGGCCGCCTCCGCCCGAACAGCTTTCGATTTCGATCTTGGGATGTTTTTTGCGCAGATCTGCCAATATCGAATAGAGATTGCGAATGAATTCCACGTAGACACGTTTCTGCTCGTCGGCGGGAACTTGATCCCATCCGGGCTCGGCCCAGTTGCGGTTGTAATCCCACTTAAGGAAGGCAATATCGTTTTCCGTCAGCAGCTTGTCTAGGAAGCCTTCAATATAGTTGCGAACATCGGGCCGCGCGAGATTTAGCACGAGCTGATTGCGCGATTCCGAGCGAGGCCGCCCCGGAAAATTCAAAACCCAATCTGGATGCTTTCGATAGAGGTCCGAATCTGGATTGACCATCTCCGGCTCGACCCACAGACCGAAATCCATGCCGAGGGAATGCACTTTGTCGGTGAGCGGCTTCAGACCGTGTGGGAATTTCTGCGGATTTACGTACCAGTCGCCGAGTCCGGCATGATCGTCTTTGCGCTGGCCGAACCAGCCATCATCCATTACAAAACGATCTACGCCGATCGAAGCAGCCTTTTCCGCCAGGGCGATCTGGCCTGCTTCGCTGACGTTAAACTCGGTAGCCTCCCACGAGTTGTAGATCACCGGACGCGGCTTGGGATCCGGCCCATGCGGCAAGATGCGAGCGATTTCGAATCGATGCAGAAGTCGCGAGGCGCCGCCGAGGCCGTGATTCGAATAGCCGCCGTAGAAAATTGGTGTTTCGAGGTGTTCTCCGGGTTTCAACAAATAGCCGAAGTCAAAAGGATTGAAGCCGCCCGTCACGCGGACCGAATCCAGCTGCGTCTTTTCCACGGTTATGCGCCAGGAGCCCGACCACGCCAGCGCGCCGAACCAAACTTCGCCGTGCTCTTCGCCGGCGGCGAAAGGACCAACCGATGCGTGGCTGTCATCGCGGGAGATCGCAAACCACGGATTGGCTTGATGGCCGGTGGTTCCGCGGCGGCTTTCGATTACCCGAGAGCCGCCCAGAATCGGCTCCTGGTTCAGCGTCCACTCACCGGCCCAGCGGCCCGTCAAATAGCTCAACGTGTAGCGATCGGGTGACAGCGTCCATTGGGCGGCAGCGGCTTGTTCGATCACGACCGGTTGCTTTTCGCGATTTTCGATATCCGCGGAACGCGCCAGAATGCCAGTATCCGCGTCGATGGAGTAGTGCAGCGTCACATAAATTTCGCGGGAAATGTCCTTGAGAAGCACATCAATGGCTTGCGAGCCTTTTGGCGCGGCGCTGACAAAATGAAGCACGAGATCGCGATTGCCGTCGGCAAACGAAATTTTGATGGCTGGCTCCGTAAACAACCCTGCGCCCCAGGCTGCATACTCCTGTGGTGTTGTGGTGTATGACGAATCGAAAGAAGCCATTTCCGGATACGAGTGCGCTGGCGGAATGTTGTCGTGCGCACCGAGCCGGCCACCCCAATAGAGCGCCTGCAATTCGCCGCGCTCGTTCACGCCGAAAGCATAGGTAGAGTTGCCGCCGTCGAGACGGAAGACGGGTTGGTTTTGCGCGAGAACCGGAACCACCGCGAGAAGGCTTAAAACGCTTAACCCAAGGAATCGACTCAATAACGAAAGACGCGAATTCATCATGATTTTCATTTGGCCGTATCGTAACACCGGGTCGAGGCTGCCCGCTACAAGAGCTTCGCTTGAAATCGGGCACACGCGATTCCCAAGCTAGGGATTCCCAAGCTTGCCCGCCACGTAGCGCACGCGCTATCGTAGTTGGACTCTTCTCATGCAAAGCGAAACTTCCTCGCCCCTGCGTTTGGCCCTTGTCGGGATGTCCGGTGCTGGAAAATCTTTTTGGACGAGAAAGTTAGCCGCCGAAGGCTGGACGGCCATTTCCTGCGACGATCGCATCGAGGAAAAACTGGCTTCGCGGCTGGCGGCCGGCGGTTATTCGGGGATCAACGGCGTTGCTGCCTGGATGGGCTGGCCGGACAGTCCGAAGTATGCCGAACGCGAGGCGCAGTATCTCGAAGAAGAAATCCATGTGCTTGGGGAAGTGCTGACAGGGCTTGAGCGCGAGTCCGAAAAACCGCTGGTGCTAGACACGACCGGAAGCGTGATCTACACAGGAAATAATTTGTTGCTGCGATTGCGGCGGCGCATGACCGTCGTACACCTGGCAGCTTCCGCCGAGGAGCAGCAGCTTCTGATCGAGCGCTATCAGAGCGATCCGAAACCGGTCTTATGGCGCGGGGCATTCCAGCCAAAAAAGAACGAAGCGCCACGAGAAACTGTAGCGCGATGCTATCCCACCCTGATCGCCGCGCGGCGGCAAAGTTATGAAGCGCTGGCGCATTGCACGCTGCAAGTGGCAGAGCTGCGCGATCCCACCTTTGATGCCGCGGGGTTCCTCGAGAGAATCCGCAGCCAGATCGAGCGCTCGAGATGAGGTACCGGAGCACCGGCCGCAAAGCGCCGCTGACTTCACTGCGCGGTGCGGTGCTGCGCGGACTTGCGCCGGACGGTGGGCTCTACATGCCCGCAGAGATTGCCCGTCGTTCATCCAAGGAACTTGAGGAATTTCGCCAGCTGCCGTTCACGGAGGTTTGTTTTCGGGTGGCGCGGCCTTTTGCCACGCCCGATGTGCCGGAAGAAGTGTTATGGCAGATCGTCGCGGAGGCCATTAATTTTCCGGTGAAGCTGGTATCGCTTTCGCCGGGATTGCACATCCTCGAGTTGTTTCACGGCCCCACCCTGGCGTTCAAAGATTTTGGCGCTCGATTCATGGCGCGGCTGATGGGCTATTTCGTTCGCGGCGAAACGCGGCCGCTGACGGTACTTGTGGCCACCTCCGGCGACACAGGCAGCGCGGTGGCGCACGGTTTTCTTGGCGTGCCGGGAATCCGCGTGGTGATTCTTTATCCATCGAAGCGCATCAGCGAGGCCCAGGAGAAGCAGTTCACCACGTTGGGGGAAAATATTACCGCGCTGGAAGTGGACGGGAGTTTTGATGATTGCCAGCGGCTGGTGAAACAAGCGTTTTCCGACCCCGAGTTGAACAAGCGCGCGTTCTTGACGTCCGCGAACTCGATCAATATTGGGCGGCTCTTACCCCAGATGTTCTATCATGTCGCCGCCTACCGGCAGTTGCCGGTGGCGTCGGTGCCGCTCATCGTCTCCGTGCCCAGCGGGAATTTTGGGAATTTGACGGCGGGACTTTTCGCGAAGCGAATTGGCTTACCGGTGGCGATGTTTGTGGCGTCGACAAATGCCAACGACATCGTCCCGGAATATTTGCGCTCCGGAGAATTTCATCCGCGTTTGGCCACCCAGACGCTTTCAAATGCCATGGATGTAGGCAATCCGAACAATTTTCCCCGACTGCTGGATTTGTGCCGCGGACGAATCGAAAACGTGCGCCGCGAAATCTGGGGCCACGCCGTGACCGACGAGAAAACTCTGGCCGAGATGAAGTCCATCCACGAGCGATTTGGATATATCGCCGACCCGCACACCGCCGTCGGGGTGATTGGATGGGAATCTTACAAGCGGGTGCACTCCGAGCCCGCGCAAGGATTAGTGCTGGCGACCGCGCATCCTGCAAAATTTGCGGATGTGGTTATGCGCGCCATCGGCACGGCGCCGCCGCTCCCCGAGCGGCTCGCCGCCTATCTGAAACGCGAGAAACTGTCCCTGCCGATCTCCAGCGCGTATGAGAATTTCAAGCAGTTCTTGCTGAGTCAGTGACCGCTAAGAAGGCTTGCGCAAGCGGTCGAGGAGCGCGAAGAGGAAGACGGCGACAAGAGCATTGACGAGCGCGGCTGTGCCGAGATGCATCGTGAACCACCTCTCCGATTGAGAAAGGAGCAGGCGTTGTGTTAAGGCGACAATTCCCTGGTGAACCACGTAAAAAGCAATCGTCAAAGCAAATCGAGCCGCGGGATGCTCCGTATCGAGCCGCGCACCGATGGAGGACGCCAGATACCCAATCACAGTTTTCGCAATGCCATAAAGCCCGAGAGGAACAGTCGGACCGCTCAGGCTATCCTGCAAAATGCCGATGGTCATTCCCAAGAGCAATCCAGTGGAAGGATTTCTCCGGCTGAGCCCAAAATAAATGGTGATGAGCAGAGGCAGATCGAGGATTCCCGCGTTGGAAAAATAGATAGGCAGGAAAGCTTGCAAGACGAGCGCAAACGCTCCGGCAAGAACGATCGCGCCGGCGCGGAACTTATGCACTTCAATGTGCAACTCGCTGCCGCGAATATCGAAGGCGTCGTTCATGGTTTCTCTGGCGCCCCCGGCTTGGCTGCAGAAGCGGAAGGAGCAGAGGCCGGCGCTTCCGAGGCCGGCGCTTCCGGCTCCGGCTTGATTTCCAGCGGCTTCATTGTCAATAAGACGAAAACCTCTTCGAGGCGCTGGAGATTTGCAGCCGGGCGCACGTGAATCTGTTTGAAGGGATTCCCCGCCTTGATATCCGCGATAGTGCCGACCGGCAAATCACGCGGAAAGATCCGGTCCATGCCGCTGGTGACCACGCGCTCGCCTGAGGTTACGGCGTCATCGTTCGGGATGTACTTCATGACCAGCAGCGGATCACCTGTGCCGCCGACTGGGCTCTGGATGCGCGAATCAACCAGCATCGCCCCGACGCCGCTGTCCTTGTCGGTCAGCAGTAGCACCTGCGAAGTGTCGCGGTACGATTCGATGATCTTCCCGACGACGCCGTCCGGCGTGATCACTCCCATGTTGCGGCGGATGCCGTCGCGCTCTCCGCGGTCCAGGTAGATGGTCTGGCTGGCGGAGTCCGCGCTGCCGCCAATCACACGCGCGCTGACCATCGGCACATCCACGTTGCTCTGACGGAATTTCAGAAGCGCTGCCAGGCGGTCGGCTTCGGCGGCTTTGCCCTGGAGTTGCGTAATCTGCAGTTTGAGAGCGTCGTTTTCGCGCCTGAGTTCTTCATTTTCCCGGGAAGTATTTTGCAGCGCGAAATAATGATTCCAGATGTCGCGAACGCTCGTGATGCCGTGAGCGCCGGCGCGCTCGAAAGGAGAAACCGCGCCAACCGTCCAGACGCGAATCAACCGGCCCTGAGAGTCGCGCTTGATCTGCACGGCCAGCAGGAGCACCTGCAGGAGCACGACGCCTCCGAGCAGGAAAAGTGATCTATGTCGAGAGGGAATGCCAACCATGGAGTCCAGTTGCACAGACCTTGCCCTGTGCGGTCCTAAATTTCTGCGCGTGTTTCAAATTCAGAAAGCTCGCTCCCGGAAAACTCTCTAATCGATGCATACCTGTCGCAGCAACCGGAAATCGCTGAGCATTTTTCCGGTGCCGAGCACTACGGATGCAAGCGGATCGTCGGCAATAGAAACCGGCAAGCCAGTCTCTTCGCGGATGCGCTTATCCAAATTCTTCAGCAGTGCGCCGCCGCCGGTCAGCACGATGCCGCGGTCGCTGATGTCGGCGGAAAGTTCCGGCGGAGTGCGTTCGAGGGCCACTCGCACCGCATTCAGAATGGTCGCGACGCATTCGCTCAGCGCTTCGCGAATTTCGCTGTCGTCGATCGTAACTGTCCGCGGCACGCCTTCAATCAGGTTGCGCCCTTTCACTTCCATGGTCAGAGGTTTTTCCAGCGGATACGCCGAACCGATTTCCATCTTGATCTGCTCCGCGGTGCGCTCGCCGACAAGCAGGTTGTACTTGCGCTTCAGATACTGCATCACCGCTTCATCCATTTCGTTTCCCGCGACCCGCACGGACCGCGAATACACGATTCCGCTCATCGAGATTACCGCGATGTCGGTAGTTCCTCCGCCGATATCCACGACCATGTTGCCGGAGGGTTCTTCGATGGGCAGACCCGCGCCAATCGCCGCGGCCATCGCCTGCTCAACGAGATAAACTTCGCTGGCCCTCGCGCGATAAGCGGAGTCTTGCACCGCTCGCTTTTCCACCGGCGTGATTTCGCTTGGCACTCCGATGACGATGCGCGGGTGCACGAGGACGCGGCGGTTATGCGCCTTCTGAATAAAATACGTCAGCATTTTTTCGGTGACTTTGAAGTCGGCGATGACGCCGTCCTTCATCGGCTTGATGGCGACGACGTTTCCCGGCGTCCGGCCCAGCATCTCCTTGGCTTCGCGGCCCACGGCGACGACTTCGCCGCTGGACTTATTGATGGCCACGATCGACGGCTCGTTCACCACGATGCCTTTGCCCCCGGAGAACACCAGCGTGTTCGCCGTCCCCAGATCAATTGCGAGGTCGGACGAAAACAAGCTAAACACCGACCTCAGGTTGTAACCGTTCTTATTCATCCCTCCGCCCCCCGCGGAGAAAACTTCTCCGCCGTCCAGCCGACGACAACCTGCAGAACAGGCTGACGGTTCTTAATTACCGCCGCGCGGCCAACTAGACCATTGTCCACGGACTTGGCGACCGGCGCAAAGTCGCGCCTTCGTCTTTTTTCTGGCGAGACCGAAAAGCGATCCTCGTTCGAAACTCTTATTTCGGCACAACGATCATCACTTGTTGACGTCCCGTGCCGCCTCGGCGATTCTCCCCGATAATCACAATCGTGTGCTGGCCCGGCTCAAGCGGCTGCGTAAAGTGCCGGAAAGTCCCGTCCTGCGCAATAATGGGCACCGGCTGTCCGTTCACGAGCAGTGCCGCCCCTGGTTCCGTCTTGCCGATAATTTCGACCACGCGGCCGTGAATCTGCGTGCCGGTAATCTCCAGCAACATGTCCTGCGTTTTTCCCTGGGCCACCAGTGTGAATCGAAATGATTCGCTGACTTCACTCGTTTCCTTCTTCGCATCGGACGCCGTGACCGTCCAGAAGTAATCGCCGGCATCGAGCCCGGAGACGTCCGCCGTATTCCCGGTGATTCCTGGGAGATCCTTCACGGTTTTCGTGAACATCGCCGTCGCGCTGATTCGCAGCGTGTAGGAAACCGCCTGTGGTACAGGCTTCCATTCGAAATGCACCGAGGCCGTTTTTGGATTCTCTACGATTAGCGGTTCGAAGTTCCGTGGCAAGACCAGGTCGGGCGGCGCTAGTACATCAGACTTCGTAATCGGGCCGGAGCTTGAGAAAACTGCCTTCTGGTGTTGCCCAATCTCCACTTTCTCCTGACCGCGCTGCACTTCCGCGCTGCCGCTCGAAACTACTATCTCAGATTCCTTGTGCTCAGGATCAGCCGTTACGTCCGCGTGGCTGTTCGAATGGATTTGAGCCTTGGTGTCTTCGACGCTGACTTCTGCTTTCGAATCGGGCGATGTCCAATTCGGCGTTCTCAGATCGACCTGCCCCGTGGTGATGCGCACTCCCGAGCTCGAGGGTTTCTCCTGCCCCATCGAATTTTCTTCGACGGTGATAAAAGTCCCGGACTTTACGGTGTACGTCGTTCCGTCAGCAAAGGTGATGCGCGCCGCTCCATCCGCGGACGTCTGAATCTGGTCGCCTTTGTCCAGCGTAGTGTGAAAATCCGCGTCCACCCACTGCACGGAGTTGACTTTCTTCACTTGCACTTTTCCGTCGAGGTTTACGAATCTGGCTTGCGTTTGCGAAATCGCGACGGCGTCGGGATCGCCGCTGACCATGGTTTTGACAAACTTGTCGTACGCCGCCGTGTATAAATTCGGATCGAGGAGGTACAGCGCTGCGAAAAGAATCACTGCAACCAGCATCATATATACGGCCACGGTCTTGTACGTAACCGTGTGCCAATACACTTCCACGCGCTTTATTTTCGGGTGGTTCGGGTCGTAGGGTGTCTGTGTGCTCACGTATTTTCGCGCAACAACGCCGCCAATCTTGGAATCTAACATATTAATTAGAACGCGGACGGCCGCCGCATCTTGCGGTGGTTAAACAGCAAATAGCGGTTGGACACCCTAGTCTTCCGGTCAGGAGGTTCTGCCCGAACGGCCAGCCCCTATGATTTTGGGCTCGTCCATGCGGCTTGGGTTTTCCGCTGCTCTATTCTTAGGTCGATCTTGCTCGAAGAAATGCCAGCGTCAATGGCCAGGCCAGAAGAGCCGCCGAGGGACTGTAGCTGGGCCGCGCGTCGCAGAAAAAGGCATGGTCCGCGTTTGAAATCTCGACGTTTACGAAGTTTTTCCCCGCGCCACGCAACGCATCGGTTACTGCGCGCACTTGCTCCGGCGGAATATGTTTGTCGCGCCCGCCCCAGAAAAGCAATAACGGAGACTGAATTCCGCTCACACGACCCAGCAGGCCCGGGTTCGAAGTGTTCGGTGCGATTCCGCCTCCGTAGTAAGAAATGGCGGCCGCCAACGGCAGCGTAATCGCAGCCAGAAACGCCGCGCGTCCGCCCATGCAATAGCCAATCGCTGAGATTGGCGATTGCGGCCCAATCGCTCCGCGCAGCCAGTCGTAGGCAGCCCGCTGGTCCGCGGCCATCGACGAATCATTCAGCGCCTTCATGTGCGGTACCACGCTTGGAAAATCGTCATAGCGCCCGTCGAATCCCGCCCCCGTGCGGTGAAAAAGTTCCGGAGCCACCGCCACAAATCCTTCCCGCGCAAAACGTCCGGCAATGTCGCGAATGTGCGCATTCACTCCGAACGCTTCCTGGAAAACCAGCAAGCCCGGATGCAACCCTTCTTCTTTTGGCCGCGCTATCCACGCCTTCATCGTGGTGCCGTCATTGACCTTCAGCTCGACGTACTCGCTGCGGATTTCCATGCGGGCTCCTGAAATTTCTGAACTCACGGCGAAATTCTATCAATGCCGGATGAAATAATCCTGTTTATCCACGCTCGCCGGTACCGCCACGTCAAAAAACCCCACCATCATCTCGTCGTACGTTTGCTCGCCCCAACGCACTGCGGCGTCCGGATCTGGATTGTGCAGATTGCCGCGCGAATTGTCATACCACGCGACGGCCTGCAGTTCCGTGCCTGCCTTCAGCAAGCGAGGTTGTGCCAGGCGGTAGCTCATCTGCCAATGAAAATGATAATGGACGTCCAGCAACGGTTCAATTTTCTGGTCCGGCCTTTCGCCGGGTCTTGTCGGCTTATGAATGATGTTGTATTGGAAGCGCTTCCCGCGCAGGTGCATGTGAGGAAAAAAACTGAGAAGCGTTGCATCGTTCGGAAGTGTGCCATCCGCTTCCACCCGGTAGTCCGGTACTCCCGGCGGAATCACGAAATGGTCGTTGGTGAGCTGCAGCGTTAGCACGCGCTGCGCCGGAGTGTGCTTCGAAAAGATCAGTCCCACGCTGGTTCGGTCGCGGCCCGCGTGGCCATTCGTTGTGTAGTGCATCTGAAAAACCAGATCCGCTCCCTCGGGAATCAATTTCGCCATGTCCTCCGGCCAATTGTCGGGCGAACTTCCCGGTGCGTAGACGAGGAGCACGTCGCTGTCCGTCCAATGCGCACCTCGACGGTCATCGGGATCGGTTAACGACGACGCCGTAAAGGGAACTCCTATCGGAGCATGTTGCATCCACTTCGAATCTCGTGGCCGCACATAGACTACCGCGTGGTGTACGTTCGCGCGCATCAGCGGAAGAATCTCCACCGCGCGCACCCAGCGGTCTTTCTGGAAACCCGTGGGAACAATTTCATACGTGTATTCCACATCGCCGCTCGCGGGTACGGCCACCGCCTTTGGCATTTTCAATACCAGATCTGGCTGCGGAATGCTCCAGCCTTCGGCCCAATGCCGTGGCGGAGGCGCATCGTGCGGATCGCCGGCCGGCGCTCCGGCATTCGCCCACTCTGCAAGCTCCGCGATTTGTTCTGCCGAGAGCGAACTATCATTCGAAAAATGGCCGACGTGCGGGTCCGCAAACCATGGCGGCATTGACTTGCCTTCCACCGCCGCCGCAATCGCCGCCGCATACGGCCGCGTCTCCGAATACGTTTCGAATCGCATCGGTGCAATCCCTTCAGCGCGGTGGCACAGCTGGCAGCGCTCCTGCAGAATTGGTAACACGTCGCGATAGAATGTTGGCGGAATGTGTGTCGACGCTTGCCGCGTGGCGTTCTGGGCAGGAGTAGCCAGCCACCTAGCACCAGCAAAGATAAGAGTAGACACTGCTAGAAATCCTACAGCTTTGCTTCGAATTACTGAGAGCATCGCCATGCCACGAGTTGGATGAAGGGCATCTTAGGTCGGTTTCCCAAGACTTTGGATCGCCTTTGGCGGGGCTGTTTCCGCATTACCGTAGAGTCGTCCCCAATATGGCCTTGTTCCGAACAATCTAAGGCCTCTCCAACAACTGAAAGCACCTCCCAAGTTACACACCCAACCTGTCGATTTCGGACCCTCTCGTTCGATATCTACATGGAAGCAGGAATCAGAACAGCGAAGCAGGTTGAAATGACACAGCGCCACCCAAACTACTGAAGCCCAAGCCCAATCTAGGCATCGACCACGATTTGGCTCTCGCTCACGCCCAGGCATGCGCAGGCGGTTAATCCGCGCGGGCGTAATCTCTTCTCGGCGTCAAAAGCTCGTTTTAGAAAGTCGAGGTCAAGCCCCGGCAGCCCTGGCTTTGACGCGTGCGTCCGACTTTTCCCTGAAATTCCAGTATTTGTGGTTCACTTCGACGGAGGCCACGTCTTCGGGCGCAAACGGAATTTCCGCGTATCCCCGAACCTCGATAATGCAGCATTCGCTGGCCACCACCTGATCGAAGCGTCTTCCGTCCGTCAGTTCGACGGAGACCACCTGATAGCCGATTCCGGTCTCCCGATCCTTCTTCAATTGAGCGAGACACTTGTCGGGTATCGGATATAAGCACTTCATAGCTCACCTCTTGGAATGAAAATCTAAGCGGAGACCCTCATCCTACTTCATCGCGAGCCCCCCGTCGAGCCCGGCCAGGGCGAACGGGAAGCGAATTCCCCGTAGCTGCAGATTATCCGTCGTCCCGCCAACCCTCGAGCGCATCAGCCTCTCCCGAAGCCGGCAGCTCTGTTTGCGCGTCTCCGATGGGTCGCGCCGGGAGCACGACCTTGTTCATTTCCGTCCATCCGCGAGCCGCGTGTCGCTCGAGACTCGCGCCGCCTGCATCAGAAGGTAGTCGCGCTCCGGTAAGCTGCCTGCTTTTCCCGCCGCCGCCCGGTAGAGTTTCACGGCGCCATCAAGCTCTCCTGCCATTTCCAGCAGGTGTGCGCGAACCGCATCGAGCCGGTGATTCTCCGCAAGCCGTGTATCGGAGTCGAGTGCGCCTAGCAGTTCGAGTCCTTTCCGCGGTCCGTGCACCATGGATGCGGCGATGGCGTGGTTCAGGAGGATCATTGGATTGTCCGACATGCGTTTCAGGAGCTCGTAGAGCGCCAGAATCTGTGGCCAGTCGGTATCCGCAGCGCGCGCCGCCTCATCATGCACAGCCGCAATGGCCGCCTGCAACTGGTACGGGCCAACTGAGCCTTTCGGCAGCGCAGCCGACAGGAGTGCTGTCCCTTCCGCGATCTGCTGCCGGTCCCAGAGCGCCCGGTCTTGCTGTGCGAGGGGGACCAGCGCGCCGTCGTGCCCTGTTCGCGCTGCGCGCCGCGCATCCGTCAAGAGCATGAGCGCCAGCAGTCCCGCGACCTCAGTGTCCTCCGGTTGATGGTTGTAGACGATTCGCATCAGGCGGATTGCCTCATCCGATAGATCTCCACGGCGCAATTCGGCTCCGCCGCTGCTGGTGTAGCCTTCGTTGAAGATCAGGTAGAGCACGTGGAGCACAGCTCGAAGATGCTGCGCACGTTCCTCGGCAGTCGGCAATTGGAACGGAATGCCTGACTCCTCGATGCTTTGCTTAGCCCGGCTGATGCGCTGCGCCATGGTGGCCTCGGGCACGAGAAACGCGTTGGCGATTTCCGCGGTCGTCAAGCCGCCGACCGCCCGCAGCGTCAGCGCAATCGCGGAAGCCGGAGTGAGCGCGGAATGGCAGCACATGAAGAGCAGCACAAGTGTGTCGTCCTCGCCGTTTTCAGTCCCGGCGTCAATCGGCAGTGCCAGCCGCTCCGCTTCTTCGGCGGCCACCTGCTCGCGGTGCCGCCGTGCGACTTCACTGCGAATGTAGTCAGCCATTCGCCGCGATGCCACCTGGATTAACCAGCCCCGCGGATTGCCAGGCACACCCTCTCTAGGCCATTGCAAGCTAGCCGCGATCAGTGCTTCCTGCACTGCGTCCTCCGCGGCCGCAAAGTCGCGAAATCTGCGCACGACCGCGCCGAGCACGCGGGGGGTCAAATCGCGAAGCAATTGCTCGATTGGAGGATCCAAGGGCTGTCCCATGCCTGCACCACGCTTCGGGCCGATGGCGCTCGTCGGTCCTGAGGCGAGCGTCCCAGTTCCTAATTTAGCCGCTCCTCAAGGGAAATGGTCACCGTGTCGCCAACTTCTTTCCCGATCAGTTTGCGAATGTCTGCCTTGATGGGCAATTTATGCCTGCCATCGCCCAAGGCCATGAACGAAGTCCGAAATGGATGCCCGTCGATCTTGCCCACGATCTTTACCAAGCCGCGAGTTCCAAAAAATTTGACGGAGTCAGGCCAGATGATGTAAGACCATCCGCCGTCATTTCGACTTTTTTGCAATTTGGCGGAAAACTTCTTGTCCAATTTCATAAAAGTTCCTAGAGCCCTAGATCGGCATGGCCGCCAAGCACTTGGCGCACTTCGATAGGCATGTTTCCGGGTTGACCTCCAGGACCCGGCGCCATCGAAGCGCGCGCAGCGATCTTGTACGCTTGCTCCGGACTCTCCACGTCGATGATCCAGTATCCGGCGAGAAACTCCTTGGACTCCGGGAAGACGCCATCCGTGATCGGCGTGCCGTCCTTCCCTGCACGGACCAGCTTGGCTTGATTGGGCCATCCCAAACCTTCGGTGCCAACGAACACACCTTCTTCCTTGAGCTGCTTGCTGAAAGCGCGCATGAAAGCGACATTCGCCTCCAGGTCAGCTTTTGACCATTTGGCGTATTCGGCAAAATCGGCCTTCGTGCCAGTCATCATCAGAATGTATTTCATTTTCTCGCTCCTCGAATTTCACTTTCGCCCCGATTTGCGCCTTTGCTGCTTCGTCAATGTGTGCTCTGCATTCTCAGCATCCCCTCATTGGGATTTGGATTGTTCATAAGAAGCAAACCGCCGGACTTCGATGGCCATGTTGGTAGCGGCTCCTCCGGGGCCGGGCGCCGACGAAATCCGGCCCGCGATCGCATAAGCGCGTTCGGGAGTCGCAACGTCCACGATCCAGTAGCCCAGGAGAAACTCCTTCGCCTCGGGGAAAATACCGTCGGTGACCGGCATTCCATTCTTCTCCCCGCGGACGACTCTGGCCTCTTTCGGCTCGGCTAACCCTTGCGTTGCCACGAACTCTCCGGATTCACTCAACTCCTTACCAATGTTTCGCAGAACGGCCATGTGTGCATCCCGGTCCATTTGCGACCATCCACCGTAAGTTGCCACTCCCGCTTTCGTGCCGCTCATCAGCAAAATGTATTTCATGTCCTTCGCTCCTTTGTTGTTTCGTTTACTCTACCAGCGTTCCCTAAACCATTTTGTCCGTTTGAAACATCCACCGCACGCCGAACTTGTCGTTGAGTGCTCCGTACGTGCCGAAAAATTGCTCTTTCAGCGGATCCGTAACTTCTGCTCCCTGGGAGAGCTTTTCGAATAGCGTCTTCAACTCCGGGAGTGTCCCTCCGCTCAAATAAAGACAAACCGTATTGCCGCGAATTGGGGTTCGGTCAGGCCGCAGCCAGTCCGACGCCGAAATTTCCAGATTTCCGCTTCGCAGCCGGGCATTGAGGACCTTCTCCTGTTGATCTGCAGGCATGAAGTTCTTCGCTGGAGAATTCTTCACCTGGGTGAGAGTCAGCTCTCCTCCAAAGCAGGATTTGTAGAACTCCATCGCCTTGTGGCAACTTCCATCGAATAAAAGGTAGGGCGTCAAGGTTGTCATTTCATTTCCTCCTGGTTTCTGCATCCTGGCGTCTCCCGCCAGACGAACAGGCCATGCCGCCACTGCCGCACTGGATAGCGCGGCTGCGACGAAACGGCGTCGAGGCATCTCATCGGCTTTTCCCACGCTCGTCCTCCATCGGGCCGTTCCTTCTGCCCGGCTGGCTTCCGTCTTCATGGAGTAGTCGGAGCCGCCCCGGCGTTCTCTACATCCGCCCGAAATATTTTTTCAATCCCAAAAGCAGGGCAAGTGTGTCGATTTTGCTCGCCGGGAACCGACATACCAGTGGAGGTGGGAAATGACATCCGAGGAACTCGTGGTTGACGTTAGTCAGGACTGGGCCGGCGCCTGCGATGTGCAGCAGGGCTTCATGCACTGCCTGGCACCCGCCTTGGACGCCCTCAGCTACGGCGCCCGTTGCCGCCAGCTCCGCGAACTGGGCGGCGATTGCTACGATTCACTGCCCCTCCCCGGGAATTGCGTGGCTTTCGCCATCGGAGACGCCTCCGGCAAGAGCCTGCCCGCGGCCCTCATGATAGCCAATGTCCAGTCGTCGCTCCGCACTGCGGCTTCCTTTGCGGGCCAGGATCCCGCCGCTGTCCTGGACACTGTGAATCGTCAGGTAAACGCGTCGTGTCTCGCGGACCGCTTCGCGACATTATTTTACGGAGTTTTCGATCCAGCCACGCGCACATTGCGTTACGCCAATGCAGGCCATAATCCTCCTCTAGTGCTTCGGCAGGACAGTTCGATTGCGTGGCTTGATAGCGCAAGCTTCCCTCTCGGAATTTTTCGTGATTCGAGGTACGAAGAGAGCGCGGTTCAACTCCAGCGAGGCGATACGCTGATCGCGTACACGGATGGGGTCATCGAAGCGGTAAACCAATCGGGCGAGGAATGGGGGCTCGAGGGCATCACGAAAGCGGCCCTCCACTGCAACGCGAAGGACGCCGGCGAACTCGTGGACGCGCTCTTTGCTTCGCTGGACGACTTTTCTCGAGGTCGCCAGACCGATGATGCCACGATCCTGGTTGCGCGCGTGCATTGAGTTCGTTCGCTGCGCCCTTACGAGACAGGCTTCGCCCGATCAGTCCTCGATCATCGCAAGAGCTTACCGGGTAATTTCGCACCCTGATTGGCTGTTGTGGGCCGGCGTCTAGCTGTCCGGAAGTAATCGGTACGAGCCATGCAGCTCCGCTGGCTCCGGCCTGATCCTGGCAATATTACTGACTGGCAGTGCCTTCCGGTCTTTCCTCCGGCTTATTCGACGCTTTGCATTAGATCCGCTAAGAGTTCGGGTAGTGGGTCCATTTGAAAAATTGCCCGAATGGGCAGGTGGGCCTTTGGAAACATCAAACAGTGGACGAGGGCGGGATTGAGGCGTATAACGCTAGTCTCTAAACATGGCTACGCATGCTCAAACATGGGTGAAAGTCAACGCTACCGTGGATGCGGGAGTGGCGGAGTTGGTCGAGTTGCTTAACCGTGTAGACGGCCTTGAGACCCTGCAAAGCTGTCAGGGAGACGCTGGCAAACGCGACGGCTACGTATACTTTTCATGCGGGGATTGGAATACGATGTGCAGGTTCGTATTCGAGAAGATCGGCCCCGCCCTAAAGGAAAAAGCGGATGACGATGTAACGATTACCGTGGAAGCGACATCTGCATTATGTCCGTTGGGGAAACTATGCTTCAAGGCGGAAGCTATCGGGACTATAGTATCCGCCCTGAAGAAAGTGATTAATTAAGCCCCGTAGGTCGGGGTTTGCTCATGGCAGGGGATGCACAGAGCTTCGCAATTGCTCAGTGAATCGCTTCCGCCAGACGCTAAAGCGGTTTTGTGATGAGCATGCCAGCGTCCGGCTGTTAACTTGGTAGTGCAGCGGATAGTGGTATGTTCGGTGCAAGACAGGCGGCGACATTCACACTGTCCACCAGCGCGAATGAATGCCGCCTGTTTTGTTTCTTGGCTAAAAGCCATCAGTTGTCCTTTCCAATCAACTTAGATTTAACTGCAACCTTATGCTGCATTTTGGACGCTTTCTTGAAGCAAACCAACCACTTCTTCATTTGTCCAAACATGGTCCGCGATTCCCGCTTCCATCGCAGGAGTGACGCGCAAGGTCTGGTGAACGCGGCAAAAGCTGTAGTGCATGAAGTGAAGCGCGACCGCGTAACCGAGATTGTCAATCTTCTTTGAGAAGGCATTTGTCAGCCGCGTGAATCGGCGCATTTGCATACGCATGGTGAGATTCTGGCGTTCGACAAAGCTGGTGGAAATGTCACGCGCCTTTGGATTACCGGACATTGGAATCGTGCGGCATCCCATACGCTCTGCGGGGCTGTACCGTGCTTCGCTATCTTCGCGGTCCGCACCGTAAATCTTGACCAACATCGCGTAGTCAATCTCAGAGCCAAACGCGCTCTCTACGGCGTCAGCGTACACGCGATGGCCGTCTGTAGTTAGTTGGATGCGATGCGCCAAGCGTCCAGCAAGATCGTGCATCAAAGCATAGGCCGTGGACGCGCCGCGAGTGCCAATCTTCCAAGAGCAGATCAGCTTTGTGTCGGCGCATAGTGTCGTCCACGTCCAAACATCTCCAAAGCCGAACTGCCCTTGCTTGTCGGCGGGCACGTTCTTTTGCTTGGCGCAGCAAAAGGACCAAATTTCATCGCACTGAATTTTCCTGCAAGGCAGGTTGCGGAGCGCGTGATTCTGGTATGCCTCACATGCTGGCCCGATAGCGGCTAGGAGCCGCTGAATTGCGTTCTTCGAGGCACCCGTCATACGAACGGTGGCACGGATGGAATTGCCCTCTACGAAGGCCGCGATAACTTGAGCTTGTTTGGCTGGTGAGAGTCGGTTCATAATGGGACCATTGTACCTGATTGGCAGCATAATGTCAATAGACATAGCAATATTCTGTCATAATTTTGTCAAATTCTGTTAAGTACTATTGACAAGCGTATGCCTACACCTGTATATTTAGCATCCAAGTGGAGTGGTCCTGAATCTTAGGACTAACCCAGAGGAGGAAGGGGGCCAACGTGGGTACGACAAATGCTATGCCCGTGACGCTTGACCCAAACGTAAAATACGTTGGAGTGAGTAAGCTTCGTGAGCTGAATACCGCGAAGCTAAAGGAGACGGAAGATACGCTTGTATTTCAAGACAACGACGAACCGCTGGCTGTTTTGCTGACATACGGTAAGTTCATGGAGATACAACAACAAGTATATTCGCTTCTGAACACGATTGATTTGTGCAGAGAGAAAGCTGAACTGGAAGGGCTGAAAGCGGCTTTTGAGGATTTGCGCGAAGGCCGTGTCCGCTCTCTTGCGGAAATCAAGGCGGAGCTGGAAAGGAAGAAATAATCCAATGCCCCGAGGGAGACGCAAGTCCGTAAAGGCGAAGCTGGAGGCCAAACGGCCTCTAGTTTCGCAGGCTCCCTACGACGTAGATTTGTCGGCTTCGGCAGAGGCAGTATACGTGGACTTGTATACCCGAGCTAAAGCAGCGGAAGCCAAAGGTGACCATACTAACGCGGTTTGCACTACCTTCCGCATGGTCGAAGAGGCCATTGAACGAATAATCCCGCGCGACCCACACAACAAGAAACACGCACTAAGAGACAATCTCTCAAACATTTTCAGGCTTCAAAAAGGCAGACTCAGGATATGTTGGATTGCATCCTCTCAAATGCGGCGCGTTTGCATACTCTTCATCTCGGAAACGCTTAGAAAAGAAGGAGATGCGAATGACCCGTACTGGCTGTTTGAGAAAATGCTCATGTCCGGGGAGTTAGACAAGTATTTCCAACAAATGGGCGTAAAGAAATCGACGCCTACCCGCCTAATCCAGTAATTTAGAGCTTCGTAGATTCACTTACAATCCGTGCCGCGATCTGATTCACGTCGGGTTTCGGCGCGGACCGTTTTTTGAGTGAGTGTTTCTTCGCCTTCTTTGCAGGTTTCTTCTTCGCCATGCTCGCATAGTAGCACGGCTCTTGAGCGAGTCAATCAGTGGTGGGCCTCAAACGGACCCACTACCAGTGTTCGATTCTATTTGAGCCGCACGCCATCTATCTTCTATAATGTTAAGTTTGTTCGTGGACTCGGGGGATTCAGCGGATGGCTGGCGGCTCAGACAAAAAGCAGAAGCTTCTTAACCAGATTTTTCTCGGTATCGTCGTTCTGGCGCTCTCCGGCGGCATGTTGTTGTACCTCGTCCCAACCGGCCCCGGCGGCACCACCCAGTCGTCCACGGACGTCGTCGCGAAAGTTGGCGATCAGACCGTTACCGTCGCGGAAATTCGCCAGCAGCTCGATCAGATCAAACAGCGCAACCAAGTACCGCCCATGCTTGTGCCGTATTACGCGCAGCAGATTCTCCGGCAAATGCTTCTCCAGAAAGAAATGCAGTACGAGGCCAATCGGCTTGGCATTCACGTTTCCAACGATGAAGTCGCTGATCGCATCCGGTTGATTCTCCCCGCCGCCTTCAATGGTGGCGTTCCCATCGCTCCGGATCAATACACTTCGCTCGTTGAATCCCGCACCCAGATGAGCGTTCCGCAGTTCGAGGACACCGTTCGTCTCGGCCTGCTCCAGGAAAAATTCCAGAAGCTGGTCACCGATGGCATTAGCGCTGGCCCGGCCGAGCTTCAGGAAGAGTTCAGGTATCGCAATGAAAAGGTCAAGTTGGATTATGCCTTTATCAAGCCCGAAGATTTAGCCTCCAAGATCACGCTCAGCGACGCGGATATTAAGGCCGCCTACGAAAAAAACAAGGCCAAGTATCAGGTGCCGGAAGAGCGCGTCGTGCGCTATGCCATCGTGGACGCCAACCAGATACGCCAGAACATCCGCATCCCCGATTCTCAATTGGAGGCCCAATACAAGGCCAACATCCAGCAATATCAGGTCCCGAATCGAGTTCACGTTGAGCACATCCTGCTCCTCACCGTTGGCAAGACCGACGCCGAAGTGGAAGAGATTAAGAAACGCGCCGAAGACATTCTGAAGCAGGTCAAAAAAGGCGCGAATTTCGAGGATCTCGCCAAAAAATATTCAGAAGACCCCGGCACAAAAGATAAGGGCGGCGATCTTGGATGGATTGTGCAGGGCCAGACTGTCCCGGAATTCGAAAAGGTGGCCTTTTCGCTCCCCAAAGGCAGCATTTCCGATCTAGTCAAAACCCAGTACGGCTTCCACATCATCAAGATCATCGACAAGGAGACGGCGCACACCAAATCCTTCGACGAAGTGAAGGATTCCATCCTCACTCCTATGCTTCTGACGGAAGCCGATAAGCAAGCCAGCGACATCGCCGACAAGCTCTCTCAGGCCATCCGCCAATCCAACAAAGTTTCTCTCGATGATCTTGCAAAACAGTATCACCTGACCGTTGGCCAGACCCGCCCCGTCTCTGCCACCGATCCTCTAATCGAATTGGGCAATTCTCAGGACGTCAAGATCAGCGACACCATTTTCCGCCTGCGTCAGGGCGAACTGAGCTTGCCCGTTCACACCGATCGCGGCTATCTGGTCCTCGACGTCAGCAAAATTCTGCCCGCCCACCAGGGCTCTCTCGAAGAAGTCCATGACCGGGTCGTTGCCGATCTAAAGCAGGAAAAAGCCTCCGAAGAAGCTCAAAGTAAGGCCCAGGAGCTGGCCAAGCGGGTCAAAGCGGGAGAGAAATTCGACGCCGCAGCAAAAGCGCTCGGTCTCGAAGCCAAAACCAGTGACGATTTCGCCCGCAACGGCTCCATCTCAAACGTCGCCAGCGGAAAACAGCTCGCCTCCGCCTTCCAATTGAAGCCTGGCGACGTCGGAGCGCCCCTCGAGCTAGGAAGCAACTGGCTTGTCTACAAAGTTGCGGACAAAGTCGAGCCCAATCCTGCGGATTTTGACAAACAAAAGAAAGATTTGACCGACGCAGTCCTGCAAGCGAAGCGTTCACTAGCCTTTGAAGCCTTCCAAACAGCCCTCGAAGACCGCCTGAAATCCGAGGGCAAGCTGCAATTGATGCCCGACAAACTTCGCAGTATCACCGACCTAAGCTAATCTAAATTATTGATAATAAATAGCTTAAATTGAATTCGCGGAGTGCTTGTGTTTGTCGCCGCGCCCCGGTAGCCTATTGGGGTCTCCTAAATGGTTGGTTTCCGCTCTGCCTTCTTGTCAGACTCGTTCGAATTGCAGGCGGGAATCGCCAGAAGCCCAATAATCATCATGGCCTCCCGTTACCATAGCCACAGGAAATTATGAATACCAAGAAGACGCCGTCCCGCACACCGGTCCCCCGGAATGACTATCGCTGCAGCATGGAGCGGAATCAGGGTGGCAAGTATTGTGTCCGGATCCAGGTTTTCTACCCCCGCCATGCATGGAATCTGGGAGTCTTCTTCCTGGCTTCATCCTTTGATCGTGCCATGAAGAAGCTCGAGGAGTCCCTCGACTTCCTCCAACGGCAGGAAGAGAAGCTGTGGTTCTGGGGCGTGGATCGCGCCGAAGACATGGGCTTTTCCGCCGAGTTCCTCCGGGAGGCGGGGCTTAAGCTGGATCATCGCACTGAATTTCCCCGCCGCGCCACCAATCTCTCGTTGGCTCCGGAGCGGCAAGTTCCGGCATTCGTGCTTGGGCCGATGCGCCGCGGCCTAGCCGAATCAGTGGAAGCGCCTCGCAGCGCCGTCGCCAGCGACTGACGGCCACGAATTGGCGATCTGTTTTCCGAAACCCTGAGCAGACCGAACTGTTGTAGTCCTCGATCAAACGTTCCTGTCCAATTGGCCAGCGGAACTGTTCCTCTTCCATATTGACTTCACCCGCGTTCTTCGCCATCATGCCCGCATTCCGGCGCTCCGGCCTTCCGACGGACGCCAAACTCCATGAGACGCGATGCCACGCGACGCCACGCGCGGAACCTCGGTTCCGTTCTACTCCTAACGGCTGCGCTCGTTGTGTGCGGTTTTCCGGCGAAGAGTCATGCCGCAGCGAATGCAACCGCGAGTACGCAAGCCGTGCAATCGACGGCTCAGACTTCCAAGCCGCAATCGCAATCTGATGCGGAGAAACCGAAGACATCCACCGAGAAGGGCGAAGGATTGGTGTGGGTGAATACGAGCACAGGCGTGTATCACAAGAAGGGAAGCCGCTGGTACGGAAAGACGAAGAAGGGCAAGTACATGCTGGAAGCGGACGCAATCAAAGCAGGATACAAATCCGCAACGAAAGGGCATTGAAGCGGGACGATTGGATTTGAAGGAATGAGGCGAGTGCGGCGATTCCAAATAGAAAAGGAGAGAACGAGATGAAGGAAAAATTGAGCTGGAAAATTTTGGCGGCGCTGATTTTGATTTTGGGAATAGGCGCAGCGTACTCGCACGCGGCCACGGCAAAGGCCGAGTCAGCCATGACCACGGCCGTGCCGGCGGATGCGAGCGCGGCGCAATCGGCTTCCAAGGCTCCAGCGAAGGCGGGCGCTTTGCTGGACATCAATACGGCGACGAAAGATCAGTTGAAAGCCCTGCCGGGAATCGGCGATGCGTACTCGCAGAAGATCATCGACGGCCGTCCGTACAAGATGAAAACCGACTTGGTCAACAAAAAGATCATTCCGGCGGCGACGTACGCGAAAATCAAGGACCTGATCATCGCGAAGCAACCGAAATAGGCTGGACAAACAATCCTCGCGGTCTTGTTTGTTTGATTGCCTCCTGACAATTTGAATTGCGCGAGACATTTTCCTGTTCCGAAAGGCCCGGCAGCGATTTTTGCCGGGTCTTTTGATTTTTGTTGGAGCTCACTCGCCAAATAACAATTCCTCATTTCTCGCGGAGGATGACTTCGCCGTGGCCGACAAGTTGATCGTTGAGCCAGAGGCGGTACTTGTAGGTGGCCGCCTTTAGGCCGGCGCGAGGCGGGCCGCTGAAGAGGCGCATGCCGGCCGGGGCCTGAAAGATGTTGGAAGAAAAGGGGCAGCGATTGACGTCGAATTCGACGCGAAGATTGCCGGCGTCGGAGAGCCAGGAGATTTGATCGCCGGGATCGAGAACGACGACCTGGGGAATAAGACCAACGAGTACGGGGCGCTCTGCCATTGCGTTGTGGCTCCTTGCCGGTTGCACTCCGCGTGCAAATTGCACGGCGGGACGAACCGCCCGCATTCGGCGGAAGAAGAATGCACTCTTCGCTCGAGTTGACGGGATGGGGGGTACGCGAACCCCTGAAAACCGCGTGCAGACGGACGATAGCACACTTGAGGGTGGAGTTCCTGGCGGCAGGGGGGAGCGGAGGACAGCCAGGAGTGGCTGTCCCACCCGAGGCGAGATGGGAAACTCCGGGTGAAAGGGTGGTACCCCCCTGTTTTTTTGTAAGTGTTCATTCTAAAGGGTTTTAAGTCCTGCGTTTTGGAAGTGTTCATTTTAAAGAGCTTGCAGGCCAGTTTTTTGGAAGTGCGGATTCCAGAGGAGATAGAGGTTAGAGGTTGGTGGTTAGTGGATAGCAAGAAGTACAACAGCGGGCCCCTCGCAGCGCTCGGAAGGATCACTCGTTGGACGGATTCTCCGGCGGGAGAGACGCAGCCATCAGGCCGGGGGAGAGAAGAAGAGGCGAGGGATGAGGGCGGGATGGGCGTTACGGCCATGGGGAAGGATAGCAGAGGAATGGATTACTGTCAAGGTACAGTACTTGATGCGTATCATTCGAATTGAGACGCGGGAAGTAGAATGGATGGAAGGGGTTGGCGGGAAATTGGGAGTTTGGTGAGACGGAGTGGAGGGGCGTTTCCACGTTGGAAGGTTTGAACGTTCGCGGAGAAGAGCTCCGGACGTGACCGCAAGGCGACCAACTTCAATAGCGGCACCCGCGACAAAGATGGGAAGCGGCACTCGTCCTTGCCTCCGCCGTGCAATGTCCGCGCCACGCGCCGCTCAGCCCAAGTAGAGCGCATCACGGAATTTTGCGTGAAGAGCTTTGTCAAACGTGGCCAGGCGTAGCCCGGCTACTGAAGCGAAGGCCATCAGGTAGGAATCCGCCCAGTCCTTAGGGGCGGGACGCGTGTCGCTGGAGAACGATCGGAAAGATGCCTCCACTGTGGAAGGTTCTTCAAGAAAATGGATGCGGTCGTCGGCGCTCCAGAGGTCATAAACCTGCCATGCTTTTGCCTGGCTGAGAACCTTGTCGTCGCCCATCACGGCGTCGGTGGTGAGCAGGCGGAGCAGGCCGAGTTGCGTGAAGCGGCAGAAGCACAGGCGGGTACCGTCCCCTAACTGCTCGAACCACGCCTTGGCCGCGGGATGGTGGACATGACGCTGGTAGGAAAGGGCCAGCCAGACGTTGACATCAGGGAAAAGGAATGAGGTCGTAGATTTGGGCATTGTCGATTTCGAGAGTACCGGGGCGCTTGGAAGCAATCATGGGCAGGGTTACGCGGCGGGCGAGTTTTTTTCGCCTAACGCGGAGCTCGACTTCCACACCGCGAAGAATGAGTTCTTTTACGGAACGCTTCTCTCGGGCCGCTTTGGATTTCAGTTCCCGGTATAAGCCGTCGGGAATGTCCACTGTGGTGCGCATGCGTATAATTATGCCATATTTATGGTTGAGAGGAAAGCTCGGAGTGATGCGGGGAAGGAGCGGTGGGAATTGAGAGTCAAGTGAGACCGATTGTAGGGGCGTTTGCACGTTGGAAGGTTTGAACGTTCGCCGAGAAGAGCTTCGGAAGTAGGCTCAAGGACATGGACTTCAACACCGGGCCTAAAAGCCCCAGGCGTGGGGCTGGCGAGTGGGCAGGTGGCGGATTAGGGTTCACTCAGAAAAAATGAGGAGAAGAAAGACGAACCCTTTCAAAAACCAAAAACGAAGGTGTGGGGCACCACCACAAGAAAAGACAACTTCAAAATAGCTTCGGCGAGTATAGGGTGTGCTACCCGCCGGATCCGAGTTAGTTGAATGGTATAAGGGACCAATCTTGCGTTATACTTCTGCCCCACCGTGATTCTCTGCGGCGACTGATTTTCCGCGCAGAGGTGTCCACGCATGAATAAATCGCGCTGTGGAAAAATGTTCATTGCAGCTCTCGCGCTCGGGCTGACTTTCTTCAGCGTTCCCGTTGCGTCTCAACAGCAGACTGCGGCGCTTCGCGCAAACGATACCGAACTGCTGATGCTCGGTACTGCGGGCGGTCCGCCTTTGCGCAAGGATCGCTCCGAGCCAGCCACGCTGCTCATCGTCGATGGGCGGCTGTATTTAATCGACTGTGGCATTGGAACCATCCGGCGCCTAGTCGATGTTGGGATTCCATCGGAAACGATTGGAACGATCTTCCTTACGCACTTGCACCCGGACCATGATCTCGGCCTCGTCGACGTGATGGCCAACGATTACTTTCACCTTGATCTCGCCTCCGACGCGCGGAAAATCAACATCTACGGGCCGCCGCAAACGAGCGAATTGGTCGAATCCGCCTTTCACTACATCAGCATTCCCTTTGAAGTGTTTGCCGCGGAAAAGTCCGGGTTCCAGCTTGGCCGGCCGAACCATGGCCTGACCAGTCCTTTTGTCGCTCACGAAGTCGGTGGCCAGGGAGTTGTTTACCGCGATGACAAAATTCAGATCATGGCTGCCGAGAATTCGCATTACGCGCTCATGCCGCCGCAGTTCCGCGCGCATTTCAAGTCATATTCGTACCGTATTCAGACGCCCCATGGTGTGGTGGTATTCACCGGCGACACCGGGCCCAGTGATGCGGTCGTGAAACTTGCGATGGGCGCCGACGTTCTCGTTGCCGAAGTGGAGCCGAGTTCGGACGAGCTACGCGGGATCATTGACCAGATGGCTGCCCAGAACCACTGGCCACCTGTCCGCAAACAGGAGTTTACCGCGCACATGGAGAAGGAACATCTCACCGTGGACAGCCTCGGAGAACTTGCCTCGAAAGCCCAAGTACAATCGGTTCTCTTCTATCACTATGACCCGCAAAACAGCGCGGAGCAGCAGGCTCTCGTCGCCGGCATGAAGAAGCATTTTCACGGACCGGTTCTGGCGCCGATGGATCTGGACCGGTTCTGTCTGTCGAAGGACGAAGCGCAATCGGAGAAAGCTAAATTCAAATCGTGCGGGCAGAATACAGCTGATCAAGAGTAAGGAGGGTGGGGCCATCGATTCTCCTGATTTTTCAGCTTGAAGAAGAGGCACGAAGAGAGGATACCACTTTCGTAATTCACCGTGGGGTGATAAGACGAGGGGCACCCCGCAAGAAAAATCAAAATCGTTTCGTCGAGTTTAGGGTGTCCCACCCAAATCGACCTTTCCCTCTCCTTATTTGAATACATATCGCATCACCAAGAATCCCAAGGCCGCCGCTGCTCCAGCGACCAGGACAATCCGTCGCCACCGTGAGCGGAAGTTGGATGGTGCCGCGACGAACAGGCATAGGCAAATTATCCAGGGGCCTAGGAGGAATGCCGTCGGACGGGATACCAAGTGGGTCTCCAGCAGCACGATGAAAAGCACAGTACCCACGTATTGTGCTACCGTCGATCTATCGAAATATCCTTTTTCGGTGTCCATTCCAGTTACTCTGGTGGTGAACTGAAATCAGGTATCAAAGAGCCTGGACAACCTGCGACTGTTTGAGTCAATAGGTGGAAGTTCGACGCGGCGGCGTGATACGTACTGACCGCCGCTGCTTTGGCGGGTGGCGCCTTCGATTCTCCTGATCTTTCTGCTTGAAGAAGAGGCACGAGGAGAGCATACCACTTTCGTAATTCACCGTGGGGTGATAAGACGAGGGGCACCCCCACAAGCAAAATCAAAATCGTTTCGTCGAGTTTAGGGTG